>CAYZJH010000012.1:0-74395 GCA_964478625.1 uncultured Desulfobacteraceae bacterium
TTAGTTATTTATAATTAATTCAGTATTATAAGGTCTCTCTGGTCCGGAACATCCGTCTCAAAACGGATCCGCGCGGAGCCTTTAAGTAAAATGACCCACTCATTTTTTTCCTGGTCATACCAGAACCCCTCCGCCGAAACCTGTCCCCTGCTGATAATACGTTCTATGAGTATTTTTTCGGATGAAATCATGGTTTCAAAAATCTCATCAGGAATATCTTCAGGTATGTCCGAAAAAATATTATTGAGTTGCATGATATCCTCTTTCCGAATCCATTCTGATTTTCTTGACAGTCATAGGTTCTCATAAGTGACTGGATTTAATTATAATCGATTCCATTGTATCGTCATTCGGGCCAAAGCCCATTGCCGTCAAGTTAAAATTCTGTTTAATATCAGTATCAGGGGTCGAAAACGATTTCTTGCATGTCATTCTGAGGGAGCGGCTCGCAACGGGTTAGAGGTTTGAAAAAAATCTTTCCCATGAAGTCGATTGAAACCACGGCGACCGAAGAATCTCTCTTATAGAGCCGGACCGGTCATCAGATCTGACATGGAGTAGAAAAAAAGACCGTGCCAACATGGATAAAAGATTCTTCGTCGGCCACTGAGCACATCCCATAAAATGCGTACAAGATATTGGCCTCCTCAGAATGACAATCTTGAATACCTTGTCAATTTCGTAACTTGACGCCGGTGGGTGAAAGCCGGGCACAAAGTAAAGCGTTTCAGTGCGATCCAGGTGGATTCACAAAGCTGGTTTTTCCGGATGCCGGATCAAGCCCTAAGTCCTGCATGACGGATAACATTGAACTGCCAGGCTGATCATCAGCGAAATTCAGTATCATGCTTCGGTCGCCAGACTGTTAATCATCCGCACTTTTCCCGGATGGATCTGCCAGCACCGTGTTGGTCACCATTTCCGAATGAAGGGTCCTGTGAACAGGACACTTTTCAGCAATTTCCATCATTCTTTTTTTCTGATCCTGATCCAAATCCCCTTTGATATCAATTTCAAGATCGATCTGATCAAGTTTGCCGGATTGAGTTTCACAATTTTGGCATTCATCCGCATGGATTTTTTGATGGTTCAATCTTACCGATATGGATTCCACCGGCCATTTTTTTCGATCCGCATACATGCGAAGAGTCATACAGGTACAAGCTCCCAGACCCGATACAAGCAGGTCATAAGGGGTGGGGCCCAGATTGCCTCCACCCACTGCCCGGGGCTCATCCGCAATAAGATGATGGCCATTGGCCAAAATATCGGTACGATATAATGTTTGACCGATTCTGGCGATAACGCGGTTATCCTTCGGATCTTCCACCCATTTTCTTTGATCAGGCCGATACACATATTTCTCAGCCCAGGCCGCGATTACAGAACCCGTGTAAATGGCATCTTCTTCATTGGACAGTAAATGATCTGCCCGATCCAACGATATAAAACTCTTAGGGTGAAAAGCGGCTTTGAAAATTATGGCCGCATTTTCAGGATCGACAATTTCATCCAATGGGGAGTGGAGAATCAGAAGCGGTTTTTTTAAATTACGGATTGCCTTTTGCATCTGGATTTTTTCGAGATCATCCAGAAACTGTTTTTTGATAATAAAGGATTTTCCACCAATAGCGATTTCCGCTTGTCCTTCTGTTTCAATTTTTTTTCTGGAATCTTTCAGGGAACGCTTGAGATGCGCAGGGTCTGCAGGCGCACCGATTGTGACTACAGCCCTGGTGGACTCAATTCTGGAACCGGCATGAAGCACTGCGGCACCCCCAAGGGAATGGCCGATAAGTATCTTAGGCGGTTCAAATTCTTTTCCCATAAAATCTGCGGCAGCGACCAGATCCTGGATGTTGGAAGAAAAATTCGTCTCGGAAAAGTCCCCTTCACTGTCGCCCAACCCGGTAAAATCAAATCTCAATACCGCTAATCCCCGATCAGTTAAGGCCCGACAGATGTGGGCTATGGCCTTCAAGTTTTTGGTACACGTAAAACAATGGGCGAAAAGTGAATAGGCTAAAGGTTCTCTATCAGCCGGAAGATCCATTCGCCCGGATATCTCAAGTCCGGAGGTGTTTTTAAATGATATTTTTTTATATTCCATCGACGTCCATTTCCTTAATCCGGTATGATTTGAGCGAAGTTTTTAAAAATTACTGATTTATTTTTTAATATGGTTATATTATTTGTAAAAAAAGGAATCAATGAGTATTGTAACAATCAATGATAAACGAGGTAATCAAGATTTATGACCGAAGAAGGAAACCACGAACAAAACCCTTTAAAATCAGGACAGGTAAAAATTCGGGAGATGGAAATTGACGACATTCCCAAGGTATTTCATTTAGGTGAAGAGCTTTTTGAAGCCGAAGGCCTTAAGAACCTTTATCGAACGTGGGATGAATTTGAAGTGGTGGAGTTGTATCTGGGAGATTCGGAATTTTGTCTGGTAGCTGAAATCGATGATGAGCTTGTGGGATTTGCACTGGGTACGACCATCAGCAAAAGCAGGTCCGCATGGAAATACGGCCATCTGATCTGGCTGGGTGTTGCAGAAGGGTATCAGCGAGCCGGGATTGCGGAAAAATTATTTCATAAGTTTCACGCCCTCATGATTGATGATGGTGTTCGAATGCTCATTGTAGACAGCCAGGCGGAAAATCATCCAGGACTCCATTTTTTCAAAAAAATGGGATTTTCAAATCCGATCGAACATATTTATCTAAGCATGAATCTGACAGGAGAACAACAGCATAAACGGCTATACCGAGCAAAAAAAGGAAAACTGGTCAAAAAGAAATAACCCTCTATGATTTCTAAATTTCTCGAAAACATTAAAGTAGAGCGTCTGAAAAGGCTGTTTCAGGAAATCGTCGACATCTACAGTCCCTCGGGTAAAGAGGAACAGGTCCTGGAATTTTTGCATACTTATCTCAAAGATCATGAATTCCGGGTGAAACGCCAGTCTGTGGATGAAAATCGATATAACATTCTGGTACTTCCCAAAAAAGAAATTAAAACAGAGTTGGTCTTTGTGGGGCATGTGGACACAACCCCTGCCTATGAGTTCGATGACTTCGGGTGGGAGGAGAAAGGCGACCGTGTTATCGGCCTGGGAACGGCTGACATGAAAGGCGGATGCGCCGCCATGGTCGAGGCCATGATCGCATCAAAGGAAATTCTAAAAAAGGATCCGCCGGCAGCCCTCGCCTTGGTGGTGGGTGAAGAAGAAGACGGCGATGGGGCAGCCCAATTTCTGGAAGAATATCATTTTCCATGGGCTGTCATCGGAGAACCCACCAATTTGCAACCCTGCTTGGGCCATTTCGGCTATATGGAAATTCTTCTTCGCACTTTCGGCAAAAGAATGCACGCCTCCCTGGCCAATAAAAAAGAAAACGCCATAGAGATTTTACTCAACGGCTTAATTGAGATCAGTCAACATATGGGAAAAAACAGACCAGAAGTGGTATACAATATCAGGGATCTTTTCAGTGCCCGTGCAGGTTTTGCAGTGGCTGACCGATGCGAAGCCTGGCTGGACATCCATATTCCTCCATCCTCTCCCGTGGGAATCATCGCCACAGAACTTGAAGAAGTCTTTATGCGATACTGTGAGAACTATAAGACAATTCGCTCTACCTTCAGAATCATGACCATTGACGCAGGGTATGAACTTCCCCCCAGAGGCCCTGTTGTGGAAAGTCTTCAAAGAGTCTATTCCACAAGAGGCATGTCCTGGAAACCCAATACATTCAGAAGCCATTCCGATGCCAACCAATTGTGGGCTGCAGGGATAAAACCGATTCTTTTGGGGGCCGGCCGACTGGAAATGGCCCATACGCCGGAAGAGTCCGTATCTTATCAAAAAGTGTGCCGGGCATCCCAAATTTATACGGATTTGATCCTGGACCTGGCACAAAGCAGCCGGTCGAATGATTGATCTTGCATGAGCCTAAAAATTTATTGTTTCATTAGATAAATACTAGTATGATAGCCGCCATGGAAAAGGATACCTCAGGTGCAGTAAGGTGTGTAGGAGAAACAATTTTGGAATTTTTACTGAACCATAAGAAAATATCGGCTATCAAGTCCGTGGATAGGATATCTTATTCATCAAGGAGCTAATGTGATCTCGTTCAGATCTGTAAATGAAAGAAGGAAAGACCCGCGTTTAATCAGCAATGTTCCGGTTAAAATGCATCGCGATGGCTTTGACTTCAATACGGAAACAACGAATATCAGCCGTTCAGGAGCTTACTGCAGGGTTAATAAATATATCAAACCAATGACGACGCTGGATATCCATCTGTTTCTTCCCCCCAATGATCAAGAAAAGTCATCGATCAAAAAAATCTTCTGCAGGGGTGCGGTGGTTCGCACAGAACCCGTGCCTGGAGATAACGCTTACAATATCGCTATTTTTTTCAACGATATTTCTACCCATGACGCCGATGCCATCTCGGAATTCATAAGCCATCGCCTTAAAGCTGAGTAGTTTAAAAAATAAAGACCCATCTTCCCCTAAAAGTAAAATCCTTATCGGTTGCATAGGGGAAAATGGGCGTTTTTTTTAATAAAAACGACATCAGGAAATTCTTCGAACAGTCAGGCTCCTAATTCTTTGAGGCGATTTTTCGCTGCCTCCCTGACCTCCGGATGACTATCTTTTTTAACCACCTGTTTTAACAGTTCCTTGTTAATTTCCGCTTTTACTGCCTCTTTACGCACTTTCGGATCGGAACGTGCGATTTTTGGCAAAAACAAATCCCTGAATTTCATCGTTCCCCTCCTTTCCTGTTAAGAGTTGAATAGCTTATTGGTTTTGAGTTGACAGTTTGAGTCAATTATAAATTCTTTTCAATAAAAGTAAATACTCAATATTACTGATTTATTTGTAGAAATTTACGTAAATAATAGTCAATTGATCCTGATCACTACTTAAGTCATGGTAAGTCATCGCACTTATTTTCCAAGGGCAAGATGCAAACCGTATCTTACATTTTTGTTATAACCTATTTATTAATATACATTTTTGTTTTTTCTAAAACGATTATCCACTTTCAGTATCGGGCACAATTTCACAATTAATAATATTATTTCAGGTGGTTACATATCGTTATTAATATTGGCACCATAATTGCTCTAAGAAAAAAAAACAGATGCCCGGGATCATTCGAACAATCATTGCAACAAAGCGTGTTCGCTTGAATAAGGAGAAGGATGAATGAAAAAAATAGAAGCCATCATAAAGCCGTTTAAACTGGATGATGTAAAAGAGAATCTCAACCGAATCGGAGTCAGCGGCATGACCATTACAGAGGTTAAAGGTTATGGAAGGCAGCGGGGGCACAAGGAAATATATCGGGGAGCCGAATATCAGGTTGATTTTGTGCCAAAAATTAAAATTGACATGATCGTTGATGAAACCTTGTCATCCAAGGTGGTCGAAACCATTCAGGAAACAGCCAGAACCGGCAAAATCGGAGATGGAAAAATATTTGTCTCGAATCTGGAAGAAGCTTTCAGGATCAGGACCGGTGAGTCGGGAACTGATGCAATTTAACCCAAACAAACATATAAAAAACGAAACAACCCATAATCTGAGGAGGCAAAGGTCAAAATGAAAAAATATGTTCTATCCATAATGGTTTTGCTGTATGGCGCTGCATGGGTTTACGCCGGAGATGAGCCTCCGACGCTCGAATCAAACCGGCAGGCTATTCAATTGGTACAAACCCACGCCGATTATTTGTGGACCATGATCGCAGCGGCCCTGGTCTTTTTCATGCAAGCCGGTTTCGCCATGGTGGAGGCCGGTTTTACCCGTGCAAAAAATGCGATCAATATCATGATGAAAAACCTCATGGATTTCTCAATCGGCACCCTTGCATTCTGGGCCATCGGTTTCGGCTTGATGTTCGGAGCTTCATCCACGGGATGGTTCGGGACTTCAGGCTTTTTTCTGAGTGATTTCAGTATCGGAGGAGATCCATGGGTTCTGGCTTTCTGGATGTTCCAGGTGGTTTTTGCCGCAACGGCCGCCACCATTGTTTCAGGCGCCATGGCAGAACGCACCAAGTTTTCCGGCTATTTGATTTACAGTGCTTTGATCAGCGCATTCATTTACCCGGTGTTTGGAAGCTGGGCCTGGGGCGGACTCTACAATGGAGGCGGATGGCTTGAGGGTCTCGGATTTATCGATTTTGCAGGATCAACGGTGGTTCATTCAGTGGGTGGATGGGCTGCGCTGGCTGGAACTCTCGTTCTGGGACCCCGTCTGGGCAAATATGGCAAAGATGGTCGGATCAAACCCATTTTGGGGCATAACATGCCCCTGGCGGCTCTGGGTGTTTTTATCCTGTGGTTGGGATGGTTCGGATTCAATCCCGGATCTACGACAGCCGCCAACAAGGATATTGCCATGATTTTTGTCAATACCAATTTATCGGCAGCAGCAGGTGCCGTATTGGCCCTGGCAGCTTCATGGATCAAATTCGGCAAACCGGAAATCGGTATGAGTCTCAACGGCGCCCTGGCAGGACTTGTAGCCATCACAAGCCCATGTGCGACAGTGACTCCTTCCAGTGCGGTTATTATTGGCGCTGCAGCAGGCGTTATTGTAGTACTATCGGTTTTATTCTTTGAAAAAATCCGGGTGGATGATCCGGTAGGTGCTATTTCAGTTCATGGAGTCTGCGGTGCCTGGGGAACCTTGGCGGCAGGAATTTTCAATATCGGTGGAACATCTTTTTCGATTATCGGGGTTCAGATTCTGGGAATTGTTGCTTGTTTTCTCTGGGTATTTCCAACAGCCTATCTTATGTTCAAGCTTATTTCCGCGACAGCAGGACTTCGGGTATCTCCTGAAGAAGAATTGGAAGGGCTCGATTTTACCGAACATGGCGGAAACGCTTATCCGGATTTTGAGGTTTCCACGCATGGCGGAGGAGGTGTCGGTACCCTGTCAGGTGGTTCTCTCACAGAAACCGGAAAAATACGGGTTCCAAAACTGATTCACTCCTAGACCTTTTCATCGTCAGTTGTAAAAATATCGGTAAAATAAAGAGTGCAGAAGTCGTGCTTTTGATTGATAAACGAAAGTGCGATTTCCGCACTCCTTATGATCCGACCCCTCAAGACATTTTTTTCTCCCCATGATTCCTTTTCAAAATTCATTTCCATATTTGCGTGGCATGGCTCCTTGCGTTTATCAGCTTGACGGTGCTTCGGACGATGAAGTAGGATTATAGTTACAGTTTTCCTGAGTCAGCCAGATCCGTAAGTCCTTCACGGTCTAAAAGCCAGATGGTGCGACCTTCAACTTCTATCAGACCCTGTGAAGACATTTTTGAAAAAATCCGGGAAAGAGTTTCCGGTATCGTGCCCAGAAGGCTGGCCAGTTGCCCCTTGGATATTTCAAGTTCAATGCTGTTGGAACTTTCCTGCTCTTCGGATACATAAAGAAGATAAGAGGCAATTCGACCGGGAACTTCTTTCAGGGCCAGATGCTCGATCTGAACAGTGAACTCACGAAGCCGCATGGACAGCACCCCAAGCATGGTCAAAGCCAGAGATGGATTTTTCATAATCAGCGCTACAAAATGATCTTTGGGGAAAAACAGTAATCTGCTCTTTGACAGTGATTCTGCATTGGCAGGAAATGCTTTTCCGGTAAATACGGGGACTTCTCCGAAAGGTTCGCCCGGACCGAATATATGAAGAATCTTTTCCTTCCCATCCATGGATAACTTGTGGATTTTCACCTGGCCGTCAATCACCACATAAAAGCCATCCCCATAATCCCCTTCGGAGAAAATGATGTCACCCCGGTTGAAATGTTTTTCGACTGCGATATTTTCAATTTCCTGTAGATAATGATCCGAGAGGCCTGAGAATATGGGTATTTGCAAAATGATCCGATAAAATTGATTCATTGAAATCCTTTTTTTTAAAAAAAATTCATTTTTTTGATCTAAGTCAAGGAAAGAATATCATGTTATGATGTAAGAAAGAATCAAAACATGAAAAAAACCAAACGCATTATTAACGTCAAACAAAGAGGAGGAATCATGTTTTGTTATCAGTGCGAACAGACGGCTAAAGGTGAAGGGTGCACCAAGATCGGCGTATGTGGGAAATCCCATGAAGTGGCCACTCTTCAGGATCTTTTAATCTATGCGCTCAAAGGGCTTTCCCAGTATGCGGCAGAGGGGAGAAAAGTCGGCGTGGTGGATTCCGAAATCAACCGATTTACCTGTGAGGCAACTTTTTCCACACTGACCAATGTGGACTTTGATCCTGACAGATTTGTTGAATTGATCAACAAGACGGTCAGTCTGCGGGAAGGTCTTGCAGCCAAGGTCAAAGCAGCCGGCGGAAAAACGGATTTCGGCGATGGCCCCGCAGTGTTTAAGCCTGCCGATACTCAAGAGGCCATGATTGCTCAAGGAGAAAAAGTCGGGGTCAAATCGGATCCGAGTATTGATCCGGATGTCCATTCGCTTCAGCAAACAATTATTTATGGCATTAAAGGTATTTCCGCCTATGCGGACCACGCCCAGATTCTCGGCCAGGAGGATGACAAGGTTTATGCGTTCATTCACGAAGGCCTGGCGGCCACCCTGGATAAAAATCTAGGGGTCAATGACCTGGTCGGGCTTGCATTGAAATGTGGAGAAATCAACCTTCGGGCCATGGAACTCCTGGATGCCGGCAACACGGGCAAATACGGAAATCCCGTACCCACCAAGGTTCCTTTAGGGCCTAAAAAAGGCAAAGCCATTTGTGTATCCGGGCACGACCTGAAAGACCTGGAAGAGATCCTGAAACAGACAGAAGGCACCGGAATCAATGTCTACACCCATGGAGAGATGCTTCCGTGCCACGGATATCCGAAACTCAAAAAATATCCGCACTTTTACGGTCACTACGGTACTGCCTGGCAGAATCAAAAGAAAGAATTTTCCGATTTTCCGGGGGCAATCCTTATGACCACCAACTGTATCCAAAAACCCCAGAATCTTTATCATGACAATATTTTCACCACTGGGCTTGTGGGATGGCCGGGGGTGAAACATATTGCGGATAAAAATTTCAAACCCGTCATTGATAAAGCGCTGGAGCTTCCGGGGTTTACCGAAGACAAACCCGGGAAATCGGTGATGGTGGGGTTTGGCCATGATGCAATTCTGGGTGTTGCCGACAAGGTGATTGATGCCGTGAAAAACAAACAGCTTCGCCACTTTTTCCTGGTGGGCGGCTGTGACGGGGCCAAACCAGGTCGAAGCTATTATACCGAATTTGTGGAAAAGGTACCCAAAGACTGTGTGGTGCTGACACTGGCATGCGGCAAGTTTCGCTTTTTTGACAAGGACCTGGGGGATATCGGCGGTATTCCAAGGCTTCTGGATGTCGGACAGTGCAATGACGCCTATTCGGCTATTCAGGTCGCTTCCGCTCTGGCAAAGGCTTTTGACTGCGGTGTAAACGATCTTCCTTTGTCCATGATTCTGTCCTGGTACGAACAGAAAGCCTGCGCCATTTTGCTCACCCTCTTTTATCTGGGAATCAAGGATATTCGCCTTGGGCCGAGCCTTCCGGCCTTTATCACCCCCAATGTGTTAAAAGTGCTGGTGGACAATTTCAATGTCATGCCCGTTTCCACCCCTGATGAGGATCTGAAAGCAATCCTCGGATAAGAAACCATGGAAAGGGAAACTTGAAACTTCTCCAGATGATTCATATGCTTTGACTGAAGTTTCAAGTTTCCAAAATTCAGGAGGTATACAGCATGAAATGCCCAGGACAAGACAGCCGGTATTGGAAACCGGGGGCTATTTTCGATACAAAATGTCCTCAGTGCGGAGAAGTGGTGGAATTTTTCAAAGATGACACCACCCGAAAGTGCAACCATTGCGGCCACCGGTTTGTGAATCCTCAGATGGATTTCGGATGTGCGGCCTACTGCCAGTATGCAGAACAATGCATCGGGGATCTTCCACCGGAAGTGGCATCCCAGAGGGAGGATTTTTTAAAAGACAAGGTGGCCATAGAGATGAAACGCTATTTCAAGCGCGATTTTAAACGTATCGGCCACGCCACCCGGGTTGCCCGGTATGCCGAACGAATCGGTAAAGCGGAACAGGGCAATATGGCCGTGATTCTGACATCCGCTTATCTGCATGATATCGGAATTCCCGAGGCTGAAAAAAAATACAACAGTGCCTCGCCCAAATATCAGCATATTGAGGGGCCGCCGGTAGCGCGATCCATCCTGGAAAAGCTGGGGGCCAATGAAAAGCTGATCCAGGAAGTGTGTGACCTGATCGGACATCATCACTGGCCCCGTGAGGAAGAGACCATCAATTTCAAGGTTCTCTATGATGCGGATCTTATCGCCAACCTGGAGGAGAAGCAAAAAGAAAGTCCCATGGAAAAGGAACGCCTGGAGAAAATTATCGAAAAATCATTTTTGACTGAAAGCGGCCGGAAAGAGGCTCAAAAAGTGCTGTGTTGAATTAAATACCCTGCGTGTCAGGTCCAAACCGGCAAATAACCGCTCCCCCCTTTGAAAGGAGGCCGGGTGGGATTTGACAACCTGATACCATTTTAAAAATCCCCCTAAATGCCCCTTTTTCAAAGGGGGACTTGTGGGAAGTTAGCTAATAAGCAGCAGAGGTGAAATGATGAAAGTGATTCGTAAAATAGTGGAAATCGATGAAGAACTCTGTGATGGTTGCGGCAATTGTGTTCCGGCTTGTGCAGAAGGGGCACTGGTGGTTGAAAACGGAAAAGCCCGGGTGGTCAAGGATCAATTCTGCGACGGCCTGGGTGCTTGCCTTGGAGACTGCCCCACCGGCGCTCTTCGCATTGTTGAGCGGGAAGCCGACGAGTTTGATGAGGAAGCGGTTGAAGAGTACCTTGCCGACAGGGAAAAAGGACGGCATGAGGGCGAATTTATTCATACAGGGTGCCCGTCAGCCCGGATCCAGACATTCGATACGGGCAAGACCCGGGAAAATCATGGTGGTTTCAAACCAAGCCCCGAAAGCGAATCCCTGCTGTCCAACTGGCCGGTTCAAATCATGCTGGTACCACCCAATGCACCCTTTTTAAAAGGAGCGGACCTTCTGGTGGTAGCCGATTGTGTGCCTGTTGCCTATCGGAATTTCCATCAGGATTTTCTCCAGGGCAAGGCGGTCATGATGGGATGTCCCAAGCTGGATAACGCCCAGGCATATATCGACAAATTCGCACAGATCTGCCAGGTTGCGGGGCTTAAAAGCATTACTTCCTTAATCATGGAAGTTCCCTGCTGCTCGGCTCTTCCCATGATCGTCCGAAAGGGACTTGAAAAAGCCGGCAGAAAAATTCCCATGGAAGAAGTGGTTATCGGCACCAGGGGACAGATTATTGAACGCCGTCAGGTGGTGTAACTGTCATTTGTGGAATTCTTCCGACCGATGAAACCGTTTTGGGATCTTTAACCTCCCCCGTAGAAAAAGAGGGATGGATCCTTAAATACTCCCCCTTAGAAAAAGGGGGATTCAGGGCATTGGCGTCAAATTAAGTCAGTGACAAGGTATTCAGGACTGTCATTTTGAGGAGGCCGACATCATGCTCGGTTATTTGGCACGCGCCCAGTGGCCGACGAATAATCTTTCTTCCAGCCAGGGCAGTATTTCTTTTATCAACTCCAGGTCGGATCTCATGACCGGTCCGGGCTTGGAAACAGAGATTCTTCGGTCGCCGTGGTTTCAATCCATTTCATAGGAAATATTGTCTTTTCAAGCATCGAGCCGTTGCGGGTCGCTCCCTCAGAATGACAGCGCGGCAGCTAATATCCCACGTTGATTTTTCCTTGTACATCATTTGCATTCAGCAATAAAATCATATATTCTCACTGTCGGAAAGAAGAGGATGATGAGAATATTTCAAATGGTTAAAAAGATGGATTTATTGTCCGGCAAGGGATGGAGAAAGCGGATTGAAACCCTTGATGAGGCTTTTGAGGATATCGAGCCGGGGATGAGTATCTTTTTGGGGACAGGCGGCGGTGAGCCCAGAACCCTGGTAAAACATATCCTGAATTCAGAAGCCCCGAATCTGAGGGATCTGGAACTGATCCAGCTGCTGAGTTTCGGAGATGCAATTACCGGCGAAGAAAACCCGTCACGTTTGGCCCATAAATTCCGGTTAAAAACCTTTTTTTCAGGGTGGGTTGCCAGTGAAGCCATTACCGAAGGCCGCGCCGATCTCATTCCCTGCCGCTTTTCACGAATACACGAGTTGATCCGGTCTGAAAGAATTCATATCGATGCTGTTTTTATCCAGGTGACTCCCCCCAACGAAGAGGGCTATTGCAGTCTCGGTGTTGCGGTGGATGTAGCGCGTTACGCCATGGACCAGGCAGGTGTTGTGATCGGTGAAATTAATCCGGCTACTCCCTTTACTTTCGGGGATACGTTTGTTCATATCGATGAATTCGATCACGTGGTGAAAGCAACCGAGGATCCCATCTATCTCGACCGTTGGCCAGTGGATCCCGTTCAGGAAAAAGTGGCTGAAAATGTGGCCTCAAGAATTGAGGATGGCAGTTGTATCTCCTTTTTTACAGGCCCTGTTTTTGAAGCCCTTGGCAAACGTCTGGTCGGGAAAAGACATCTGGGAATCCACACCCCGGTTTTTACGGATGCCCTGATGGAACTGGTGAAAAGCGGAGCGGTGAGCAATCGAAAAAAATCTATTTTTCGGGGCAAATCCCTCACCTCGTATGCGGTCGGGTCCAAAAAACTCTTTAAATGGCTGGATCGAAACCCTTTGGTGGAGTTTCAGGGGATCGAAAGAGTCTCCAATCCGATTCATATCGGTCGAAATCCAGATTTTGTCGCACTGATTCCTGCCAGAAAAGTCGATTTGACAGGCCGGGTCGCCCTGCATACCGGCAGGGGTAATGTTGCCGCCGGTCCAGGTGAGGCTATGAACCTGGTCAACGGTGCCGAACTGTCCCGAGGTGGCATCACGATCTTTGCCTTGACCAGCA
Organism: uncultured Desulfobacteraceae bacterium; assembly: GCA_964478625.1. Lineage (GTDB taxonomy): Bacteria > Desulfobacterota > Desulfobacteria > Desulfobacterales > SKZT01 > SKZT01. The sequence goes on from CAYZJH010000012.1 coordinate 13,052, forward strand.
GGAATCTCAGGGGCGAATCCAACATCCTGATCGATGTTGAAGGGTACCCTAATCTCTTTACTTTAAGGGAATCCGTGGATATCGTCATCACCGAATACGGTTCGGCTGAGCTAAATGGAAGAACCATTCGTGAACGAGCACAAGCGCTTATTGAAATCGCCCATCCTGATGATCGGGCCCAATTGCTGGAAAAGGCCAAAGCCGCCAAAATCATCTACCAGGACCAGATTTTCCTTCCTGAAAGTGCACATCTTTATCCCTCCAATATTGCCATATCCCATGTTTTCGAAAAGGATCTGAAAGTCAGGTTCAGGGCCATAAGACCTTCTGATGAAGAAGGGATGCGAAGGCTTTTTTACCGCTCCTCTGATGAGGCTGTTTACACCAGATATTTTTCTCCCATCAAGACCATGCCTCATTCCCGCATGCAGGAATATGTCAATATTGATTATGCAGACACCCTTTCCATCGTGGGACTGATCGGAGAACCTGGAAAGGGAAAAATAATTGCCGAAGCCCGCTTTGTCAGAAAAAACAACCGATCATTTGCTGATGTCGCTTTTATGGTAGACGAAAATTATCAAAACCTTGGAATAGCCGGTTTTATGTACAAAACTCTGGTCCGCCTGGCCAGGGAACGCGGAATAAAAGGTTTCACCGCCAATGTCCTGGCATCCAATAAAGCCATGCTTAAGGTTTTTGAAAAAGGCGGCCATATTGTCAATTTTGGATTTGAGGAAGGGGTGTATAATTTGAAAATCCCGTTCGAGGAACGATAACTTTTCTCATTCTGAGGGAGCATGTCGCAACGGACCATAGCCTGTAGGGACAATACAATCCAAAATGTCGCCGGACACTGGTGCGACCGACGAATCTATCGTCCCAAAGCTGGACCAAACTATCAGATCTCACCTGGAATTGAAACAGGAGAGGCGCTGCCTCCGTGAAGGAAAGATTCTTCGTCGGCCATTGAGTACGCGCCATATACTCATTTACCATGTTGGCATCCTCATAATGACATTTTTGAAAACCTTGTCATTTCATTAACTTGATACCAATGGGCTTTCGCCGGAATGACGGGTGGTTGCCGTCTTAATCGCTCAGTTTAGGATTCTTTATGATAAAAGGAAATAACACTTGGAAACTTCCCTGATCAGAGCCGAAGTTGATTTGGAAGCTATCGCGCATAATGTTGCCGAGCTCAGAAAAATAACCCATCCGGCAGCCAAGGTAATGGCTGTGGTCAAAGCGGATGCTTATGGACATGGAGCGGAAAAGGTAGCCGAAGTCGCTCTTAAAAACGGAGCCGAAGTTTTGGGAGTTGCCAGAATCAATGAGGGCATCGCTCTTCGGGAAGCCGGTTTTACGGTACCTATTCAGATTTTTGGATATACACCCCTATCCTTGGCTGAAAATCTTATCCGGTATGCCTTGACACAAACCGTATTTTCCTATCAAAGCGCCTCGGCCCTATCTGGATTAGCCATTTCAACAGGCAATAAAATCAGGATTCATATCAAGGTGGACACCGGCATGGGAAGACTCGGCCTGGCGACCGATTGCGGAGAAATTTCATGCTCCGACCTCAGTCTGACCCAAGGCTCTCTGAAACAGGTCGAATCCATTTTCATGCTTCGAGGCATTATCCCTGAAGGCATCATGACTCATTTTTCCTCGGCGGACAGCCTGGATAAAAGTTATGCACGGAAACAGTTTTCAATATTTCTCGATTTCATGGATCAATTAAAAAAAAGAGGCATCGAATTCGGCGTTCGCCATGCAGCCAATAGTGCTGCCGTCATGGAGATGCCTGAAACCCACCTGGATCTTGTTCGTCCGGGAATTTCCATTTATGGCCTGTATCCATCGGATGAAGTTGACAGAACCATCATCCGCTTGAAGCCCGCGATGAGCCTTAAGACGTGTGTGGTGCATGTTAAAAAAATTCCCGAAGGATTTTCCGTCAGCTATTCCAGAACTTTTCAAACCCGAAAAAATACCACTGTGGCTACGGTGTCGGCAGGATATGCCGATGGCTACAACCGTCTTTTATCTTCTTGCGGGTCCATGCTGGTTCATGGAAAACGGGCGCCGGTTATCGGAAGAGTCTGCATGGACCTAACCATGCTGGATGTAAGCCATATTCCAGGTGTGGCCGTCGGAGACGAGGCGGTTGTTTTTGGCGCGCAAAATGATGAGTATCTCCATGTGGATGAAATGGCGAAAATGCTCAACACCATCAATTATGAGATCCTAACCGGCATCACAGCCCGTGTACCCAGGATTTACAAGGGCTCCCCCCAGGCTCATCAGCTACACCAGAGGTAAAGAGGTGGAAAACCCTGCTTTTCCATACAGCAAAAGCCGGGGCTCTAAACTTCTTTTGGCCGGGAATTCATCTTCTTAACTGTCGAGATTCATTACCCGTTGCTGTCCGGTTTTAAGACCAGAAAATAAAGGTTGCCGGGATGCTGTAGGTGGCCTGCGGCAACTTCGGCATATTCCCCGTTTCCCCAGAACAGGTCGGCTCGTCCGGGTCCGCGGATAGCCCCGCCCGTATCCTGGTTTAAACCAAACCTGGAAAAATCGGACCATCGGATAATTTTCTGATCAGGGTCCAGGAAAGGTTTCTGGGTTTCAATAAAGGCCAAGGCGGCATCCGGAAAAATTTTTCGATCCGTGGCAATGGATCTACCGGGTGTGAGTTTAACTCCCAAAGCGCCCACAGGGCCTTCAGTACCGACTTCAAAGAAAACATAGCTCGGGTTTTGGCTTAATACCGGTTTGATTTCTTCCGGATGAAGTTTCAGGTATGCCTTGATTTTCTGCATGGACATCTCGGATCGTTCGATTTTTCCGGCTTCGATAAGATGTTTTCCGATACTGACATAGGGCCTGCCATTGGTGGTATGATACCTTAAATTGATGGAGTAGCCTTCGGCCAGATTAACCCGGCCGGAACCCTGAACATGAAGAAAAAAAAGATCGACAATATCCTCAACAAATACCAGCGGTGTTAATGTCTTTTCAAGAACCCGTTCAAAATCGATTTCCTTCCGGTCCCAATAAGGTACCACGGTTTTACCGGTCCATCTCCCTCTGATTTTTTCGCCATCGAATTTAGTGGAAAATGCGGATAGATCGATCGTAATTAAATCATTGGGCGGGCCATAGACCGGGTGAGGATATTTTGAGGAATGCGAAAGGCTTCCATTTAATGTAGGTTCATAGTAACCGGTAAAAAGAACCCTGCCCGTCTCCTTACCGCCGATGGAGGCATAAACCCGGTAGTTTTCGGCGATAAACCGATCCAGGTCCGTTCTGTCAGGATTGTCTTGAACAAAATCCCTAAACCGAACCAGTGATTTTTTTAAATGAACGGCATCATAAACATCGTTACCAAAACGAAACTCCCTGCTCTCAGGAACTTTTTCAAGATACTCCAAACTTTTTGAGATTGCCGGAACCAGATCTTCAAAAAGCATGTCATCAATAAACCTGGGATATTGAGATTGAGGCAAAAGCCTCAGGACCGGTTCTTCCTCTTCAAGGATTACCGGTTTTTTTTCGGCACATCCGCCAAAGGATATGATCAGGATGCTTATGAGAAGAAGTCTCAACACCCGTTTGACTTTTTGGGATAACGGTTGAAAATAGAAAATATGGTTATTTCGGTCTTGGATGATCATCATATTATTTTTTCCGGTAGCATCAGGATTCATTTCTTACAAATACTCCGCTTTTTCCGCCGGACTTTTCCATCAGGCAAATGTCGGAGATCACCATGGATTTGTCATAGGATTTACACATGTCGTATATGGTCAGGGCGGATACCGCAACAGCGGTCAAGGCTTCCATCTCCACACCGGTCTGTCCTCTCAATCGCACCGATGCCTCGATAATAATGGCACTTTCTTTTTGGTCCGGGAAAAAATCGATTGCGATGTGAGTGATGTTCAAAGGATGGCACATGGGAATCAGGTCCGATGTTTTCTTTGCAGCCATAATACCGGCAATTCTTGCGGTCTCAAGAACATTTCCTTTTTTGATAGACTGGTTCCCGATTTTTTCAAAGGTATCCGGTGTCATGGTGATTTTTCCTTTGGCCATGGCCTTGCGGTCCGAGTAGGCCTTTTCGGTAACATCCACCATCCGTACTCTGCCTTCATTGTCGATATGGGTAAAATCATTCATAAAAAAATTACTCTGAAAAATACTCGGTTTTTTGGGTAACAGTCGATTTAATTTCATTCAGGGTATCCTGAAGAACGGAAATCACATTTTCCCGAAAATCTCCGGCCACTACCAGATACATAACATCATCGCCGACCCGAAGATCCTTGCCTTCATGGATATGGACCAGAATATCCAGAATTCCCGGACGTTTTTTATTGGAATCGACAATCCGGTCAAGATTTTGGTGATCCACGGAAACCCGCAATCCAGTTACTTTTCGTCCATCCCTGGATGTACTTCTCACAATTCCATTATGGCACAAGATCATTCCTGACTCGTGAAAATCAGGATGCTTTTTAATTTGCTCCAGCAATTGCAGCAGTGTCATACTTTTCCTTTTATAATATTCCCCGCAATTTCCAAATGCTCCGGGGTATTGATGTTAAAGAAGCTCAACAAATCGGGATCATATTGCCTCAGCTGTGTTTCCGGTACTTTTTTCATACGAACCTTGTTGAAGAATTTCATGATTTTAAATTCCTTTTTGATCATTTGATGTTCGATACTTTGCAAACATCGTCTAGAATAAATTGCACAAAGCGGTTCCAGTCCCTTGGATGTTTCGGGAATGATAACATCGGTGTGACCATCTATTTTTTCTAAAAGTGACCGAACCAGTCCCCGGTTTAAAAAGGGCGTGTCAGAGGCGGAAAAAAAAACGTAGGGTCTGGAGGCATAAAAAAGGCCGGCATGAATCCCTGTCAGGGAACTTCGAACAGGATACAGGTCGGCTCCAATCATCAGATCCCAGTCCAGATATGTAAGAGGATCGTTGGTTACCAAAATGATTTCTTCGAACAGAGAGGTAAAAACTTCATAGATACAATCCAGAATTTTTTTATCTCCCAAAGGCAACAATGCTTTGACCTCGCCCGAAAACCTGGACGCTAAACCTCCGGCCAAAATCACGCCGCTACACAAAGATTTCATAGGATACAATCCTTTGATTTTTTTCCGCGTCCTTACCTTTTCAGACCGGGAAATAAAACCACCTCATTTATTCTTACTCAATGCCGGAACAAAAATTCCCTGCCGACAGTTCAGGCTCTGTTTCGACCTTTCCTGTCCGGAACACCAAGTGAACCGAAATTGGCTTCAGTCGCCCATTACAATCCAAATTCAAAGATTTTAACCATAGGAGAATTCAGTATAAAAATCAAGAAAATGCCGAATCAGGCAAAATTTCATATGAAGCTTGATTTTGCCATCACAGATGGGGTAGATATACACTTTACTCAAAAATGAGCAGCCGAAAGAATATTTTTTTAAATGATCTGAAGTTGCCGACATTATCGACAAATTTGCGAAGGAAATTCCATGAGGACATTGTATACTATTTTGGATGCTTCGGATATCGATCGCATTCTGATACGCATAAGTCATGAAATTTTAGAGATCCATAAGGGTGCTGAAGGGTTGGCCTTGATCGGAATTCAAACCCGGGGAGTTTTCCTGGCCAGGCGCCTTCAGAATAAAATTAAGGAAATCGAAGGAGTGGATGTTCCGACCGGCCAGGTCGATATCACCCTCTATCGCGACGACTGGACACGAATCAGTATCAATCCGGTCATTCAGGCGACGGAAATTCCTTTTTCCGTGGACGGAAAAAAGATTATCCTTGTTGATGATGTTCTTTTTACCGGCAGGACCATCCGGTGTGCCATGGACGCCTTGATTGATTTCGGACGTCCAGATCGAATAGAACTGGCCGTGCTTGTGGACAGGGGGCACAGGGAATTACCCATACAGGGCAATTATGTGGGAAAATTTGTGGAAACCCGCCGCTCTGAAACGGTCAATGTCATGGTAACCGAATATGATGGGGAAGACAGGGTCGTAATTGAAAAGGAATCGTAAAGCATGGGTACTCATGAACACAAAAAACAGGCTCCTAAAAAGGCAAGTATTGCTATTTTATCCGTTTCCAGTACCCGGAATCTTGAAAACGATGAAAGTGGTCAATGGATTAAAAACAGCGCTATAGCGGCCGGGCACGAAGTGCTCTTTCATCATGTGGTTCAGGATGATTTCAATGAAATCAGAGAGGCAGTGACCCGATGGGTAAAGGATTCGACAGTTCAAATCATTATTTTAACCGGCGGAACAGGAATTGCCCGAAAAGATGTCACCATCGAGGCGGTTCATCCCCTGTTTGAAAAAGAGCTTACCGGCTTTGCCGTATTATTTACCCAGTTGAGCTTCAAGGAAATCGGGGGGGCAGCCATGCTGTCCCGTACTACCGGAGGCATTGTCGGAAACACCGTTGTGTTTTGTATTCCCGGAAGCCTCAATGCCTGTAAACTTGCGTGCAATGAGCTGATTTTGCCTGAGTTGGGGCATTTGATCAAACACGCGGTTGAATAACCGGATGGCCTAAGCATGGGATTAATCTTATCATGTGTGGAATAGTCGGATATTTCGGTCGGGCCCCCAACAGTTTGACACGGGTTTTGACCGCCATGTCAGCCATTATCTACCGTGCCCCTGACAGCACCGGTATTGGAATTTTCGGGGATGAAAACGAACCGGTGCGCGCCAGAAAATCAACCGGCTCGGTGATACAACTGGTGAATACCCTCTTAAAAAATCCCCTTTATCCCAATTTGCCTCAGGAATTGATGGGTTTTTTTGACTCCATGGCAGACAAATCCTACCTGGAAGAACGTCAACTCCGGCTGCTGATTTATGAGAATCTTCCCACAGACTATTTCCTGGATCTAAAAAAAGGAAATGTAACCTATCCTTTGTTCAGAGAACTGATCGATATCGAAAAACCTGACCCCCGAAGCATTGTTCCAGGATGGCCAGGACGATCCAATCCCCTGCCTGCCCTGGTTATTGAATCGCGGGAGGACCTTCAGCAAGCGGTTTTTAAACTGATTCAGGAATATGATCTTTCTTCAGTCGTTATCAAGTCTCTTATCCGCAACACCTTATCCCGTTCAATTGAAAGCCGCCGCAAAGAAGGATATCTCGAGGTGGAACCTTCCGATATCCTGACGGCTTTTGACCAGGTTTATGAACAGATCCTTTTGGAAGAAAAGAGGCTGCAGGCGACGGATGTCGAACTGGAATCCTTATGGGAAAAACAAAAAAGTTTCGACTATCTGTGGCGTTTCCTCAGAGCCGGCAGGGTAACCATTCCAACAGATTATGATCCGGATGGTGTGCGGGGTATTTTCCGTTTATTGGATGGAGTACTTCTGAGCCGATTGCCCATGCGACCCCGTTTGGGAGAAGCTTTACACCATCAACTGATTACACTTTGGCCAAAGGCTGGGAATATGGCTCCTCTGGATTGGAAAACCCTTTATTTTGCTGAAAAAGGAGCCAACCTTTACGGATGGGCTGCGGCGGCGGCATTAACTTTTCTGGAAAAAGAAATGGAAGGCTTTTCCAATGAGGTCCATACCGGTTCAGAAGAATCAAAAATGGGTTATTCTAAAGCACCGGGAAAAACCAACCCGGTGCTACTCGCAAGCTTTCTGACTCCGGTGGTATCCCAGGGAAGATGGGCCCTTCAATCGGCTGTAACCACTAAAAATGCTCATCCTTTTTTCGACAATCTATTTCAGAGAATTATCGTTTTAAACGGCCAGTTTAATACGAATGTTGAAAGTGATGTCCGTTCATTTCTGGAAAAAGTGGCCCATTATTCCTTCAGAAGCGAAAATTCTTCAGAATATTTTGCACTGCTCTGGGGGTATTACTTTAAACGGCTCAGCGAAGAAAAAAAGAGGTTCAAGAGTATCAGGACCCAGATTGAAACCGGTCTTGAAACCTATGATATCGGAAGTCAGTCAGTGGATTATCAGATATTTCACCGATTAAGAGGAAAATCTCAGGAACAGATCGATGAACTGGCATTTATTGAAACCGCCAGAAAATTGACTCAAGGCGGCGGGCAGATCGCCGTTGCCGGACTCAGCCTGCATTCAACCCGGACATTACTGGTAGCCGGTCATAACCGACCTGTTTTTATCGTACGCAGAATTGAAACCGATGACATCATGGTCGTATCTGATATCAACGCCGCCATGGGTCTGTTTTCCCAGAAATTGATCAGCAATATCACCCTGAAATTGGAAGCTCTCAGGTTAAACCATCTTGAAGTATTGAATGAGCTGAACAAACAGAATGCACCTAATCGTGTAAAGGACGCTGAACTTCACAGGTACAGGGATGAAGAAAATTCACTGTTAAAAAATTTTAATGTCGAAGTTTATCCTCTGGACGGAAAGGAATTGTTCGCCAGAATTTCAGGTTCAATTGAAAATAATCAATTCAAAAGAACCATTTCCATCACTGATTTTGACGGCAATCCAATCCCGGATATCGAGCCGTTTGAAACCATCCTGAGTCCGCCGCAGATTCAGAAGGACTTTTACACGTCATTTTATGAGACCCATTTAAAGGAAATTCCGGATCGTCTGTCGGAAATGTTCGGGTTCTATACCCCGGATTCTCAAAGCCTGCCCCGTTTAAATATCAAAACCGGCATGCTTCAACGAAGGTTCGGTCATGATTTCAAAGGACTCAAACGCATGGTGTTGGTGGGAATGGGAAGTGCCCACAACATGAATCTAGCAGCACGTTTTTTTATCCGAACCCTATTGCCGGAATTGGACGTTATTGCCATAAGGCCAGTGGAAATTGAAAATCTTTTTAAAGTTATTTCTCCGGAAAAAGATCTGGTCATTCTCAGCAGCTGGTCCGGCACCACCGCTGATATCGTGCAATTTGCCAATCATTTGAAGTCTCATAATATCCCTTTTCTAGCGGTTACTGAAAAATTATTTTCCGATCTGGGGCTTATTGCCGAAAGAAGCGTTGGAGTTTTATCTACCCTCAGCGGTGAAGAGATTACCGTATCAGGAATTAAAAGTACTATAACCCTGCTCTCTTGCCTCTGCCTTTTTACGGTATGGCTTTGTTCGCGCATGGGCGAAGAAAAAAAAGCATTGAACTACATGGAGAGACTTTGCGAAATTCCAGCAATTCTGGCCCAATTGATTCATGACGAACAGGTTAAAAAATTTTGCGAACGAATAGCCTCTGAAAGTGCGCAAAGCTGCGCCGGTATTGTCATTGATGCTCTCAACAACACCGGTGTCGGGTATGAGGCGGCTTCAAAGCTTGAAGAATGCAGCTGGTCTTCCATTGCCAAACCCCTTGATTATAATGACCTGTATATCCAGTGCCTGAGGAAAGATTTGAGGCATAACCTCATTTTGGTAAACACAACCTACAAACCAAGACTTTCCGAAGCCATAAACCTGATGACCAAGCTGTACCTTGAAAAAATCCCATTTGTCGCGGTGTCCACCTCCATAAGGGAATTGGCAAAAGTGGAAATGTTTTCCCGAAACCGCTGTATCTGCCTGCCCTCGGCAGATCCGGCGCTGCAGCCTTTTATTGATTTTGTTTTTTTCTATATGCTTTCTTTCCACTACGGACGTGCCCACGGCCGATCCTCGGATTTTCCCAGAAATCGAGCCAAATCGGTCACCGCCGGCAGAAACATTCTCCATGAACCCGCATCAACAGCAAAGGAATTTCATCAGCTCGATTTCAAAACACGAGGAATAAGACTCGAAGCAAAAGAATCCGATTCATGGCTATTCCAGGAGACAATCTGGGAAACAACCTCTGAAACTTTTTGGGAAAAAAGTTATTTCAGACAAATGCGACACCTGATCCGGACCATTCAGGGACGAAATGCACTCAACTCTTTGGTGTATTCTCCCACGGATAAAGATCTCGAGCGAATCGTATCGCATCTTTCATATGCAATCGCCGAAGAAAGGGAAATTGTTTTCCTGCCATTTGACAGGCCGGCCAATTCAGCCGCAAAAAATTTGGCTGTACAATTCAACCGTCTCTTTTCAGGCTCTTTCAGAACCTCAAACCCTCTGGATTCCATGGAAAGTTTTTCAGATCATTCCCTGATTTTTCTGCTCGATTCAAGGTCTCATGATATTGCCTCCATTGAAACATTCGAGGGAAATTTTCCTCCCGGGTGCATTTACATTGGACCTGAATCAGACATTTCCAGACTAAACAATCCCCAGGGGTGCTGTTTTTTCAAAGAACCATTTGCTTTCTGTGAAAGTGATCTGCTTTATCTGATCCTAATTTTATTATTTGTTGAAGCAACCCGCAAATTGGCACCGACCAGGGCAGAGATTCTGGAAAAAAACATCAAAAAAGGGTGCCTGGGCTTGAACCGTATTTTGGAGAATACGGCCCTAAAAAATTCAATAACCGATTCCATAGCCTCAAACTCAGGATATCTGTCCTCGCTTTTCATCGGACCCACCGGAGGGATCGGGGATATATGGACTGATCGTTTCGATCAGTTTTCAAGAATGATTCTTCAAAACTATTATTATGGCGAAAGTGCCCATGGTCCTCTGGTGACCATCGACCCAAGGGTAGGGGATAAATATGTGCGACTTGCCGCCAGAAACACTATGGTTCCCCTCTACGGTGAAGAGAGGGTCGGTGAATGGGAAAAACGGTACCTGAATGGACGGAGTACGGATGTTTTTTTGAGCCAGTCTCCCAACTATCTTTTTTATCATTCTGAAACCCCGTTTTTTGCTGAGGGAAACTGGTATTTTCCGGTACTGAGGCATGATTATGACACCACCGAAGACAACCTGGTAATCCTGGATGCCACCAGCGAACGGTATATCGAGCAGGCTCAGGATGAAATGTCCACATTCGGCGCTCGCTATGCCAGGATGATTGTTATTTCGCAGGAGGCTTTTTTCGGGGCGGAACCCAAAATGTCCCTTTTTAAATATCCTATCAGTCATATGCTTTTGTTGCCTCCGCTTTTTGAACATAACGAAATCATGGTTCCTATCCCGGATTTAATATTGCCCATAGCCATGAGCATGGTTTCCATGGCCATCACCGGAGCCACTCAAAAACTGATCAATGGGCGGGTTTTGCAATAAAGTAATGACCGCGAGCACCAAACGTTTCATAATCCGTCCGAAACCTCAGGACCTTAGCATAACGGTCAACCTGTTAGCCAGATACGCAGGGGGAAGCCGATACCGGATGGACAAGGATATGGAAAAAAAAGCTGTTTTGGTTCTGGAAGAAGCCAATAATCTCATTGATCCTGCCCTGGTCTATTCAGTTCATGACATCTCCCGACTGGACAAGGATTTCCCAATGGAACTCTTATTACCTGAAAACGGGGAAAAAGCTCAGAAGCTATCCGTGTGTGTCTGCACTCTCGGACCAAAACTGGAGACGGAAGTCGTCCAAGCCATGAAATCAGGAGATGTTCTACGAGGTATGCTTTTAGATGCTGCAGGTGTGGGAATGCTGGAATCTTTGGGAAATTTATCATTTTCCCATGTTCACCGGGAGGCCCGAAAATATGATCTGTTTGCAGGATGCCGTTTTGGACCCGGGTATAACCGGGTGCCCATGGAAACTCAGGTTCATTTGTTTGCGCTGGTCGATGCCGCCGCTATCGGAGTTTCCCTCACCCGTTCCCTTGTCATGATTCCGGCAAAATCATTGTCTTTTTTTGTGGTTTTTTATAAAGAACCTCATTCAAAATCAAATACTTATAAATGCGGGACTTGTGACCTAAAGGAATGTTCCTATCGTATCTGAAAGGGAATAAAACAATCTTATATTTATGCAATTTGTGAAGGAATAATGGATGCCGTTTTTGCCTGGCAAGCGCATATCGGGGAAGCCGAGGTTTGCCTTGGTAATATCGGCAAAATTCTGAACCTGAATCTGTTCTACCATAATTCTTGGCTTGCTGTGGGTATGAAGGACTTTTCCATTAAAAATCCTCATATCCTCTTAAAATTTCTCCGTGCATTAATTAAGGCTCTTGACCTTAAACCGATGAACAGGGTCAAAACGGGCGGGGTTACCATCATCCAGTGACAATCCGAAATAAGCTTTTTTTTAACCGCCGGGCTATTGATGTTGATCAGTGCTATATTAATTACAGTTTCGCTGGTTTTTTCCTGGACGGTCCGTTTCGAACTGAGGAAGGCCAATACCAGCCTGAAAGTTGCCAAAGCCGTGGCAGAACTTTCGACTCTTACCAACGCCTATATCAGCCGCCATGAACTGAGGATGGAAACTCAATGAAAATCCTGTTTCGAAAAGATTTAAAACCTTTTATCAGCCCCTTCTGCCCCTGAGGAAATTCGGACCCTCGAGTTGATTATTGATTCCTTATCGGAATCCTTTAACACTCTCAGTCATATTTATCAGGAGCAGAGCCGTTTGTTGGACACCGGCTTGTCTGAAAAAGAATTCCAGCGACTCCGGGTAATTGAAGAACGAATCATCGCAAGGATGCGCACGGATTGCCAGAACCTTCTCTCCAGAGTATTTATGGTATCAGGCCGGACACATGACCGATCCTTGCTGATGCAGCATCCCAATACGATAATTATAACCGCCATAGGAGCCTTTCTGATGCTTCTGTGCCTTACCGAAACTCCCGTGGTAGTGTTGAAAATTACCCGAGATATGCAGCCGCTTCTCCAGGGCACCCAAAAAATGGGACAGGGAAAACTGGACCATCGTATTCCCGCACTGGTCAATGATGAAATCGGAAGTCTTTCCACGGCTTTCAACAAAATGGCAGACAACATTCAAAGACTTGTTCAAAAGGACAAGGATTCTCGGATACAATTGAGTCAGGAAATGGCTCAAAAGGAACGTTACCAGGAGGCTTTTCGGGAAAGTGAAAAAAATTATGTCTCCTTGTTGAAAGTTCACCTGATGCAATTTTTGTCCAAACAGAAGGGTGTTTCACATAAGTTCTTAATCTCAACGATAGTGTGGAAGGAATGCTCAAAATACTGCCAAGGCTTATCGGTGAGGATTTCTGTCTTGAATGGAAACCCGGCAAAAACCTGGGATTCGTTAAAATGGATCCTTCCCAATTGCACCAGATCCTTGCAAACCTTTGTATCCATTCAAGGGATGCCATTAAAAACGTAGGAAAAATCACTCTTGACAAACCCTATTGTGAAAATCATCTTGAATGCACTCCCGGAGAATACCTATGGTTGGCAGTCAGCGACAACGGTTGCGGGATGAACAGGGAAACCCTCGATATCCTTTTTGAGCCGTTTTTTACCACAAAGGAGTTGGGAAAGGTTACCGGTCTTGGTTTGGCCACAGTGTACGGAATCGTCAAACAAAACAACGGGTTCATTGATGTTGCTACTGAACCGGGACAGGGGACAACATTTAAAATCTACTTGCCTGAAACTAAATCAATGGAAAATGTTGCAAAAGAATAAAAAAACGACTACAGCGGGTGAGGTTACCATCTTTGTTCGTGATCAATCGATTAAAGCCCGCAAAGGCCAAAGCCTGATGCATGCACTGTCGGATAATGGCATCTTTTTGAGAGCTGATTGCGGCGGCAATGGACGGTGTACAAAATGCAGCGTCAAGATCCTTCAGGACATGCCGGAATCCAAAACATTTCCTGAAAATAAAGATAACAACACTGAAAACACTAAGCCAACACACCGGAATGTTCTGGCATGTCAGGAGACAGTCACCGGAAATCTCATGATCGAAATCCCAGGATCAGCCCATTTAAGCCCGGATGTCATACAAAAACCAAGGATTTCCCATAAGCTCAAATCCCGTATATCCCGTTTTTTAAAAGAGGAACATCCACATTTGGGACATTGCCTGGCGGTTGACATCGGAACCACAACCATAGGCGTCTACCTATGCAATATGGACAAGGCATCCATTGATGGCTCGGTGTCCCTGAAAAACCCCCAGTCTCTTTTCGGTGCCGACATCATGAGCCGAATCACGGCATTGGCTGAGAGCCCCATGATTATCAGACGACTTCAGCAAGTGGTGGTTCAGGCCATCGACTGGGGTATCCATAATCTGTGTTTTTCTGCAAAACATCTGGATCCCCAAAATATCAGGTCGATGGCTGTGGTGGGTAATTCGGTTATGCTTCATCTGTTTCTCGGCAAAGACCCCTCGTCTATCGGGGTGGCCCCCTACCAACCCAAATTTTATGAAACCCAAACCCTTTTGGCCGGCCGGCTTGGGTTTAATTTTAATCATAATGCAGAAATTTATACGATCCCGTTAATATCCGGTTTTTTAGGAGCTGATATTGTGGCAGCATCCCTGGCCGTGAATTTGAAAAACGAACCATCAGGAACCGTGCTGGCCGATGTGGGTACCAATGGAGAATTGATGGCGGTCGGGACTCAATCCATGGTCGCCACATCCTGCGCCACCGGTCCGGCCCTGGAAGGAGCTACCATCGAGCATGGGATGCAGGCCGTTTCCGGGGCAATATCCGCTGTATCCATAAACAGGAAAACCGGCAAAGTCAGATATTCGGTTAAAGGTGGCCAAAAGGCATCCGGAATTTGCGGCTCAGGCATCATCAGCGCAGTGGCAGAGTTACTTCGGGCTAATATACTGCTTCCTGACGGGCGATTTGACCTATCGGCAGGTTGTGATCGGATTCGGTTAACCCGAAAAAATATACCCGAATTTGTTCTGACATATGAAAACGAATCTGCCACAGGAAAAGCTGTTACGCTGACTCAAAAGGACATACGAAATGTCCAGCTTGCCAAAGCGGCTTTTCGTACCGGAATTGATCTTCTGTGCGAAAATATGGGTCGGGTTGTTCCCAGCCGATTGCTGGTTGCCGGGGCTTTCGGAAATTATATCCGAAAACAGGATGCCCTGGCCATCGGAATGTTTCCCCCCATGCCGGCAAAAAATATCCGGATTGTCGGAAATGCCGCCGGAGAAGGCGCAATCCTGTCGCTTTTTAATCCTTACATTCTTGCAGAGGCCCGTGATCTCGCCGCCAATACCCGGGTGATCGATTTGACGTCCCATAGCCGTTTTCAGGATCATTTTATCGAATCTTTGTCATTTTAGACTGGAAAGAAAGCTATCAAAGGACGGATCATTTATGATCAACGATTCCATTTTCTGTGGTAACTTGAATTATTTGCGAATTTAATGCATAGGTACATAAGAGATCACTTCATCATAAGCCGTTTAACCGGCACAACATTTATTTTATCCATAAGGCACCGGCATGCGGGAGTTTAAAAAATTTATGGCCAGGCTCGGAAAATGGTTTTTCGGATCGTCTTTTTCTGGGATCACTTTTAAAATTCCGGAGTTTGGCCAATGAAAACACCTCCCCGTCATCGCAATATCACCCTTAAAAGACTACTCCTGGACGCACTTCAGCATGTTCGAGCCCAATCCTATCTACCCCACGGGTTCGGCAACCGTTACTTGCCAAGCCGGGAATACGTGGAGATGGATATCACCTATAAGTGCAATTTGAATTGCATCAACTGCAACCGTTCCTGTACTCAGGCCCCGAGCAGTTTTGAAATGCCTATTCAGAAAATCCAAGATTTTTTGACACAGAGCATCGAAGAAAAAATCCTATGGAAACGAATCCGGCTATTGGGCGGAGAACCGACCCTTCACAGTCGAATTTTGGACATCACAGATCTTCTGATCAATTATCGGCGGACCTATAATCCTTCTGTCAGACTTGTGCTTTGCACCAATTTTTATGGAAAACAGGTTCACCGGATAATAGAGAAGATTCCGGAAACCATTGTCATTAAAAGTACGCTGAAAAATTCTCGGGTCAACCTTTTCAGACCTTTTAACGTCGCCCCCATCGATACGATTTATAATCGTTTTTCCGATTTTACCGTCGGCTGTCGCATCATGGAGGATTGTGGTCTGGGAATGACTCCTTCCGGTTATTATATGTGCGGCATTGCCGGAGGAATCGACAGGATTTTTCAGTATAACCTGGGAAGAAAAAAGATACCGGATGTGTCAGACAATCTAATGGACCAAATGGCGGCCTTTTGCAGGTTATGCGGCCATTTTGGATTCCAATGGCCCACCAGGAAAATTAAAATGTCAAAAACCTGGCGTTTGGCCTATAGCCGTTATTATTCAAACAGAAAACCGGCCGAACCTCATACCAACGGTAAATTCGGTGTTACAAGATAAGGGATTTACAAGAACAATGAAAAGGCTCAAGATTTTGCATGTAATCGGGCAAAGACCGGAAATGACCGGAAGTGCTGTTTATATGAATGCGGTTATCAAAGAATCCCACAAACTCGGTATTTCAACCTATCGAATCGCTGCTGTCCCCTTCGGCAGTGTTGACCCGCTAACTGAAAGGGATCGGTCCGAATGTTCTTACGTGTTTTTCGAATCGGAGCCCCTGAATTTCCCGGTACCGGGCATGTCCGATGTGATGCCCTATAAAAGCTCCCTTTTTAAAGACCTTAAGGAAACCCGTTTAACCGCCTACAAGTCGGCCTTCACCCAGAAGCTTCAACATGTGGTCAGCCGGTTTGAACCGGACCTTATTCATTCGAATCACCTTTTTGTCCTCTCGGCCCTGGTCAGAAAACTGTTTCCGGACCTTCCCGTAATTGCAACCTGCCACGGTACGGATTTGAGACAGTACAATAACTGCCCCCATTTAAGACCTTTTGTAAAACACTACTGTCAACAGTTAGACCGGATCATTGCTTTGACGGCCGACCAGAAAAAAGATATCAGTGGTTTATACGAAATTCCGCCGGAAAAAATTGTGGTTGTCGGGGGCGGATACGATGAAACGGTTTTCACCCGTGCACCCAAAAGTCCTGCCGGTACCGTTCATATTCTGTATGCAGGAAAATTCAATCGCAGCAAAGGAGTGCCGTGGCTTTTAAAATCACTTTTGAAAATTAAAGACCACGACTGGCACCTCCATATGGCAGGCGGCGGCAACGGACCGGAGTACGACTCCTGTATGAACCTTGCAGAAAAATTGGCCCCCAAGCTTACCATTCATGGATTCGTAAGTCACCGCCGACTTGCGGAACTTATGAAAAAAGCTCATATCCAGGTGCTCCCATCATTTTTCGAAGGTCTCCCTCTGGTGCTCTTCGAAGGCCTTGCTTCCGGATGCCGATTAATCGCGACCGATTTGTCCGGTTTTTCCGGGGTATTTCGCAACGCAAAAAGAGACACGGTCGACCTGATCCCATTGCCACCCCTTCAAACCATTGACCGGCCGTATCAAAAAGATGAATCTTTTTTGGAACACCAATTGTGCAAAAGCATACTCGATAAAATGGATGCTGTAAGAAAATCTCCTGATTTTGACGACCCGCAAGCTGAATTGATTGCATCCGGCTACAAATGGCCAAGTGTTTTTGAGCGCATTTTATCGGTCTACAACAGTGCAGCAATCAGGATTCAGTAGGGTGAAAATTCAGGAAACACTCATTGCCCTTGTTTTTGGAGCCATGATAATAGCGGCGATTCTGGCCGGACAAAAGCCGGATGAACGGTATTTTCCTCTTCGGGAATGGGCCGGAAAAGCTGATTTCCAACTGGATTTTTCAGGAGAAATTTGGGTAGAACCGAAAACAGGGATAGAATTGATCCGGGTAGATGGCGGATGTTTTGAGATGGGCTGCATCGAAAAGGATTGGCAATGTAATCCCAATGAATACCCGGCTCACAAGGTCTGCCTGGATGGCTTCTGGCTAGGCCGATATCCGGTAACTCAAAAACAGTGGCTGCGAATTTTCAAAACAAATCCCTCACAATTTCAAACAGATGAGAATTATCCTGTGGAAAGGGTGTCCTGGCATGATGTCCGGAAATATATCGATGAACTGAATGTCAGGCAAGGCAAGGAAATTTTCAGGCTTCCCACAGAAGCTGAATGGGAATATGCCTGCCGAGAAAAAGGAAATTTTGGGATATATTCCGGGAGCATGGATGCGGAAGAAGTTGCCTGGCATCGAGGAAACAGTGGAGGTTCCACCCGTCCGGTGGGTTCGCGAATGCCCAACAGGCTCGGTTTGTACGACATGAGCGGCAATGTGTTCGAGTGGGTACAGGATGTTTACGATGAAAACGCCTACAACCGTCATCGTTTGCATAATCCACTGATGGATACAGGATTGGGTCCTGCCTATAATCATTACCTTACCCTTATCGAGCCCTATATCGGCGGTGATTCGCGCCGGGTAATCCGTGGTGGGTCCTGGCGGCATCAACCAACGGATTCGCGGTGTTCCGGCCGTCATTCCATGGTCGCCTCTGGAAATCGCAATGATTTAGGATTTCGAATCGCAAGGAATCGCCCTGATTACTGAACCTCAAATTCTTGTTGCCTTTGGTGACACCTGAAATGCTGATCGCTCACTTCATAAATCTTTTGAGCGTTTCCACAAGGCCTGAAGCTTCGTCAAAAAGTACATCAAAAACCGGTATCCCTGTTGTTTTTTCTATGACGGAACAAATGACGGGTATTTGGAATTTATCCAATGACTCGTGGTTGAGGGTAACAGCCGCAACCGGTTTTTCAGACAAAAGTTCCGCGACCTGAATTTGACGGGTCAACGGATGAATCGGAACATCAGGAAATCCATCATAATGTTGTCGTGCAGGAGCATGCTGAAAAACAATCACATGGGGCTTTGCCGCTGCAAGGATTTCGAATCCGCCGGGATATGCCGGATTCATAAGACTCCCCTGCCCTTCAATGATCATGACATCCGGTTTTTGCTCGTTCCATGCATTCCACACGGCGTGTTCTATTTCCCCTGAAACAAAATCGTTGACCAGAGAATCCATGATCACCCCATATCTTGCCCCCTGAAGCCATGCGGTCTGACCGGTTCCGATCATTTCTGTCTTATAGCCGGCTTCCTGAAATTTTCGGGTCAGAATCCATGCGGTCGTCCGTTTGCCGATCGCTGAATCCGAACCTAAAACAGCCACTCGGAAGGATAGGACTTCTTTGATTTTGCCGGAATAAAAATGGAGGTGATCCCGGGAAGGAGGTTTTCGGATATCTCGGATTGAAACACCGTTTTGTTCAGCCAGGAAAGCTATCTCAAGGTCTTCTGACAAAAAATTGTGAAGTCCGCAATCAATGTTTAATCCTTTAGAAATGGCCTTCTGGACATTTTGCCTGGCCAGAGGGTTTAATTGCCCCCCAGCGGGAGCAAGGCCAATGACAAAATGGGTTGGCCTATAGTCACCGCTTGCATGGATGGCATCATCAAGTGTCGCTACCACCGGGATTCCGTTTTCTTTGCCATCCAGAATCTTCCCGGCATCTTTGCCCGCACAATGGGAATCGATCACCGCCGTGACCCTGTAACGATTGGTAAACCTGACGAGCCCGTGTGCGGTTTTTCCATCGGTGGTTTCAAATGCGCCTTCGCAATAAACAATAGCGTTACCGTCAAGTTTTTGACTCACGATTTCCTCCCTGTCAGCACCACGACATAACGATCACCCGGAAGCGCTTCTTTTTCGTGGTGATCCATTAAGGCAATCAGTCCGGCAGTTGATGCCGGGAGTACCTCCAAACCTTCTTTTTCCCGGATTAATCTGGAAAAATGACGCATGCTTTTATCCGTTGCATTTGCCGCCCATCCCCTGGTTTGCCGAATGGCGTCCAGAGCCTGATTACCGTCAATGGAATGCCAGTTGATCAGTGGTTCATTGATTTTGGTTTCATGGATTTGTTCCGGTTTTAAGTCATGGCAGTCGGGATATTTTTTCAGAAATGCTTTGATGATGGGATTTTTTCTGAATGAAGAGCCCGCAACCATTTTAGGCATTCTGGAGGTTTTTCCACGGCGATAAAGGCTTAAAAATCCTTTATAGATTCCAGCAAGCGTGGTGCCGTTGGATACCGGAATTGCCACTGCGGCAGGTGCGTCCCTGAGTTCATCATAGATTTCATAAGCGATCTGACCATAGGCACGAAGCTGAATGGTGGTGTTGTCCCCGCCTGGATTCGCATCATAGAGTTCTTCTTTTTGGGCATGTTCCTTGGAAGCTTTCACAGAGGCCTCATAATCTCCGTTAGTTCTGAAAATTTCAGCGCCCAGCTCGGTCATCTCCTTGATTCTTCTTGGATGATATTGTCTGGGGATATACACCAGACACCTGAGACCGGCCAATGAAGCAGCAAGGGCCATGGCAACCCCGTAATTTCCGCACGTGGCCACGGTGACGGCATCAAACCCCCTGCGGAGAGCATCCATGGCCTGAGCAAATGCGATCCGGTCTTTTTGTGTACCGGTGGGATTGCCTCCCTCGAACTTTAAAAAAAGCTGCCGCATGCCCATCTCCCTTTCAATATTACGAGCCCGCACCAGGGAAGTATCGCCTACCTCTGAATCAATAATATCCTCATAAGCTTCCAGTCGAACCTCAATGGGAAGATAGGTGTTCTGAGATATCTTTTGCTGCTTTTCAATATCCTTGGCTACCTGGGAAATGTCTCCTGTGGCCCCATCGATAAGCTTATAAGGCTTTTCCAGGTTCGATAGAATGTCATTATTATCAGCCATTTAAACCAACTGCCTCTTTTCTTTAGTGTTGCTGGTACAACAACTTATTTTGCTTGGCCTTGGCAAATTCCTTGATGATAAACTGTTTACAAAAAGCCGGATGGGAAAGATAAGGAAACAGGCTTTCCACCAAAGAATTTATCAGTCCTTTGATGATATCGTCTTTTTCTTTCTCATCAATAAAAAAACGTTCCATCTTTTTTTCAAAGCGCACGGATTCACCCAGAAGCGTTTTTATTTCATCTAATGTGACCTGAGTTTTAGGGTTTGATTCTGAAAAAGCTTTTTCCACAGGCACATCCACCTGGGCAATAACGGTTATCTTCCATCGATCCCCAGCCATAACCCTTGATTTATTCCACAGTTCCAATGTAAGGCCATTTTTCAAATCAATGGATTTTTCCAGATTTTCCTTGAATATAATGGTTTCATTCATAAATACGTCTCATCTATTTCTGATTAAAAATTTCAGATACCGGATCGGGTCCGGCATACCGGGAAATTTAAAGGATCCAATTTTTCAAACAATACCTTGCATATCATTATCCCATTGAAAACCCAATAAGAAATGATTTTTTATACCCATCACGACATCCTAGGTCAAGCATTGCTTTGAACAGCATTGTTTTGATCTGGTACTTTGAAGCCAACATCGACCCGGATCTAAACGAACTCCCTTTTTAGAATACCTTACAGGGTTATGTTTGACACCCTATGGAGTTTTTGTCATAGTTAATGAAAATTGAAACCATTCGAATCAAGGACTAAAACTTTACAGATTCAAAAATTAACAAAACCGGAAAAAAGATCATAATTGGAGTTTCCATTTGGAAAATAAAAACCTGGTTTTCAAAAAAAGGTTAAGGGATCTCTTAGCAGAGTGGGCGGAGACCGGGAAACCCACACGAACCGGTTTTCAAACCGAAGCAGAAAAGCTGATTCAGTGGAGAAACAAAGATGCCATTCCCGGTTTATGGGAAGTTCCGCCACTTTTGGTCACCGCCACAATAGACGACGGATGGGGGCATGGTCTGCAATTGATTCATCTGTGGGCCGAAGCAATAGGACTTAAAGTTCAGCCTCTTGGTTTGCTGGTAAAAGCTGAGCAAATTATCCGAGAGTGCAACCGACTTGCTCCGGATTTTCTGGGCATAACAGTTTTACAGTTTGATTCGGAAGACGACTTGCGCTTAATCACACGGAATTTGCCTTCCAAAACCCGTGTGATTGCCGGAGGACCGGTATTCAGCCCAGACCCTGAATTGGCGCAAAGGGCCGGAATTCATTTTGTTGCCGGAAACGCCGCTGAATTCGTTGATTTCATGTTAAAATTTAATCCGACTGAAAAAGAATGAGGAAATTCTTGAATGCCTTATATATTTGAACCCATCACCTCAGAATTTCATGATATTTACCTGAAACGGCTTTCTACATGCCCGGTTAAAACATCTGATTACAGTTTTATCAACTTATGGGGATGGGCCCAGGAATACGGACTTGTCTGGGCAGTTGAGGAAAACCTGATATGGATAAAGCAGACAATCCCTGAGACCATTTACTGGTCCCCTGTGGGTAATTGGGAGAAGATCGACTGGAAAAATGCCTTTTTGAATTTTCACCAGGAAAAAATGGTGTTCACAAGGGTCCCTGAACTGCTTTTAGACATATGGAAAAAACAGTTGAATCATCAGGTGGATTTTGAAAATGACCGGAGTCAATGGGACTATCTTTATGATTTTCAGGATCTCGCAGAGCTGAAAGGAAATCGGTTTCATAAAAAGAAAAATCTTCTGAGCCAATTTGTGAGAAAATATGATTATCACTACATTTCTTTCGGAAAAGAGATGATTGATCAGGTTCTTGCCATGCAGTCGGACTGGTGTGATTGGAAAGACTGCGAACTCAACGACGCACTGGCTGCAGAAAACCGGGTTATCGAAAAGGTCTTGAAAGCATGGAACAGATTTGAAAAAATCAGTGGAGGAGCGATTGTCGCAAATCAAAAAATCGTGGCATACACTTTGGCCGAAACCCTCACCGACGACATTTTGCTGATCCATTTTGAAAAAGGAAACCCATCTTATCAGGGATCCTATCAAGCCATCAATCAGATGTTTATCTCATCCATTTCAAAAAACCAGACATTCAAACTGGTAAACAGGATGCAGGACCTTGGTGATGAAGGGCTTCGAAAAGCAAAACTCTCCTATCATCCGGTCGATTTTAACCGAAAATTTAAGGTGGTTGTCTCCACGTAATCATGATTTCCAAAAGAAGTGCTGTTTTTAAATGCCTTTTTAGCCTTTTGCTGATAAACCTGAAAAAAAGGTACCGTATGTGTTTTTAAACTGGAAGGAACTTACAAACCCATGAGCATTCGACTGATTGCACAGGACCTTTACCGTGTCATCCGGGAGGTGGAAAAACTGGAAAAGGAAATGGAAAAGGCCCCATTCGAAAAACGCGAGGCACTGGAAAATAAA
Organism: uncultured Desulfobacteraceae bacterium; assembly: GCA_964478625.1. Lineage (GTDB taxonomy): Bacteria > Desulfobacterota > Desulfobacteria > Desulfobacterales > SKZT01 > SKZT01. The sequence continues at coordinate 36,204 of CAYZJH010000012.1, forward strand.
CTTCGAAAGGCCAAAGCTGAAGAAAGGCAGATCCGGGCAATGCTCGAAGCCAAAAAAGAACCTCCGCAACATTCCTCTGTCCAACCCAGGCGATAAAACATCTCACATCTCACTAAATTTAGCGATTCCATAATGCTAAAAGAAAATTTGACATTTCGGTTTAGCGGCTCAATTTTATAGCAATGATTGATTCGATCTATCGTTAGCCTTTACATTATTTACTCCTCGAAACACTTAACCGTTGACTTCTTTTGACATTCCAACAGGGTTGAAGATTTCACTTTTGCAATTGATGATAAAAAAGTGCTAACCATTTCGAATCGCATTCTAAATTCCTAATCCGGTTTAAAAAGAAAAAGCGCAAAAGCCGGAAATCGGATCATCGAAACCAACAACCTTGAACCCAGGGAGGAAAATAAAATGGCTGAAACAAAAACAGCGGAATCCGCAGTCGTTAACGGCGTGAACGTGGATCAGCTTTTCGGAACAATCGATGCTGTAAAGAATGCTCCGGTTATCGGAAAATTCAAGTTCCGGGCTAAAAATAAATGGATTAACGGCGGATTAAACAGAACTTCCATTACCAATTTTTACGGTACACAAAAAGATCATGATCATAATGCTCCATTTGAACTGGACGCGGATGAACCTGGCCTGCTTCTGGGAGGCGACCAGGGACCCAATCCGGTGGAATATCTTCTTACCGCTCTGGCAGCCTGTGTGACGACTTCCATAGTATATCACGCAGCCGCTAAAGGGATAAAACTCAATTCTGTGGAATCGAGGCTGGAAGGTGATATTGACCTTCGAGGCTTTTTAGGACTGTCCCAGGATGTTCCCAGAGGGTATGAACAGATTCGGATGTTTTTTAAGATTGATGCCGACGCTCCGCCTGAACAACTGGAAGAAATAGTTCAGTTGGGACCGACCTATTCGCCGGTTTATGACACCATAACCAGAGCGGTTCCCGTAATTGTAAAACTTGAAAAATAGTTCAAAAAATACATCCAGTGAGTCAATAACTGCCTGAACGAAAACTCCCCTCCCGAATGGAAGAGGCTTAAAAAGGGAAAAACACCTCGCTGATATTCTATCCCCAACTCCGGATTACTTCCTTCAGGGAGGGGAAAAAAGAGAATTCGTTCGGCCACTAGATCAAAAGCGGTGATCTTCAGATCACTGCTTTTTTGTTATTCGATTCCACCCGGACCAGATGGAGAGGGGACCGCATCAATATTCAGATATTGCATTAGTGATTGACACACAGACAGGGTATCTGGTAGATAGTGGATAAAAATCATTATATTTTTTCTGATTGAGTAAAAAACAGTTTAACCCGCCGTTGCATTAAAAAAAAGCTGATTTTTCTGATAAAAATATTATCTGTGGAGGCTTATATTAAAAAATGGCTGAGGAACGATCAATTCCTTCTTCATTTGAAGAAAAAAGAGCAGAACCACGTATGCAAAGTGATCAGTTCTATAGTGTCGAGGTGTATCTACCTGATTTGTGCAGCCGATATCAGTTTAAACTTCGGGATGTATCAACCTCGGGATTGGGAATTATTGTAAAAGATGATTCCCTTTCCCTGAACCATTTTCAGATCGGAAATATAATGGAAATGTTGTATGCATCTCCTTCGCGCCCCGCAGCACCTGAACTGTTACAAACCCGAATAGAACACATCTCAAAGTGTGAATCAGGCCGCTTTAAGGGGCACCATATCGTAGGACTCTCTATTATTGAAAAAAATAACTCCTGAACGGAATGGCCGAAATGATGATCCTGTTAAGCCCTGTTGAAATCGCCGGAATTTTTTGCAGAAGAAAATCGCGGCTTTCGGAATTTTGATTTAAAGTCGAAACCGTTCTTGACAAAAAGATTCAAACAAATTTTTACCACTTCCGGATCATAGAGTATGCCGCTTTTATTTTTCAGTTCTAATAGTGCCTTTTCAACTCCAATTTCCTTGCGATAAGGCCTAAATGAAGACATGGATTCGACAACATCGGCCACGGCCAATATCCGGGCTTCCAGGATAACTTCATCTCCCTTGAGCCCTCTCGGATATCCCGAACCATCCAATCGCTCATGGTGCTGGTAGATAGCTTCCGCTAAAGGCCATGGAAAATCAATGCCTTTGAGGATTTCATATGCAGTTTGGGGATGTTGCCGGATAATACCCAGTTCATGGTCGGTCAGTTTTCCAGGTTTATTTAAAATGGCAGCGGGCACATGAATTTTACCCAAATCATGGATAGCAGCCGCCATTCGAAGTCCCTGGATCCGTTCCCAGTCAAGTCCAAGCTCTGTTCCGATTGCACGGCACAGTTTAGCGACACGGCGTTGGTGTCCTGCGGTGTATGGATCTCGTTTTTCGATGGTCAAAGACATGGCCTGGATAATACCTCCCATGGCTTTGCGCAATCGTTCGCGACTTTCAAAGAGTTCCTGCTCTGTTTTTTTTAAAATGCTGACATCGGTGACGGTTTCGACAATTCCGGCCGGTCTGCCCTGCTCATCGCGAATAACGCTGGCTTTAACAACACAGGAAATACCTTTGCCCACTTTACAGTGGTTTTCGCCATCATATGAAATTTTTTCAACACCATTGGTGATTTGAACCAATGGACATTTTTCTTCATGACACAGATTTCCCGGGAAAAGATCATAACATTTTTTTCCGACCAACTCATTTTCAGAAAGATCCGACATGGTTGAAAAGGCTTTGTTAACATAGATGATATTGAAATTTCGATCAATCACGATCAAACCATCTTTTAACGCTTCAAATATCTGGTGGCAATCCAATTGAAATTCCATATCGATCACCGACTCCTTGTGTCAACTATCCGGCATTTGATAGACTTCAAATAAAACCCGATTTCCGTTTCATCACTCAAATATCGGCTTTTTGGGTTGTCGTGTCAATGAACAGACGTTAATTTTTAATGATATGAGTATTTGACCTGAGCGATTAAATTGATCACTACATGTCATTCCGGTAAAACCCACTGGCCTCAGGCTAAAGGCTTTCAGATCCGGACATCACGGTCAGGGAAAAACCTCTTGCCTGTCATTCTGAGGGAGCAACTCGCAACGGCTTGATGCCTGGAAAAAAAATAAATATTTTTAAATCAGTTGATTGAACCCACGGCGGCCGAAGAATCCCTTTTCCCGAGGCTGAGTCGATCATAAGATCTGACCTGGAGTTGAACCGAGAGAGACTGTGCCATCGTGAAGAAATGAATCTCGTTGGCCATTGAGTGTGTGCCAAATAACCGTTTACGATGTTGGCCTCCTAAGAATGACGGTCCTTGTAAACTATCCTCAGCAGCTTTTCCATCGGGCTTGTTAACATTTCGGTTGATTACTCAACAATTTGTATTATTTCTAAGAAGTGACTGAACAACAAGTCCTTATTTGCTTCTTCCTGAAAAGGGATGGTCCAGGTTAGGGTTTAACATATAAAGGAGTTATCCTGAAAAATAACGAAAAAAGAATCGCTCTGCAGTCCGGTGAGGGGGGACAGTTTCGATTTCGGTGGTTTTGGGGTAAGATGGAAAATAGAAGCTTTTGATACGGGCAAACGGTTTTCGGTGGTACATCATCCTTTGGGGCCACATGCGTCGGCAGCCCCGTTGCATTACCATTATAAGGAGGATGAGTAGACAACTGATAAACTCCTAAAGGATTCGTATGGTGAATCGAAAACAGTTAATCATTTTATTTCTCATTGTGACAGGGTTTCTTTTTCATTACACCCAAATTGCTGATTGGCGCCAGGTTCTTGAATTGGTACAAAGGTTTTCCGACCATTGGTGGGCATGGACACTGATTTTAGGGACAAAGATCCTCCTTTACGCTATTGCCATGCCCGGATCTTCACTGATCTGGATTGCCGCAATCCTGTATAATCCTGTACAGGCAACCCTTCTCATCATCTGTGGAGGAACTCTCGGCGGTTTTGTGGGATACTTTTTGTCGAAAAAAATCAGCAGCAAAGACCAATCTGAAAAAAAAGAATCCATCTTTTTTGGTTTTTTGCAGAACAACAGTAATTTTACAGCACTCTGCGCGGCACGGATGATTCCCGGTTTTCCCCATTCGGTGATCAATTACGGAGCAGGAATCCTCGATATCCCGTGGCTCAGGTTTGTCTTGGCGACTCTGGTGGGCTTTGCGGTCAAAGGATTTGTTTACTCATCAGCCATACATGAAGTTATTGAAATATCCGATATTTCCGAATTGGAGAAACTGGAAAAAGTATGGCCGCTATTGTTGATTGCCGGGTTGATGATCATCGGTCATGTTCTGAAAAAACTTTACATCGCCAAAAAACAATCCGAGGATTAACCATCCTATTCTGCGGCGATTTCCGGAAATCCCGGGCCGAATTTAAACTTGCATCCGCATGCAGAGCACTCGGCATTTTTTTCCGTTTCTTCTTCACAAAGTTCAATATGGGTACTAAAACAATCAGGGCATTTCAAATTGGCAAATATTTCTTTTAGCTTGCACAATTGTTTGCAGGTCAGAACAGCCATGAATTTACTCCTTTCACATTTTTGATAAACAATCTATAGTCTATTGTTAATAATTCGTCGTCTGATAAAAAAGTCAAGGGAATTAACAACTACCCATTAGAACCGGGGAGAAGGAATGAAAATGAGACCCTTGGTGGGAGTCGCCGTAATCATCTTAAAAGACCATAAGGTATTGCTCGGGAAAAGAAAAACATCCCACGGTGATGGAACCTGGGCTTTGCCCGGTGGGCATCTGGAATTTAATGAAACCATCGAAGACTGTGCGATACGCGAGGTTTTTGAAGAAACAGGCCTTTTTATCAAAAATATCCGATACGGCACTTTCACCAATGATATCTTCAGCAAAGATCAGAAACATTATGTGACTCTTTTTGTCATATCCGAATACGACCATGGAATTCCAAAACTGAAAGAACCTGACAAGTGCCATGAATGGGGCTGGTTTTCCTGGAACAGTTTACCTGAACCCCGATTTTTACCCCTGGAAAATTTATTGGATCAGGGCTTTGACCCCGAATCATTCATTTCAGACCGAATTTAGAAATTTATAATTTCTATTGTTACTTAGAGCATCCTTTACCGCAACGGCCATTTTTTGCATATCAATTGGTTTGATCAGAAAACGCCTGATTCCCATTTCCAACGCCCTGTTTTCATCAATCAATTCGCTGTAACCTGTACAAAGAATGGTAGGAAGTCCGGGATTAATCTTTAATATTTTTTGAATGAGTTTATCACCTGTCATTTTAGGCATGGCCATGTCCGCAATAACCAGGTCAAATTTTTCCGGAGCCCTGGCAAACAGTTCGATTGCCTCCAGAGGTCGGGCGCAGATTTCGACCTGATAGCCTAAAGAGGTCAGTATTTTTTTTTCCATTTTTAAAATGAGTTCGTCATCATCGACGATCAGGATCGATTCATTGCCGGTAGGGTAGGAGAGTTCAATGTCGGCTTGGATTTTTTCCGGCATTTCAGTTGCGGGGAAAAAAATGTCGAATGTCGTTCCCTGATCGAGGATGCTGTTGACCCTGATAACTCCCCCATGATTTTTTACAATGCCGTGAACCACAGCAAGTCCCATACCTGAACCTTTTCCGATGTCTTTCGTTGTAAAATAGGGCTCAAAAATACGTTCAAGATGACCTGGTGCAATCCCGTCACCATTATCACCAACGGATAATCTTAAGTATTTACCCTCCTTCAGATCCGGGTATTGGTCTTGGTTTTCGGCAACAATTTCTATATTTTCCAGAGTGATATCCAGGTAACCGCCGTTTTTCTCCATGGCATGAACTGCATTTGTACATAAATTGATCATGATTTGGTGAATCTGAGTAGGCTCAGCCAAAATGGCATATGCAGTTCTCGAAATTTTTTGCCTGAACTCGATGTTCGCCGAAACAGAAGACCGAAGAAGCCTCAAAGATTCCGTAATTACAGGTACAATATTAACCGGATAACGGTTTTCCTCCGATTTTCTGCTGAAACTGAGAAGCTGTTTTACAACATCCTTTGCTCTATGGCTTGCGATCCGAATCTCTTCCAGAAAAGCATATAACGGTTTTGATTTGGGCATTCCGTACAAAGCCAATTCACAATTTCCAAGAATTATGCTCAGAATATTGTTAAAATCATGGGCAATTCCACTGGCAAGAGTGCCGATAGCTTCCATTTTATGGGAATGGCGAACCTGTGATTCCAACCTTTTTTGCTCTGAAATGTCACGGAGAATCACCAGCAATCCGGAAAGGTTTCCTTCATGATCACTATAGGTTGAGGCACTGATACTGACATCGACCAACCGGCCGTCCTTTTTGTAGCGTTTGGTCTCAAAGCCATGGCAGGAAATTCCTTGCCGGACAGCATTATGAATATGGAAAACAGTCTTGTCCACCTCGGATTCGGGAACATAGTCAATACGCTTTCCTTTCAGTTCCTCCAGAGTCCATCCGAACAACTTGGTAAAAGCGGAACTGACAAACTGCGTTCGACCTTCTAAATCATAAAGAACAATGGAATCAGCTGAAGAATTGATTAAAGAACAATACACAGCTTCGGCTTTTTTGGATTCTTTATACAGACGGCGATATTTTTCCTCACTGTGCCTGAGTGCCTTTGTTCGCTCGAAAACCAATTTTTCAAGCTCATTGCGATGTCTTTTCAATTCCGTTTCCATCAGCTTGCGCTCGGTGATATCAAATATGACGACAAGGCAACCGGTCAGCCGGCCCTCCTTGTTTTTGATCGGGGTGGCGATATGATCGATATAGAATGTATTTCCCAGGGAATCCGTGTGGTGATGTTCCGACCGACCACTTTCATGACCTTTGTAAACCATTTTAGCGGGACATTTACGGCATATCTTATCCCTTTTGGCCGCTGCATAATAGCAATATTGTCCGATGACATCCTCGCCGTAAATCTTTTTTGCTTTCTTATTGCATGCCACGACCCGATAATTCAAATCAAGTTCCCACACGGCAATATCCATCCCATCAACAAAATCCGGAAACATGAAATCCGATCCATCATGCCGCAATATTGCAGGAAACCTTTTATCAGACCCTGATGAACCTGAATCGGCTGACACCATTTTCTCCAAAGGTTTTTCGTATTCTGTTTTTAAATCCATGACACACATTCCCCCATTTTGGATTAATGTTGGACAGGGAAATCACGGAATTGAAATATGGAATTGTATATATGAAAAGTTTACTTTTTATCATTTCTCATTTAGGAAATTAAATCAAGAAAAATTCAGAAGTTAATTTAACAATGTTAGAATTTTATTGTCATTTTTTAAAAAAACACCTCATTCCGACAGAATGCGATATCAATTCAAAAAGGGTATTTAGTGTCTGAAATGAAAACTTATGTTTTTTAAACCATCCATTTTATGGTAAAAAATGGGGGTAGATCCATAAAAAGATACAAAACCCTTGAAATATCTTCTATTCTTTCTATTATAAAGTGTTTGAATAAAGAAAGAATATCTATAAATCAATTTTAGAAAGGTTTCCGACTAATGCCGAATAATGAGCCCTCGTATGATTTTATCCGGGAAATCGTTGCCAATGATCTTAACACTGGAAAACATAACTTTATCAGAACGCGGTTTCCTCCCGAACCCAACGGATATCTTCATATCGGCCACGCCAAGTCCATCTGCTTGAATTTTGGTATTGCTTCTCAATTCAACGGGCTGTGTAATTTACGTTTCGATGACACCAATCCTAGTAAGGAAGAAGTCGAATATGTGGAATCCATCAAGGAGGATGTTCGATGGCTTGGATTTACTTGGGATGACCGCGAATATTATGCATCCGACTACTTTGACCAGTTGTATGAATTTGCCGTAAAACTGATCCGGAAAGGAAAAGCCTATGTATGCAGTCTGAGTCCGGAGCAAATTCGTGAATATCGTGGAACACTCACAGAACCGGGACAAGACAGCCCTTACCGAAACCGCTCGGTGGAAGAAAATCTGGACCTGTTCCAACGGATGAGAGCCGGAGAATTCAAAGATGGCGAACATGTTCTCAGGGCCAAAATCGATATGGCATCATCCAATATCAACCTGAGAGACCCCACCATTTATCGGATCAAACATGTCGCCCATCATCGCACCGGCAACAAATGGTGTATCTATCCCATGTATGATTTTACCCATTGCCTTTCTGATGCAATCGAAGGGATCACGCATTCCATTTGTACGTTGGAATTCGAAAACAACCGTCCTCTTTATGATTGGGTACTGGATACCCTTGAAACCGAATGCCATCCGCAGCAAATTGAATTTGCGAGGCTTAATTTGAATTATACGGTTCTTAGCAAACGGCGGTTAATACAACTTGTGGAAGAAGGCCATGTTACGGGGTGGGATGATCCCCGGATGCCTACCATTTCGGGTATTCGACGCCGCGGATATACTCCGGAATCCATACGCAACTTCTGCGACAGGATCGGGGTCGCTAAACGCGACAGTATTGTGGATATGGAACTTCTGGAATTTGCCGTCAGAGAAGATCTAAATCAAAAGGCCAACCGGTTCATGGCGGTACTGGATCCATTGAAAGTGGTCATTGTCAATTATCCCCAAGACCAGGTGGAAGAACTGGAAGCCATCAATAATCCAGAAGATGAAAGCATGGGGAAACGAATGGTTCCTTTTTCCAGGGAACTTTTTATTGAGCGGGAAGATTTTCGTGAGAATCCACCAAATAAATTTTTCAGGCTGTGTCCGGGGGGTGAAGTTCGTCTTCGGTACGCTTACTATATTACTTGCCGGGAAGTCATCAAAGATAAAGATTCCGGAGAAATTACCGAACTCAGATGCACCTACGATCCGGAAACCCGGGGAGGCTGGTCCAAAGACAAACGAAAAGTCAAAGGCACCATCCATTGGGTATCTGCAGCCCATTCAGTGCCTGCGCAGGTCCGGCTTTATGACCGTTTGTTTACCGTACCCAATCCCATGGATCAAAAGGACGGCAAAGATTTTAAGGATTATTTAAATCCGAATTCTCTTCAGGTCTTGACCCATAGCCGGGTAGAACCCGCCTTGTCGGAGCTTACTCCCGGAACTATCTGCCAGTTTGAACGTCAGGGATATTTTTGCGTCGATATGAAAGACTCCCGAAAGGATCTACCGGTATTCAACCGGACCGTCACGCTGCGGGACACCTGGGCCAAGATTGAAAAAAAAGTAAATCAATAGAGTTTCTATAGGTATTTTATGGACAAAGTCCTTGTTGTCGACAAAGATCCTGCTTTTCTTGTCAGTCTGAAAAAAACATTTTCCAGCCTTCATCAGTTTGACATGACCTGCGCTCTGGATGGTAAAGAAGCCTTGAAAATTCTTTCCTCCGAGCGGGTTTCAGTCTTTGTTACAGATATCAATGCCGAAAAAGTGGACGGTATTGAACTTCTGGCATATATTTCCCAAAATCATCAGGGGATGCCTTGTATTGTCATGTCGTCTTACGGAAAACCCTGGTTTTATAAGCCCTTGCAACAAAAAGAAATCCTTTATCATGTGGAAAAACCGGTGAGCATTGTAAGCCTTGTTTCAGCCATATTGGTCGGTTTGTCGCTAAAAGATGAAGAAGGCTTCAGTCGAGGCATGTCTTTAAACACCTTTTTACCGCTAATCGAAATTGAACGAAAAACGTGCCGTCTTGAAGTCAGGGCACAGGCCAAAAAAGGGTTTCTTTATTTTGACGAAGGTGCCTTGATTGATGCTCACTATAAAAACTTCAGCTCGGAGGCAGCCGCTTCTGAAATGATGAAGTGGGAAAATTGTTCACTCTATTTAGGAGAGCTTCCGAGAAGACGCTACCAAAAACGAGTCAATGTTCCTCTGATGGAAATGGCCGGAGCCACCTGGAAAAAAGAGGTTTTGAAGGACGGGAGCATAAACCGGCAAGACTCGGAATCCAACCCGGATTTGGGTGAAGACATGGCCACCGCGGCAACCAGAATACGGTTCGGAATCCCCGTTTTGGTCAAACCGAATCAGTATGAAAATATCGGTATTGCTGAGCAGGTTGGTATCAAGATATTGAATTCTCAGGTTGAAAAGTTTAAATCGATTCGGGGCTATGTCGCCATCGGCATTTTGGATCAGAATTTTAGCTTGATTGCCAGTGATTATGCCGATAATGAAGTCATCATTTCGGACCTCGCCAGGGCTTTCAAGCCTGTTTTAAGCCAATGTTCCGAGATCACCATAAAATATGGTTTTTCAGAATGCAGACTGACTTCTTACCATACAAAAAATGTCGTTATTCAAATTCTTTATTCTTCACAACCGAATCTTCCCTCTTTTTACCTGATCGGAATCACAAAGAGCGGCGGAAACTGGTTTTTTATGAAATTTGAGCTGGAGAACCTGGAAAACCAGTTAATCGAAGCAATGAAAAAACCGATTAATATCAAATAATATCAAACCGCGAAGGAGTTTTGATTCTCAATGAAACCGCGCATTATAGAAATCATTATAGATGGATACGGATATAATCCTGATGTTGAAATTGACATTTTGAAGTCTGCATTCACCGCATTGACTGCACAAGAAAAAACTATATTTGAAAAAGTGATCCTGGAAGAGCTGAAAGAAGCCGGACATTCTATGTCACCGGAGTCGGCTTTTATCATGGCCTTTAACCGAAACCCCCTGAATGTCCATTTTTGTAAAAGCTTTAAAAAGGAAATTGAAAATATTCCGCCCGAATCGTCCGCATGGCTCCACCATCGTGTTTCAGAGATTCAAAACACCCATCCAAAATTTGTAAAAGGAATTTATCATCTCATCTGTACTCTTGCCAAAGAAAAACATTATGCTGCATGGGCCGCCCGAACTCCTTTTATTGATTACTTAAGGAATCACTACCCGTCGGTATCCACGAAAAGCTCAGGGGTGGATGCCGGATATGAAGATTTAACTCCTGAAGTACAAGGAAACTCGGAAACCGGGCATCAGCAACTGGGCAATTTTGTCGTAGCCCCTCAAGTACCTCTTGAAATTGCCATAGATATTGAAAACGGAACCTTCTACCAGAATCCAACACTTAACGCAGCGATTGAAGAAGCGAAAGCAAAAAACACCAATTTAAATGTCACCATGATGGTTTCCGGAGAATATGGCGATGATGGCCGTGTGCACAGCTGTTGGAATCATTTGGAAAGTTTTCTGAAGATGGTGTTTTTACATCATCATTTTGATCCTGATAAATTCAGATTTCAGGCTATTTTGGATGGAAGAGATGCCCCATTGAAAAGTTCCCTGGAAATGGAAGGTAAAAAATACGGGTTCCTGCACAAACTCAGAAACTTGATGGAATCCTACGATGCTTTAGAGTCTGTTGCATGGATTCTCGGCCGCGGATATGCCATGGACCGGGATTATGAAGAAGAGCGGACCCGTTTGGATTATAAACTTTTGACGGACGCTGAAGGTATTGAAGCGGAAAATTTCGATGACGCCGTCAATATCGTCCAAAAATTACATAATGACAATATCTTTGACCCTTTTGTAAAACCCATTGCCATTAAAGATAAACATAAAAAACTGAGGAAAATTGAGCCAAATGATATTCTGGTTGATTTAAACTTTAGGGCTGACCGCCAAAGGGCAAGAATCGCAGCACTTTTGAACGCTGAAAAATTTCTTCAAACCGAGGCCGGGAAAAAAAACAAATCCTGGAAATTGGACTGGCTTAAAAAAGATCTTAACCTTTCCGTCTACTGTATTACGGAATACCATCCGGATTTATTAAATTACGGCGCCAAAATTGCCTATGCCATCAAACCCCAGCCGTTTAACTTTATCTCCATTTTGAGCAAATATTTTAAAGGCTCGAACCGGCCGTTCAAGTATTTGCTGGTTGCCGAAAGCACCAAAGCCGTACATATGGGGTATTTTATCAGAGGCCGAAGAGAATCCATTGAGGAAAAAGATGTAGAAACCCGGTTTATTATCCCCTCATACGCCGAAGATCACGGAATTTTTACAGACGACGACTATTATAAAACACCACAGATGAAAGCCTTTGAAATCGGAGGAAAGCTTCTCAATGAATTCGCCCTTGGAATTTATGACCTGGTCATAACCAATTTTTCAAATCCCGACATGTTGGGGCATCTGGTGGGTAAACATTTCAACGAGGGTGTCCGCGGTCTTGAAGTAATTGATCATGTTGTCGAATCGATTGTCAAATTCGCCCTGAAAGAGGACTCATATGTCATTATTACTTCAGATCATGGAAATATTGAGGATTTCAGTTCCTCACATTCACTGAACCATATTATCACCACGTTTATTTCAACCCACCAAAACATCATCCTGAACAAGAAACCAGGAGAATACATCAGGCCTTTCGATATTCCCTGGGCCATTACGGAACTGCTTGGGGTAACAGCAGAAATCGAAAAAGCAATTCCCGAAATACCTGAATGGATCAAGCGGAAAAATCTGGCTGGGAAACCGCCTATAAAACTGTTGGACTGAGGCTGGGTATCACTTAATGATTTGACCATTGAGACAAGAGTCTGTTGACGCTGATCACCGGATCTTTATTTAGAACCGTTTTCATGTATTCAAGGTTCAGAATACTTTTCATCTCTTCCTTGGTGAGCTGATTCAGGTACTCCGGACTTGTGAAAAAATCATTCAGCTTTTTATTCTTAAACACGTCATCCTGAGGATACCGTTCTTTAAGATTTTGAAAATACGCACTAATTTCTGTTCTCATGTCTTCAATGGACAACATGGCGATTTGGGAAAAGGCAACGGCTAGTTCTTCGGGTTTTGGAAGGTTCGGGTTTTCCAAAACCGTTTTAAAACCGGTTTCAAATCGTCTGATGCCTTCCTGGATGTGGTGTCTTTTCACCATGTTGATACTGGCGGCTCCGGCGTTAAGCCATTTAAACATGGCACACTTGACCAAAGGCGTATCGGATCGCTCAACAAATACGGTGATGGAAAATGATTCGTACATATACGGAGTCACCCAACCAAGTCCGGACTTGTTTACTCCGGTTTCCTGGGTATACAGATAATTCCAGTCGTTATCCCCTCCCACAGCATAAGCCTTTTTTCCAGGTGCCTTATCCCGTTGACTGGATATGGAAAAAAATACATTTTGATTTTTGTACCTGCTTAAAACTAAAAGCCTGTCCATATCATAGCTGTAATATGTCCAGGAAGACATGTCCGGGGTTGTCGATTCGTGTTGGATTCCCCGAATGAGTTGGAAATGGCCCTCCTCAACAGGGTAATTCCAGTGCCAGGATTTGCTTCCTTGCTGAACCCCGTTAAAATCTTTCCAGTAAGAAAGCCGGACAGAACTGGGGATTACCGCCTGAGACGGAATCTTGCCGGTGTAGGCGTATTGGATAATTTTATCCAATTTCTGATCAATTTCAAATTCATGATATGCCGATTGTGCATTAAAGTTGTCTTCCGAATAATAGAGTGCAGGCCATGTTTTATTCCGGGATGAAACAAAATCGATTACCGGAGCAATATGGGCCATGGCAATTTCTTCATTGTTATCGACATCCAGAAGGCCAAGGAGGTATTGGAGGCTTTCCAAGACAGGTTTCGGAAGCCGAATTTCTGGTGGGTTCGAACTTGCCAGGGTCTGTGACGAAAGAACATAAAAAAATAATCCTACAACTACCGGGAATAATACTTTTCGAGATTTTTTCCAGAAGGAACCATCTGTTTTTTTTATCATATTCACTATTTTTTTTCGAGGTGTCGGTTAATGTAATGAGTCTTTTCATCAAACCGGACTTGATTCGCAATGGGATGATCCTTTTTCGCGAATCCGGATTTGATGTAATTATGTCCGAGTATCCGAAAAATCCTTCATGTTTTGACTATACCACCATTGGATTACAGGAAGCAATATGAATGAAACAACTATTTGTTCCAATGAACTGAAAAATCAGCTTGACAATTTACGATACTTTATCTTATCAGCATAACAATCAATCGCAATATGAAATTGCGTGTCACTAAATATTATCCTGGCAGTAAAAAGTTCTCCGTCATGCCGGACTTGATCCGGCATCCAGAAAAACCAGCTTCCTTAATCCAGCTGGATAGCGCTGCGCTTCACTTCGTGCCCAGCCCCCGGTTCAAACCCGGGGATGGCTTTGCCGGAATGACGATACATTAAAATCGATAATAATGTATTTCAGGGACTCAGGAGAAGTTAAGACTGTCAAGTAATTATAATAAAGCCAAATTGATTTAAGCCACGAAGGCTCATTCGGAAAAGAGTTTCCGAAAAGAATTCGTGGTTTTTTTTTGCCTAAAGGAGAAAATAAAATGAAAAGGTCAGCTCTGATCATGGTTTGGTTTCTGGTGTTTCTTACCCTTGGTATCCAAAAAGCTCCTGCCACAGAGGATGATTCCAGTTATGGCAAGGATTCGGTTTCCGAAATGCAGGAAGCTGCCGCTGAAACAGATGACGGGGTATATCAATTGGATGATATTGTCATTACCGCAACCAAAACACCAAGGACCCCGGGAAACATTACCCAGAAAGTCTCTATCATCAGTGAGGAAGAAATCAGAAACAGGATTATCGGAAAGGGCAATATTGCGGAAATTCTCTCATACGAACCCGGCAATTTTGCCAGTGTACTTTCCAGAAATGACGCCAACTGGGGCTCTTCGGGGGGACTGGCTCAAAAATACAAAAGCTATCTGCTTGATGGTCTTCCGGTTGATTCCTTTGTGGATCCTCAAAACCTTGATGTCTGGGCTTTTGAAAGAATGGAAAACCAGCGTGGACCGGCTGCTGTTCTTTATCCCAATTACCTTTTTATGGACTTTGCTGGAAATCAGTCCGCCCTTGCCGGTACGACCAATTTGATTTTAAAGGAATATATCACCAAACCAAAATCAGAAATTCAGGCTTATTACGGATCCTACGATACTTACGGAGCCAGGTTTTTTCACCAGCAGCGAGCTGAAAACCTTCATCTCTTTTTCGGAGGCCACCATGAGTCTTCGGATTATACCAACTATGGAACCAGAGACTCCTGGCTTAACATGATCAAAGATCCGGAATATGAAAAGACAAAACTTTACCTGCGGGGTTCATATTTCATTAACGATTCTTTAGACCATAAGATCAATTTTTTCGCCCATCGCACCTGGCATGACGGAGACGCAGGACGACCCAACCGCGATTTCGATCATGAATATTCCACTGTTCAGGCAGGGTATTCTTTCCCGCTTTCTGATGTCTTAGAGGGTTCGATCAAACTGGGGTATCGAAAATATGAACGAACCTGGGAGGAGGATAATTTTCCCACCAATTTGAGTTTAAGATCTGAAAATGGGGTCGATCAGGAAATAATTCCGGGAGATATCTCATTTTCCTTTTCTCATCTAAAGAACAGCCGCCTGACATTCGGCACTGATTTTCAGTTTGCTACCTATGAAACCTATGAAGAAGTATCCGAAAAGATTACCGGAAATGATGCCGAGGCTCGTCAATTCGGCCTGTATGCTCAGGAAGAACTGGTATTGGATGATCTGACCCTCAGATTTGGCGGACGATACAATTATACAAAACACAAAATCGACCTTTTGGGGGGCCAACCTCCTGGAGAAAGCAGCGAGTCTTGGGATAAATTCCTCTGGAGTGCCGGTGCACGCTATCTATTTACAGATACCTTTTCTGTCTATTCGAATGTTGGCACCAGTTTTCTGGCTCCTTCCCTTAAATCAGTGGGGGGTACCATAAAACTCAGCGACAAGGGGGTTATCGGAAAAGACGGGCACCTTCCCAATCCGGGCCTGGAACCAGAAGAGGGTATCGGAGTGGATCTTGGATTTGATTTTCAGGCGACCCCTGATGTTTATTTTGGCATTCGCGGGTTTTACAATAAAATCGATGACCAGATCGTTCAGGTGGTGGTCAGCGAAAATCCTTCCCAATCCCAGGATATCAACGCCGGTAAGACAAAATCTTATGGAATGGAAGCCGAAATACGGCATAAACCCATAGACTGGATGGAATGGTTTGCCAACTATACCTATACCAACAGTGAGATCAAAAACTCCAGGGACCCGGATCAGGATGGGGCAGAAGTTCCTTTCGTACCCGAGCACATGGGAAACGTCGGGATGTTTTTCAGATGTCCCTATGATTTTACCGCCAGTGTTTATGTTCAATTTGTCGGAAAAATCTATGACAGCACATCAAAAAGGGACAGATCGGCATTTTCATCCTATGAACTTCTGAACGCCAAAGCGGAAAAGCTTCTGGTTCATCAGGAAAATCTGCTTCTCAGCCTCTACCTGGATTTGTACAATATCGGCAATAAAAAATTTAAAATGCCATGGCAGTTTCAGGATCCCGGTTTTTCAGCTACCGGAGGTGTTCGGATCGTATTTTAGTTTAGTTTAACCCGATCTGAGCGATCAGGATCCGATGATTCCTCTATCTTCCGACCTGATCGCTCAATCCATTAAAAGTTGACTTGTGCATGGCAAGCATCTAAAATTTCCCCACATGACACTCTTTTTCCGTAATTTCTGATAAATTGAGATTATCTTGTCGATTTTCGGTTTTGCAGGTCTTCTGCTTCGCTAAAAACGACAGGAACTCCTTTTGTCAACGCATTACCGGAGCATCATTATTCAAAACTGGAGAGCATCAGGTATGAAAATTACCCCGAACTTGCACGCATTTATCTGGAATTCCATGACCACCAACAATTGCAATACCTATATGATCGATGGTTCAAAACGGATTCTGATCGATCCGGGGCATGCCGATCTTTTCAGCCATGTTCGGCAAGGACTCCATGAACTCGGCTTGACAATTAAAGATATCGACTTGCTCATCTGCACCCATGCCCATCCTGACCATCTGGAGTCTGCCGCCTTGTTTAAAAAGGAACAGGTTCCCTTTGCAATTCATGAAAGGGAGTGGAACTGGCTGAAAGAAATGGAAATTTATATTCGCGGAGCTTATGGGCAGGGAATCGAGGCGATCCAGCCGGATTTTCTGCTAACGGAAGGTCAACTGTCGCTGGAATCGACACAGCTTTGGGTAATTCATACCCCTGGTCATTCCAAAGGGTCGATTTGTCTGTATTGGACCGAAGAAAACGCCTTGTTTACAGGGGACCTGGTTTTTAAATCAGGTTTTGGAAGAACCGACCTTCCCGGAGGCAACATGGAACAACTCAGGGCCAGCATCAAAAAAGTCTCGGAACTTGATATCAAATGGCTCCTTCCCGGGCACGGCAATATTATCAGCGGGATCAACGAGGTTAAAGCCAATTTCGATCATATCCAGGAGCTGATGATGACCTATTATTGATCCGGAAGGTATGAAGCCTTTTGAGTCGCCAGAATTTTTTGGTGCCTTTCGCACAGCTCCCGGTACTGCCTTTGCCATTGACTGTCTATATCCAAATTGGGAACAACCGCAGAACCCGAAATTCCGTGCTTTTGTGCAATTTCCTGTTTCAGGGTTTTGATTCTTTCACCTAATGCTATCTGATAATCCTGTTCGAAATTGCTTAAAACCGATAAAAGCTCTTTTGCGGATATACCGCAAAAATATTGAAGCAACTCGATATGTTTGGTGTTGTCCTCCAAAAGGGTTATTTGCTCGAGCAGTTCTTGTGTCAACAAAGGATGAATTTCCACCTCGGTTTCATTGGCAATCAGATCCAGGCCTTTTCCGAAATTTTTCCGTGTCAACAAACCATCTTTATATTTTTGTAACAATCCTTTTAGCTTCAGTTTTGCATGATCGATTTTTACATGACTTTTTTCGTCTTCCGTCATGGTCAGGTGCCTTGTCTTTTCCATTACAAGATCAATTGTGCTTTTTATTTCTCCCATATCCTCTACCTCTTGGGCAAAGCCACTCCGCGACTTTCAAGATAGGCTTTGAGTTCCGGAATGGAGATTATATTGAAATGAAAAACAGAGGCAGCCAATAGAATGGTTGCTCCCGCCTGGACTGCTTCGTAAAAATGCTCGAGAGTTCCGGCTCCTCCGGAAGCCACAACCTCTGCGGAGGTAGCTTCTTTGATTTTTTTGATCAGGGGAAGATCATATCCTGTTTTGACTCCATCGGTGGCCTTGCTGGTGGGAAGAATCGTTTTAATGCCAAAACCATCGACTTTCATGGCCCATTCAATAGCATCCACACCGGTGGCTGTGCGGCCGCCATCAATGTAAACTTCATACCCCGACGGCAAAGCCGGGTTGGTTCCTGCGTCAATGGCAACAGTCACCCGGTCGGTGCCGAATTCTTTAACCATTTCTGCAATGACTTCGGGCTTTCGGAACGCAGCGCTGCTCGTTGAAATTTTATCAGCTCCGGCCTCCAGAACCGCAGCGGCCGAAGCCACATCACTGATGCCACCCCCAACAGTAAAGGGAACATCGGCCACCTCAGCAACCTTTTTTACTACATCCAACATGGTGGCACGGCCCTCGATGGTAGCGGTAATATCCAGCAAGGCAAGTTCATCAGCTCCGGCACTGCAATAGGCACGGCAACAGGCAACGGGATCTCCGGCATCCCGAATATTGATAAACTGAATTCCTTTGACAACTCTTCCGTTTTGCATATCAAGGCATGGCATAATTTTTACGGTCATCGGCGATTTTCCTTACGTTTAAATTTGTTTCAATACCTGATTAATCTCTATTCCTTTCATTTACTGACTTTATTTAATGATTATGGATGTACCTCTACAATTTCTCCGGTAAGGAGTCAAGGTTCAAAAAAGGACAGGTGTTCTTTAATAGGGCATTCAAAGTTGACCTTTCACAAACGGAGTGTTAAAAACTTCGGAAATAATGCTCGGAAAGGAAATACAGATGAATTTTAATGAACGCTCAAACTGCGGAGATTTGAGCCTCGGCCTGACAGGCCGGAAAGTGATCCTTGCCGGTTGGGTGGATGCTTTGCGGGACCATGGTGAAGTCCTATTTATCCACCTGAGGGACCGAACCGGTATCGTCCAGGTGGTTTTTGATCCGGAAACAACCCCACCGGAAGTATGTCGATCTGCAGCTGCTTTGCGAAATGAATACTGTATCATGCTAAACGGGATGGTAATTCGCCGAAAGGAAGCCACCCAAAACCCGAACATCGAAACAGGACAACTGGAGGTGGTGGCTGAATCGTTCCAGCTTTTAAGCCGGTCCGAGTCGCTTCCTTTTCCAATCAGTGAAAAATCCATGCTTGCAGGGGCAAGCTTCCAGGGCGGGGAGGCTGTCCACGAAGATCTGCGACTGCAATATCGTTTTCTGGATCTTCGCCGCCCTTCCATGCAAGAGCGTCTGGGTAAACGACATCAGATCATGCGGTGTATCCGAAACTTTCTGGATGAGCGCGGCTTTATCGAGATCGAAACGCCGATGTTAACTAGAAGTACTCCTGAAGGGGCTCGTGATTATCTGGTTCCCAGCCGTCATTATCCCAGTCGATTTTATGCACTTCCACAATCCCCCCAGCTTTTTAAACAACTGCTCATGGTAAGCGGTTTTGAACGGTATTATCAGATTGTCCGATGTTTCAGGGATGAAGATCTTCGGCCCAACCGTCAACCTGAGTTCACCCAGCTGGATCTGGAGGCATCCTTTATTGATGAAGAATTCATTTATTCGCTTTTCGAAGAGCTGGTGACGAGAATATTTTCCGTGGGCGGAATCAGCCTTGAGAAAAATTTTCCTCGCATGAGCTGGAAAGAGGCCATGGAATCCACCGGAACGGATCGGCCCGATCTTCGTTTCGGTATGACTTTTATTGATGTCACCGATCTTTTTTCAGATACCCGTTATTCTATTTTCCGGCAAATTATTGAACGCGGAGGATGCATTAAAGGTATCAATGTAAAAGGCCAGTCAGAAAATCTCAGCAAAAATATCCTCCAGAATGAATATGCCAAAGAAATCGTTCCAGGGTTCGGTGCCCGGGGAATGACCTGGATGAGAGTTGCAGACAGTCATCTGGAATCCAACATTGTACAGTTTTTCAGTCCTGAGGAACAACGTGGGATTCTAAACCGTTTTCAAGCGGAAAATGGTGACGTGCTTCTCATGATTGCCGATTCGTCCTGGCATACGGTCTGTTCCGCTCTGGGTCAGCTCCGGCTCCATGTGGCAAACCGTCTCAACCTGATTCCTCAGGGTGTATATAAACCGGTGTGGATAACCGAATTTCCTCTTTTTGAAGCTACCGACGAAGGGTTAACATCCACCCACCATCCATTCACAATGCCTTTACGTACCGGCTTTGATCCCGACAACCCCGATGAACTGTTGAATCTACATTCCCGTTCCTACGATCTCGTGATGAACGGAGAAGAGCTGGGAGGGGGAAGTATCCGAATCAATGATCAGAACCTTCAGGAAAAAATTTTCAAGGCGTTGGGGCTTTCCCGTGAGGATGTGGAAGAAAAGTTCGGTTTTTTTCTGAGAGGCCTTTCCTTTGGGACACCTCCTCATGGCGGTATCGCGTTGGGTATGGATCGGGTGATTTCCATTATTTTAGGAGCGCCATCCATTCGTGAAGTCATTGCATTTCCCAAAAACCGGAGTGCGTTCTGTCCCCTGACAAACGCCCCAGCCGAAGTTTCCCGGCAACAGCTTTCGGAGCTGGGCCTTATCGGCGGACAAACCTTTCAACCCATACCTGGAATGGAGATTCAGGCCGACCTTTTGGAAACCCTCTCCTGGGTATCCCGGATTGCAGTCAATCCGGATGAAAGAGAGACCATTGTGCAAGCCGTGGAAGATGCCGTTGAATTGGCCGGCTTTATCCTCAGCCGTGATGAGAGTCGGGAGCCGGTTTATTCTGTTGTTTCCTTGAAAAACATCACCAGAAAAGGCAAAGAACCCAGAATCAACCATTTGGCGGCAAAAAAAGAACTGTTTAAAAATGCGCCGGCCGTCAAAGGCGGTTATTTTAAAGTGGCAAGCATTTTAGAATAAGAGATTAACGGATGAATTCAAAAGTTTTCTCATTTAGCACACCATCTTTAACCCTGGAAGAAAAGGACCGTTTGAGGGTGGCCATACAACCGAACATGTCTTGCGAAGGATGGCCTGCAACTGCCGGTTCCATGGCTCTTGAAAATTATGTTGCACTGGAAAATGCCACGGTCATCCGGTCATTAAAAAACGCAGGGTCAACAATTGTGGGCAGTTCACACATGTGTGAGCTAGGGCTGGGACTGGTGGGAGATACCAGTAATCAGGCCATTACAGAAAATCTTGCCGATTTGGCGTTGGTCACCGATCATATGGGTGAAGCTCGTGTGGCTGCCGCTCAAAAGCGTCTTGCAGGGTTTAAGCCCAGTTATGGCATTGTTTCACGCCTTGGATTGATTGGACTGATCCCCTCCATGGAATGCTGGGGAATTTTGGCCCGCGATGTTGAGACCATCAAATCTGCAATGGCAACCATTTGTGTCTCAGATGAACAGGACTTTTCCATGCTTTCTGAAAACCTTCCGAGCTTCGACAACGCAATGTCTTTAAACACTCAATCCGGGGTAATCGGCATTGCAGAGGGATATGAAAAAAGTCTTTCAAAAGCTGAAAATGAAGCCTGGCAAAAGGTCTTGTCAGAATTGGAAAAAGCCGGATTTCAATTAAAAGCTGTTCAATATCCGGATCCAAGTCTTTTTTCCGCAGCACACCATGTAATCGGGGCTGTTGAAGCTTCTTCAAGTGCCGGTAAGTATGATGGAGTTCGCTATGGCCACAGGACCGACCGTGCTGAAAACTGGAACGACATGTACCTGAACTCCCGTGGAGAATCCTTTGGAACCTTCATAAAAGCTTACCTGTTTCAGGGGGCTTATTTTCAGTTTGAAAATTATGCCGCATTTGAAAATGCATGTCGTCTCAGGGGCCGATTACTGCATGAAGCCGGAGAAATATTCCAACAGGTCGATTGGGTCGCTTCACTCACAATTCGTGAAAACCATGACGCTTCTAAAGTTTCAGGTATTTCAGATTTGTATGAAGCCTTCTCATTTACCGTTCCGGCAAGCATTACCGGTTTTCCGGCACTTCAAATCCCCGGTATTGCCATTTCCGGAAACACAGATTTTGGTGTTCAGATCACCGGTCGGTTTTTGAGTGATCCCCAGCTTCTGGCTTTGGGAGAGTATCTGATGCAAAAGGAAGGAGGGCCGGAAAAATGAGATACGAAGCCATTATCGGTCTTGAGATTCATGTGGAATTAAATACACCCACCAAGCTTTTTTGCAACTGCCCCAACAGGCCGGGAGATGCTCCCAATATCAATATATGCCCTGTCTGCCTTTGGCTTCCGGGAGCATTACCCCGGCTAAGCGGGGAAGTTTTGGAAAAAGCTGTTACAGCATGTCTTGGGCTCAACTGTACCATTCAGCCTGAAAGTGCATTTGACCAGAAAGTATATTATTACCCCGATCTTCCAAAAGGCTACCAGCTATCCCAACATCACAAACCTCTGGCCAGAAACGGATATCTTGATATTTTAACAAACGGCGGCAAATCCCGTCGACTCGGTATCCACCATATCCACCTGGAAGAAGATGTGGCCAAGCTGCTTCATGAAACCGAAGGTAGAACTCCTGTCAGCCTGGTGGATTTTAACCGGGCGGGCGCTCCTTTGATTGAGATCGTCACGGAACCGGATATGAGAACTCCTGAAGAAGCCATGGAATTTCTGAAAGTATTGCGCACCCAGATACGCTATACGGGTGCTTCCGAATGCAGTCTGGAAAAGGGGAGTATGAGGGTGGATGCCAATATTTCCATCCGTCCGGAAGGCACCTGCGCATTGAATACCAAGGTGGAAGTCAAAAATATGAACTCCATCCAGCATGTTGGAGATGCTGTTGCCTATGAAATCAAACGGCAGACCGAATGCATAAAAAAGAATGAACCTGTTGTATTGCACACCCGTTTATGGGATCATGAAAAGCGGATGACCTCACCCATGCGTGCCAAGTTTTCAGGTCCCTGCGTACCGGATCCTTCAGTGCCGCGAATTGTCATGGATGATGATTGGCTTGCCGGGCAAAAAGCCCGACTCCCTGAAATGCCGGCAGTCAAAGTGGAACGATTTATATCGACTTATGGCCTTACCCGTGACGAAGCCCTGGTCATGAGTCAGGAACGTGAATTATCCGAGTTTTTTGAAAAGTCGGTACAAACCTATCATCAACCCCGTAAAGCAGCTACCTGGATCACCTCACACCTGGTGCCAGCCCTGAAAGATCAGGAATCATCCATCCGTGAGGCCCCATTGACCCCGGAACGCTTCCATGCATTGCTTTGCATGCAGGACCGCGATGAAATCAATGCCAATGCTGCAAAAGAAGTGTTGCTTCAAATGCTGTCGGAAAATAAAACTCCTGAAGAAATTGTTGAAGAGCGCGGATTTCGTCAGGTATGCGATACAGATGAGTTGGAATCGATTGCAGAGCTTATCCTGGCAGAAAATCCCTCAGGAATTCAGGACTATCGGTCCGGCAACATGAAGGTTCTGGGATTTTTTATCGGGCAGGCCATGAAAGCCACTCAGGGAAAGGCTAATCCCAAAATATTAAAGGAACTTTTCATCCAAAAACTGTCCTGATACCATGGAGTTCAAAATCCGGGTTCCCGGAAGTATGATGTCATCTCATCTGAGATAAAGGGTTTGAATAACGGTTTTGCACGTTCATGATAAATAATGATTTCCTCGAACATATCTGTAATCTGCTGGATTTACCACAAGGACAATTTCCCCGACTCTACCTGGTTGGCGGGGCTATCCGAGATCAGTTATTGGGCAAGAAAACCAAAGATATCGATATTGTTTGCAGAAATGCTAAAATTTTTTCTGAATTCATTGCCCGGGAAAAAAAGGCTACCGTGGTGGCTTTTGAAAAAAAAGCTCATGAGCCTTGTTATAGAATTATTCAGTGGAAAAACAAAGGGTTTGTTGTGGATATTTCCGAAATGCGGGGAAACAGTATCAACCAAGACTTAGCCTTGCGGGATTTTACCATCAATGCCATGGCCGTGGAAATCACCATAGGTGGTGTATTGCCGGTACTGATCGATCCCTTGGGCGGCCGAAATGATTTAAAAAACAATCTGATCCGGTTATGTTCAGATCACGCCATTAAAGATGATCCCTTAAGAATCCTCAGGGCGATCCGTTTTTGTTCGGAACTAGGATTTACCCTGGAAAAGGATACGGAGATTTCTATTGGCCGGCAGGCTTCATTTCTGAGAGAATCAGCGCCTGAACGGGTAATGTCGGAATTGATTCAAATTTTTGGTGCCCGAAACTGTATTTCTCTTATTCAAAAAATGGATCAACTGGGTCTTTTGGAAGTTGTTTTTCCGGAAATTCAACCCATGAAATCCTGCACCCAAAACACCTATCATCATCAGGATGTTTGGAAACACAGCCTGAGTGTGTTGGAACACTTAGAAATTATTTTAAATCACCCTGAAAAATTTTTTGAAGATTCAACCCACCTGGTGCTGGAATATCTCGGAAAAAATGACCGGATACCCTTATTGAAAATGGCCGCACTTTTCCACGATATCGGAAAACCAGATACCCGCGCGGTGAGCCATGAATCCGGCAAAATCACCTTTTACGGTCATGATGCCCGGGGAAAGGAAATCATTTCCGATCTGGCGACAAGGCTGAAAATGTCTCAAAAAAAACGGGCCCTTCTGGAAATGATCGCCGCAGAACATCTTCGAGTGGTAAGCCTTTCTAAATCCGGGGTCAAAAAAAATACCATTATTGGTTTTTTCAGAAAGCTTGGCGATGACGCCCTTTTGCCAATTCTGCTGAGCATGGCGGATATGAACAGCAAAATGGGGCCACAGGTGAAAGAATCGAACCAAAAGGCATATCTGAATTGGTGTCGAAAAATTATAAGTGAATATTTCAGTTCCATCAAAAATCAATTGGCCCGAAAGAACCTGATAAACGGAAAAGATCTTATCAAAATGGGCGTGGCACCGGGCCCTGAGATGGGAAAAATTCTGAAGAAAATCAGAGAGGCCCAGGATTCCGGCGATCTTCGGGACAGAAAGCAGGCGTTGGATTATGCCATGAAAATCAAAGCGATGTTATGATGTCAAACTCTCTTTTTGTCACGGGCTGGACTGAAAGACGCATTCCCTTTTTTAAAAGCATCATATTCTCAAGCCCGCTGATTTTTCGAAGTTCTTTTAAACCGACAGGTCTTGATAATTTTTTTTCAAGCTGAATATCCACCCTGTACCAGATCGGATCATCCGGAGTGCTTTTGGGATCAAAATACCGGCTTTTGTTGTTCCAAGCCGTATCATCAGGGTAACCTTCTTTAACCACGCGGGCGATTCCCACCACCGAAGGAGTTTTGCCGCTGTGATAAAAAAGAACAAGATCTCCTATTTTCATTTGGTCCCGCATATAATTTCGTGCCTGGTAGTTTCTTACCCCATCCCATCCGGTGGTCTGGTCACGACTTTTTTCCAGATCATCGATAGAGAATACATTGGGTTCGGATTTCATCAGCCAGTAATTTTTCGGAGTCATCGCGGCCCGTCGTGATCATGAGGTTAATGTTGGATCAAACATGGTTTCGAAGTTTCAAGTTCACAGGATGCGGATTTAGATATGTCTGTTTTAGGAGATAAGGCTCCTGGTATTTTCTCACAAAATGATTAAAAAGCGTGACAGGAACAATCAAAGGGACATTGCCTTTCCGATATTGCCCGATAATTTCTAACATTTCCTGTTTCTCATCAGCCGAGAGCTGTTTTTTGAAATATCCCAGGATGTGCAACAGCACGTTGATATTTTTTTTTAATGTGGTTTTCAGCTTAAGAGCCTCCAGCAAAAAAGTTTCATAGCGGGTAAAAAGATCGTCCAAGGAATATTGTTTTCCGTCGGCCACAAGCTTTCCCATGTTTTTGTAATGATTCGGGCTGTGCGAGAGCAAAAGAAGTTTTTGCCGGGTATGAAAATCTACCAGATGGCCCAAAGTTCGGTTATTTTCTTTAATTTCTCTCCATTTTTTCAGTGTGAAAATGGATTCGATAAAATTTTCCCGTAATTTGGGATCATGAAGCCTCCCTTCTTCCTCAACAGGAATAAGCGGGAAATGTTCCATGAAAGCACGTGCAAAAATACCCACCCCGTTTTGTGCCGGCATACCCTTTTCCGAATAGACTTTAACCCGTTCCATGCCGCTGCTGGGGGATTTACTTTTGAATATAAATCCGCACAGGTTCTCATTTTCAAGTTCTCTGACCCGTTGCCTTGCCCAGCTAAGCATACGGTCGGTGTGGTCAATGTTGGTTTTTGTGGTCATGAGACGCGGTTTTTCAGGATCGCCGACCAAGCGCAAAGATTCTCTCGGAACCGGAAAACCGCTTTCCACCTCCGGGCATACCGGACAAAACTCCACATATTGGCCGAGCGTATCCGTGATAAAGCGGTCATGCTTATGGCCCCCGTCAAAACGTACCTTATGCCCCAAAAGGCAGGCACTGACACCGATTTTGATTTTATCGCCCATGCCCTTTTCTCCTGGATAACAGGGTGAATTTAACTTGTAGTTCCCAAAAAAGGCAGGTTTTTAGAAAAAATCCTGCCTTCTTTTCGCGATCCCGAAGCAAAACCGCTGAAACGCAACCGATAAACTAAAAATTTTATACGGAAGATCCGTTAAATGCAGAGGCTTTATAAATTGGAAACAAGCTCTCAAATATCGCCGAAATATCATCGGCAATACCAATGCCCTTTTCAATCACATCTTTTTTTTCAAAAGTTTTGGCGATCTGTAAATCTATGCGACGTAATCCCTCGGACATTTTATTTAAAAAATCAGAAAGTGAATCCAGAGTTTTTTCCTGTCCCTTTTTATTCATTCTCCATTCGCCGTTTATGGATTGAATTTTCCAGGCAATATCTCCATCTTTGTTTAACTGATAGATAACCAGATTTCGGTCGAAGGCAAGGTCTTTGAGATGTTGTTCGTTTTCATTATCCGCAAGCCATGACAAAAAAATATCCCAATCTCCGAGGTTTTTTTCTGCTTTTTTGGAGCGTTCAATGCAGTAACCGCAATATAAGTGATCTTCATTCAAACGAACAAAAAATTTGCCCTGATAATTAAAAATATCGGAGTTTCGATGCCGAACATCTGCCCATTGAATCATGGGTTTTCGAGCAATGGACCAGGACTTGATATCCAAGCGATCAGATTCCGAAAATACTTTGACCGCTCCTCCAAGACATGATCGACGGCGCCAAATTGTTCCGGATACTTTCTTTGAAAAATCACTTTCTTTCAATCCTTCGAATTTAACACGCCCGCCCCCGGATGCTTTTCTGGCCTTTTTGGCTTTCTTTTCAACAAGCTGCTGCTGTTCAAACTCCATTCTCTCGATGATCCGCCGCTGAAAATCAATATCTGTTTCAGCCTCTTCTCCGGTTTCCCAACGGATTTGCATGGTATCATCATTGATGGAAAGTACTTCATAGGTTCCTTTCATGTTTTCATATTTGCCGCCGACTTCAAATTCAATTTGGTTCATTTTTAACTCCTTCACCCTTACAATAACACTAACGTTGGTTCGACCGGAATATCCAAAAATACCCGCAGGGCGAAATAATGATCGGAATATTTTTAATAAATCAGGCCGAACTTTAAAAACAAAAAAGGCACCTTGCTACTATTTTTGCAAGATGCCATTAAAATTGAAAAAATCGCCTATCTTCAAGGGCCGTCGCTTTTATGTCGCCATCTTCTTGCATAAAAATCTGCCTACCCGGGCGAATTCAGTTGCCATTTGGATCACGGCTTTTCTGGATCATAAACTTCCCGCCCAAAATCACGGAAAAACAAAAACCGGATTTGAATCCGTTTTTCACCTGTCCTAACAAAGAATAATCATCTTATAAATTGATTTAACAACAAATTTTATTTTTATTATAAATTCCCAAAAAAATCAAGGCAAAATTTTTAGGTGAAATTGGCTTCCAGGAATCTGAAATCATTTTATACTCAACATGTGACCCAATGGCTCTCATTTCTTGAGATCTTAAGGAACTTCGGTTTTCGTGCCGGATTGGAACACGGCCGTCCGGATAAGATATCGACATGTTTTTCCCACTGGAAAATAATTCTCATCGAAAATTAAAGGTTTTGCCATATTAAGCAAATTTAACGGGAAAAAATCTCCTTGAAAAATATCTGCATGTATTTCCACGAACGTTCATCGGCTTTTGGATGATACGCCACACCCTGAATTCCGGACTGGCCGGCCTCCGGATTGGTGAAGGAATGCACTGCTCCTCCGAATGAAATCATCTGCCAGTCTGCATTGGATTGCCTCATTCCTTCATGAAATGCCTTGATTTCATCCGGGGAAATAAAGGTATCTTCGGCACCATGGCAGATCAGAATTTTAGCCCTTATTCGACTGTAATCTTCCGGCTTTGCAGCAGTCAGTCCCCCATGGAAACTCACCACACCTGCAATATCTGCTCCGCTGTAAGCCAGTTCCAGAACCGTGGTACCACCGAAACAATAACCGATTGCGGCAATACGAGAAATGTCCACCCGGTCGTTATTTTTAAGGATATTGAGGCCCGCAAGAGCCCTTTGGCGCATGATCGGTTTTCCCCGCAAATGACCTGCAAGTTCTTTGGCCTCGGAAGGATCTTTGGTGAAAATACCTTTACCATACATGTCCAAAGCAAAGGCCACATATCCAAGTTCTGCAAGTTTATCCACCCGTGATCTCACAAAATCATTTAGGCCCCACCATTCATGAACCACGAGTATACCGGGAAGTTTTCCTTCTAATGTGTCATCATAGGATAGGTACCCCTCGAGAATGGTGCCTTCGTGCTCATAAGTCACCGCGTCTGATATCAACTTGGCTTCAGCTGCCACACCGATAAATAACATCATGATAATAATAAGGATAATTTTTTTCATGGGTTCCTCCTCACTATCCCGGATTTCATAGGTTTGATTTTTAGTACCCCTTTTGATTCTTTCGGAAAATGGATTGTTTCAAAGGATGACTATTCTTAGTGCTGCTTGGTTTTTTACATAATGTCAAAACTTATGCCTTTTTACAGGATATTCAAGGTATATGGTTTTTGAGAAAAAATATGACATCACGTTGCTGATACTTGAGACTATTCAGAAACAAGTCGCAAAAACCGCTCTGGCCCAGGTTTTTGTAAAATATGAATTGCTTGACAACATGCTGCGGATTCCAGTATATGGTCGTTTTTTTTACCGATCGTTAAACACCGAGTGGAGGATCATGGTGTTTTAGTCTCAAAAAAAATACCTGAACTTGCTTTAATAATGAACCCAAAACGTCTAAAAAAGTAAAAAGGAGAGAAAATGAAAAAAAGCTGGATTCTGTTCATGACGCTGGTGATTTTTGGGATGTTGTTTTTTTTAATGTCTTGCGGCGAATCAGATAAACCCAAATACACCGAAGGCCAGGAATTGACCCTGAGCGGTAAGATAAAAATTATTGACAACGACGGCACATTTTATGTTCTGGTAACAGATCAGAATGAATTTTTCGAAATTCCAACCCTCAAAGACGAATACAAAGTAGAGGGAACTCCAATCAATGCAGTCCTGAAAATTAATAAAGTGGTTACCTTGACCGGACTCGGTCCCTCCTGTGAGGTGGTGGAATATCTGGAATAAAAACTCCATCGGCATTTAGCCGTATAACGATTAAAACGGATTCCGGCCTCTACCGGAGGGATGATTTACAAAACAGTTCTGATTTCAAACGGCATTTTGTGTAAGGCCGGAATCCGATACTATCCTAAAATGATCGATTTCAATTGCAGAAATCTCTTGCCGTCATACCGGCGAAGGCCGGTATCCAGTCTGATGGTTTAACCCTATGGATAGCGCCTGAAGGCTTCACTTCGTGCCCGGCTTTCGTTGGAATGACGGGTGGTTGCCGTCTTAATCACTCAGTTTAGGAATAATAAACCCGTTTGTTTTTATTTGACTTAACGGATGAATCCGCTGTTCATGCCTGTTTTTTTCTCATTTCACCTTTTTTATCCTGCAAGCCGAGTTGATTCCAGATGGATTCAATGTCTTTTGCACATGGGGATTCCATTTCCACAACCGCCAATGCCTGCATCTGAGCCAATGTGACACAACGATCATAACGAACTCGTCCCGCAATAAAAGCTTTTTCACGTTTTGCTTTCTGCTCGATTTTCACCGTCATATCCGGATTAAGATCCCATTTGTTTACACAAACGGCGGTTGGAATATTAAAATGCCGGGTAAGGGAAAGGACTCTTTCCAAATCGTGTTCTCCTGAAACTGTAGGTTCCGTGACCACCAGAACCAGTGAAGCTCCTGTCAATGAAGCAATTACCGGGCATCCGATTCCCGGAGGCCCATCCACAATGATCAGAGAACAATGTTTTTCTTCGGCAATCCGTCGGGCTTCCTGACGAACTGTTGATACCAGTTTGCCGGAATTTTCAGCCGCTACCCCCAGATGCGCATGAACCATGGGGCCGCAGCGGGTGTCGGAAATCATCCACTCACCACATAATCTTTCCGGAAAATCGATGGCTTTTTCAGGACAAAAGCGAACACATACTCCACAGCCTTCACAAGCGATGGGATCAATATAAAAGATAGTGTTTCCTTGTACCTCATGATTCTCCCTCACCGCATCAAAACGGCAATTTTCCTTGCAGGTTCCACAGCCGATACAGTCTTCTTCACGTATGACAGCCTCATGCCCACTGTGGAATTCATGACGATGTTTAACCTGTGGAGAAAGCACAAGATGCAGATCGGCCGCGTCCACATCACAGTCTGCGATGACGGCTCGATCCGCCAGAGCGGCAAATGATGCCGTTATACTCGTTTTACCCGTTCCTCCCTTACCGCTGATGATCACAAGCTCCTTCATAAGTTCTATTCCTCATCTGTTCAATCAGGCAAATGCAGCATGCATTTTTTCATGCAAAACCTTCCCGAAAATCGTCTCAACCCATTTCAGCAGGTTTGAGGTGTATGGTCTTTTCCACCAGGTCATGGAAAATTTCCCGGTATTCCGGAAGCGACTCCACAATCAATTCTCCTCTGGAGTACGCCTCTGCAATTCTCCGATCATCAGGAATCTCTGATATTAAGGGAATATTTTGCTCGTTGCAGTAAGCATGGACCCGGTTATCTCCAACTCCAACCCGGTTGACCACGACACCGAATGATATTCCCAGTTCTCGTATCATTTCTACAGCAAGTTTGAGATCGTGAAGTCCAAATGGTGTCGGTTCGGTAACCAGCACAACAAAATCGGTCTCACGAAGGGTGGCGATGACCGGACATGAAGTTCCGGGCGGGGCATCCAAAATGGCAGGGCTACCGTTTTTTAAGTGAGCTTTGACCGCACGAATCAGAGGCGGGGCCATAGCAACTCCGACATCAAGACGTCCCTGGATCAATGTAATGTTTCCGTCCTGCGCTGTTTCAACAACTCCTATTCGTTTGTCAATCTCATGGATCGCTTTTTGAGGACATACCAAGGTGCAACCGCCGCATCCATGACACATCTCCGAAAAGACTAGAGGTGTGGTTCCGAAAGTGACAATGGCATGATATTCACAAAACTTTCCGCATTCCCCACAGCCATCGCACCGGGATTCATCCACCTGTGGAATGGGTATAGAGATGACCTTCTCCCCGGTCTTTGAGGCATTGAGAAAAAGATGGGAATTGGGTTCTTCCACATCACAGTCCAAAAGCTGAACCTCAGAGCCGAGCATTCTCGCCAAATTTACCGAGACAGTTGTTTTTCCGGTACCACCTTTTCCCGATGCCACCGCCACAATCATTTAAGACCTCCTCTGTTGCTTTTCCACCGGACAAACTCCATCCAATGGATTCCCATTCGTTTGATATTATTCTTCTCCCACCCTGACCCTCCATCGCCGGAAGGGAAAATGGAAGACTTTTCCTTCAGGCACTCCTCTGGATGATCGAGCAAGAGGAGTGCCAATTAATATCGGACAATCCTTTCGTTTCATAAGCCATTAAAAACATTTGATATAGGATACCAATGGAGCTGATGCCCATCCTTCCGAGAGTAGCGTTTGTGCTACGATACTCTCTTCATTATCGGTGCAAAAGTGCAACTTTCATTTCGGCAGGTTGATTCAAGGCCAGGATCAATTTGCAGGGCATTATTTGGTTTTTGAATTCAAATCCATTGTAATGATACGGGTTCTGAATCCATTTAGGTTGAATTCCTCAAGAAAGCCATATAAAAATTTCTCAGAACGCAACAAGGTGATTCCACCCCGATGTTGCATTGGAATTGACTTGAAACAATTGGACATGCTGTTATAAAAAGGCCGAACCCGCTTTCTGCCGACTTCAATGGACTGCAGCAATTATGAATTTCAAAATGAGTGATCATTAATTGTCTCTATCTTTTGAAACCATGCCGGTTTGCTGGAACTGTGCTTACCGTTATGCAACATCGGGGTAAAGAAAAAAATGGAGTTTGAGTGAAGAAATTGTTTTTTGCCAATCTTTCAGCAGTAGTTGCTTTGGGTATTTTTTCCCAAATCGTCCAGATTGTATTTCTGAGGGAATTTCTGATGGTTTTTCACGGCAATGAACTTTCCCTTGGAATCATTTTGGCGGCCTGGATGTTATGGGTGGGAACGGGAAGCCGGGTTGCTTCAATTCTTGCCGGAAAAGCAATCAGGTCTTTAGCGGCGGTTTCCATCAACTCGGCGGCAGCAGCGATACTTTCCGTCTTGAGCATTTTCATCATTCGAACCCTTCGGGGCTCCATTTCCATTGCCCCTGGTGCATATTTTTCCGTCATGGATATGACCTTGGCATGTATTGTGGTTATGGCGCCGGTCGGCCTAGCTCTCGGCATCCAGTTCGTCATTCTTTCAAAGATATGGAGAGAAAGTGACAGAACCGGAGATACCTCCGGCGCAGAAAAAACCTATATGGCGGAAGCTTTTGGAAACCTTGTGGGTGGAATTCTCTTTTCCTTCTGGTTTGTGCAGGTTTTTAACTCATTTCAGACCGTGATATTTTCCGCAATTGTTATGGTTGCCGCAACCCTTTGGCTTGCATCCGGATCGAAGAATCAGCTTTCAGGTCTGGCTGCCGCAATCAAGCTTTCAATTTTTGGACTGTTGAGCCTATTCATACTGTCCACGCCGTTTCTCCGGCATCTTGACAGGTGGGTCCATGAGCTTCAATGGAAATTTTTCTCACCGGAACACCACCTGGTTGAAATCCGTCAATCAAAATACGGCACCATTTCCGTAGCCCAAAGGGACAACCAGTATAGTTTTTTTCAAAGCGGCAATCTTATTTTCTCAACAGCCGGGCCTGATTCCAAAGCACCGGCTTTTGAAGAACAGGAATCTGTTGTATTTGCCCATTTTGCCATGGTCCAGCATCCCAACCCCGAAAGGGTTCTGCTGATCGGGGGAGGCTTGCGTGGCACGATTCGGGAAATCGCCGGGCACCCGGTTCAACATATTGATTATGTCGAGCTTGATCCGGTCCTGACCGATACCGCCCTTCCGTATCTTCCGAAATCAACCATTGCCGCCCTGGAAAGCCCCCGAGTCAACCTGATTCATACGGATGGCAGGCTGTTTATTAAAACCACGGATCGAGCATATGACATCATTATTGCCGATATTCCGGATCCGTTTACCGCGGTACTCAACCGCTATTACACGGAGGAGTTTTTCCATGAAGTCCGCTCGCGGCTTAAGCCTGGAGGCATTTTTGTTACTTCAGTAATATCGACACCGGATATGCGGGGTGAAGCCGTAGCCAACCGCAATACCACCCTCTACCACACGTTAAAGCGGGTATTTCCGGTTGTCTTCCCTGCAGGACAACGTTCTCTTTATTTTTTTGCAAGCAGTCAACCAGACCGGATTTCTGCCGATGCATCTATTCTTGTAGACCGTTTTAACAGAAGAAACATTCAAATCGACGGCTTTTCGTCCCACCACTTCGAGCTGCTGCTGGAACAGTCGCACCTTCGGCGGATCAACTGGATTATCCGTAATCACGGTCGTCATCCGGATGCCCATCTTGAAAGTCCTAACATTGGGCCGCTTTTTCCTGAGTCCATTGAACGGCAAAATGCCACGGAACCCGATCTGCTCCCGGTTAATGAACGATTTTTTATCAATTCCGATTTCAAACCTATTGGATATTATTACACGCTTCGGTTCTGGGATGCGCTGTCCCGAGCAGGTTCGGCCGATTCATTCAAGTGGATTATCAAAGTCAAGCCCTGGTGGATTTTGCCTTCTGTAGCCTTTTGCCTTGGAGTGGTTCTTTTCCTCAAACATATGGCACTTCTCAAAAGAAACAGAACAGACCGGAGGTTTGCAGTTCTAATGGCCGTTTTCAGTACGGGACTCTCCACCATGTCCCTTCAAATTGCGCTTCTTTTTTCTTTTCAAAGCCTTTACGGATTTGTTTATGAAATGATAGGATTGATTACAGCGCTTTTCATGGGCGGGCTGGCATTAGGAACCTTTATCAGCAGAAAGCTGGTAAAAGAAAAATCGAACAGGACGATTCTTGCAATGATTCAGCTTTCAATCGCCTTGTTTGCGCTGATTGTCGCCTTTGGCCTTCCCGGATCGGCCGCTTTGAAATCACCCTGTGTCGTGCTTGTCCTGATTGCCGTCATGACATTTTTATCCGGGGTATTTAACGGTGCGGATTTTCCGCTTACCGCAGCATCCTATCAGACACTGACGGGCAATCCTGAAAAAGCCACCGGGATCGTCTATGGAATCGAGCTGTTCGGAGCCTGCACAGGGGCAATTGTTTCGAGTGTCGTAATCGCTCCGGTTTTAGGGATAACCGCTCTCGGCCTGCTGGCAGCAATCGCAAATTTTACGGCTTTTCTTTGCCTGATCATATCCGGAAACCAATCCGGATAGCTTTATTTTTGGAGGTGTTATGAAAAAAAACAATTCCCTGTCCGGCCTGTTGACCAGAAGGGATTTCATTAAATATGCCATGTCCGGAACCTGTTTGGCATGCATGACCGGGATTACGGGAATTTGCCTTCCTGTGAACGCATATGCGCCTCAAAAAGGCTTTGTAAATCCGGTCCCATCACCCTGGTTTACCCGACTATCCAATTCTGAAATCGAATGCAGTCTTTGCCCGAAACAGTGCCGCCTGTCTTCAGGAAAAAGAGGCAAGTGCGGTGTTCGTGAAAACCGCGAAGGGAAAGGTTACACCCTTGCCTATGGAAATCCGGTCCTGGTCCAGATTGATCCTGTGGAACGAAAGCCCTTTTTCCATGTAATGCCCGGGACAAGGGCTTTATCTGTATCGACTGCCGGTTGTCCGCTTGAATGCAAGTTCTGCGAGGTCTGGGACATGGCTTTGGTGGCACCTGAAGAAGTCTATACCTATGATCTTTCCCCTGAAAAAATCGTTAACCAGGCCAAATCAGCAGGGGCCGACTCGATTTCCTATGCATTTGGCGAGCCGGTTGTTTTTTATGAATATATGACTGATATTGCGGTTATGGCAAAAAAAGAAGGGCTGTTAAACCTGATGCACACCAGCGGCTACATCTCTTCGGAACCCTTAAAGGAAATCGCCGGCAATCTGGATGCCGCTAATATCGATCTGAAAAGTTTTGATCCGGATTTTTACCGCAACATGGTGGGAGGTAAAATCGAACCGGTCAAAGAAACTCTGAGAATTCTTAAAAATGCGAATATTCATATCGAAATCACCAGCCTGATCATACCCACTTTAAATGATCATATGGATCAAATCAAAAAAATGTGCACCTGGATAAAAACCGAACTGGGGGCAAATGTTCCGGTCCACTTTGCCCGGTTTTATCCGTTGTACAAGCTGGCCAACCTTCCTCCGACCCCTGTTTCCACTCTGGACCGGGCCCGCAATACGGCCATGGAGTGCGGTTTGAACCATGTGTATATTGCCAGGGTTACCGGCCATGAAGCGGAAAACACGTTCTGCCCGGAGTGCAGGGAAAAAATTGTTTCCAGGATAGGCTTTGTTATCGAAGAAGTGCATCTTGAAAACGGCAAATGCGCATACTGTTCAAATCCCGTTGCCGGAATATGGGCATGACTAAAAAATGAGCATTCTTCGGCGATGCATATCATAATGGGACATGGATCGCTGATCCAGATTGGTCAGCCCCGCCTCCTTTGCCCAGTCGATAGCTTCTACAAACTCTTGGGAACTGATCGCTCGCGCAATATCCGAATATTCGAACGCACGGTGTTCAACCCGGTACTGGGCCATGATGTTGATATAGGTTGATGGTGGCAGGTTCTGCGATGCCCATCGAACAAACTCCCGGGTTCCGGCCACGTGGTTGGGCATGACCAGGTGGCGGATCATAAGACCCCGCCTGGCAATGCCTTGCGAATCGACTATCAGTTCGCCCACCTGACGATACATTTCAACAATGGCCTTTTGTGCCATCTCCGGATAATCCCCGGCGCTGCCCGCATAAAGTTCCGCCTTTTCCGGATCCATGAATTTGAGATCCGGAAGATAGATATCCACAATACCATCCAACAGCTTAACATTTTCGGTTAATTCATACCCGCCTGTATTATAACACAAGGGCAGTCTCAGCCCTTTTTTTATGGCAATGCGGGTTGCGTTTAAAATGTTGGGCATCACATGAGTCGGGGTGACCAGGTTGATGTTGTGACAACCCATCTTCTGAATTTCGAGCATCATGTCGGCCAGTTTTTCATCTTTCACCGGCATCCCCCGCCCTTCATGGGCAATGGGCCAGTTCTGGCAGAACACACAACGAAGGTTGCAATTGGAAAAAAAGATCGTTCCGGAACCTCTTTTGCCCACCAGCGGCAGTTCTTCTCCAAAGTGGGGCTGATGACTGAATACCACAAGTCTGTCGGTAGCCCGGCATATGCCTTTTTCCCCTTTTGTGCGATTGACTCCACAACGTCGTGGACAAAGTTCACATTTTTCAAAAAGAGCATAGGCTCTCTCAACCCTTTCCGCAAAAAGGCCGTCTTTTTCCAGCCGGACATATGCTGCCTCCCATGATTCATGTTCAACAGGGAGTGATGTATTTCGGGCGTAGCCGGGAAGAATCAGCATTCCGCCGGAAATACACAATGTTTTCATAAAATGTCTTCTTGTAATCTTCATTTTTACCATTTTACATTGAAATTAAAGCCATCGCCAGGATCAGGCAATGCAGGGGCAGGTCGGCAATGAATTATAAAAAAATTTATTATAACATGGCACAGTCGATATATCAAAGTGAATCCGTGCTGAACATATCACACTCAGTGACTTGGCCTGACTCAAAGCCACGTTTGAACCATCTCACCCTCTATGCTGAACTGCCATGGGTAAATCTATCCGGTGCATTCCCTGAAATTGCTTTTGCAGACAGTCATCGCCTATTGCAGAAGCCGCAGTCATGGCTTCCTCAAGATCCCCAGAATCCAGCAGTTGTCGATGGGTATGCGCGTGATAACCCCAAAGCCCGACTAACAGTCCGCCTGTAGTTCCAGCTTGACCGACAACTCATTGTAATAACAATTATGGTCAGGTGGTTTACTTTCTAACTGAACCACCTTTGTTTTTTTCTTTTGATAATTCTCAGGATTATACCTACTTGGTTTTGGGGGTGTCCGAAACCATTAAACAATGATTTTATTAAGTCTGACCGGGATAAACGGGCATTTTTCGCCTGATATTTCTATTAATAGCGATTAGTTACTTGGAAGTGAAAAATTCTTTTAAATAATTTGTTGACAAAACATCTTTTTTCATTATAGGCATTTTCTCATTACTTTTAGAAAAAACCAAACTTATCGTGAGGTAAGGACGGAACGCCACGGGTCTTATTATTAAGATAGCCGGGTTGCCATTAGGTAATTCGGTTTTTTTATTTTTTGGCTCAAATGCGAATGACATAAAATTTGATAGGCTAACAACTCGGATGAGTCTCACAACTTGATCTAAACGCTGATATGATTGACAGTTGTCAAGAAAAAAAGTTGGTCTGTCTTCCTTTTC
>CAYZJH010000013.1:0-72260 GCA_964478625.1 uncultured Desulfobacteraceae bacterium
GGATATAATCTTGTGGGTTTTTTTTGTTGTTGGGAGAATGCCATTGCCCGAAACCGCTACAAAGCCCTTGACTAAACGCTGGCGGTAAGGTATGGTGGAAACCATCATCAATTTTAATTTGGCCCCCGGAATCGCCGCCTGGGGCCATTTTTCGTTCGGCCATGGCCATTACCCCCGCTCTGATGCTTTTTTGTCGATCCATTCTTGGACCTCAGAAGCGAGCCATCCGGTTGATTTGCCGCCCAATGTGATTCTCTTGGGGAATTTACCGGATCTTTCCATTCTCCAGATAGTTGTATCCGACAATCCGATAAGGCCAATAAGCTCCGGTTTCCTGATGATTCTTTGTATTTGCTGATATTCTGGAATTTGATGCATTTCATAATCTCCTTTATTAGTAGGTTATGAAATGCATACTATAGAAACACATTAGCTAAGTATAAGGACAGACCCACCCCCAAAAACGGAATGGGTTTGTCCCTAAAAAAGCTATGGTTTATTTGTAGAAAACTTCTCGGTGAAAATTCTTAAGAAGGGTGTGGACTAAGAGAACGAATTGACTTGGCTCTCCAGAGGTTTGTCCGTCTGATGCTGTGGGTTTTTGACCGGTTTCTTTCGTGTAAATATCTGCCAATCGAAGGATGTACCGGTACAGCGGGTCAAGCTCCGCCAATTTATTTGATTCTTCTTCGGCCATATCGCTAAGAGCCGTTTGTAGTCCAACGATTTGAAGGCAGCAATCATCAATGCTTATAATGTCTATGGGCTTTTCGCGCTGAAAGGTTGTGGAAAGCTGGCGGTAGTGCTTATTACAGTTGAATTTTTCAAAGGCTTTAAGAGTTTTGGATAAAGCTGATGCTAAATCTTTATACGCGGCTCTATAATGAGCAGGTTCGGGATTGTTCTCCCAAATTCCTTTATTTATGAAAAAGTTTTCTGTGGCGCCATAAACCTTTTGCGCGTCAAGCGTATATCCGTTTTTTGTCAAAACTTGCGCCACTTCATCTATAGTCGGGAAAGGATCGCAATAAAAAGGGTCGTTTTCATTAATGCTAACAGAAAAACTCCCCACACGTTTCCGCCTGTACCAGCCTTGGTACTTGCGGGTTTCCTTGCAAGTTACCGGCACTCCGTATGGGTCAATCTTTTGGGTTTCCTCGCAAGTTTTCCGAACAGCTTCAAACTCCTTGCGAGAGTCCCAGGCACGTTCAATCCACTTACGCACAAGGGCAAGCTCTCGGCCATATTTTGCTTTACGAGACCTCCAACCATGTTTTTTCCTGACAGCTTCCAAGTAACCATCAGCCTTGCAGTTTTGGTATTCCTCGCAATACTCAAGACACTCTGAAAAGTTTGTTTGAACCTTTTCTCTCTCGCAGAAAAATTCCATATTAATCAGCTCCTTAAGCTGTTCCTTATTATAAAAGGGGGAAAACGGTTAAGGATTCCGTCTTTCATTCCCGGTGATCAGCCGGAAACTATCCCCGAATATCGTTAAACAACCTTCTTGAACTGTATCACGTTGCTGGTAGTGGGTGCAGTTATTCCGATGATATCACTAAGCCGCCGTTCCCACAAATTCAGAGCTTGCCGTTTCTCGGTATCGTAGGCGTGCCGGTTATAAATACCCATCATACCTTGCAATTTGTGGCCTAAAACTTTTTCAGCAACAATGTCATCAACCTTAAGATCGGCTAAACGTGTTCTCAATGTACGTCTCAAGTCGTGAGGTGTAAAAGCCTCGGTAAAACCCATCTCTGCCCAATGCCTTGCGACAGCCCGGCTTAATGCGTGCCTGCTCATGGGTAGTTGTGGCTTATAGGATGACCTGAATACATATTCACAATCAGATGAATAAACCCTGGCTGTTTCGATCACTTCCAAAGCCATAGGGCATAACGGAACTCTGTTTGGCTCCGCATTTTTCATGCGCTCACCCGGTATAAGCCAAAAGTCGTTATCAATTTCAGCCCAGGTCATTCCACATACTTCACCCGGTCTTTGTCCGGTCAACAGAATCATTTTCAAAGCCAACTTGGAAATCCTATAAATGTCAATTTTTGTGTTTTCCAGGTCAAGGGCTTCCCATAACGACTTAATTTCATCGTCGGTCAAAACCCGGTCGCGGCCTTTTTCAGCAACCTTTTTAATACGGGTACAGGGTGAATCATCAATAACGCCTCTTTCGGCGGCGAAGTTAAATAAACGACTCAGGGCACCCTGAACACGATTTGCAACAATGGGTGCTCTCGGTCTGATTTTATCAAGCAACAAGACTATATCCCGCCGCTTAATATCGGATACTTTGCGCTTGCCCCAAGCAGGGATTGCATTTTTTTCAAGCAGTTTTCGGGTTTGTTTGCCGGATTTTTTCTTTTGCAGTTCTATTTCATATAATTCGTCAAGCATATCCTGAAAAGTCGGCTCTGCTTTGCGTTTGGCCTTAGCCTCTTGTGCCATTGCGCCCGGATCAATCCCCCGTTGCAGGTCCATCATTGCTGATCCATGACTTTCTCTAGCCTGTGCAAGTGATATTCCCGGATAATTTCCAAGGGTCATGCGTCTGGATAAGCCATCGAATTGATAACGGAATATCCACGACTTGGCCCCTGTTGGCGTTACTCGTATGGACAGACCTTTTCCATCTGATACCTCATACCTTTTTGACTTAGATTTTAGTTTTTGGATCGTTAAGTCTGTAAGTGCCATTTTTAGGGGCTCCTTCCATTTTCTGGGTACAAATTGGGGTACAAAAACAAGGGTTATAAGGACGAAATAACAAGCAATGTCATGAAAAGATAAATACAGGTTTTTTATAATAATGTCAAGGGTTTTTGGTATGTCTTGAATTGATTTGAAAAGTACTGAAAAACGACAATTTTTGAATGGGGTTCAAGGGGTCGGAGGTTCAAATCCTCTCGCCCCGACCAAATCAATGTAATCCATCCTTACACCTTCCTGATGGATAATCCTGCATATAGCAAAGTGCATTTCCAATCCAAAAAGTATTGATTCTTTTTTGTGGATTTTTATAAAATGCATTTTTAAAATTAATCCCGGTGCGTTTTAAAAGACATGTCGGAATCAATTATTCGGCGCTCATGGTTTTTGGCTGATCATTCAGGATTTATTCACTTATGCAAAAAAATAAAAAGCTTGATCGTTTTAGAAATACCAGGCTTTATTTGCTTCTGAAAAAATCATATACACGCTTTCTAAAAATCCGTGGAAAGCCCAGAGAAATCGCTTTGGGTTTTTCTTTAGGATTATTGGTGGGCATGACTCCGGCCATGGGCTTTCATACAGTTATTGCGGTTTTTTTCGCAACACTTTTCAAATGCAATAAAATTTCAGCGGCTCTGGCGGTATGGATTACCAACCCATTTACAGCGCCTGTGATTTACAGTATGACTTATATTATCGGGGCCAAAACCATGGGGCTTACCAGAGCTTACAAATTGTCGGACGGACTGTCTTCATCGACATTCATTGAGATGATCAAAAAGACTCCGGAAATATTCGGCGCAATGACCATCGGAGGATTTATTATCGGAATCCCCTTGGCATTGGCCGGTTACTATTTTATATATTCTGCAATAAGCAAATATCAGGATGACATTAAAATGAAATTGGTAGAACAAAAATTAAAGCGTGCCATTAAAAAAGAACAGCGGAAGCTTAAGAAAACTAAAAAAAAATATAAAAACAAGCCTCAATCCCCCAAACTGTTAAATTAAATTCAATAATACTTTCGATAGTATTTTTGAGTCTTATTTTTTAACATATCTGGCAACTGATTTATTGAATACCAGGAGAGGAAAGATGAGAAAAAAAGATACCCGCACCAAATTTAAATGCCAAAAATGTGAAAAAACCATGGAAATGGCTGATTTAGAAAGCATGATCCCGGAATGCTGCGATATGCCGATGGAAAAAATGGAAGAACCGGAACCATGCCTGCTTTCAGCAACTGCAGAACATGCAAGGTTTGATCAAATGCTGGAACCCTGCGATGATGGCCGTAAAGGGAAAATTTAGGCATCAAAAATTAAATTTTCCATCATCATAAATGGTAACTGTTTTCCCGGAAAAAAGGGTTCCAAGTACCCTTTTTTTTTGTGTATTGACCAGATCCCAGTGGAGAGCAGAATCATTAAAACCCAGGGCATCCTTATGCTCGCGTGTCAGCTTAGTCCGATCCTGAGAAAAGGTGTTTTCATAGGAGCTTCCCATGGCCAAATGGCAATTGCCATGGACACCACCAAAGTTTTCATCAAAAAGCGTATTGGCCATGAACTGATTGATTTTTGAAAATCGGCAGTCTGTCAGTGAAAATTCGCCGATTCTTCCTGCACCCTCGTCTAACCTTAACTGCTTTTTAAGAAAATCTTCACCTTCTTGCGCAGAAACATGGGTTAATACCCCATGATTAAATTCAAGACGAACCTCTTTTACATAATTTCCGTTTCGATATGATGGTTGGTCCGCATAATAAACACCGTGGGTTCCTCTCCAGTCCGGAGAGGTAAAAATTTCAAAACTTGGGATATTACGCCCTGAAATACCGATCCATTTTCGATGGTCGCCCATTACCATCTTTAGATCGACATGTTCGGATTCCACTTTCAGATATTTCAGATTCAAACTGTTAAGCCATTTTTTTATTTCCCGAGCATTTTGATAGATTTCAGTCCATTTTGCAACCGGTTCAGGATCATCCAAAAAACACGCGTTCCTGATTTGCTCACAATATCTGTCAATGGGTATATTTGCTGCCTCTGCCAAAGCATCTGTTGGATAAATACACAAGGTCCAGCTCAAAACCCCCATAGATTCCCTTCGATTGATAATATCCCTAAGATATTTTTGTGAAACCATTGCCTGGCCGATTTTTTCAGGGGCAATATCCCCTAAATGTGTTAAGGATTCAGGAGCATTGAGAAAAATACTCCCATTTAAACTCGAATAAAACTCCGATTCCCCCGGGATCTGGAAAGTCAACTGATGATCATTCGACAATTCAAAAAACCGTTTTTCCATCGAAGGGGTATGAAGCATTCTTTGCACAGGATGCATCCCCATTTCCAGGATCCTTTGATGGAGTATCTCGGCAAGGGAAATCGCAGGCTGATGATATTTAATCAGGATGATGTCATTTTTTTCAAAAACTCCGGATCTTGCCGTTTTTAAGCCCCATAAAAGCACATCGGCATATTTCTCTAGCTGAACCTGACTGAGCATATGGTATTATCTCCGTGTAATACACTGTCATGTTAAGGGTGATCTTCCTTTAGAAAAAGCTGATGATATTCTGATTCACTAAGGTGTTTCTTCAACAACCGGGATATAAATTCAAAAATTTCTTCCAGTTCATCGCTGTCAAAACGTTTGATAATATTTTTCAGGAGCATGTCGTCGGAAAATTTTTGCAAGTAATACATCACCGTATTTTCATCGGTTTCTCTATCAAGTCCAAACCCCACAAACCCTTTGTAGTGATTTACAAATTCATGCGAATGAGTAGTCATGCAGTGCCTCAACACATTTCTAAGATTGACTTTTGATTTCATTTATTTATTGTAACTATCTTTGATCAATATAAAGAAAAAACTGATCAGGGTCAATCCCATAACTATTTTAAAACATTTTGAAATAACATGATGAACAACTTTGGATATCTTGAAGTGGGGAAAAACATCTTTTTGCGATTTGGTCACTGGAAATCTCACCGGGATCAAAACAATGGAACTGTCTGCCTTCTGGGCGGAAGAACCGATTTTATGGAGAAGTATCATGAAACCATAGTTCAACTCAATCAACGAGGATTGGAGGTGTATAGTTTTGACTGGCGGGGTCAGGGACTTTCATCAAGGCTTATTCAAAACAGGCGAAAAGGCTATGTTCAAAGTTACGATGATTATGTATCCGATCTATCCTCTTTTATTGATAAAATCTTTAAAAAAACGGCGACACGGCCCTATATCGTTCTTGCACATTCCATGGGCGGACATATTACCATCCGATTTCTCCATGAATATGGCAATTTTTTTGACAAAGCCGTTTTAATATCGCCCATGATCGATATCCGGACATTTCCTATCCCTAAATACCTATTGCAAAAATTTACCAAAACATTAGTCGCGGCAGGTTATGATAAGGCTTATATTGTCGGAAATGATGGGATCATGGCTAATAAATTCAGGGGTAACAATTTGACTTCAGACAAGCTCAGGTTTGAAAACCGCAGGAAAATAGAAATGGATAGGCCCGAGATTGCAATAGGAGGTGTAACTTGCGGATGGCTTAACGCCTCCTTTGACTCTATCGATGTTTTAAATCAACCGGGTTATGTGGAAACCATCAGAATTAGGATATTGATCTGCAGTGCAGAAAAGGATCGTGTTGTTTGCAACAAGGCACAGAAACACCTTTGCAATAGACTCCCCGATTGCAGACTTGTCGAAATCCATGGTTCGCAGCATGAAATTCTTCAGGAGAGTACCACAATCCAAAAGCAATTCTGGAATATTTTCGACCGGTTTCTCGTTTCAAATTTTGAACGGAAAAATGATGAAAAGACTTGATGTTCGATTGGGGTTTGTTTTATGGTATGTAACTTAAATTTGAGCAATCTTAATTCAATCAATTTACCGGAGAGATCATATGGCTTGGAATAATCAACCTGGGAAAACCAGCAATCCCGATATGGAAACAGAAGATGAAATGTATAAAGAAAATGCCTTTTCAGGATGGCAAAAAAATAGACGGCT
Organism: uncultured Desulfobacteraceae bacterium; assembly: GCA_964478625.1. Lineage (GTDB taxonomy): Bacteria > Desulfobacterota > Desulfobacteria > Desulfobacterales > SKZT01 > SKZT01. Next base: position 6,771 of record CAYZJH010000013.1, read on the forward strand.
GGGTCTTTTTTCAGATATTATGAGCAGCCCTTTTGTATGGGGAGCTGCAGCATTTGTAATCTTGATTCTTATGCTGATGATCTTTTGGCCTGACTCCGATGGCAAAGCATCCAATGAGAAACTGGATAATATCGCCCAAAGGATCGATATGCTCGAAAATCGCATTTTTATTGTTGAAACAACCCTTCAAAACATATCCGTTCAGCAACCCCAGGAGCAGAATCTGGAATCTTTTCAAAATCGTATTGAGCAACTGGAAGCCTTTGTAAAACACAAAACAGATCAATTTACCAGTGAACTGGAAAAGACTCAAAAAAAGATATCGTCTTTGGAATCGAGACCGGCACCCCGAACAGTTGCTTCAAAACCGTCGACTCCATCAAAACCCGAACCGGCTTCAAAACCAGCCCCCGCAAGAAAGACCGATACAGCCAAATATCACGTGGTTCAAAAGGGAGAGACCCTTTATCGTATCAGTGTAAATTACGGCGTTTCGGTCGATAAGCTTTTAGAGTTAAACAACATGCCAAAAGGGGCTGTAATCCATCCGGGACAAAAAATAATGGTATCACGTTAGAACCGACGAATCTATATGTTATGAAGGGTCTCAATCAAAGAAGGGGCTATCCCTATGTAGTTATTACAATCCGGATTGAACGATAATAGGCAAAAATCCGGATTTTAACAGGATTCCCATATCCGGAAGGATTTGTTTTATGAGTAAAAAAACGCCGCCACCCTACAGTACTTTTCCTAAAAGTGCAAAAAACGGAATTTTGTTTTTACTATTAGGATGGGTTTGGCATTTTTTATTGTTATATATGCTTATGGGGTCAGGACTTAACATTGAAAGCCAAGATTGGCTTCGGCTTTCGGTCATTGCCCTGCTAGTCTGTTTTTTTACCATTCGGGTAAGAAACTGGGCCAGAGTTTTATGTATTCTCGCCAATGCCTTGATAATTTCACTCTACGTATTGGCAACCATTCATTTTTACAACATTGGCAAAACCAATTTCGCCTTTTTTTCAGTGATCAATGTAGTTTTGTATTCCTTTTCCTCTTATTTTCTTTTCATAAGGGAAACATCCGATTTTTTCAAATTACACTCACCACGTTTGGGCGGGAATAAAACCAAGGAAGAATAAAACTGCTTCCGTCTTAGGATGAAAACCGTTCATCCGATTTTTGGTTCTTTACATTTTTCGAGGTTTTTTCAAGCCACCCTGTTTTTGCGTCATTATAACCATCAAAATCAGGAACATAAGGTTTTATATCCAGAAGTGGCGTTCCATCCAAAATATCAACATTTTCTATCTCCAAGATATTTCCTTTTATTGATTTTAATTTTACCACGGAAAGCCCTATAGGGTTTGGCCTTTTGGGGGCTCGAGTTGAAAACAGCCCCCGGGGCTTGGTATCTAAAAATGGAACTATTTGTAAAGAAAACCCTTCGGACTTGTGGAAGTGGTAAATCAAAATGATATGGGAAAATCCATCAAGGTCTTTCAATCCCTTTTCATATTCCGGCTCCACTTCCACAATACCAACCTCCGAATGTGAACCTGAAGGCTGAATCGGCATTCCTTCCCTCGTTTTAAAGGGTGATCGTATGATGCCTATTGGTTTGTAGGTAACCTCTTTCATACTATTTTCTCAAGTTTGACTTCAACCGAACTGGCTCCTCTTTGGTATGCCTCCAGGAGCAAAGATTTTCTATTAGAACGTTTCATGTGATTACCAATTCCTCTCAACCGGTATAATCACTACGGCAACCCGCCGATTTAAAGCGTCCACCGAGGAGATGGGCTGAGATTCGCCATAACCTATGGTCTGGATGCGGGCCGGGTTAACCCCTCGTTGGACCAAAGCATTTTTCACCGCTTCGGCTCTTCTTTCCGACAACCTTTGGTTATACGCCTCGCTGCCTTTTGAATCCGTATGACCTTCAACCCTGATCATGGTTTCAGGGTATTGAACCAGTACATTTGCAACACGGTCAATTTCAGCATATGCCCCCGGTTTTAAGGTTGATGAGTCAAAATCGAACAAATAATCCGATTTAAACGTCGCTGTTAATACATCCTGACTTCTTTGGATGCTGGTAGCGTCACTTGCCGCAACGGCATTTCTGAGTGCTTGTTCCTGTTGATCCATATAGGCTCCGATCCGGTTTCCAGCAATCCCACCGATAGCCGCTCCTAATGCCGCCCCAATAAGAGTCCCCTTGGTATCTCTACCAATGGCCTGGCCGGCTGCCGCACCGACTCCAGCACCTACCAAAACCCCTGTTTTTGTTTTGCTTTCCTGGTGAGTTGCACCGGCACATGCATACAATGTCGTCATAAATGCCAGAATAATCCCCAATGACACCAATTTTTTCATAACAAATCTCCTTGAAGTTTAATTTGAATCGGTTTTTGCAAATTACCTTTTTTAAATTCGGTTCCTTGTCAATGGTTAAATATCGATCACAGCCTCCAAATTTTCAATTTTTTCATACCACATTTTAACACGATTTAATAACAATTCGCAGTTGCAATCGACCAATTAACTTTATTTTATAATTCAGGGATTAATATGACCTGAAAAATTTTAGGCCAATTCTTTCCGGTCAAATAAAATGTGCTTGTTTTCTCATCAAAGGCGATACCATTCAACACATCTTCTAAACCCAACGGCGGTAACCGATGAAACAGTGGTCCACAATCAATATGACCTACTACCGTACCATCTGATGGATCTATTTGAACAATAAATTTTTGCCACCAAACATTCGCATGAATCAAACCGCCTGCATATTCCAATTCATTTATATAACTAAGCGGGTTTCCATGATACAGGACCCGAACCGACCGTTCCACTTTAAATGAATCCGGATTTCGAAAATAAATCTGGTCCGTACCGTCACTCATGATCAAGTGTCGATTATCCGAGGTCAGACCCCATCCTTGAGTCTCATAAGTAAAAATTCCGATCTTGGAAAAATCGAACAAATCATAAACGATAGCCATACGATCCTTCCAGGTCAGTTGGATTAACCGGTTATTCCAACGGGCCAATCCTTCCGCAAAGACTCCCGGAACATGCACCACCTTTTCGACAGCCCCCGTTTTAGCATCAACTCGTCGCAAAGTCGACTGTCCGATTAGCCCGGTACTTTCATATATCTTTTCTTCATAAAAAATCAAACCCTGGGTAAACCTGTTGAAATGATGAGGGATTTCCCTGATGATTTGGACCGTATATTTTTTTATTTCACCCCGGACAGGGTTATTTGTTTCGAATGATAGGCAGCAGGGTGAAAAAACCATAAAAAATAATAGATTGGCATAAATTGTTATTTTTTTCATAATGCTTGCAATGACTCGAAGGTCACTCACGGTTAACTTTCAAAATAAATGGACAAAACCTATCGTGAAAAAATTCAACATGTGGTTTGACACATACTCTTCTTTTATTTATTATTCATCATCCTATTCTAATCCTGATCATATCCATATTTTATCATTTTTTAATATACTTCTAACATACTAAGCAGGAGAAGCCTACAAGACGATGACGTATGCAGCAAGGATTACCGGAACCGGATCAGCCTTTCCCAAAAACTGTATGACAAATGAAATGCTTTCGGCCAGGCTGGCAAAGCTGGGAGTGGAAACAAGCGATAACTGGATACAAACCCGAACCGGAATTCGGGAACGACGATTTTCTGAAATAAATGATCCCACGGAACATAATTCCTCCCTGGGTCTTGAAGCGGCCGGAAAGGCACTTGAAATGGCCGGCAAATCTCCTTCGGATATTGATCAAATTATCTGTGCCACCTGTTCCCCTGATACTCTTATTCCCTCCACAGCATGTTGGATTCAACATAAAATGGGCGCTCGTCGAGCCTGGGCATTGGATATCAACGCAGCATGTTCAGGTTTTCTATACGGACTATCCATGGCTGAACAATATGTTAAGACAGGTAAAGTCAAAGTCTCACTTGTTTTGGGGTCAGAAGTATTAAGCCCTTTTTTGAACTTTAATGACCGGACCTCCTGTATTCTTTTCGGCGATGGAGCCGGAGCAGCTGTGGTAGAAAGGGTGCCTGAAGATTCTGAAAGCAAAATTCTCTCCAGTCATCTATTGTCTGACGGAAGTCTCTGGAATCTTTTTTATATACCGGCCGGCGGGTCCAATCTGGAAGTTACCCCCGGACGATATTCTCAAAATCTTCACAAAATGAAAATGAGCGGAAAAGAAATATTCAAGGTTGCCGTGAGAACCCTTACAGACTTCGCTCGTACCGCGCTTAAGAAAAACGGCCTTACCATTGCCGACCTTGACTGGTTTGTTCCGCATCAGGCCAATCTGAGGATTATCGAAGCAGTAGCTGAAAGATTAAATTTTCCTATTGAAAGAGTATTGGTCAATGTGGATCGTTACGGCAATACATCCGCAGCTACCGTGCCGACAGCTTTGGATGAAGGTGTACGGGAAGGAAAAATAAAAACAGGAGATCTGATCCTTTTAGATACGTTTGGTGCAGGGTTGACCTATGGCTCCATCCTTCTTCGATGGTAGTCCCTTTGTTCAGTATGGATGATCTACTTATTCAAGGCTTTTTTCGACCCTTTCTTTGAAGCTCTTTTTCTTCTGAGTATCTTCAAAGCATTCAAATGAGTCACAGGAGACCGTTGATCCCTCAGTATGTTTTACTACAAGCCAATAACCAATGCTCATTGCAAACACCAGTGCTGCAGTCGCCCACATATAGTCAGGGGTGATCTCATCAAAATCGAGAATAATCACTTTTCTTGCAATCGCCATCAACGCCGTGGCCATAACGATCTTTACATGAATAATATCATCTCTAAGGTAGATGGTTATGTTGATAAAAATCTCTATTGCAATTAACACAGCCATAAACGCGCCGAATGTAGCCAACATATCACTAATGGTCAGCATTAGAAAAGGCGGGGTTAACAGTTTTTGATAAATCACCCAACCTACATCGACCACGCCCCATAAAATGACCAACGTCATGAGTGCGGCCAAACAACGCACTGCGAAACGAATCACGATTCTAAACTTTTGGATTAACGGTTCCTTTGGATTATACAAATCATCCATATAATTTCCTCATCAAAATTAGCTGTCACTACTTTTAGAAATTTAAGATTCATATTATATATATCAAATAGAAAATGGAAAATGAAAAATTTGGACAGATTCCTGATCCTTTCCGTACCGGATTTGGCAAGCCGAGTTTAGCCTGAAATCAAATAAGTATAAAAGACACAGTGATCACGCATTCAGAAACTGGCTGCTTGGCAAAACATATGACCTTATCATTTGACGAGGAGGGATGTTATGAAATCAACACCGAGAACTTATCAGCAGCTTGTAGAAAACCAGGTGCAGATATGGCTTCGCCTGCAATCGACCATTGAAAAGAATGAAGCCGTTCCACCTGTGATAACCCTATCCAGAGACCCCGGTAGCGGAGGCAATGTTTTGGGTCAGCAGATTGCTGACGGTTTGGGCTTTACCCTGTTTCACCAGGAGGTCATTCAAAAAATGGCGGAAAGTTCCAAGGTGAGCACTCAACTACTTGAAACTTTAGATGAACGAGGGCTTTCCACTCTCGAAAACTGGATAAATTCTCTGGTTGATCGAAGGCATTTATGGCCCGATCAATATTTGAGACACTTACTCAAAGTGATAGGGACCCTTGGAAAGCACGGCCGAGCGGTACTCATCGGCAGAGGTGCCAATTTTCTCCTCCCACCGGAAAACCGTTTTGCAATCCGTGTGATCGCAAATAGAGATACCCGTATCGCAAATGTTGCTGCGGAATATGCTCTTTCCATGGAAGAGGCAACCCGGAGAATTTTGAGAACCGAATCAAATCGCAAGGCTTTCATTAGAAAATATTTCAACGCCGATATTGAAGAACCTGTCCATTACGATTTGATTATCAATACCGGAACGTTGAAAATGGATACTGCGGTTGCTGCGGTCAAAGCAGCATACGAGATATGGAGCCGGGAGAAGGTGTGACAACTTTATGAGAAATTCGGATCATTTGATTACCGGAGTTCTGTATTTTAAGGCTGGAAAGGCAAATGGAAGCTCCGGTTGAAGATAGCGTTGAAATTCTCTGCATTTTTTGGAATATCTACATTTCCGGCATACTTCAGGATCTTTAAGAGGCCTATTTTTTTTTCGATTACATCGAATATAAACTTTTTTCTTCCCCATTGATTTATTTCCCAATCGCCGGCAACAGTTGGTTCACAGGCAATTTTACCGGTTAATTGACTGCCTTGCAATTATAAAAAATATTATTATTCTGATATTGAGGTTTCAGAATGGATATGAAACTGCATCAAAAATGGTTCCAAAAATTTAAGCTAAGGAGGTGAGACCATGGCGGAGGAAAAAAGGAAAGTGCCGGCCGAGGTCTGTTCATATGTTGACGAAAATCAAATGAATTTAACTCTTGAAATTTCAGTACCGGGCGTAAAGAAGGAACATATTAATCTTAAAATGAATGAGGAAAGCTTTAGCCTCTCCGCACCACGGGAGGACCTTGAATATGTAACCACATGGTCGTTCTGTTGCCCGGTCAATGCAAATCAGGCAAAGGCAAAATACGAAGATGGATTATTGAGGGTACAAGTTCCGTTTAAGGATTCAATGGAAGGTGCTATTCAGGTTCCGATAAATTGATTCAACTGGATCTCAATTGATCAGGCCACTTTTTCAGGTTTCTTGATAAACAAAAAGCCCGGATTTTTTCCGGGCTTTTTGTTTATTATGGTTATTGAATTATTGAATTGCCTTTAAAGGATACACTTTTTACTCCGAGAACCGCTTTTTTTGGCCGCTCGGCCATAACATTTTCTGTGATCTTTGTAACTTGTTGAACAGTAATCGCATATTCTGAGCGCTTCAACAAGACGCTTATTTTCTATTGAACAACATTGTTGGGCTTTCGAACTATCCATAATCTCTTCCTCCTTATATCCTATCCCCTTTTGATATTTTTCCTGCAATCTCAGAGGGCAGATTTGTCATCGGCAAAAGAACAGATTGAAGCTTTTTAAAAATAAAAAGAGAAAAAAATCCCCTTTGCCTAATAAGGTAAGGATATCCATTAGTAAGTCAACACAGCCGAATTTCAGGTGATTTTTAAATATTTTAAAAGCTGGCGGTCGGAAACATCGGACCATTCCCTATATGCATCTGCAACAGCAAAAATGGGGCCACTTCTGATATTGGCACAAAAAACGGTTTCAGCTCGATCAACAATTTTTCGGATCGAACTTAAATGACCGGTAGGTACTGCAACCAAAATTCGTTTTACATTAAATTGAGAAACAGCTTCCAAAGCAACTAACATTGTAAAACCGGATGCAAGACCATCATCTACCAAAACAACTGTCTTCTGTGCCAGATCCGGGGTATCTTTTACACCTCTTAGCATATGCATCCTGCGCTTAACTTTTTGCAAAGTTTTATCTATGCCGTCATTTACCAGTTCCCGGCTAAGCCCAATTCGTTTTATCAACGGCTCATTTAAACCTACTGTTCCGTCAAACGCTACGGCTCCGTAACCGGCTTCAGTATTCCAAGGGAGCGTAATTTTGCTCACTACAGCTACATCCAACTCAAGACCCAAACGCTCAGAAATAACCGATGCCACCGGGATTCCCCCTGCAGGTATTCCAAGTATCATGCAATTGGAATCTACAAAATCCGAAAGCATATCAGACAAAACATTTCCGGCATCCTGGCGGTCTTGAAAAACTCTTATTTCCTCATTCATATGCTCCAGGCAATAAACATTTTTAAAATCCGGATGCTTTAGCATGTCAAATCATATTCCCCGCTTATCTCAATCCATAACCAGAAAATTCCAAATAGCGTTTCACAATTCAATCAAAGGATAACATATAAACAGATCAAATTGTAATTTTTTCAGTGAACAACTCTGTCTGATGAAAACCCCTTAAAATAAAAATCAACTTGAAACTTGGAATCTATAACAAAATTATATATTATAATAAATCAATTCCGTAATAGCGGCTATTTTCCTGGTGATGACCTCCACAAATCAAAATGAGGAAACATTGATGCCAACAAAAAATTCAAGAATTGATAAGGAAAAGCTGGACCGAATCAAAGCCGATATTCGAAAGGAACGTGAGCTTCGGGAAAAAACCTATCGGGAGCGTGCACTTAAGATGTTCCCCTGGGTCTGCGCACGCTGCGGTCGTGAATTTTCAGGAAAAAAACTCAGGGAATTAACAGTTCATCACAAAGATCACAACCACGATTACAATCCTCCCGATGGAAGCAATTGGGAATTGTTATGTATCTACTGTCATGATAATGAACACTCCAGATATCAGGAACAGGAGCAATATGGGGAAGGGTCTTCCTATAGTACTGATTCAAAGACCTCGGGAACCTATCGTCCGTTTGCCGATTTAGAGGCATTGCTGAAACATAAAAAATAACTTTTCATAGAGGGAAACCATGGTCAAATGAAACATTTTAAAACCTTTCAAGTATTTCCCAGAATTCCAGAACCACTGTCATTTCTTGAAATCCTCTCTCGTAATATCTGGTGGTGCTGGCGCCCTCTGGCAATAGAACTTTTCCACCGCATCGACCCAAAACTTTGGGAAAAATCTAAACGGAACCCCCTGACTTTCCTTTCCCTGGTCCCCCAATCCCGATTCGAACAATTGGAAAAGGATGACAGTTACCTAAACCAACTTAAAAGGGTTCAGGAAATGTATGAAATCAGGGTGAATTCTCCATCGCCTCATCCGGATCCCGTATTTAAGCAAAACGGGGTTATCGCATATCTCTCCATGGAATTCGGACTTCATGAAAGCATTCCTATTTTTGCCGGAGGACTCGGTATTCTGGCAGGGGATCATCTCAAGGCCGCCTCCAACATGAAACTTCCTCTGGTGGGTATCGGCCTGCTCTACGATGAAGGTTATTTTCGCCAATACCTCACCCAGGACGGATATCAACAAGAGGAATACCCTCAGATCGACCTTTACAAACTTCCCCTGATTCGGGTCCGGGATGATTCCGGAAACCAGTATAAAATTACCATAGACGGACCTGATGGAGAAATTCGGGCGTGCATCTGGAAAATTCAGGTAGGGCGAATCCCTTTATACCTTCTGGACACCAACCTTCAGGAAAATCCGGCCCAGATCAAAGAAACCACAGCCCGGCTCTACGGAGGTGGTTTGAAAACCCGACTGGCTCAGGAAGCCCTCCTGGGAATCGGCGGAATCAAAGCTATGGAGGAACTTGGCCTTTTTCCGAAAGTATGTCACATGAACGAAGGCCACTCGGCATTTTCCAGCCTGGAACGGCTGGCCCAGATCATGGAAAAAAATCGGTTGGACCTAAAAACCGCTTTTCAGGTCGTGCCCCGGACAACCATTTTCACAACCCATACCCCTGTAGCAGCAGGCCACGATGAGTTTCCAGCTGAGATGGTTCGACCTCTATTGAAAGCGTATACCCATCGGCTAGGGGTATCAGAGGAAGAAATTCTCTCATGGGGTCAATTTCCTGATAGATCTCCACACGCACCATTTTCCATGTCCGTGTTCGGATTTCGTATGGCTCAATTTGCCAACGGCGTCAGTAAACTGCACGGTGAAGTCGCCCGTCATATGTGGGCCCATCTATGGCCTAATCGTTCCATCGATGAAGTTCCGATCACCCATGTTACCAACGGTGTTCATGTATCCACATGGATCTCCCCTGAAAACGCTCAACTTTTTGAACGCCACTTGGGACCTGAATGGTATATGAGTTCCCGAAAACCAGAGAATATTGAACGAATCGATAATATCTACGACGACCTCCTTTGGAGGGCCCGCGAAATCTGCCGTGCCCGACTGGTCCGTTCTGCCCGTCGCCTTCTGGCGGCTCAATATGCCCAGCGGAATTCCTCAAGACAGGTGATCGAAGAGGCTGAAACCGTCCTCGACTCTGATGCACTTACCATTGGTTTCGGCAGAAGATTTGCCACTTATAAAAGGGCGTATCTCCTGTTGCAGGATCCTGATCGTCTGGAAAAAATTCTCACAAACCCAAAACGGCCGGTACAGATTATCATTGCGGGTAAAGCGCACCCAAAGGACAATGAAGGGAAAGAATTGATCAAGAGGATCGTTAACTTTGCTAGAAAGGCCGAAGTGCGGAATCGAATCATTTTCCTTGAAAACTATGACATGCATATTGGGCGTCTGATGCTTCAGGGCGCGGATGTATGGTTGAACACTCCCCGCCGCCCATTTGAGGCCTGTGGCACATCCGGAATGAAAGCTGCCGTTAATGGAGTTCTAAACCTGAGTGTTCTCGATGGTTGGTGGGCCGAAGCCTATGATGAAGCCTACGGGTGGCAAATCGGAAATGGCCAAACATACCAAGACTCAGACTACCAGGATTCGGTTGAAAGTCAGGATCTTTATAACGTGCTTGAAGAAGAAGTCATTCCGGCTTTTTATGAAAGGAAAAACGGAGATGCTCCTGAGGGATGGATCAGACGAATGAAGGCATCCATGAAAATGGCCATGGCCAAATTCTGCAGTCTCAGGATGGTTGGAGAATACCTTGATCGGTTCTATCATCCGGCAGGCTTAAAATACGATCAGCTTATGGATAATAATTTTTCCGAAGCCAGGAGACTCAGAGATCTTCACGATCAATATCTGACAAAATGGCATACAGTCCATATCGATTCCCCAAAACGAGACCCTGAGGATTCGTGGACTTCCTGTCGGGTTGGAGATACTTTTCGGGTCACCGTAAAAGTTCATCTGGGCGCATTTATTCCCGAAGAAGTTGAAGTACAGGTCTTTTACGGCCACATCAAAACCGGGGACACGGTTACTTCCGGTGAGTATGAACCGATGCAGCTCCTGGAGAATTTAGGAAACGGGGACTTCCTCTATGGATGTAATCTTATTTGCAAAAACGCCGGGCGGTTCGGATTTACCACAAGGGTGGTCCCTGCGGGCGATGAATGGATTAGAAGCAAACCCGGTCTGATGACCTGGAGCTGACGGATGGAATCACCCCCAAAAAAGAACATAACCATCGACCCGATTGTGCTCAAAACTCGAACCAGAAGAGCAATAATGGTTTAGTGTGTAAAACTGTTTTTCAAAATATGGCGAAAGCTCTCACTTAATAGCGATCCTTCGATATCGGCGGATGAATTCCCCCCTGCAACATGTGAGAAAAACAACCTGTACGCAGGAACCTGAAATCTTGAACCTTTTTTATTAAAAGAGAATGGCTTATGAAGCGCATTGAAAAGTCACCAAGTATTCTGATTGTGACACCTGAGGTAACCTATCTTCCAGATCGTATGGGAAGCCTCGCCAACCACTTAACTGCAAAGGCCGGCGGGCTTGCAGATGTATCAGCCGCTCTGATAAAGGCTTTGTTTGACCAGGGGGCTGATGTGCATGTGGCCCTCCCGGATTATCGATCCATTTTCCGGGACCATCTGGCGCCTTTTCTCCAAAAGGAACTCAACGCTATCCGAAGCGTTATGCCGGGCGAACGCATTCACCTTGCCCAGGATCGGGCTTTTTTTTATCTAAACCGCGTATACTCTCAGTATGGAGGTGAAAACATTAAGCTGGCACTCGCTTTTCAACGGGAGGTCATCAACAATATCGTCCCGAGGGTCCAACCGGATCTCATTCACTGCAACGACTGGATGACCGGTCTCATCCCGGCCATGGCAAGGCAGATGGGAATCCCATGCCTTTTTACCATCCACAACATCCATACGGTCAAATGCACCATGGCAGTGATCGAGGATCGTGGAATCGATTCCGCCTATTTTTGGCATCACCTGTACTTTGAACATATGGCTGAAGATTATGAAGGGGCCAGAGATTCCAATCCGGTGGACTTTCTCACCAGTGGCGTCTTTGCAGCCCACTTTGTCAATACTGTCAGTCCGACATTTTTAATGGAAATCGTTGAAGGACGGCATGGGTTTGTTGAACCTCCCCTCAGACAGGAACTTACCAATAAATGGGAAGCAGGCTGCGGGTTCGGTATCCTGAACGCCCCAGATCCCGGATTTAATCCTAAAACGGACATGGACTTGTATTACAGATATGATGCAAACTCATTTGTAAAAGGCAAACAAGAAAACAAAAAAACAATTCAACGATTGCTCGGCCTAGTGGAAGATCCCTCGGCTCCCCTCTTTTTCTGGCCTTCCCGATTGGATCCCAACCAGAAAGGGTGTCAACTTCTAGCTGATATTTTTTATCATGTCATTTCTGAGTTCTGGGAAGATAATCTTCAGGTGGTATTTGTAGCTGATGGACCGTTTCAAAAACATTTTAGAAATATCGTCAGCCAGCATGGGTTTCATAACCGGGTCGCCGTCTGCGATTTCAACGAGCACCTTGAACATTTGGCCTATGGAGCATCGGATTTCATTCTTATGCCTTCTCTTTTCGAACCGTGCGGTTTGCCGCAGATGATTGCCCCTATATATGGTTCCTTACCGGTCGCCCATGATACCGGCGGTATCCACGATACGATCCGCCACCTGGATACCGCGACCGATACCGGAAACGGTTTTCTTTTTACCATATACGATTCTCCAGGCCTTTTCTGGGCTATTCGCCAGGCCATGGCGTTTTTTCGTTTGCCGGACTCAGTGAAACATCGACAAATCCAGCGGATCATGACCGAAAGCATCGAAAACTTCAACTACGATGTTACAGCGTCACAATATATTTCCCTTTATGAAAAAATGCTGAAACGCCCCCTGATTCCGCGGTCAATATTTGGTGAAGAAATCAACACAGCCAATTAATGGTTTACCCTGAGCAGAAGTACAAAAACCTTATTGTTGCAAAGATGCCGAAACCATTCTTTTTCTTCATTCCCATGCGTTGCTGGAGAATGAAAAAACAGGAGAAAAATCCCAATCGCCATGGATGTTAAAATTTCGCAATATCCTGATCCGGGTGCCCGCTGTATTCACTTTAGGGGTGACACCCCAACATTGACCCTTACCCTGTCGAATCCTGTGCCAGGATCAGCATTTCTTAGAACCAATATCGGACATGCTGAAATTTCACAGGATGAGATAATCCAAAATGTCCATGAGGAACATCCACCTCTTGGACGCGACTGGTTCGATATCCCCATGAAACAGTCAGATGACCGGAATTTCCATATAAGGATTCCGCTATGTGAAGTCGGTCATTTCGAGGCAAAATGTTATTTTATTCCGCATAATCAAAGCAAGCCCCTATGGCCGCCAGGGCCCAACACGAGCTTCAACGTCCAACCCGCCGACACCTGCTGTGCCAATATTATTTATAATGCATTCATAAGGCAATTCGGCCCGAACAAAAACTGGGATGCCCGTCATAATCCGCATCTTCACGACAAGATTCAGGAGTTGGATAAAGCCGGATATGCAGTCATTCCACCCTCCGGAACTTTCAGAGCATTTATCAAAGAACTCGATTTTATCATCGGTCAACTCGGATGCAGATATATTCAGCTCCTCCCCATTCATCCGACACCCACTACCTATGCCAGAATGGGGCGATTCGGAAGCCCTTACGCATCCTTGAGTTTTACAACAGTTGATCCAGCCCTGGCGGAGTTCGATCCGCGCGCCACTCCGGTCGAACAATTTCTTGAACTTGTGGATGCCGTTCACCTTCGAAATGCCAAGATCATTATCGATATCGCGATTAATCATACCGGTTGGGCTGCCAGCCTACATGAAACCCATCCCCAGTGGCTAGTCAGAAAACCCGATGGACAAATCGAAGTTCCGGGAGCATGGGGTGTTCGTTGGGAAGACCTGACCCTGCTCGATTATTCTCAAAAAAATCTCTGGATATATATGGCCGATGTATTTCTCACCTGGTGCCGCCGGGGTGTCGACGGATTCAGATGCGATGCCGGATACATGATCCCTCTCAACGCATGGAAATACATCATTGCATCCGTTCGAAAACAGTATCCCGACACCATTTTTTTTCTGGAAGGCCTGGGGGGAAAGATTTCAGTCACCCGTGACCTTTTGAACTTCGGAAGCTTTAACTGGGCTTACTCCGAACTCTTCCAAAACTATACCCGGCAGCAGATAAAGACATATCTGCATGAGGCACTGGAAATATCCCAAACCGATGGGATCACAGTCCATTTTGCAGAGACTCATGATAACAACAGGCTCGCTTCCCGTTCAACAACATATGCCAAAATGAGGACCGCTTTATGCGCGCTGTGCTCACCAAATGGCGCATTCGGATTTGCCAATGGCGTTGAATGGTACGCCACTGAAAAAATTAATGTGCATGATTCACCATCTTTAAACTGGAATTCGCCTCAAAATCAGGTCGACCATATCAGAGCACTCAGCTGGCTTCTTAAAAATCATCCGGCTTTCCATGATCAGTCGAAAATCAAATGGTTACAAAATGGAAACGATGAGTTTATCGCTATTGCCCGTCATCATTTACCATCGGGTAAAAAGCTGTTGATACTGGTCAATTTAGATGACCAGAACCCGGTTCAGGCATCCTGGCATCCTGAAGAGGCCGGAATAAGCGGTAATCGATTCAAAGACCTGATTACCGGAAAGGACATATTTTTAGAATATTCCGAAACCCTGGCCAAATGCCGTCTCGACGCGGGTGAAGTCTTATGTTTATCCGAAAATGATCGCAAGCTTGACCTATTGGACCGAACCGGATCCAACCTGTTTGAAATTCCCTGTCGAATTCGGCACCAGATATTGCGTGCAAAAGCTCTTGACATTTTCAGATGGTACTATACCCCGGAGGTCTTCGAAAATTTTGATCCGGATGCCGCAGCCCATGAACTGGCCATGGATCCCATTGCGTTCTGTCGCAGCCTTAACCCCATCAGCCAGGAATCCAGGGTTGTCAGGTGGCAGTGGCCCCGGGATCGAAACCGCGAAGTCATGATACCGGCGGATCATTTCCTGGCCGTTTTTGCAGAAAAACCTTTCCGTGCCAGAATTATGGATCAGGATTTTTGTATCCGGCAACAACACAGCATCCAAGACCATAAGGGTTCTTTTTTCGCTCTATTTACCCCGGTCCCCGTACCCATGACTTTCACGCGTTATCTGCTGCATCTGACGGTTTTCGGCACAGCACCCGCTCAACATATTCAAGCACCCCTGCTATTTCTTCCGGAACCATCCAGAGTCAGTGCACAAAAACATTTTAACCGGAAAGATATTTTGGCCAGTCCCCGAACATACCTGGATACCAATCAACGGGGCGGAATGATTCACACCCCTGTTCGATGGGGAACTTTACAGAGCAAATACGATGCTCTTCTCGCAGGTAATTTGAGTTCCGAATTTCCAGCGGACAGACAAATCATGCTCACCCGATGCAGGGCCTGGCTGGTTTACCAGGATTATTCCCAGGAAATCTGTTTTGATTGCTTTGATTCTTTTTCCTGTGATCACAAAAACCAGGCAAAATGGCGGTTCACCATTCCAAGCGGCCAGGGTGAACACACCATATTGGAAATTTTCATGAAAATGATCGATGGTGAAAACATGACGCATATCGGTTTTCACCGGTGCTCATCATTGGGAGCCGAAGGACGTCTCCCGGACTCGGCAAAGGTCAAATTAATCGTCAGGCCTGATATTGAAGATCGCAATTTCCATGAAACCACAAAAGCCTATACCGGCCCTGAAAAAATCTGGCCTGAATCCGTACAAACGCAGCCCAGGGGGTTTTTATTCTCCCCTCAATCCCACTATCGACTTACAATGGAATTTTCCAGAGGCAAATTTGTTCATGAGCCTGAATGGCTTTACATGGTGGATCATCCTCTTGAAGCTGAACGGGGGTTGGATCCTCATTCGGATTTATTCAGCCCCGGGTATTTTTCCGCAGAACTCAAAGGAGAAGACACGGTATATTTAACGGCAAAGATCGAAACAGATGGTTTTCCAGCATCTGAAAATTCCGAAAAAATCGACTCCATATTTCCCACAGGATTAAATGAACCGGTAATCCAGGAACCGGTTTCCGCCCTGCTGGACGCCCTAGAACATTATATCGTTCATAGAGAAAATCTTTTCTCAATCATTGCCGGATATCCCTGGTTTCTCGATTGGGGAAGAGATTCCCTGATCGTAACAAGAGGACTGATCGCTGCCGGAAAAACAGAAGCCGCACGGGCTGTATTATCATTATTCGGACGTTTTGAAAAAAACGGCACCATCCCCAATATGATTCGTGGAAATGATACAGGAAACCGCGATACTGTCGATGCTCCCCTATGGTTTTGTGTCGCGTGCGCTGATCTTGTCTCTTTTGAAACAAATGACGATTTTCTCGATGGTTTATGCGGAGACAGAACCATCCGTCAAATTTTATTATCCATAGCCGATAAAATGATCACCGGTACCGATAACGGAATCCGCATGGACCCGGAATCCGGCTTGATTTTCAGCCCGAGCCATTTTACCTGGATGGATACCAACCATCCGGCCGGCACTCCCAGGCAGGGATATCCTATCGAAATTCAAGCCCTTTGGTTCGCTTCCTTACGGTTTATTTCCGATATTGACAAGACTGAAAAATCAAAAAAATACAAAACCCTTGCTGATAAAGTAAAACAATCCATTATAGAACTTTTCTGGATGGAAGAATCCGGATATCTGTCCGACTGCCTTCACGCCCATGTTGATGAACCAGCCCACTCTGCACTCAAAGATGACGCTCTCAGGCCCAACCAGCTCTTTGCGATCACCTTGGGAGCTGTTCAGGAAAAATCCTTAATCTGTCGGATATTAGAATCCTGTGAAGAACTTCTGGTACCGGGAGCGCTCAGAAGTCTGGCAGACAGGCCAGTCCGTTTTCCGCTGAGGATCATTCATAACGGCCTAAATTTGAACGACCCCACCTATCCATATTGGGGAGAATATCAAGGAGATGAAGATACCCGGCGGAAACCGGCCTATCATAACGGCACGGCATGGGCATGGCTTTTTCCAACTTTTTGCGAGGCATGGGCGAAAACCTTTGGAAAGGCGGGACGAAAAACAGCCCTGGCTTACCTTTCAATCAGCATGGATCTCATGAACAAAGGTTGTATCGGGCATATTCCGGAAATACTCGATGGCAATGCGCCCCACACGCCCCGGGGATGTGACGCTCAGGCTTGGAGCGTCAGTGAAGCCCTTCGGGTATGGTTGCAGCTTGAATGTTAAAAAAAACCGACAATGAATCGGCTCATCAATGATCATCCATGGAAAATGACCCAAACAGATAGTCTCCCTATTTTTTTCGAATCCAAAGGATCACTTTAAATTCAAACGACCGGTATGTTCAACCGGGATTCTTCCCCCAAAACCGAGTCCCGAACCCACATAAACATGACCGCTGATCTTGTAGTTGAACTGATCGGATTCCATCAAGGATTGGATCCGGGTGATCAAACTGAGATTACTGATTCTAAATAACACCTCCTGATTGGCTGACCCTAGCCTCGGAACAGTCACACCCTCGGAGGTCATTGCCTTTCCAACATCAATATCGTTTAGGAAAAGGCGAAATACAGCCCCATTTATGCGAAGAGGATACCGACCTTCATTGTCAATACGGACCACTGCATTTAGTCCGGTTTCCAGCAAAGTCACTTCGCCTAACCTCAGATCAACCAAGGCTATTTCCGGTTTCACGGAATATATTGATGCACAGCCGACCATCAACAGAGCTATCACCCACCAAATCCACTTAAACCTCATAGAGCCTCCTTAAAGTTCCCCTGACATCCATGCCCTGCCGGGCAGACCAAAGCACGAATGAAAAGGTCAACAAATCCTTTTTTCATATAAAAATACAATGCCACCGAAAATATTTTTATGTTGGAGCTTTTCCAAAGACATCGGATTGAAAACCTCTTTGCTTTTTTTTCATTGGATTCAATAATAACGCCGGAATGTCAACAAAAGTCAATAACTTAATACTATAATCACCGGCAAGCCTGAAAAAAATCGAGTGAATTCCCATCGTAAACTTAGCACCGGCTTTTATTCAGCTTGACCATAGACCTGAAAGGCTATAAAAAAAATAGTTGTTTGTTGTTTATAGAAATCAATTATGGTTAAAAACATTAAACCCCATGCACAGAGATTATATGTATCGTTTTCAAACTTATCAGGTCTTTCCGGCAATACCCGAATCCTTGTCTTTTTTAGAAACCCTTGGCAGAAATATCTGGTGGTGCTGGCAGAAGGATGCCATTGAATTATTTCGAAGAATCAATCCTCGGTTATGGAGGGAATCAAAGCGAAACCCGCTGGCATTTTTAACATTGGTTTCCCAGGAACGTCTTGAGGAACTGGCAAAGGATACCAGTTTCCTGGCCCATCAAAAGAGGGTGAAAGACCGTTTTGAAAAGCGTGTGGATCAGCCCCTGGATCGTTCAAAAGGACCTTATGGCTTGGAAAATGTTATCGGATATTTTTCAATGGAATTCGGAATACATGAAAGCCTTCCCCTTTACGCGGGAGGTTTGGGGATGCTAGCCGGAGACCATCTAAAAGCCGCTTCCAACTTAACCCTGCCCTTGATGGGCATGGGGCTGCTTTATCGAAAAGCATATTTCAAACAGATTTTAGATCATGAAGGATGGCAACAGGAACAATACCCGGAAACCGATCTTTACCATCTTCCCATTGAAAGGGTAACCGACAAGGCGGGTAATGATTTAATCATATCCTTACCGGGCCCAACCGGTAATATTCAAATTATGGCCTGGAAGCTTTACGTGGGTCGTATTCCTCTTTATCTATTGGATACCAACCTTCCTGAAAATCCTGCTGAAATCCGGGAAATCACATCCAGGCTCTATGCCGGAGAATACAGTGTTCGGCTAGCCCAGGAAGTAGTACTTGGAATCGGCGGAATGCGCGTGCTTCAGGCTATAGGAAAATGCCCTCAGGTCTGTCATCTGAATGAGGGCCATGCAGCATTTGCAGCCATTGAACGCCTCGCCCAAATCATGACCACCTACTCCGTTGACTTGAAAACCGCATTTGAAATTGTTCCACGGACCACGGTATTTACCACCCATACACCTGTGGCGGCCGGCCACGATGAATTTCCTGTGGATCTTGTTAAACCTTATTTGGCAGGGTATGAAAAAATATTCAATATCGGGGTTGATGAAATCGTGTCGTGGGGTCAACCATCGGGGTCTGGTCCCTACGCTCCCCTTTCCATGGTTGTCCTTGCATTGAGACTTTCCCAGTATTGCAACGGGGTAAGTGAGCTGCACGGTAAGGTAGCACGCCGGATGTGGACTCATATCTGGCCGAAAAGGCCCGAAGATGAAATTCCCATTGCCCACATCACAAACGGCGTTCACCTGCCAAGTTATATCTCCCTTGAGCTTTCCCAGCTTTTTGAACAATATATCGGCCCCGAATGGTACCTTCAGCAGAGAAACGAAGAAAACGCCAACCGGATTGATGAAATTTACGACGAAGAATTGTGGCGTGCCCATGAGATGTGCCGATTAAGACTTGTTCGAAATTGCCGTGAAATGATGGTTCAGCAATACGGCCGGCGTAACGCAACGTTGGCGATTATGGAAGACATCGCCTCGGTGCTGGACCCGGATGCCCTTACCATCGCTTTTGCCAGACGATTTGCGGCATACAAACGAGCCCACTTATTATTTCATGATCCGGCCCGGCTTGAAGCCATTTTAAATAATGAAAAATTTCCTGTCCAATTCATTTTTTCAGGAAAAGCACACCCCAGGGACAATGAAGGAAAAGCCATCATTAAACGAATTATCGATTTTGCCAGAAATTCGGCCTTGCGTCACCGCATCATCTTTCTGGAAGATTACGATCCCCACATTGCAAGACACCTGGTTCAGGGTGCCGATGTCTGGCTTAATACCCCCCGGCGGCCTCTTGAGGCTTGTGGAACATCCGGAATGAAGGCGGCCATAAACGGCGTTCTCAATGTGAGTACCCTCGACGGATGGTGGTGTGAAGGATATTCCGAGACCTTGGGGTGGAAAATCGGCAACGGCGAGGAATACTCGGATGCTGCATATCAGGATGCTCTGGAAAGTCAGGCCTTGTATAATATTTTAGAAAATGAGGTCATCCCGTGTTTCTATAACCGAAAAAATGGGGGAGTGTCCACAAAATGGCTCAGGATGATGAAAGAATCCATGAAAATGGCGTTCAAGTACTTCAATAGCCATCGAATGCTTCGAGAATATGAACATCGTTTTTATTTTCCAGCCAACAAAAATTTCCGAAACCTTCTTGAAAACAAAGGGGAAAAGGCAAAACAACTGGTTCTCCAACGCAACAGGCTAATAAACCTCTGGCGTGAAATCAGGATTTCACACCCGACCAGACATTCCTCAGGACCATTTCGAGTCGGACAATTAATTCCTATCACAGCAGTTGTCAGGCTTGGGCAACTTCAACCGGAAGAGGTGGATGTCGAACTGTACAACGGTCAACAAAAATCCCTTGATTCCATATCAAATGGAGAAAAACTGACCATGGCCGTTCAGGAAAACCTGGGTAATGGAGAATATCTTTATGGGACCACCATTACCTGTAATACGGCCGGACGATTTGGTTTCACAGCCCGAGTATTGCCTCATGGGGATGACTGGATTAAGTACACACCGGAACTTTTAACCTGGTCGGACTAGCCATCTATTGCGCATATGGTCATGAAATATTTTTTCCAAAACGATCCTTATTTAACTGATTATGAACCTGTCCTGAAGCGACGGATCC
The DNA here is from genome assembly GCA_964478625.1 of uncultured Desulfobacteraceae bacterium. Classification (GTDB taxonomy): domain Bacteria; phylum Desulfobacterota; class Desulfobacteria; order Desulfobacterales; family SKZT01; genus SKZT01. Next base: position 27,640 of record CAYZJH010000013.1, read on the forward strand.
AAAAGGCCAGGCAAACTGAATTTCGAATAACACAAAGCGCCATTGACCTGATTGACTTTGCATCAGGCCATGAATATTTCGGACTTCATTTCCATGAAAATGAATGGGTTTTTCGTGAATGGGCACCTTTTGCTGAAGATGTATTTTTTATTGGAACCATGACCGGCTGGCAGGAGAAAAAGGAATTCCGTTTGGAGCGTAAAAATTCAGCCGGCATATGGGAACTCCGGTTTCCACACCATCTGCTGAATCACCAAGATCTTTATCGTCTCAGAATTCACTGGCCCGGGGGCCAAGGAGATCGTATTCCCGCATATGCAAGGCGGGTTTTACAGGATCCTGATACGTTGATTTTCAATGCCCAGGTCTGGAATCCGACGCCATCTTATACCTGGCAATGTCATGAACCTCGGGGGAACTCCGGTCCGCTTTTTATCTATGAAGCCCATGTCGGCATGGCTCAGGATGCCGAACGTGTGGGTACATTTCAAGAGTTTACAACCCATATCATCCCAAGAATTGTCAATGCCGGATACAATGCCATCCAGTTAATGGCAATTCAGGAACATCCTTATTATGCGTCTTTCGGATATCAGGTTTCGAATTTTTTCGCTCCATCATTTCGATTCGGAACCCCTGAAGACCTCAAGGAACTCATAGATACGGCACATGATGCCGGTTTAAGGGTCATCATGGATTTGATCCATTCCCATGCCGTATCCAATGAGGTGGAAGGATTGAGCCGCTTCGACGGTACCTACACCCAGTATTTTCACGGAGGACCAAGGGGAATTCATACTGCTTGGAATTCAAGGTGCTTTGATTATGGCAAAATCCAGGTGCTTCATTTTTTGCTTTCAAACTGCCGGTTTTGGCTGGATGAATACCATGTGGACGGGTTCCGGTTCGATGGTGTCACCAGCATGCTTTACCTCCATCACGGACTTGGGAAAAATTTCACCACCTATGCAGACTATTTTAATGAAGATGTAGATGAAGACGCATTGACTTATCTGACCCTTGCAAACAAACTAATTCACCGGTTGCGACCTGATGCCGTTACCATTGCGGAAGATGTCAGCGGAATGCCGGGTCTGGCGGCACCTATATCCATTGGGGGAATAGGATTTGACTATCGGTTCGCCATGGGAATACCGGATCATTGGATAAGACTTGTCAAGGAGTATAGAGATGAAGACTGGGAAATGGGGCATTTGTGGTATGAACTGACAAACCGAAGGGAAGGTGAAAAAACCATCAGCTATTGCGAATCCCACGATCAGGCACTGGTAGGCGACCAGACCCTGATTTTTCGGCTGATCGGTTCCGATATGTATACTGCAATGCGCATAGGTGATGAGACTTTCAGAGTCGATCGCGGAGTTGCTCTCATCAAAATGATTCGTTTTATTACACTCAGCACCGCCGACAGCGGTTACCTGAATTTTATGGGAAATGAATTCGGTCATCCGGAATGGATTGACTTTCCACGATCCGGTAATCAATGGTCATACCGATTTGCCCGGAGACAGTGGCATCTGGCCGATGATCCCTTCCTCAAATATAGGCAGATCGCCATGTTTGACCGGGATATGCTCTCCCTGGCAAAACAGTTTCAACTCCTTGAAAACTCGGCACCTCATATCCTTTATGAGCACAATGACGACAAGGTCATTATCTTTGAACGGGCCGGTCTTTTATTCGTGTTTAATTTTCATCCTGATCGCTCCCATCAGGACTATTCTTTCGAAGCCCCAGCCGGAAAATACACCATGATCTTTAACAGTGATGATCCAAAATACGGGGGGCATGACCGTTTGATTCCCAACCAGCAGCATTTGACCCTTTATCACCATGAACGAAACCTTCTTAGCCTCTATCTTCCTACCCGCACCACAATGGTTCTGATTCCCAATAACCACCCATTGAAAAACGCCTGAATACAAATTCCCACAAACAATTACCACCATCCCTCAGTCACCCCGCACAAAGAGTGCGAAAATCTTATTTTCGCACTACTCATCCAGTTTACAAATAAGTAACCCAAAACTCTTATAACAGTCCACTGATGACTTTTGCAACGCTCTGGCCATCCAGTGCGGCGGAGACAATACCCCCCGCATGCCCGGCACCCTCACCGCAAGGGTAGAAATTATCTAGTTCCGGGTGCATAAGTGTGTTTGGATCTCGGGGTATTTTGATTGGAGAACTGGTGCGGGATTCCACAGCCAATACAATGGCTTCACGGGTAAAATAGCCCTTCATTTTTCTGTCGAACATCTTAAAGGCCTTGTTTAACCTTTGAGAGATAAAAGCAGGAAAAAGATTATTGACCGGATAGGAAAATATTCCGGGAATGTAAGAGCTTTTAGGAATTGTTTTGGATTGACGTCCGGCGCAAAAGTCGGTCATTCGCTGAGCCGGCGCAATTTGGGTACGGCTTCCGGAAGCTTCAAACACTTTTTTTTCGAGTGCTTCCTGAAATTTTAGCATGCAAAGGGGATCTGAAATACCGGACCATCCCATGTCTTCCGGACGAACCTCCACAACCACCCCGGCATTGGCCATGGGTGCGGATCTTGAGGACATACTCATGCCGTTTAGTACTAGTTCGCCCATTGCTGTGGATGCCGGAATCACATATCCTCCGGGACACATGCAGAATGAAAAGACTCCCCGGTCATCCACCTGGCCTGCGATCCTGTAAGAAGCCGGAGGAAGGTTTTTGCAGCGATTATTTGATCCGTACTGGATCCGATCGATTAATTCCTGGGGATGCTCTACCCGCACTCCCACAGCAAAGGGTTTTGCTTGAAGAGACAGGTTTTTGCGATACAGCATTTCAAAGATATCCCTGGCCGAGTGGCCAGTGGCAAGAACAACGGAATCAGCAAGCCATTCTCGTTCACGTTCTGAAATAACCCCAAGACATTTTTGATTTTTGATAATCAGATCCTCAACTCTGGTATTAAAAAAAATCTCCCCCCCGCAATTCAAAATGGTTTGGCGCATGCGAGAGATGATTCCCGGAAGCCTGTTTGATCCGATATGGGGATGGGCATCGATGAGAATATCAGGATCAGCGCCGTGATGTACAAATATTTTCAGAACTTCGCCCACATCTCCCCGCTTGGTGGAACGGGTGTAGAGTTTACCATCGGAAAAGGTTCCGGCACCGCCTTCGCCAAAGCAATAGTTGGAATCGGGGTCGATGATGGATCGCCGATAAATTGCGGCAATATCCTTCCGCCGTGCATTGACATCCTTTCCCCGCTCCAGGATTACCGGCTTAATCCCATGCTCGATTAACTTAAGGGCGCAAAAATAGCCAGCAGGTCCAGCACCGACTATAATCACTTTTTTAGCTGATGTCGGAAGAGGTTTAAAATGACTTTTTGGGGTATCGGCTATGATATCATTTTTCTTGGCTATCAACACCCTCAGAAGATAATGGGGATTTTTACCCCGGGCATCAATGGATCTTTTCAGTATTGTAAATTTTGGTTGATCATCCACCCCAGCCGTTTCCGACACTACCTGAGCAATATGATCCGGGTCGTGAATATAATCCGGTCTTATTTTGACCTCATATATATTTTGGGATTCCTTATCCATAGGTCGTGTTGCTTTGCGTGAGAAAAAAGCTTAAAAAGCGGGGATCATCCATCAAAATCGATCTTGTCGAGAAAAGCATCGATTTCCGCAACGGTTTGACTGTCAGTACTGTGTTTTAAAGTGATTGCTCTGGCCGGACATTCACTGGGACAAATTCCACACCCCCGGCATTTGGCTGGAACAATCTCAGAAACACCATCCTTGTTCATAAAAGGCGCTCCAAAAGGACATACGCGAACACATGCAAGGCAGGAAACGCATAAATCCGGATCCACCACCGCAAAGGTTGCCGATGTTTTCATTTGATCATGGCATAACACTTTGATGGCCTGCTGAGCCGCGCACTTGGCCATGGCAACGGCTTCGTCAGCAAACCTCGGGCTGTGGGCCAAGCCTGCTAAAAAAATTCCGGCTGTAGGAAATTCCACCGGACGAAGTTTGACATGGGCTTCCATAAAAAAGCCCTCCGGGGTTCTCGATAGTTTTAACATTCCGGCAATCGTTTCGTTATCCAAAGCTGGACGAATCCCCGCACTCAACGCCACAAGATCCGGGGTTACCCTAAACTCTTCATGAGAACTTCGGTCTGTAAAATCGACGACCAGTCGGCCGTTGTCATCGTACACGACAGGCGATTCCTCGGGTATAAAACGGAAGAAAAGCACTCCCTTGCGTCGTGCTTCCAAATAATAAAGCTCTTTAAAACCGAATGCACGAAGATCTCTGTATAGAATCACCACCTGAATATCGGGGTTGAGTTCCTTTAACGATATGGCATTCTTTACTGCAGCACTACAGCAAACACGGCTGCAGTATTGAAATGTTGCGTTCCTGGAGCCTACGCACTGAATCATCACTACACTTTTGAGACGTCCTGGCCATTGGGGGTCACGGTGTATCCGTGCTGCCAGCTCAACTTGGGTGACAACCCGTTCATCCTGACCGTATATGAATTCATCGGGTTGATATGCGGTTCCGCCCGTTGCCACAATGACTGCTCCATAGCTGATTTCGTGTCTTTTTTCCACTCCTGAAACAATGCCTTTAAAAGCACCGATATATCCGGAATGTTCTGAAAGTTCGCTGTTTAAGTGAAGCGTGATATCCGGATGACTCCGCACTCTGTCTTCCAGCATTCGGGCAAGCTTCGGCGGCGAGTGGCCTTCCAAAGTTTGTGTCAGCTTCAAAGCAAATCCGCCCAGCTGACTGGTTTTTTCCACAAGATGAACATGGAACCCCTGGTCGGCTAAGGTTAAAGCCGCCGCCATTCCCGCAAGGCCGCCACCAATTACCAGTCCGTCAGTGACTATTTTGTACGTATCCTCCGTAAGCGGTTCCAGCCTTTTAGCTCTTGCCACGGCTGCTTTTATCAATTCTAACGCCTTTGATGTTGCCTTTTCCTTTTCCTGGCCATGAACCCATGAACATTGATTTCGAATATTGGCCATATCCATTAAGTATCGATTCAGGCCTGCTTGGTCCAGGGTTTTCTGGAATAAGGGTTCATGAGTCTTGGGGGAACATGCCGCGATCACCACGCGATTTAATTGATGTTCCTGGATTTTTTCCGCCAATTTCTCCTGGGTTTCGGCCGAGCAGGAGAACATAAAGTCCTGAACAAAAGCAACATCCTCAATTTTTTGAATATCGGACACCAATGCGGGGATATCCACAACACCGGCAATATTTGAGCCGCAATGGCAAACAAAGACACCGACCCTGGGATCCTGACCTGATTCGGGCACCTCTCCAAGAGAATGATCCGAAGCCTGCTGCTCATCATCGCGGGGTAAAATTCTGGCCTCCGAGAGCAAACCGGATACCTCCGCAGCAGCTGCACCCGCCTGAATAACCGTTTCGGGAATATCCTTCGGCGATTCCAAAACCCCGCAGACATAGATTCCCGGGCGTGATGTGGACACGGGTTCATCAAATTCCCCACAGGCAAAACCATAAGGATTCAGATGAATATCCAGGCGGCGCGCCAGATCAATCCATCCCTCTGATGTCTGAAAGCCACTTGACAAGACGACAAGGTCGTATTCTTCCTCAACAGTATCATTTTTATGGTGATCGAACGTTTCAACCACAAGGTTCTGGTTTTGCGGGTTTAAATATAACTGGGAAATCATCGAACGTTTATACCGGACTTGGTGCTGATAAGCAGCTCTTTCGATATATTCATCAAATCCTTTTCCATGTGCACGGATATCCATGAAATAGATAACCGTTTCGGCTTCAGGCAGGTGAGATTTCGTAAGAACGGCCTGTTTGGCCGCGTGCATGCAGCATACCGAGGAACAAAACGGGCGGTTCTTGGAAATATCGCGGGACATGACACATTGAATCCACGCGATGCGTTTTGGGATTTTTCCGTCGGATGGGCGTTGCAAATGCCCTCCATAAGGCCCGGTTGCAGAAAGCATTCTTTCATACTGAAGTGAAGTCACTACATTACGATAACGTCCGAACCCGTATTCTCCATGCTCCTTTGTTAGGGCCAGCTCAAAACCTGCTGATAAAATAACCGCACCAATCTCAACAGAGAGATTTTCACTGACCTGATCGAATTCAACTGCATCCACAGGACAGATTTTTTTACACAATCCGCACTTTTTTTTAGTCAAATACAGACAATGATCCGGGTCTAAAGCGTATTTTAACGGAACGGCCTGAGGAAAAGGAATATATGCCGCTTTCCTCATCCCCAGATCGGCATTGAATGCATCAGAAACTTTTTTAGGGCATTTTTCAGCACATTGCCCGCATGCGATACATTTATCCATATTGATATAGCGGGGCATCCGTCGGATATGAGCCGTAAAATGACCGGGAAGGCCTTCAAGGTCCATCAATTCACACGATGTCATTATTTGGATATTGGGATGACCGGCCGCCTCAACCAATTTGGGCGAAAATATACAGGTAGAACAATCATTGGTGGGAAAAGTTTTATCCAGTTGAGCCATGGTGCCGCCGACACTGTGACTTTTATCCGCCAAGTAAACATAAAAGCCGGTGTCTGCCAAGTCCAGGGCTGCCTGAATCCCCCCGATCCCCCCGCCGACAACCAGGACTTTTCCGACAGGTTTGTTTTTTAAAGGCATCATGCGCTTACCTTTTCTATTGGGCCAGTCCTTTTTTTCTCAAAAGATTGCCGGGTTCAGTCAGGTGCATCCGGAAATTCCGTATTGAACAATTCTGCCCCTCAAAAGCCAGGCGCATTAATTCGGTAAAATAAAAAACCGGAATTTTCGGAATCTCTGATTCAGCTTGCACCATATCCAGATTATTCTGACATAAAGGACATGATACGATAATAGCCTCCGCACCAGCCTGATAAGCTTTTTTAATCAACCGTGTCGAAAGATTGAACTGAATATCTCGTCTTCCGATACCAATACTGGCTCCACAGCAAGTTGCTTTATAAGACCAGTCCAATGAGACTGCACCCAATGCAGCCGCTATTTTATCTAATGTTTGAGGATTTTCATAATCGCTAAACCCCGTGATTTTCGGGGGGCGAACCATTTGACACCCATAGTAGCTAACCAAATGCAGGCCGTTGAGCGGCAGAACCACTTTTTGCCTGATTTGCTCTATCATCCCCGGTTCTGCCAAGAATCGGGTCATATCGTAGACTTTTGATTTTCCGGTCACTTCCCATGGAACATCATAGATATTTTTCAAAATCATTTTTCTGGAGTAAGTGAGACGATTAAAACAGTTGGCACATGGAGATACGATATCTAAACCCATTTTTTCGGCAGCCGCAAGATTTTTGGCGGGAAGCAATACCGCCATGGTATCACTCAGGCTGTGCGCCGCAGTCGCGCCACAACAGGTCCAATCATCTATTTCTACCAATCGGGTATCTAATTTATCAAATACGGCGGTAATCGAACGATGATAATCATTGGCCATTCCTTCCAGGGAACAGCCCGGATAAAAGGCCAGGTTCATAGTATAGTCCCCCGTCTTATTTTCTGCAGATTTCACGAATTTTTTTCATTTCCTTACATCGATGAGGAAAGAGTTTAAGCTTTCCTTTCCGAAGCATTTCCAATCCCAGAAGCAGTTCTTCTTTTAATACACCGGTTTTGATCTTCTCTTTCAACACATCAGGATTCCGGTTTAATGACCCAATGAGCCAGAATTCATTCACTCTTCCAAAACGCTGGAGTTCATTGACAAAAGTCTCATGAAAAACGGCGAGTATTTTTTCCGAGGGAACGACCGTTGAACGAAACGCCATGTTACGCATGTAGTTGATTGTTTTGGCGACATCCACACTATTGGGACAGTATGTGGTACACATTTCACAGGAAAGACAAACCCAGATGGTTGTCGATTTCAAAAGCTCCTCGCGCCATCCCAACTGAACATACCGAATCACCTGGTGCGGGTTGACATCCATGTAAACACTCACAGGGCATGCGTTGGTACATCGTTCACATTGATAGCAGGCTGAAATATTGGCACCGGTTTCACCTTCTGTTTTTTTGAGAAAATGGTCCCCTCTATCCCCTATGAGACGTCGTTGCCCCGATGATCCCGACGGCCTGTTCGCGACTGATTTTTCATCACCAATTACCATGAATGATCTCCTGTCAATGTCGGATCAAAGCATTCTATACCTGTTCAACAGGGCCGATCAGGTCCAGTACATCCTGCCTTGTAAGCGTTTCATGCTCCAGAAGACTTTCCACCAGAATATCGAGTTTATCCCGATTCTGTTTCAGCGTTTCGATAGCCTTATTTTCCATATCCTGAAGAATTCGCAGGACTTCCTGATCAATAATTCGCGCGGTGTTTTCGCTAAAATCCTTGGGCTCTGCGATTTCCTTGCCGATAAACGGATGCTTTTCACCCTGTCGAAAAGTTGCCGGGCCAAGCTTTTCACTCATTCCCCATTGGCAGACCATTTGTCTTGCAAGCTGGGAAGCTCTTCGAAGATCATCACCGGCCCCTGTTGTAATATCATTGAACATCACTTTTTCAGCAGCCCTGCCTCCAAGCATAACAGAAATTCGATTTAAAAGATACTGTCTTCCCAGATAGTGCCGGTCCTCCTTCGGAATCTGCTCGGTTGCCCCCAGGGACCGCCCTCGTGGTATAATCGTCACTTTTTCCAAGGGATCGGCTCCGGGCAAAAACAAGGCCATCAAGGCATGACCGGCTTCATGACAGGCAACAGCTCTCTTTTCCTCATCACTGACAACATCCTCACGTTCAATACCCATGATAATTTTGTCCCGCCCCTGGATAAACTCTTCCATCTCCACTTTTGATTTTTCTTTCCTCGCTGCCAGCAAGGCAGCTTCATTGACCAGATTTTTCAGATCTGCACCTGAAAATCCAACAGTCATTCTGGCAATTTTCTCAAGATCCACATCATCGGCAATAGGCACATCTCTGATATGAATCTTTACAATTTCTACCCGAGCCTTCAGCTGAGGCCTCTCCAGGGTGATATGCCTGTCAAAGCGACCAGGACGAACCAATGCCGGGTCCAAAACATCGGGGCGATTGGTAGCAGCCATGACAACCACATTTTGCCTGGGTGAAAACCCGTCCATTTCAGCAAGAATCTGGTTCAAAGTCTGCTCCCGTTCATCATGCCCCCCTCCCAATCCGGTTCCGCGCACACGACCTATGGAGTCAATTTCATCAATAAAAATAATCGACGGAGAATCCTTTTTGGCATTGTCAAACATGTCCCGAACCCGCGACGCACCCACACCGACAAACATTTCAATAAATTCACTTCCGCTGATGCTGAAAAAGGGAACACCGGCCTCACCCGCAGTTGCCCTTGCCAGAAGGGTCTTTCCGACTCCAGGGGGGCCCACCAGCAAAATCCCTTTGGGCATTTCAGCCCCTAAAGCCTGAAACCGTGACGGGTCCTTTAAAAATTCCACAACCTCCTTTAATTCCCTTTTTGCATTTTCCAGTCCCGCAACATCATGGTAGGTTTGATCGATACTTTCCCTGGTAAATATCTTGGCTCTGGATTTCCCGAAATTAAATATACCCCCGGCACGCCCCCCCATTCTTTCCTGAAATCTTTTACTGATCCAGATAAAAAAACCGATAATCAGAACCCATGGCAGCAGAGCGATTACGATTCTCCAAAAAACGGATATTTCATCGGATCTGGCATATACCTTGACTTCCTTTTCCTCAAGAAGCACCATGAGGCTCGGATCCTCAAAGGGAGGCTTTAACGTTGTAAAACCATCATAGGCAATCAATTGCCGGGAAGAAGGATCAATCTTTTTTTTGGTATCTTCATCGCCTTCGACTTCCTCCAATGGTTTCTCGACAGGAGTTTTATACATGCCGCTGATCATTTGGCCCTGAACCGTAATTTCGCGCACATTACCGTCAATCAGCGCCTGTTTGAACTCAGAATAGGAAATTTCATGGATGGTTATGGGGGAATATGCCAGTTGCGCGACAAAATAGAGAGTCACAAGCCATATTAACAAAATTCCGAGGATAATTCTCCATTGCGGAAGCCCTTGCCGATAAACCTGATTCAGTTTGTCTTTTAATTCATTTTTAGGCATATTCTCTCCGGGATCAGTTAATGGTTTATTAAATCGATCAGTTTGGGTTCAAACAGGAAGGGATCTTGAGAAAAACCTGCTTTCAAAACGATTTGGTGACCAGTTTCTTATCGATAGCATATGCAGTGAGTGCCGAGACATTGTGCAAATCCAGCTTTTTCATAATATTGGCCCTGTGCTTTTCAACAGTTTTTACACTGATTTTGAGAAAATCGGCGATTTCCTTATTTCGATATCCCTCCCCGATGAGTTTCAACACATCCTTTTCCCTTTGTGTAACCGTGTCCCACGCTGTTGAACCTCTAAAATTTCTCTTACCTTCAAGATATCCAAGCATGACACTTTCGGAAATCCCAGGGCTGATATAGGTTTTTCCATTCAGTACGCTTTCAATGGCAATCAGAAGTTCATCTCTGCTGGCATCCTTCAAGCAGTATCCATCAGCACCGGATTGAAAGGCTTCCAACACATATTGATCTGACTCATGAATGGTCAATGCCAGAATTTTGACTTCAGGAAATCGACTTTTGATCTCCTTGATAACGGATATTCCGCTCATTTTCGGCATGGAAAGGTCCAGCAGAATCAGATCCGGTGCATGTTTTTCAACACATCGTATGGCTTCCAGCCCATTTTCCGCTTCTCCAATGACATGAAGATTTTTTTCCGCCTGAAGAAGTGCTTTTATCCCTTCTCTCAATAATCTGTGGTCCTCAGCCAAAACAATACTTTTAGGCTTTGCCATTTTGATTATCCTCATCAAGTAAATCTTTTTTAAAAAACAACCTTTTTGGACCCCAAAAGCTAAAGAGCAATCCTTCCCTAAAATACCATCGCTTTCTATACATGACATGATATCTAAAGTAAATTAGTATGCACTTATTTTTCAATCGTTATATCACTTAAAAAAAGAAGTCCTCTTGAGTCCGAAACTTTTCGAGTAAGGAAAAATCAAGTCTTGTCCTGAAAATATTTATCCGACATGGTCGGATTGCCCCCTTAATCCTGTTCATTTCCAGATGTTTTCCTATCGTGCATCTGAAATTTTTTCATCCCCTCTGCCATTTCCATGAGTTTTCGGTTGACGATGAAATTTAAACTTCCCTCCGGATAAGTGCCGTCATCTCGCTGCTCTCCAGCTTCCACACCTGTTAAAATACTAATGCCATCATCGATGGTGCTAACTGCATAGACATGGAATTGACCCTGTTTGACCGCTTCAATCAACTCCTTGTCCAGCATGAGATTAACAACATTTTTTTGGGGTATAACCACCCCTTGGTTCCCTGTTAATCCTTTGGCCTTACAGACTTTGAAAAATCCTTCAATTTTCTGGTTGACGCCACCCACAGGTTGAATTTCACCATTTTGATTGACCGAACCGGTAACCGCGATATCCTGTCTCAGAGGTATGCCCGAAATACTTGAAAGCAGCGCATAAACTTCGGCAGATGATGCGCTATCTCCGTCAACCCCCTCATAAGACTGCTCAAAACAAATACTTGCTGCAAGAGACAACGGTTTGTCCTGGGCAAATTTTGACCCGATATACCCGCTCAAAATCAACATACCCTTATCATGAATTTTTCCGCTCAGTTTCGATTCACGCTCAATGTTGATTAAACCGCCCTGCCCCATGTAAGTTTTACAAGTTATTCTTGAAGGTTTTCCAAAAGATATGTCGCCGAACAGATAAACACTCAGACCATTGACCTGGCCGACCGCACAGCCATCTATATCAATCATGATCTGTCCGCGCCTGATAATTTCGAGAATTTTTTCATCCAGTAAATTGTGCCGATATCTTCTCTGCTCAATGGCCTTTTCAACATGTTTGGAAGAAACCATATCCGCACCGTCCCTTTGAGACCAGAACACGGATTCTTCAACCATTTCTTTGATCACTGCAAATCTGGAAGAAAGTTTTTCCTGATCGGAAACCAGGCGCGCAGCATACTCAAGCATACTTGCTACCCCTGTTGAATCAAAATGGTTATGGCTGCAATCTTCACAGCAACCTGCAATAAAGGAGGCGTAATCCGCCAGGTTTTTATCGGTTCTTTCAACCTCACTGTCGAAATCGGCCTTGACTCTGAATATCTCCCAGAAGTCCTCATCATAGAGGGAAAGCAGTTGATACAAAAATCCGTGTCCCAAAAGAATCACCTTGACATCCAGAGTCATTGGCTGGGGCTTGAGTCCCTGGGGCGGTATGATCCCGAACTGTTCAAATGGATCCTCTATTCTCAACTCGCCGGTTTGAATGGCCCGCTTTAACGCAGGCCATACCATGGGATTGGTCACCACATCCTTGGCACTTAAAAGAAGATATCCTCCATTTGCAAGATGGACCGCTCCGGGTTTCAGCATGGTATGGTCGCTGATATACCCGCCATAGATAAATTTTCTTTCGATTTTTCCAAACAGATTGATATAGTTGGGATTAATTTCGGTAATCACCGGAGGACGTTCGGATTTGCTGTTATCAACAAATAAATTAATTTGAAAGGGGACAAATGGATCCTGACCATGGGGCTGCATGCCGGCTGCCGAAATTGGCATGGGCTGAATCTGCTGGGATGTCGGCTGCTGTTTGAAAATGTCCAGGTTTTCTGAAACGAAATTTTTCAAATCCTTTAGAAATTCTTTAACCCTATTCAAATCCGTATATTTTTTATTGAGTTTGTTAAAAAGCCGCGATGTAGTAAACTCGGCAACTTTTTTATCATAATCGGTCAACTTCTCCCCGATCTTACGATCAATTTCACGGACTTTTTCAAACGTCTGATCTAGTTTTTGGGCCAGTTCATGGCGTTTGGTTTCAAGTTCTTCACGCTTTTCCTTATCCAGTTCCAGGTATGCAGCTCTTGACATGGCCTCACCATCTTTCATCGGAGCCAATACAGGACCTGAAGAAGTCATCTGGAAGAGAAATCCTTCCTGGCTCGCCTTCTCACCCATCTTTTCCAGAAGGTTATTCTGTTCAGCACGATTTTCCTCGATGATTTTCTTTCGCCCGGAATTGTAATCGTCACTGGAAAATGCACGTGAAAGGCTTTCCATCAGGTTTTTTTTAAGCCTTTTGATATCGTTTTTAAGTATTTTTCCGTGGCCCGCCGGAAGGTTGATGATCTGAGGGGTATCCTTGCTGGTAAAGTCATAGACATAACACCAGTCATCAGGGGCTCCCTTGTTGCTTTTTTCCATCACCTGCTTGATAAAGGATTTTACCATGGAAGTTTTTCCGGTACCCGTAATGCCTGCCACATAAATGTTATAACCGGGCCGATTCATAAAAAGACCGAACTCTAAAGCTTTAGTTGCTCTGTCTTGTCCGACGAATTCCTGAAGCGGCACAATATCTTTGGTGCATTTAAAATCAAACAGGTTTGGATCACAATGCCATCTTAAATTTTCAACGGGGATTTTGAATTTTGAAATATCCATGATATAGATCCTCCGGAATGATTCTTATGGTGATTGGCGTTTTAAGATTATTTCCTGTTATAACCTAATGACATTGAAGACATATATTTCATCTTTTGCTCATTTTTATTGACTTTAAACAAGACCTGTTAATATGCCTCCAAAAATGAACCAAAGTCAAGCAGTCTTCGGAGTTTACTTTGTGAAAATTATTAATAAGGAATCCATAAAAGTATAAAACAAGTTGACGATACTAGTTTGTTTTATTAGATTAAGTTAGACTATCGTTTCACTCGTGATTCGATGCTGAAACATCCTTGCAAGGCTTTTTCTGAAAGATTTTCGAAAAATGGGCATGAAAGCGAAAAACTTACATAAAGCGATGTTGACCGACCTCTATGAGCTGACCATGGCAGCATCCTATTATGATCACGAAATGACCGCACCAGCCACTTTCAGCCTGTTTATTCGCAAATACCCGCCCGATCGAGGTTATTTTGTCAATGTCGGCCTTGAATCTGTATTGGAATTTCTCGAATCCTTTTCTTTTGACCAGGATGATCTTGATTATTTAGATTCCAAAAATCTTTTTTCTCACGATTTCCTGCATTACCTCAGCCGGCTGCGTTTTACCGGTGACCTTTATGCCATGGAAGAAGGACGAATATTTTTCAAGGATGAACCCATTCTGGAATTGACAGCACCCATTATCCAGGGACAGCTGGTAGAAACTTTTATTATTAATGCCGTGAATTTCGGAGTCATTATAGCCACCAAAGCATCCCGTTGCGTTTATGCTGCCAGGGGAAGAAACCTTGTTGATTTTTCTTTACGAAGAACTCATGGAGCCGATGCAGGGATACAAGCAGCCCGGGCCTGCTATATTGCGGGCTTTTCATCAACAAGCAACGTCCTTGCGGGAAAACTTTATGGGATTCCTGTATCAGGTACCATGGCGCATTCTTACATCCTGAGTTTCGATGAGGAAATCGAAGCCTTCCGGGCCTATTTCAAATCTTTTCCCAAAAACACCGTGTTGCTGATTGATACCTATGATACCATTGAAGGTGCGAAAAAGGCGGCCAAAGTGGCCAAAGAAATGGCCGGTCAGGGCTTAAAGTTATTAGGGGTCCGTCTTGACAGCGGAGATATGGCCCAATTAAGTCAAGTGGTAAGAACTATTTTAAATGATGCGGGGTTAAACGATGTTCTCATTTTTGCCAGCGGGGGTTTCGATGAATTCAGAATTGCCGAAAACCTGGAGCGCGGGGCCCTAATAGATGCATTTGGAGTCGGTACCCGAATCGGGGTTTCCGCAGATGCTCCTTATACCAATATCGCCTACAAACTGGTTGAATATGAAGGCAAACCTGTCTTGAAATTAAGCTCGGGCAAGCAAAATATCCCTGCACGCAAACAGATTTTCAGAACATGCCGCGAAAAGCGACTCACAAAGGATATTATCGGTTTAAGAGATGAAAAATCGGAGGGTGAACAACTGCTGGTTAACGTGATGCAAAATGGAAAACGTACCCGCTCTCAGGAGACACTTCAAGAAATTCGTCACCGGTTTGAAAAGGAATTTCAATCTCTGGACGACTCTTTTAAAACAATCCGTAAACCGAAAATATTTCCCGTTGAGTTGAGTCCTAAATTAAAAAACCTTCAAGACCAAGTCATTGGAAAACTTAAACACAACATGGCCGTGAATAACTGATATTTTTATTTCAGACTTTTTTGAACCCTAATTTTGAGGAGATTAGACATGGCAGACAAAAAAGCAATTCTCGAAAACCTGGAAAAACAGCTGAGATCACTTGAATCCGAAATCGCAAAACTGAAGGAACTGGCAGCCAAAGTTGAAAAAGGCAGCACATTAATCATAGGGGAAGTGGAAAATCTGGAGAATGAAGAAAATATTTTAAAAATGCAACTGAATGATTTGAAAAAATCCGGGGAAGCTTGGAAAGAGCTGGAACTCGGAGTCAATAAAGAGTTGGAAAATCTCACTTTTAATGTGAATACCGCTTTGAATAAATTTAAGGAAAGAGTGAAATAAACCAGTTTTCGACCTTATGTTCATAGCGGTTTTGTCATCCTTCTAAAATTAAAAGAAACAGTGTGAACAGCTCTGATTCCTGACTTGATATGGTTGACAAACACATTCAAGAACCTTCCGTTAAAACTCTTGAACATCATTTCCTGAGAAATTCAAACACCCAAAAGGGGATGTGATCTAAATTCCATCCCCTTACCCGCCCTTGATGATCATCACCTTAAAAATTTATACTTCTATGGGCTTTCCGCTCATGAGTCTTGACCCAAAAAATTGTGAGGTTTATAATAATTAAATAAACTTTGAATAATACTTGCTTAAGGAGAATGGAATGGGGCGTTGGAAAAAATTGTTTGTGGCTTTTTTAGCCCTGATTGCAATAGTAGCCATTGCTTTTGTCATACTAAACTTCATCTTTATTGATTTTTTTGTAGACTTTTACTGGTATAGCTCCATTGGATACTCAGGATTGTTTTTCCTTAAGCTTTTTTACAAATACCTGGTCTTTATAGGGGTTACGCTGTTTTTTTTTCTGGTCATTTTTCTCAATTTCTGGATTGCCTCAAGATATCTCGGATGTACTCTTTCCGGGGTTTGCAGGCCGGAAGTCACCAAAACGGGAAAATTAATTCAGGCGTTTCGCACGGGTTCACTTAAAGTATACACCCCCCTTTCCCTCATTCTTGCAATTCCCCTTGCGATTCCTCTTTATGAACAATGGGAAGCGGCATTATTATATTTTTTCGGCTCCAACAGCGGAATAAAAGACCCGGTTTACGGCATCGATGTCAGCTATTACCTGTTTTCTCTTCCCATCTATAATCTTCTTCAGGGACGATTAATCATAACCCTTCTGCTTCTTTTCGTGTTCTTAACCATTCTGTATTACATAGAACGACGAATGCTGGCATCTGAAAATCAGCCGTTGTACAGAGCAGCAAAAATTCATCTTTCCGTGGTGATCTTTCTGGCATTTTGGGTTCAGGCCTGGGGATATATGCTCGAAAGGCATATGTTGCTGTATAATACCAATAACGAACCCTTATTTTTCGGACCCGGCTATACCGAAATGACCGTTTTACTCCCTTTGATCTGGCTTTCAGCAATATTTTTTCTGGCCATGGCCATATCCCTCATTATTTTTGTCAATACCCGAAGGGGTATCTATCCGTTGGTTATTTTTACCCTGTTGTTTGTTCTCTCCCATGCCGGAAGAACATGGGACTTTTTACCGGAAAACGTTGAAAAATATGTCGTAAAACCCAACGAAATCGTTCGGCAATCCAAATACATTCAAAATTCCGTCCTGTCTACGCTGGCGGCCTATAACCTGACCACTGTGGAAAAACGCGATTACGGACGGATGCAACACCTCCGAAGCCTGACCGATCCGGAACTCATCACCGATTTGGAAAATATCCCCCTCTGGGATAAGGAGTTGCTCATTGATGTTTTCCAGGAAGTTCAAGCCATTCGTCCATACTATCAATTCAGTGAGGTTGATGTCGGCCGATATACCGTGAAAAATGAATTGCATCAGGTGTATCTAGCTGCCCGGGAAATTAACCTGGATAAACTTCCTGAACCAGCTCAAAACTGGATCAACATGCATTTGAAATATACGCATGGCTACGGTGCCGTGGTAATTCCGGCCGCCCAAAAGGGCGAAGAACGAATGAAATGGTATATCCGCGATATGCCGCCCGTATCCGATTTCGGCTTTTCGGTCGTCATTAGTCAACCGGGCATTTATTATGGAACAGGATCCTACACGTATGCCATCGCCCCTAACGACAGCGGAGAGCTTCACTATCCCGGCGAAGTGGATGAAGTCATAACCAACTACTCAGGCACCGGAGGAACCCCTATCGGCTCTTTGTTTAAAAAAGCATTATTCGCCGTATATTTTAAAGACCGGAATATCTTTTTTACAACCAAAACCAATTCCGACAGCCGAATTCTTTTCAGAAGAAATATTCAGGAACGAATCAGAACCCTGACACCTTTTTTCAAACTCGACAAAGATCCTTACCTGGTCGTCACCAATGACATGTTGTATTGGTTTCAGGATGCCTATACCTTAAGCAAATGGTATCCCCAGGGATCGCCATACAGCGAGGAATTCAACTATATCAGAAATTCCATCAAAATTATTGTGGATGCATACAACGGCAATGTTACCTACTACCTGGCAGATACGAAAGATCCGATCGCCAAAGCTTACCAGCGGATGTACCCCGGTCTTATCAGGCCCATGGAAGAAATGCCTGAAAAGTTAAGAAAACAAGTGCGATATCCAAGAGATCTCTTTGAAATCCAGATGAAAAAATATTCCAAATATCACCAGATCAACCCGGAAACATTCTACAAAGATGAGGATCGCTGGCAATTTGCAGAGTTTGAGCACAGAGACAGTATTATCCGGATGCGACCCTATTATCTGACTCTGGATCTTATCCAGCATAAACAACCTGAATTTGTTCTGGTCACCCCCATGCTCCCTGTCAACCGCGAAAATCTTCGTGCCCTGGCCCTTGTCGGATGCGATGGTGACAATTACGGACGGATCATCATATATTTGTTTCCCCGGGGACGTCAGATTTACGGTCCCTCTCAGATCAACGCACTTATCGATCAGAATACCACGATTGCCGAACATATTACCTTGTGGGACCAGCTCGGTTCGGAGGTCAAACGGGGTAAAATGATTATTTTTCCCCTTGGCAAGCATATTTTGTATATTCAGCCCTTTTATCTGGAAGCTACGGGTCAACCAAGAATTCCAGAACTAAAACGGGTTATTGTCAGCGCCGAAGAAATTGTGATCATTGATGTCACCCTGGAAAAGGCCTTTGATCGCCTCAACAGAATACTGACCCAACGAGAAGCTGCGGGAATCACGACTCCCGCACCGGAAGAGATGACGGATCAAATGGATGAGATACCTCAACTGCCCACTGAACCGGACAATGACGGTAAGCCTTTTGATGAACCCTCAAATTCCCTTGAGATACCACCTGATTCAATTTATCACAACGACGTAGGTGAGTAAAAAATCATGATGCAACTTGAAATTTAAATAATGGTGGTTAATTTCTCTTTCAAGTAAGTCATTTCTAATCTTACTAAATAAATCAAAATTTAGCATCAAAGGGAGGAATAGCCATGAAAGACACGGAAAACCTTCATAAGAAAGTTCAGGAGCATTGTGATTGTTTTGCAACAACCGACTATTTGTCGGAAATGGCCAAAGTCAAAACAGATTCCGATAAAAATGAAGCCGCGTTAAAATGGTTGGCTCTGGCAGCACTTCACGGAGTCAACGATGGTGCTGAAGAAGTCACTATTTATAAAGATAAAGATGGCAAAATTAAGGTAATTGCAGAATACAAGGATTCGGAACTCCCTTCACCCGGCAATGAAGTCGCTGAAAAGATTTTTGAGGCGGTCAGAAATATAACCCACATCGAAGATAAGGAAGGAAAAACCGAATTGGCTCTGGGGATTCGAGACAGCAGCATCAGTTTGAAAGTTAAGGTTAAACAAAGTGGTGATGGAGATAAAATCACCTTTAAATTTCCGGAATAGTTTCCAAAATCATGTTTACTCTCCATCCGTTTAAGGGGCATCATCCTCATTGATAAGGCTGGGCCCCTTTTTTTTAAAATCATTTTGAAATGAATTATGGAGCTTTCATGAGAATTAAAAAATCGGATATTCGAAGGGCTGATACTTCGGATGCATCCATGCTGAATTTTCTCATCAGACAATGTTTTCTTGATGTCGCCCGACGATTTGAAATCACACCGGAAAACTACCCGGAACATCCATCCAACACCACCGTGGAAATCATACAAAAAGACCTTTCCAGCGGGTTATCCTTTTTTATTAAAATCGATCACGGAATTCCTTCCGGATGTATCGGACTGAAAAAAGGCTCCGATGACGTTTGGGAGGTGGTTCGATTGGGAGTGCTGCCGGGAAGGCGCCGAAGAGGTTTTGGAAAAGAACTCCTGGATACGGCCATTATGGAAGCCGAAAAATCGGGAGCGAAACGAATTACCGCAACCATTTTTGTTCAGGACACTGAACTGAAACAATGGTATAAAAAATTCGGATTCCTGGAGACCGGAACCCTGAATCCTAAAAATTACTGCCTTGAGCTTACCTTGATGGAGTTGCCTTTATAACTTCATTACCGTGAAGCCTCCATTGCATCTCTCCCACACAATCGGTTTCAACCCATGAGACCGGAGACAAAACCTTCATCCCCATTGAGTCTCCATAGCGTTTCTCCGAAATATTTTTCATTCAGCACCCCATCCGAAATTTTTTTTGAATTTTGATCACATTGATATTGTTTTTCTTTTTAAGATCCTTTAAATTATTAGGTTTATATCAACGGCGTTTGGTTTATTGATGGTTGAGTTTGCCAGGAACCCGGATAAGTTCGTCATGTCCGGGTTTTCGTATCTTGAAAAATAAGGAGAAACCATGGACATCAGGGACCTTAAGGAAACAGTCTTAAAACGAATCGAACACGCTGCAGAAAAAACTTTCGGAACCGCCCCAAAAGATCTCAGCCTGGTTTATCCACCCGGTGTCGACATGGGTGATTTTGCCTGCGGATGCTTTCCAATGGCAAAACAATATCGACAATCCCCCACGGATATTGCTCAAAAAATTGCAAAAGCCGTTGAACCCGATGAAATTATACAAAAAATTGACGCAACCGGCCCATACATCAATATCAAAATTTCCAGTGCGGTTTTATTCGGTCGAATATGCTCGGATATTATTCTAAAGCAGGAAAAATTCTGTTCATTGAACCAGGGCCCCCAAAAACGGGTGATGGTTGAATACCTGTCTCCAAACACGAATAAACCCCTCCACCTTGGCCATCTCAGAAACGGTGCTCTGGGCATGGCGGTTGCCAATCTGTTGACATCTGCCGGACACCATGTGGTCAAAGCCAACCTGATAAACAACCGCGGGGTTCATATCTGCAAAAGCATGCTGGCATGGCAACGGTGGGGAAATGGCACTACACCGGAAAGCGAAAACATAAAAGGAGATCATTTTGTCGGCAAATGGTATGTGAAATTTGCCCAGGAGGCTGAAAAAGATCCGAGCCTTGAGTCTGAAGTTCAGAAAATGCTTCAGCAATGGGAATCCGGTGACCCTGAGACCATAAAACTTTGGAAAATGATGAACGAGTGGGTCTATAAGGGTTTTTCGGAAACGTATGAAAAATTCGGCCTGGAGTTCGATGTGTTCTACTATGAATCCGAGACCTACAAGCTCGGCAAGGATATTATTGTCCAGGGACTAGAAAAACAAATTTTCCACAAGGTATTAAGAGATGACGGGACCGGGGAAAATGTGGTGTTTCATTTACCTGTAGAAAAGTTTGGCAGGGAAAAAAATGGAGAACCCAAAAAAATTACCGTTCTACGCGATGACGGCACCAGTTTATACATGACTCAGGATCTTGGCACAGCCGTTTTGAAAGCTGCCGAACATCATCTGGATCAATCCATATATGTGGTCGGCAGCGAACAGGTTCATCATTTTCAATGCCTCTTTGAAATCCTTAAAGCCCTTAACTATCCATGGTCTGACGGTTGTTACCACCTTTCTTACGGCATGGTTTATCTTCCCGAAGGAAAAATGAAATCCAGAGAAGGAAAAGTAGTCGATGCCGATGACCTGATCAGGGAAATTGAAAATCTGGCCGCCCAGGAAATTAGTCGAAGAAATGAAGAAAATCCTTTATCCGACACGGAACTGAAAATCCGCAGTGAGATTATAGGCCGGGCTGCAATCAAATTTTATCTTTTACGGGTCAGGGCGATGCAGGATATCCATTTTGATCCCCAGGAATCCATCTCGTTCGACGGATTCACAGGCCCTTACTGCCAGTATGCATATGCCAGAATTTCAGGCATTTTAAGAAATGCCGAAGATCTCGGTCTTACTGCCGAATATGGTGACACAACCCATTTAGGAAACGAAGAAGAACTTCAATTAATCAGGCAGTTAATCCGGTTTCCTGAAGAGTTTGAAATTTCCGTAAAGGAACTGACCCCTTCCCGATTGGCAGTCCATGTATTTAATACCGCAAAAGCATTCAACCAGTTCTATAACAAACACCAGGTGATCCATGCGGACACCAAAGAATCGGCAAAAGGACGTTTACTGCTGATCAAAGCCGCCGGAATTGCTTTGAAAACAGGTTTAAACCTTTTAGGAATCGACGTACTTGAAAGAATGTAAACAGGAGAAATAAAAACCATGTATGTACCCAAATATCTTTTTTTCACCAAGGGTGTAGGCGTTCATAAAGAAAAAATGGCCTCACTCGAAATTGCCCTTCGGGATGCAGGCATCGCCCAGTTAAATATCATGGAAGTGTCCTCCATATTTCCCCCGAACTGTCGGATCATTGATGTCAAGGAAGGCTTATCCATGCTTTATCCCGGAGAAGTCACCCCATGCGTTCTGGCCAAGGCCCATTCAAACGAACCGGGACGACGCATTGTGGCCAGCATCGGTCTTGCGCTCCCCCGGGAGGATGGCAAATACGGCTTCCTCTCAGCACACCACGCCTATGGGGAAACCGAGGACGAAGGAGGAGAATATGCGGAAGATTTGGCCGCTACCATGCTGGCCAATACCTTGGGACTCGATTTTGACGTGGATAAGGACTATGATGAAAGAAAGGAAGTTTTCCGAATGTCCGGTAAAATCGTTGAAACCTGGCATACCACATTAGGTGCTCTCGGACCTGATAACGGCCAATGGACTTCCGTTGTTGTTGCAGCGGTTTTCGTGGGAAGCCAAAAATTGCAGGAAAGTTCCTTCTGATTTAAGACAAAAACTGCGCATTGGATCACATTAACCTTAAAAAAATGGAAGAGGGAGCAGATGCAAACCAATAAAGTGGTTTTAAAATTCAAGGACCAAAGCCTGATGAAAGGCAATACAACCGATTTTATGCCAAACAAAAAGAGCTTTCATCTGCACTGCTTAGACGGTGAAATCAAAGAAATTAATGTTGAAGATCTTAAAGCGATCTTTTTTGTGAAAGCCTTTGAAGGGAACAAAAATTATCATTATGTCTATGATGAAACAATACCGGGAGCAGGACGAAAAATAACGGTAAAATTTTCTGATGGTGAATCCATCATCGGATATACATTGGGATATTCCAAGGATCGCCCCGGATTTTATATGACTCCGGCGGACCGGAAAGGAAATAACGAAAGAATTTTCGTCGTAAGTTCGGCCACTGAAAAGGTCGAGTTTAAATAATCAGTTACGGGTTAATGATCATTTTTTCTATCCAAAAAATGCGGGAGTACAGCGCCAGCAGTAATCATGCCACCGATAATAATAACACCCGCACTAAAAGAACCCGTATCCCCGGTCATCCCGATAATCAGAGGCACCACCCCCCCACCGAAAAGAAAAGCCAGGGGAATGGTTAATGAGATTACCACATTCCGATAAACAGACGGACCGATAGAAGACAACACCGCAAAACCAGCCGGGAAATAACACGTAGCCAAAACAGCCTGAATGAACACAAGGGGCACCACCACGGCCGGTCCGTCTGAAATTCCCATCAAAATCGTACTCATGCCCGTTAACCCGAGGGTAACCATTATCGTAGGGCAGGGGCCGAATCGGTCGGAAGCCCACCCGCTGGCCAGCGCGGAAAACAACCCGAAAAAGCGGGATAAGGCGATGACAGTATTGGCAACGTTTCTGGATATCCCGACCTCGGAAACCAGATAAAGCGGAAGCATGGTATAGATGCCTAAAGTGCTGCTGATGGCCAAGCCAAATAGAATGACCATGATCCAGAAATCCCGTCTGACGAACATCGCACAAAATGCATCCATACCCGGAGGTTTTCCGGGGAAACGACCCCCCTTTGCATAAAAAAAAAAGAGGAACCCCATACCGATTGTGAAAATACCGATAAAAAAGGGGAGTGTCCTCCATGATAGATATAACAACATAATTTCCGCAAATAGAGGAGCGGCCACAAAACCGAGATTCGGTGCAATTTCATGAATCGAAATCGCCTTTCCCCATTGACTTGAATCCACCATATCCGTCAGTGTGGTAATTCCGGAGGGCAGATACAGGCCTGCGGCAAATCCGAGAAAAAAAACCGAACCACTCAGCCACCAAAACCCGCTGGAAACTGATACGGCACAAAGCGCCAAGCCGACTCCCAAGGCAGACACGATTATCGTATTGCGATGAAAAATACGGGCGGAAATATATCCGGAACCGATCAAAGACAGAAAATACCCTGCGGACATAAACAGAAAGAGGGAACCTGATTGAGAGTGGCTGATGCCTAAAGATTCTTCAATCTCAGGCATCAGCGGCGAGATCAGCACACGAGCAACAAAGGTCAGAAAAAAGATGAGCGTGATAAACAAAATCGGTCCGATATTGGAGAGGGTATAGACCGAAGTTGTCGGATTATCTTTTCCCTTGTTTTTATTTTGAGGCATTGAATAAAAATTTCAGAACCACAGCACTCTGCCGGCCCTGTCCATAGAGTTTTGGAAAGCGGATAGAGTCGATTACAACCTCTTGTAAAACTGCCGCAAAAGGGTGTTTAAATAAAAACGGCTTGCTTTTTCATTCGATCAAAACAGCGTGGGAATATACTTCTCGATCCACTCATAATTTCTGTATGCAATGACCATAACAGCTAAAAGGATCAAAATGAAAATGTAAAGCGACCAGGGTTGTTTTTTTTCAGCAAAGGGATCTTTAGAAATATGCTTGGCCCCTTTGGGCAATACCGCAAGCAGGGTCAGAGCGGTTCCAAATGGAATATTCATCCTTGCAAGGGTATTGACGGCCCACCCGTTGGCATCCAGAATCGGGGCCAAATTACGTTTTCGGAGTTTAACCCACGCAATGATCATGGAAGGCACCGATATGACCAGAATAATACCGATAATGGCAAGCGGCATCTGCCACCATGCCAAACTTAAAAATCCTGTAAGAATTGCAGCCAGAGCAGTGCCTAAAGCACCGATCGCCAAGCCGATAGCAGCAAAAATACCTGCAAATTTGGCAACATCAAACGATTGAGCAGCGGGTGCTGCCCCAGTTTCGGCCGTCTGGGAAGCATCGGCTACTCCTGCGGATGCTTTGTCCAGGGTAGCTTTTTCCCTGGCTGCCGCAAATTTTTCTATCTGCTCCTCGATCATCCTGGCTATTCGTTTGTAAGGCATCCAAAACGCCTGCCTTATACTGATCGGATGCTCTACGATTTTAACTACTGTTGCATCCCAGTCCCTTCCATCACGGTCATAAAACACACCGTTTCTTCCAATCATAAGATTGTCGGCATCTCCATTGGTCACACCCGCAACAATGGTCATTTTTTCACCGGTGTTTCTTCTGATGCAATCACAATACAAAAGGTAGGTTCCACTTAAAGTAGCGATAGTGCTGTGTTGAGCAATATCCTCCACCGGAACGCAGAGTGTGAAACAGCGCTGGTCAAGATATAGCTCTCCTGCCTGAAAAATGGCACCCTTAAGACCATAAAAGTCCTGAAAAGAAACAAAATTGTTCAAAAAACGGATAAGGTCCCGATAAAATAAAGTCAATTTATCCACTGAGGCAATGGCATTGAATTCCGGCTCCAAAGCCTTGTCCTGTGCAATAAGCTTCAGAAGCCGATCTTTGCTGTTACCTGACAGCAATTCCCGGATACGCTGAATACCCAGTTGTTCGGTTATGAATTTCTTTTTTGAATTTTGCCAGTTCTCAAACAGAACAAAACGACCCGATAATTGCTCCCAATCGCTATGAGTCAGAAAATCTTTGGTTCCCATCAACGGTTCGACCACTTCTGATTTGAACGCCTGAATTCGTGACACCCACACGGGGTTAAGACCTTCCTTTAAAGGCAACGGCCTTTGGGCCTCAATTTTGGCAATGGGAAATCCGGTCATCTCCTCTGCCGCAACAGACAGGTTTTTATCAGCAATTGTCTGATATTGGGTGATATTCGGATTGAGCGCTTCAGCAGCAACCTGATCAAACTCGGCCATCCGGCACCGTATGAAATAATCGTTTATTTTGGATTCTACAGACTTGAAGATCACCACGGCGGATTCTATCCGATCACCCAAAGGCGTAAGGTCTTCCAAACCAGGTTCCGCCTCTTTCCACCAGTCAGAAAAATTCTGTGCTTCCTCGTAAAATTGCATCACCTGACTTTCGGAAATACCCGGTTTTCCGCTTCGGTCCGTTTCAGCACCCACGGTTGCCATGATATCCCGGATGACTGACTTTAACTCTTCATCCTGAGCCGCATCTTCCGGAATAATACCATCTCCGTTAAAATCGGTATTGGCAAAAGCAAGATTAATATCGGATGTGTCCTCAGGAGTGATTTCCAAGGCATCCGGCTTATTGAGATTTTTTAAAATTTGTTTGGCAGAAGACAGGATTTGTTTTCCTTCGTCCGAATCATCCCGAATCGATGACAGCGACAAACCCGATTTTTCCTGAAAAAGTTCCCCAGGGTCTTTTAAAACAGAACATGTCCATTTAACCGCCGCTTTGACTTCAGGAACCCGGATTCTTCCGTCACCATCCGTATCAAGGAAATTGAGTGTTCTTTTATCCAATCGAACGCCCCACGTGGGACAACTCAGGGCCGCCCACAATTTTTCATCAAGTGTATCCAGGTTATTTAAATCATTTGCAGTTTCCAGCCGAACCTGATCAAACCCCCCTATCTGGAAAAACTTCCACCGATGATTTGAATTTGATGAAAACATATCTGTCGATTCCTTTTTTCCTTAAATGGTTATGCCTGAAATCACTGTCCCGATTAGTGAAAAAATTTTTAATGATGGATCGAAGCAATTATCTCCAAGATTGTTCTAAAACACAATAAATAAAATGGCTGAAAGGGAAAAATAATGGTCCGTCATTTTCATAGCAAATAGACAAACATGGGTACATTCGGAGACTTTGACTTTCGGTATTGAAGATCTTCGGGTGTTTTCTCCTTAAATCCCACAGAGCAGTAAATGGTTTTCAGTTTAGGATTTCTGGTCAGTGAGACAACCCGCTGATATCCTTCCTTTTTGGCCAATTCCACAAAAGATTTGATAAGGAAATACCCCACCTGATGATTCCGATAACGGGTTGCAACCGCCAGCGCACCCAGCTCAGCGGTAGTGTCCGATAAATTGATTTTTTCCACGCAGCCGACAGGGATGCCATCGATTTTGGCCATATAGAAATTCTGACGAAACGCGGAAATATGATCCCGGTTTCTGGGTTTGATCAGACCCGTGGATATATAGGGTTTTAAAATATTTTCCACCATTCTCACTTCATCATCGGAAAGGACCTTTTCGAGTGTTTCGGTAAAGTTATTGGCGATTAGAGTTCCAGTACCTTCAAGACTGAAAAGTTCATGTTTCAGGCAGCTTTTTCTCGCCGGTACGATATGGATACGATCAATGTCCTGATTTTCGATTTTTGTACAAATTTTTTCAATAATTGATTTAAAGTTTGCATTGGCAATCAAATCCCCATAAGCAACTATCTTTTTTTCCTTGATCAGTTTCAGCACGTTATGGGTGGTAAGTGCATTGAGTTTCCGTCCTTTGTCATCCGTCAAATATTTTCTTTCGATAAACACGATTTTGTTGATGTGCGGACTAAAATTAAGCACATAGTTATAAAAATCCTCACCTGCCTCCACAGGTATCCGGCGAATTTGCGTGTTGGGCAATTTTTCCTGCAAGAGATTGAAATATTTCCGGTTTGAAAACCGGTTGGCGAGGTTATGAATCAGTATCGTTTTAATCCCCTGTCGATCCATAAATTTGATGTCACTTAAAATATGTTTGATATGTTCACGCAAAACCGGCTCCCGGCAGGCAATTAAAATTGAGGTACCGATAAGTTCTTTTTTATATTCCTGAATATAAAGTTTTGGCATCGGTGAAGTTGATTTTTAAAAGGTTGAATCAAAAAATTGAGAATATCATAAAGATAACTTTTTGAATACGTATTCCAGATCGAATTCCAGGTCGGCTTGTTTTTCACAAAGCCTTCGAATCCGGCTATAATTGGCGCTTGAGTTTATATAATACCTGTGATATCAGAAAAAATTAAAAGATTCGCCTATATCTCTTCAATAGACTTTATTTTGAATATTAAAAGGTTGATTCATGGAAAGAGAAAAACGCAAAGAGGCTAATGATTCGTCTTTTAAAACTCTTTCCTTTGATTTTTCAACGATCAAAGCTCTGCTGGCAACCACCAATCGATACCGGACCTTGTTTGAAAATGCAGGTGATGCGATTTTCGTTTTGGATTTTAAAGGGCGCATTCTCGATGCCAACAGAATCGCCTGCGAACGCTTAGGGTATGCCAGAAAAGAACTCCTGAGCCTGAACTGGAATGATATAGAAGCAAGGGAACCAAACGAGGAATCCGGAAAAGACCGGTTGGAAGAACTTCGTCAGGAAGGCCATCTGATTTTTGAAACGTCACACAAACGCAGTGACGGCAAAATCATCCCCATTGAAATGAGCAGTTGTACCACGGAATATGACCGCGAACCCACGATCCTGATCATCGCACGAGATATCACTGAGCGAAAAGAAGCAGAAAAAGAAAAAGCGCTTTTGCAAACCCAGCTAAAACAAGCACAAAAAATGGAAGCCATCGGGACTCTTGCAGGAGGCATCGCCCATGATTTCAATAATATCCTGACACCCATCAGCGGATACACCGAATTGGCCCTGAGAAAAATTCCGGAAAATTCAAAAGCCAGAAATAACCTTGAACAGGTTCTCACCGCTGTCCAACGAGCAAAAGGACTGGTTCAGCAGATTTTGACCTTCAGCCGTCAGGATGGGCAAAAACGATGTTCCCTTGAAATCAAAAGTATCATTAAAGAGGCCCTGAAACTGCTCCGCGCATCCCTTCCCGCCACCATTGAAATCCGATCCCATATCAATGCGTCAGGTTCCGTGATTGCGGATCCGACTCAAATTCATCAAGTCATGTTAAATCTTTGCACCAACGCACACCATGCCATGCGGGAAAACGGAGGGACTCTTGAGATAAGGCTTGACGACATCGATTTAACTCCTACGGAATCCAAACACGCACCAGACCTGAAACCCGGTCCTTATGTTTGCCTCACGGTCATGGATACCGGACACGGGATGAACAAAGATATGCTCGACCGGATCTTTGAACCCTACTTTACCACTAAACCCGAGGGTGAAGGCACCGGAATGGGACTTTCCGTAGTCCATGGAATTGTAAAAAACCATGGCGGTGATATTATCGTCGAAAGCGAACCCGGAATAGGGAGTACCTTTAAGGTTTTTTTCCCGAGAACTCACGAAACGGATCCCAAAAAAGAATCGCCCAGGCAATCTGCGCCATTACCTCGGGGGAATGAAAAAATACTCCTGGTGGATGACGAAAAAACCGTGACCGATGTCATGGAACAAATGCTGACCGACCTCGGTTACCAAGTGACTTCTTATAACAGCTCCCTGGAAGCTTTTGAAAATTTCAGTCAAAACCCTTTTGCATTCGACCTGGTCATTTCGGATATGACCATGCCGAAAATGACCGGAACAAAACTGGTCAGTGAGATTCATCAGGTTCGTCCGGATATCCCGGTCATCATGGCTACTGGAAACCGCAAAGAAATCAACGCAAGCCAGGCCCAAACATTCGGTATCCGTTTTTTCTTGCTGAAACCACCCTCCATTGAAGATCTAGCCAAGGCTGTCCGCGATATTCTCGATACGCATAAAAGGCCGTAATTCCCGTATCCAAACAACCCATGGCGAGGATTTACCATTACCAAATCAGGGTTTAACCCGGACCATTTCCATAAATGCTTATGGATTCTACATGAAATACCTTCCTACCAAATCTTCAAATACTGTATTTCTACCACTTAAATAGTAATTTTACCCTATATACTTTTATATAAATCTGCTTTATTTAAGTCAATAATATGGGAGTTTCATCATGATGACCCCATCTGATCAGGAGAAGGTTCGCAGGTTTTTATTTAACCTCCTTTTGGAAATAAGGAGACAGCCATGACATCTTCACCTTGTAAAAACTGCCCAAAACGATTTAAATCCAAATTTGAATGCGCAAAAGATTGTGAAATCCTGAAACAAGTACAGGAAATGCAAAGCGCTCTTCAGGAACAAAACCTTTTTTCAGCGATTGATTATACTGAAGAAGGGCGATTTTCAATCAATTGCAGTAATAATTTTTCATTACCTTAAAGGGTTGCTCCTCCTTTCCAGTATCATTCAGGAGACAGAATCGGCTTAAAAGGGGATAATACCTGCTTGTTTTAATTTATCCTCAAAGGATCGAAAAGCTTTTCCAAACCGGCTTTCCAGATATTTTTTCTGTTGATCCCAAGGCAATTTGATATACTCTGGAAAATCAGGATCTGACTGGCTCAGTACCGGTGTAACCCGACTGCACATTTCCTCTGGCTTGCCGCAGTTTTCCACAAGCCATACCAGGCTATAGCGACGGCAAGCATAGTCCTGAATCCAGCCAAGGCGTTTCATGATTTCAAAATATATCTGCTCCAGTATGACCATTGAAATCCGATGAATCATCCATTGCTGCTTATCATCAAGAAAAGCAAACTTTACCACAGGCCCTTTGTCCATAACTGCCATCACCAACTCCCGCAAGGCCTCTGCAGATTCATCATCCGGTTTCGCCAGCAGATAGAGAACCTTGTCTGATAGATCCGATACCCTCGAAAAAAAATTCAGGTTCTCACCAAAGCGATTTTTCCAAGGGGAAAAAAATCTCTTTTGTTTGGAATCGATAACATAATCGTGCAAATTGATAATGTCCGCCATAAGTCCATGAAGTTATTTTATCTGTTATTGCCAAAAACGATCTGTTTTTTCAACCCGCTTTTTCAGGGCTGCAATCATGGTTTCAAAATTCCTTTTTGCAAATTGGCTGTTTTTAATTTATTCAATTTCCTGTAATATCTCTCATGTATAATCATGGTATTGAAAAAGTGAACCCATTATCTACTAACCGAGCACACAAATTACATTCATATGGATCATGAACTTGCAAGGCTTCTGGATCATCCTTTGGAAATCGGCGGAAAACAGATTCAAAATCGGCTCGCCCTGGCCCCAATGAGCATGCTTGGCAATGTCGCTTTTCGGGAACTTTTAGCCTCTTTTGGAGGGTACGGGCTTCTCTTTTCCGAGATGTGCAATGCGGCGCGAATTCCCACGGAAAACCCGAAAGTATCCGGTTATTTCCGATGGCGCGATCAGGAAAAATCGCATCTAATATTTCAGATAGTCGGATCTGACCCCAAAACCATGGCCGATGCCGCCAGACGAATTGAACATGAAAATTTTTTTGGCGTGGATATTAATTTCGGATGCTCGGCCAATTCCATTTGCCGTCAACATTGCGGTGCAGCTGTTTTAAACAATCCGAATCATGCGGTCAAGATCGTTTCATCAGTCAGAAAAGCCGTCTCTATTCCTCTTTTTGTCAAATTCCGTATCGGGTGGAAAGATGATCCCGCAATTCCTGTGGATCTGGCAAAAAGATTTGAGGATGCAGGCGCTGACGCACTGACTTTTCATCCCAGGGTATCCCCCGACCGCCGGGCAAGACACCCGAAATGGGAGTATATCGGTTTTGTCAAAGATGCCGTAACCATTCCGGTGTTTGGCAACGGAAACATTTTTGATGCAAAGGACTGTTTGACAATGCTGCAAACCACCCATTGCGACGGTATAGCCATCGGACGGCTTGCAGTGGCCAAACCCTGGATCTTTGCAGAATTTTCACGCCGGATTATCCCGGACCCGGGCATATATCCGGAAACAGCACTCAAATTAACCGAACTGATTGAAAAACATTTTGATCTCCCCATGGGACTTCGACGGTATAAAAAATTCGCACAATATTTTTCAGGAAATTTTCTTTTCGGCAATACGTTGTACAACAGGATTAAAAATGCAGACTGCATGGATGCAATCCGGGAAATCGTCAAAGATTTTTTTACCTATCCTCCGGCACTCCGGTTAAGACCCAACATGAATTTTTTGGCCTGATTTCATTCAGTCTTATTTTATTATACCTTTCTCACCGGCACTCATTCCGGCGAGGCCCGATTGGCGTCAAATTAAAATCCTGTCGGATACCAGTATCATGGGCCGAACATGGTTCCGTGCATGTCATTCTGAGGGAGCGACTCGCACTAGCTTGATGCCTGAAAAAAATATTTCCCATTAAGTGGATTGAAACCACGGCGACCGAAGAATCTCTCATCTCGAGCCCAGGCAGATCATCGTGTCTGCCTCGGGGTTTAAACACAAGATAACCGTGCCTGGTTGAAGGAAAGATTTTTCCTCGGCCATTGAGTACGTGCCATATAACTCTTTAGGATGTTGGCTCCCTCAGAATGACACCCATTTAATGCACATAGCCGGCAGCCTTAATTTAACACCGATGGCGAGGCCCGTATCGCCATGGGGTATCGAACACGACATCATCGACCAGGAAAAAGTTTTGCTTCCCAAATTGAATTTTAAACAAGGTGGCCAAGCGCTAAAAGTTTTTCTCCGGCAGCTTTCAACGTTTCATGCTTTTTGGCAAAATGGAACCGGATCAGATGGTTCACCGGTTCATGAAAAAAACTTGAGCCCGGCACCGCTGCAACACCCACCTCTTTAGCCAGCCATCGACAAAAATGCACGTCCTTTTCAAAACCGAACCCGGATATATCCACAAGGACATAGTAGGCACCCTGAGGATGGGTATATTTGAGTCCGGCCTTGTCCAGGTAGCCTAAAAACAAGTCTCGCCTCTGAGTGTATTCTTGTTGCAACGTCTCGTAATAGGACAGAGGAAATTCCAAAGCGGTTACGGCAGCTTCCTGAAGAGGTGCTGCCGCTCCCACTGTCAGAAAATCATGCACCTTCTTGGCTGCGTTGATCACATCGGGACATGAAATCACATATCCCAGTCGCCATCCGGTGATCGAGTAGGTTTTGGAAAGGGAACTGCAGGAGATGGTGCGTTTTTCCATACCCGGAAAGGAGACCATGTATCGATGAACATTGGGTGGGTAAACAATATGTTCATAGACCTCATCAGTGATGACAAAAGTGTCATATTCACAGGCCATCTCCGCAATAAGGTTAAGTTCATCAGCACTGAACACTTTACCGCTGGGATTAGACGGGTTGCAGAGCACCAGCGCTTTGGCGCCCTGCTTAAAAGCGTTGTGTAGTTCATCCGGATCAAAACGGAATTCAGGGGGGATGAGGGGCACATAAATGGGTTGAGCCCCGCACAACAGGGTGTCCGCTCCGTAATTTTCATAAAATGGCGAAAAAATAATCACTTTATCTCCCGGATTGCAAGCCGTCATCATGGCCACCATCATGGCTTCGGTAGCTCCGCAGGTCACTACGATACCGGCATCAGGATCCACCGGGATCTGCATCCAGTATTCCTGTTTTGCCGCCAATGCTTTCCGGAAGCGGGGAGAACCCCACGTGACCGCATACTGATGGTACCCTTGTGTCAATGCGCGTTGGGCTGCATCAATAAGCTCAGCAGGTGGATCAAAATCAGGAAATCCCTGGGATAAATTGATCGCCTTGTACTGGTCGGATATACGAGTCATTTCACGAATGACCGACTCGGTAAAAAAATTGAGACGACTGGCCGTGTTGGGCATAAGTTATAATCTCCAATCTGTTTTTCACACGCGATGTGCCGGTGCTCGCGCAATCCCATGATCTATTTCGCAAATCTTTGCTCACATCATTTTATTTATCCGCGATGATCCATGTCCGAAAATTTTTTGTTTTTTCAATCCTGGGATTCAGGCCGCTATCGGAAATGATGCTGCTGATTTCCTGGGAAGACAGAAATCGGCTGTTCATTTTCAGAATGTTTTCCAAAAGGGCAACTATTTTGACAGCAAAAAGATGGATATCCGGCTCCTCAATCACAAGTCTTCCTCCCGGTTTCAGGACACGGATGATCTCACGGACAGCTTGTCTTTGGTCATAAAAATGGTGAAGTGCATCCACCACAAGAACACGGTCGAATGTATCCTTTTCAAAAGGGAGCCGTTCTGCACAAGATTGGACCAACAGAAGATTCCGCTTGCGCTTTGCCTGAACCAGCATGGGAAAAGACAAGTCGCTGACCACCACTTTTCTGGTTGCGGTGTGAAAATGAATTGAAATCCGTCCGGTACCGCCACCGGCGTCCAGCAATAAGCCTTTGACAGGCAATTTAGTCAAGCGTGCAAGGTGATCCGGAAACCTTCGACCCAGAAAAAAATCATAAACCGGAGCAACCATTCCAAAGGAGTCTTTCACAATAGGATACCTCCCGGCTCATTTGGTAAAAAACATCTGTTTACGAATAAAAACAATACTGTTAAACTGAATCATCTCAAAAAGATAGAATTTTTTGAAATGTTCAGGCAAATATACGGATTTCCGCCTTCACCCGTGGATGCCTCCCATCAGTGGTAATTCACCCATGGGGTTCAAGGTATGTCAGTATCTTCTGTGGATCACTGTTAAGGAGCGACTCGCATACAAGGACTGAAATCAAAATGGCCCATAAACACACCAGCTCCGTTTATTCCCAACTTACTGACCGTCTCAACCGGTTTCCCCAGGGGGCACCTGCCTCTGAGCTTTTATACCAGATTCTCAAAATGTTTTTTACTGAAAAGGAAGCGGGTCTGGTTGCTCGGTTACCCATCAAACCCTTTACCGTTGAAAAAGCGGCCCGGATCTGGAAAATGAGTCCTTCCCAAACCCAAAAGATCCTTGATAACCTGGCATCACGCGCAATCCTTCTGGATATAAAGAAAAACGGCGAAACATCTTATCTGCTTCCGCCACCCATGGCCGGATTTTTTGAGTTTTCCCTGATGCGAATCCGAAATGATATCAATCAGAAACTTCTCAGCGAGCTTTTTTATCAGTATCTGAATGTGGAAGAAGATTTTATCCGCGCGCTTTTTACCGACGGACAAACCCAACTGGGACGGGTTTTTGTCAACGAAACGGCACTTTCCCGGGAAAACGCCCTTTATGTGCTCGACTATGAGCGAGCCACCCATATCATTCAAACTTCAGATCCCATGGGCGTCGGAATATGTTATTGCCGCCATAAGATGTCTCATGTGGGCAAAGACTGTAATGCCCCCAAAGACACATGCATGACTTTTAACACTTCAGCCGCCTCACTTATCCGGCACGGTCACTCCCGGAAGGTTGAAAAGTCCGAAGGCCTGGAACTTCTTCAAAAAGCCTATGAGCACAACCTGGTGCAATTCGGCGAAAATGTGCGCCAAGGGGTCAATTTTATCTGCAACTGCTGCGGATGCTGCTGTGAGGCCATGATCGCCGCAAAACGATTTTCGCTGATGCACACCATTCATACCACCCAATTTATTCCCGAACTGAACACCAAAGCGTGCAAAGGATGCGGCAAATGCGTGTCAGCATGCCCGGTGGAAGCAATGAGTCTGGTTTCAGCCAATGATCCGCACAAGCGTAAAAAAAAGAAAGCAAAACTGGATGAAACAATCTGTCTCGGGTGCGGGGTATGCGTGCGGGTATGCCCTGAGAACGCTCTTTTTTTAACATCCCGGACCCGGCGTGAAATTACTCCGGTGGACAGTGTTTACAGGATAGTCCTCATGGCGGTGGAGCGCGGAAAACTCCAGGATTTGATTTTCGACAATCGTTCCTTGTGGAGCCATCGCGCTTTGGCTGCAATCTTAGGAGCCGTGCTGAAACTTCCCCCTGTCAAACGGGCCATGGCCACCGACCAGTTTCGCTCCCGATATGTGAGCCATTTGATTTCATGGCTTGCACCCTCCTGATATTGCGGATCCAAAAAATGGATTTTAGCTTTCGCTGAAATGGCATTGGAAACTGGTTGGATACCAAAAGGCTCCGTTTGGGTATAAAAAGTTCCACCAAAGATCTATGGGATGAAAACCCGACTGAACCGGAGCCAGAAAAACAGGGCCAATCCACCAGAAACAACTCCCATAGTCCCCAGGACTGTGATTTTGTCAGCCCATGCCAGGGAAATAATTCCCATAGATACTGAACCAATCATCATGAATGTAAAAATGACCAGCGAGGATGCTGAACCGGTCTCTTGGTCCACCTGCTCCAAAATGAGACTGTTGGTCGGCGGCCTGCACAAGCCTAAGGAAAATGACAGGAACCACATGGGAATCGCCAGACTCCATGGACTTGTGTGAGGTGTCAGAATCATCCAGACCCCACCGGTCATGATACCGGCAAAGGCAATAGTGATCAAAATCTTCTGAGTAATAAAACGGGACATGAAGGAAAATGTCATCGGACCCATCATGATGGCCAGAGCATTAAAACCAAAAAAATATCCAAAGGTGCGTTCACTGAGTCCGAAATCAGAGATGTATATTTCAGAGGAAACCGCAATAAAGGCGAAAAAAGGCAAAACCAACACCGACATGGCCAGCATAAGGCCTGTAAACCGCCGGTTTTTCAGAACCCGAAAATAGATCTTAAGCACATTGGCAGGTGTAACAAGGCTGTAAAATTTCAGAGGCTCCTCCAGCCTGTATACCCCGATAAATGCCACCAGGCCCATACCTGCCTGAAATATAAAGACCCAAGGCCAGCTGAACCAATGAAGGATCCATCCGCCGATTATGGGGGCCAGCATAGGTGCAAGTGCCATAATAACCGCGATATGGGCCATAATTTGCGCCCTCGATCTGACATCAAAAAGGTCCTTGCACATGGCCAGGCCCAATGCAGATGCGGATGCAGCCCCGGCAGCCTGAAAGACCCTTGCCGCAATCAACATCCGGATACCATTGGAAAAAGCGCACGCAATACTTGCGGTGATATAAATGGCAATCCCAACGATCAATGGCCGGCGGCGACCAAACCGGTCGGAAATCGGCCCATAGATGAGTATAAAAAAACAATAAGTTATAAAAAAGGCCACAAGAGTCAGATTGACTGTTACCAGCGGCTGATTCCATTGCTGCCTCAGCAAGGGAATAGCCGGTAGATACATATCTGTAGACAAAGGAGGAAATGCCGTCAAAAGGGCAAGAAGTGCAATTGTCCGGTTTATGATCAAATAGTAGACTCTTTGAAAACTATCACTGTTTCTGAACCGACCGGGCCATAATGGTGCGCACTGCCGACACCACCTGATTCGGATCAGGTTTGTAATACTGTTCCTGAGGGGGGGATACGGGGACCGGGATATCGGGTGCTGCTACCCGGATGATGGGAGCTTTGAGGACATCAAAAGCTTTTTCCGCGACCATGGCGGCTATTTCAGCCCCGAACCCGCAAAACCGGGTGGCATCGTGCAAGACAACCAGACGTCCGGTTTTTCTGACGGAATCCAGGACACAGCCCTCATCAAGGGGAACCAGAGTACGCAAATCAAGGATCTCAATTGAAATACCCTCGCCGGCAAGCGTTTCAGCCGCCTTCAATGCCGTATGCACTGCACTGCCATAACTCACGAGCGTGCAATCTTTTCCCGGATGAACCACCTGGGCCTTACCGAGCGGAATACGAAAATCCCCTTCCGGCACTTCTCCCTGCATCCAGTAAAGCGGCATTTCTTCAACAAACACAACCGGGTTGGGATCAAAAACGGCACTTAACAACAGACCTTTGGCATCGGCTGGATTGCTCGGAAATACCAACTTCAATCCGGGGCTGTGGGCAATCCAGGCCTCCAGATTATGGGAATGCTGACAACCCGCACCGAAATTGACACCCGCCTTCACTCTTACCGTAAGTGGAAAAGAGGTCTTTCCGCCGCTCATATACCTCAATTTGGCCGCATGGTTTACGAGCATATCACTAGCCAGCGTCATGAATGGGAAAAACATGATTTCCACAACAGGACGAAGCCCCATGGCCGATGCCCCCACAGCCAGTCCGGCAATAGCCGCTTCACTCACCGGTGTATCCTTGATTCTTGTTGAACCATACTTTTCCAGCAAACCATAGGTGGGCAGGTTCGGGTCCAGATGTATCGATGTGCCGACACCCTCTCCGGCAATAAAAACGGTTTCATCCAGACTTAACGCCAGGTCCAGGGCATTTTGCAGGGCCTGACCGGTTGACAGCATAACCATGAAAACCTCCCTTTGATCAGCTCGTATATGGCGGTAATAAAACCGACCCGGTTGTTGGTTTACTCGATCCAAAGATCCTTCAGGGCATCTTCGGCAGGCGGAAAGGGACTGTCATCACCAAACTCTACGGCTTTTTCCACGACAGCGGCTTGCTCGGCATCAATATCGGCAATGTTTTCAGCCGTCAGCACCCCCTCTCTGTGCAGGCGGCTTCTGAACAATTTTACCGGGCATCTTTCAGCCCATTGTTGAAGCTCGGACTGATCCATATAATGACATGGATCATGTTCACCATGACCTCTCATCCGGTAGGTGCGAGCCTCAATCAACGCCGGCCCTTTTCCGCTCCGGATATGAGCCGCCATGTTTCGGGCCAACCCATAAACGGCTTCCACATCGTTTCCATCCACTGCTTCACCCGGCATACCGTAAGCATCCGCACGCCGCACGATATCTTCCACGCAGGAGTGTTCCATTAGGCACTGAGCACCTGCCCAGCAGTTGTTTTCACAAACGAAAAGGACGGGAAGTTGCCACAGGGCTGCCAGGTTCATGGCCTCATGAACACTGCCTTCAGCCGCAGCGCCGTCTCCGAAAAACACCACCGTGATATCGGACAAATTCCGGTACTGCTGCGCAAAAGCCGAACCGACCCCTAACGGAGGCGATGCTCCCACAACAGTGGAAGTCAAAATGGCATTGATTTCAGGAACGGCTAGATGAAGAGTCCCGGCTTTGCCCTTGTTGACCCCGGTGGCTTTACCCATGATCTCGGCCATAAGCCGTCCGGGATCGGCTCCTTTGGCCAGAAGGTGACCGTGACTTCGATGGTTGCTCACAACAACATCATCCGGTCTGAGAGCCTTTACCACACCCACTGCCACTGCTTCCTGCCCATAGGCCAGTATTTGCATTCCTACCACCCTGGATTTTTCACGGGCAAGGTTAATCAATTTTTCCTCGAATTTCCGGATCAGGACCATTTGGGTGTACATCTCTCTCCTGACTTGCGAGGTTAAAAAATCCGGCTGCATTTTTTTGCTCCTTTTCTTTCCGCATCAGGTTGAAAGCGCCCTGATCATCAATCCCAGATGGAAACGGGCATGACTGACCGGACCCGCAAGGTTGGAACGATGGTTGGCGAAAATACTGCTCAAACTGCTGTCCAGAACAATCCATGGGTTAATCTCTTTTCCATGGTGCAGGGATTTAATGGCATGATCGATAATCTCAACACTTCTGCGAGTTTCCAGGGTTCTGTAGAAATCTTCACGCACAGCCTCAAGGATTGTCAGCATGGATTCGATCACACCTTTACTGTAATAGAAATAATCATCCGCTTTAAAAAAACTGACTTTTCTTCCATCATCTTCTTTTGATTTCAACAGAATTTCATCGCAGCTTCCCAACAGATCCTCAAATGATGCCAAAAGCGGGATCAGATTATCCGTTCTGGTGAAAAAATTGGCGGTCCCCCTTTCCAATCTGTCCACATACGCCCGCATATCTTTAATGGTCTCCTTATATTTGGATTCTGCCGATGGAAACCAGTAAGACTCCGCCTTAACCATAATCCAGTTCATAGCCATTTCCAGATTGGGGTCATATAAAGCGGTGCTTCCGGTTCTGGACATCCGTTCGGCCAGAGCCACAATCGATCTTCGGGATACCTCCAGAACTCCCAGTTGATAATTCTGCACATTATCCGTAAGCTGAATCAGGTCGTTGGGCCGCCACCCCCACCACCGGCCTCTCAGTTCATATTCCAAAACATCGATAATGGCTTCAGTGGTTGCAATACCCGGGCGACGATCCGGACTTGCATGAGGAGATGGAGGAGCCTGCGGAGTGGCCGCTTTGTCATCGGCAGCCTCTTTGCTGCTTTTCGGAATCGGCAATGTTGCAGGCGGGGGCGATTCAACAGGTGCCTGCTGGCTGGGTTCAAGCGTCTGTGTGATGGATTCTTTTGTACCACGGGGCGGCAAAGTGCTGGAATCAGATCGGCTTTGGGCTGTCGCCTCCGGCGTTTCGGATGAACGCTCCATTGCGCCGCCCGAAACTCCCGGGGATACCATTCGGGATGTCTGGGATGCTTCACGTCCACCCGGCATCACCGGTTCGGAGTTTTCGCTGACCAGTTCATCGGTTGCCGGAGGTTTGGGCGAGGACGGCATAAAAAATCCGATAACTGTAGATACCAGCCACAAAAGCACAATTGCCGCAATCACTCCCAACGCGATTCGCTTTGGAGCAAATTTTCCCCCTCCTTCTTCGGGTCCCATACCCTGAGTTTCCTCAGTACCCTCTTCACTTTTACTCGTTTTTTTCCAAAAAAACCTCATAGTCTCTCCCTGCATCCTGCCTTATGGTTTTCATGAAAGTCTTTGGCATTTGATAAAATGGTCATCCGCTCCTGAGCTTTCGGATATCACCGATTCGAATGGTTACATTTTTTGAATCAAAATATTCGATTAAAGGGATTAAATATTTTCTTGAAAGGCCGGTCATGTTTTTAAAATCAGG
Source organism: uncultured Desulfobacteraceae bacterium (assembly GCA_964478625.1). GTDB lineage: Bacteria > Desulfobacterota > Desulfobacteria > Desulfobacterales > SKZT01 > SKZT01. The sequence continues at coordinate 68,105 of CAYZJH010000013.1, forward strand.
CGTACTGATCTCTTCATGCTTTTTTAAATAGCTGACGAGCTGTTCCTTCAAATGATCAATAGCTGATGAATCAAAATAAAGCTCTTCGTTAACCTTGACGATCCTCCCTTCTTTAGTCAAAAGGTTCAAAACATCCCTGAGCCCTGACGGTTCCACATCCAATGTTTTGGGCAATTCCTTTAAATTGGGCGGTGTAAGTCCGCTTTCCTTGTAGATTTTAAGCAATTTATCCCGAATAACGGTTTGATCCGCCTTAAGTGAAACCTGGTGAGTTGAGAGTCTGACATTTTCTTCTTCCTGAACAATCAGCCCCTCTTTAATCATGGCATTGACCAAAAGGTTATACAACTTGATACCGACTGGTGACGGAAGACGCGATTTAAGCTCTTCCCTCGGCATACCCGCTTTGAGAGGATTGGATTGATGATATTTTGTTAAAAAGTCCATTGCTTCATTTTTCAAATCATCCAGTGTTTCCCGGTGAACGTAGGTTCGGTTTTCCCGGTCCACGAGAATGATTTGCTGACTGGAAAGAAACTGCTGAAGGATATTGTCCAGTTGTTTATCCGCCGTGTTGGTCATCACCTTTAACCCGGCAAAGGAAACTCCGGTATACCCGGATTCCCGAATATGCAATACCGTCACCTCATCCGGCGCCAGCTCCCGGAGGCTTTCAAGGCTCCGGATTACTTCGGGGCGGTTGCGTTTGTGTTTCATGGGTACCGGGTTTAAAATCTCTCCGCCTCCGATCGTTCTCACAGGAGAATAGCTTCTGAGAACGTATCGGTCCTCTTTGACCAAAGCCACGGGAGTATCCAGTCGTATCTGGGCCACAGCCGTTTCTCCGGGCTCAAGTTTTTCCCGGTCAAGCAGGATCAGCAGTCCGAGAATTTCGCTGGTTCCGGTATGGAATCGGATTCGGGTACGGTTTTTGATCGCTTTTTTATTGCTTTTTAAAAATATTAAAGAAACGTCAACCATATAACTTGTCATGAGTGCATCAGGAACGGACAAAACATCCCCACGGCTGACCACATGTTTTTCAAGCCCCTGAAAATTAATGGCCGTTCGCATACCCGCCTCAGCCCGCATAACACTTTCATTATGCACCTGGATACCACGCACTTTCGATATGATTTGCGACGGGTAAATCATGATGGAATCCCCCACCGAAATACTTCCTGAAATAAGCGTACCCGTGATGACGGTACCAAAGCCTTTCATGGTAAATACCCGGTCAACCGGAAGTCGAAACAATCCGGTAGAAGACCGGCTGGGAATTTTTTCGCAAAATGAATCCAGGGTGTTGACAAATTCGGGTATTCCCTGGCCTGTAATGGAAGACACCGGCACGACAGGTGATCCTTCCAGAAAAGTCCCCCGAACAAAATCGTGAATGTCTTCAATCACCAACTCCAGCCATTCTTCATCCACAAGATCGGTTTTGGTCAACACGACAAACCCGAATTTCACATCCAGAAGAATACAAATTTCCAGATGCTCCCGGGTTTGAGGCATCACACCTTCATCAGCCGCAATTATCATGGCAACGATATCGATTCCCGTTGCTCCGGCCACCATGTGCTTGACGAATTTTTCATGACCCGGAACATCCACGATCCCTACATGCTGACCACTGGGAAGATCCAAGGAGGCAAAACCCAATTCGATGGTAATTCCCCTCTCCTGCTCTTCCTTCAAGCGGTCCGTATTGATTCCGGTTACCGCTTTAACTAATGTTGTTTTACCGTGGTCAATATGCCCGGCTGTTCCGAGGATTATCTTTTTCAATCGCGATGCTCTCCTTTTTTAACCTCCAGTTCTTTCTTTTTTCTCCAATACTCTAATACATAGGCAAATCCTACCAAAAAAATAGCGAGACCGACCACATAGAGAGGCGAAACTTTCCCATAGAAAAAGCGTACCAGAAAAACGGCAAACATCAGCCCCAACATTGCCCTTATCACAAAGATATAAAATCGGGTCAATTTTTCCCCCAATCCCAAAAAATTCCAATCATCATTTCGAATGATTCGGAACATATCATTCGATCCTATTCAAATTTGGGCATCATACAACACCCGAGTCATATTATAGCAAGCATCATGGAGGGTCAATAACAAGTTTCGATTTGCCGAAGAGACGCCTAGGCCTGAGTCGGAAACCAGATACTCTTTTTTATACAAAACCAGTTCAGACCTCATCGGTTTTTCATTTTCAAGGATATTTAAAAAAATACTTGATATAACCCGATACTTTTGTTATTAGGAGAGGATTTGATGCGGTGGGTGTAGCTCAGTTGGCAGAGCACCGGGTTGTGGCCCCGGTTGTCGAGGGTTCAAATCCCTTCACTCACCCCATTTTTTTTGAGCCTCATAATAATAATTATAGCTTTTCATGAAATAATTTGCGCCCGTAGCTCAGCTGGATAGAGCGCCGGACTTCGAATCCGTAGGCCGCAGGTTCGAATCCTGCCGGGCGTACCAATAAAATCAAGGGGTTATGATGATTAAGTCATAATCCCTTTTTAATTAATCTCTGACTTACCCCTAATATACCCCTGATCCTGAAAAAAAACCTTTATTTTGCAAAATTTTTAATTCCTATTTTCTTGATGAAATATTTTTCTATTTATTCAGTTGGTTTTTTCATTAATGAATGATGTTATGGGAAAAATCTTTTTATTTTTAATTGATCCTATTATTTGTTTTCAATATCTGAATGGCTGTTAATTGATTTGAATTATCTTAATAACCATATACAAAAATGAAGCATTCATAAGGATTTTTTCATTTTTTCGAATTGAGGGCAGATCATGCCTATAAAATAAAAATGGAAATTAAAATTCCATAAGAGACGATTAAAAATGCATTAATCTTGTCTTTTATGTTTTTTTGTGCAATTTTTGATTCTACAATTTTATTGATTCGATTATTAGATTCATTTAACGCTTGATTAATTCTTCCCTTTAATTCGTTTAAATCTTCCTGCCATTTATTTGGAAAAGTTTCTTCCATTTTAAGTATATAGGATGCTATATTTTTGATATCAGTATGAATTGAAGCGATTTTTTCGTCTGTACTTAGGGATGAAATATCTTCTGTAAACCTTAAATCTTCTCTTAAATTGGCTTTTAAATTTAGTGCTGGCGATTTTCCCTTTAATTGCATAGATTTTCTTTTATAAGGCACAGGAAATGCTTTAAGATAGTTAAGAATAGATTCCATAAGGTCTTTTTCATCAAATAATTTTAAATCGTTAGAAATAGAATATATTACGTAACCACCTCCAAAAACTTGAAATAAAAAACTGAAGTAATTATCGATTATAGGTTGTGTATTTGGATTAGGATTTACCAACGAAATACCTCTGACTATTTGGTGAAAAATAATGACAAACAAGGATAGTTTAAAAAACTTTAACGGAATTATAATCCAATGCCATAATGATTTAAAAAATAAACCGATTTCTTTTAAACAAGTTGTATGCATAGTTTTCATTTTATAGAAATTCTTAAAATTTCAGATTGTTTATTCTATTTTATCTTAATAAAGTTGATTATTTTTAAAGTGTATTTATTAATTTTAATTAATATTTAGTCAAACACTTTTTCTTTATTTTATGAAATGAACCTTTTCAATATTTTTTAAGCTAAGAATCTTAACTATTTGATTCAAAGGATTTACGAAACAAAATTAAGATATATTTGGAATAAATAATTAGTGTTAATAATTGCTTTCCTTAAAGGTAATTTTTAATTTTTATGGATAAAAATAAAGGGATAAATATCAAAGAATCTCGTTCAATTTCTAAACAATTTATTCCTACAGACAGCAAGTTGATTAAAACTTACAAAAGCCAAAGCAACTCAATAGTTGACCTCTATATGAGCGAATCTTTAAAATCTCTAGAAACGAGTTTTCCTTTTAAAGAATTTCAAATGTGGACAGGTGGGGAAGAAGCAGGAATCTTTATAGTTATTCATAGCGGTAAAGATAACATTAAGCGTATCGTCATAGGCCCAGGTAATAATCCCTAATATAGGCTTTTCCGATGTTAAAACGAAAATTAATAAAATTAAAGAAGGTTTGATTAAGCGTCTATCTTTGATTTCGCTTGTTGTCGTTTCAAAGTAAATAATTTAAAAAGCGGTGAA
>CAYZJH010000014.1:0-72045 GCA_964478625.1 uncultured Desulfobacteraceae bacterium
ATTTGACCTTGAGCCTAATTTAACACATTGTCCAAATTTTGGGGTCCACCGCCGAAAGCCAAGATTTTGATGTGGGATTTGGTGCGGGCGGAAAATTCATCCGTACATTTAAGGGGTGCTTTTTTTTGCGCATTTTGACTCTTACCGCAATGGGCGTCATTTGTTAACATATTGATTTTACAAATTCTCACACATAACCCTTTTCAAAGCAAAAAAAGCCAAAATGCGCATAACTTTTTGATTTCAATAATAATTCTGTCTTTACCTGAAGAAAACAACTAAATATCGTTTACGGGTTAGAAATCTACCTGAAATCGCATGGCAAAGATATTGGCGTTTCCATCTTCAGTGTCGACCAAATTACCGTCGCCATCTTTAAATGGTCGCCGGTCCTGAACATCGGCGTAGGTGTAGTTTAACAGAATACGGTAGTTCGGATTCAGATACCAATTGAGTCCGAGGGTAATATTCGTCTCTTCTCCGCCTTTGATATTCTTGTCGTTGAGGTCGAGCCAGGACCACCGCAAGCCGACTTCCCATGCACCAATCCCACCATCCATGAAATTTTGGTTCGGCTTGACACGGTCGAATTTACCCGATGAGGTGCTGTAGGTTCGGTTTTCTCCGGTTATAAACCAGGACCCAAGCAGGTAAGCCCCCTGAAAGCTGGGATCGTTTCCTTCCTTCGAATCCACACCCGTCCAAAAATATTCCCCCTGCAGAGATAATGGACCCCACACCAACGCGAGTTCCGGGTTAATCAGATTCGCACCGTCAGCATCGAAATTGCCGGTATCCACAAGTCGAACATCGGTCAAGTGTGTTTCGGGACGGTTGCGGTAGCGAAGATTCGTTTTGCCTTCATCGCGCAACTGGTAGCTGTAGCCCAAACCGAGATGAAGGAGTTGTCTTCCCTTGTCCTGATAAATTGGTAATCCGGTGAGTCGTAATGTAAAATCCACGTTGCTGACATCATCGAAATTGGAATCACCGTCATCATCCGTATCACCATAGAATAATCCGGCAGACCAGGTCATCCGCTTATCTAAGACGGCATTCGAGGCCCTAATACCGGATTTCCTGCTAGGAGCGAAAGCACCGGTCGGCAATGATCGTTCGATGAAGGGATTGTAATTGCTGCTGGTGAGTTCTTCCAGTGAAAAAGGTTCGTGCATCTGGCCCACAAGAAGCTCTCCGACAACTGGAATTTCTTTCATCCCGAGATAGACATCTTTCCAGGCCGTCTCCCCACCAGCGAAATCGTATTGAGCCTTAAACGGGAATCTCTCCCAAAGCATACCGTCGATATATAAACGTGCTCGGCGAAATTCGATGCCGTCACCTTTTAAAGCGTTAGATCCGTAAGCCCCCAATTTTTCGTTGTTTTCGAGAGAGGAATCCGGATCGACCAAGCCCCAGTCCAAATGGATTCGGCCGCCGATTTTCACCTTGAAAGCTCCATCGTTTCGCTCAACATTAATGCCATTGTTCCATTTGACGGTGTAATCGGTCTCTTTTTGTTTGGTCTCTTCCTCGGCTTTCTTCTTCAGACTTTCATACTCTGCTTCGTTTACAATCCCTCTTTGTTTTAAAATGTCAAGAATTTCTTCCGTGGTGCCGGTTTTCTCGGATTGTGCCTCGCACAAAACAGTCACCGCCATAAAAAATAAAAAAGTAAAAAGGGCTACTGTGATCCTTTGGCGACAATTATTCGATTCTCCTTTTGTACTCAATGTTATCCTCCTTTGGTTGACAAACTGTTTAATGTATCATGGGTTTCCAAAAACCTTTCTAATCAGATCCTCCTTTCGCTTAATGGCAATTTAATTTTGTCAAAAACCAAACGGGATTCTTTAATTTTTATTTTAAATCTTAATTAGAGTGCCGTTAGAATTTTATGTTTATTCATGAGCGTCTTGCGCTATGACTTTGAGGAATTTAGCGGTCAGAAAGCTCGAATGATATGGCAACTGAACTGAGACACCCTTCCCACCAATCATTCCCATGTCCTTGATCAGCGACCGGAAAAATCGGTTGGGACCATGAGCCCTCAAAACACGAATAACAGTCTTTTTTGGCTCAGAAGCTTCTTTTTCCACACGCATTCGCACTTTTTTCGAACCCAAAAGGTTGACTTATGCCGAATAACCAAATTTTCCTTAACAAAAGGATTGATTCTTTTTAACAACTTGTACTAACGTATTTTCAGTGAGTATTCCCGAATTCATGAAACAAATAATCCACATTTAAAATCACCAGGGTTGCCAATGAAAATAACCGAGCGAATTTTTAATTCCAGCCCCCGCATGTCCGTTCTGTTAATTGCTCAAATTTACGATAGGGTTACAATTGCAATTATCGCTACAGTTATAAATGCAACAATACTCGTGTTTATTCTTTGGAATTTTACTTCAAAAAAAGCCCTGATCATTTGGTATATTTTAACCCTAGCAACAGCAATACTAAGGTTTTTTCAAACCCAAAGATTCCGGAATTCATTAGGACGTACGGAGCATATTCATTACTGGGCAATGGCGATGCTTATTGGTATCGGAATTTCAGGAATACTATGGGGTTCAACCTCTATATTTCTTTTTCCGACCGAATCAACCGCTCACCAGGCCTTTATCGCCATTGTCTTAGCAGGTATGGTGGCAGGGGCAGTGGGAGTCATGTCCCCCAACATGGCCATTTTTTTAATGTTCAGTATTCCGGCACTTACTCCGATATTTATCCGATTTATTATTATTGGCGGCGAACTGCATATGGCTATGGGATTTTTAACATTTTTTTTCGGGCTTCTGACCTTTACCACCGCCAAACGGGTTAATAGAACAATCAAAGAACTGATTTCACTTCGCCTGACATTTGAAGATCAGCTTGAAGATCGTACCGCGCAGCTCAAAAGCCTTAACAAACAATTACAACAGGAGATTGAAGAGCGAAAACATGCCGAAAGGGCATATCGTGACAGTGAGGAAAAATACCGAAGGATAACGGAAAACATTTCGGATGTTGTCTGGATTACGGATCTAAATCTTAAAAATACATATATCAGCCCATCTGCCGAAAGGCTGCTTGGTGAACCTGTCGATATAATTATTAACAAACCGATGGAAAAGAGATACCCTCCAGCATCCCTGGAAAAAATCTACTCGGTTTTTAAAGAAGAACTTGAAAAAGAAAAAAATCCCCAGAGCGATAAAAAAAGAACACGGGTCATTGAAGTCGAACATTATCTGGCAGATGGCACTACCCTATGGGTTTCAATGAATGTATCATTTCTGCGGGATAAAAACGGAACTCCGGTTGGAATCCAGGGGGTGACACGGGATGTCACCGAGCGAAAAAAAGCCGAGGAGGCACTTAAAGAAAAAACCCTTCTGCTGGAGAATATACTGGATAATATGCATGACCTTGTATCCCTGAGTGATATGGATGGCCGGTTTAAATTTGTAAGTACTTCCCACAAAATTCTGGGATACGATCCTGAGTTTTTAATCGGAAAAAATGTCCTGGACTTTGTTCATCCTGAAGATCTTCCGAAGGTATCTTCTGTCTGGAAGCAATTTCTGCTAAAGCCGGAAGGGGAAGGAAAAATGGAGTATCGGTATCGGTGTAGCGATGGCAGTTATTTTCATTTTGAAACCGTTGGGAAAATTATTCAGGATATCCATGGAAATCCGAAAGAAATTTTATTCAGCACCAGGAATATTACCGAGCGTAAACTGGCGGAACAGGAACGTGAGAGACTTCGTGCCCAGCTGCTCCAGTCCCAGAAAATGGAATCCATCGGACGGCTTGCCGGAGGTGTGGCTCACGATTTCAACAATATGCTTGGGGTTATTATGGGCTATACAGAGCTGGCCCTGAAAAAGCTTCCTCCCGACAATTCACTCAATGATGACCTTATGGAAATACTTACTGCAGCAAAACGGTCAACCAACATTACAAGACAGCTCCTTGCTTTTGCCAGCAAACAAACGATCGATCCGGTCGTGTGCAATCTAAACAAGATATTGGAAAGAATGTTAAAAATGCTCCGGCGTTTGATCGGTGAATCCATTGATTTTGCATGGCTACCTGAAACCGGATTGTGGCCCGTTAAAATGGATCCATCCCAAATCGAACAAATCCTGGCCAATCTTTGCCTGAATGCGAGGGATGCCATTGCCGGAGTTGGTAAAGTTACGATCGAGACCCGAAATATCACTTTTGATGAAAATGATTCTATTGGAAATTCGAAATGCCACCCCGGCGACTATGTTTTGTTGGCAGTTTCCGACAATGGGCGCGGTATGGATGCAGAAACACTCGCCAATATTTTCGAACCCTTTTATACCACAAAAGACGTGGGGCAGGGCACCGGGTTAGGTCTTCCTACGGTCTATGGTATTGTCAAACAAAACAGCGGGCTTATTGACGTCATGAGTGAACCCGGTAAAGGAACAACATTTAAAATTTTCCTTCCCCGCTATTCAGGAGCGGTTAAAGAGGTAAAAAAAGAAATTTATACACAAATCCCTGACGGACAAAATGAGACGATTTTACTGGTGGAAGATGAGCCTTCAATCATGAAAATGAGTAAAAATATGCTGGAAAAAATCGGGTATAAGGTTCTTCCCGCAAACACACCAGGAGAAGCCATACGGATGGCCGAAGAACACCCCGGCAAGATTGACCTGCTTATCACGGATGTCATCATGCCTGAAATGAACGGTCGTGATCTGGCCATTCATTTGCAAACCCTTTATCCGGAAATTAAAATATTGTTTATGTCCGGCTACACCGCTGATGTCATTGCCCATCACGGAGTTCTGGATGAAGATGTTCAATTTATACAAAAACCTTTTACCATAAAAGATATTGCCATCAACATCCGAAAGGCTCTGGATCAATCATGACCGGTAATTTTTTGGGGTTAGTTTCTCTTCAGACTCTAATCATTGTCCGATATCGGGATCGATTCGTTTCCCGGTACGATATGCCACACTTTTCATTGTGGCAATCAAGGTTCGTGTTTGCCCCTTTTCCATATAAACTTTGAATAAATAACCAGCCGTCCGTCTTGTCATCGAGAGAGTTTCCCCTTCAACAACAAGCATCGCACCGGGATCAGGACTCGCATGGTAGGTGATGGAACAATCCAAAGCCACGGCAAGATTGTTGCTGTTATTCCCCAACACCGAGAATGCCGCATCTGCCAGAGAGTAAACGGCTCCGCCATGGGGCCGGTCAAACCAATTGATCATGTCTTCCCGCAACTGCATGCGCATCCGTATAGTGGTATCGGTCAAACCATCCAAAACAATTCCTAAATATTTTGCAAATTTATCCCTCTCAAACCGCTGTTTTACACTTTCGAGCTTTTCCTGCATCCGTTATCAATCCTTTTTGGTTCGGCTGTTTTGCTTTAATACCCTGGCGACATTTCATTGTTTTTTTTCCAATCTTCCCTTTTCCAGCCTAAAACACTCATCAAACCTTCGTGATTCTGGAAGTCTGGGATCATGGGAGGCTACTATGACCAGTCTGTTTTTCTTTTTGTAGTTTTCAAAAATATCCATCAGCCTGAGAACATTTTCCATGTCCTGGTGTGCAGTGGGTTCATCCGCCAGAATCATTTGCGGTTCGGAAACCAAGGCACGGGAAATCGCAACTCGCTGACGTTCACCCCCGGACAGCGACATCACCCTGTCACCGGCCTTACTGTCCAACCCCACACACTCCAGTGCCTCAATCCCTCTTTTCCGTAATTCCGATAAAGGAATTTTTCTTGGAATCAGTGGAAGGCATACATTTTCAAGTACCGTCAAACCGGGCAAAAGGTGAGGCTGTTGAAAAATAATCCCCAGATTTCGCCTCCACATATCCCGATGAAATGAAGTCCATCTTGATACCTTTTCACCGTCCACCCTGACTTCTCCTTCCGTGGGCCGTATCAGTCCCGCCATGATATGAAGAAAAGTGCTTTTTCCCGCACCGGTTGCCCCGGTAATAAGCATTATCTGACCCGTCTTGAAATCGACGTTCACCCGATCAATGATTGTTTTTTCATGGTTCGCCGGCACCAATATCCTAAAGGAAACTTCAACGCATTGAATTTGTTCCATTATCCTCTGCTTTCTTCCTGCAAAAGCTGATGAGGATCCGCCATTGCATTCTCAATGGCAGGCCACAAATTGGCAGCCATGAAAGGCACCAATACGACCGCGACGACCTGGAACAAAATTAGCACACCTCCTGAAGGCTCAAGATAAAGCCCCGGTGCATTGGATGCCCATCCCAAAAATAAATAACAGGGCCATGAGAATCCCGGAAAATAAACGAGCACGTAGGCCACAGCCATGCCGAAAGCACAGGCGGGAAAGGCAACAAGAGCAGCTCTGCACATGAAAAATCCCACAATATCTTTTGTTGTCCAACCCAAAGCCTTTAAAAGACCCGCTTCGTATATTCTTCCCCTTGTACCGTTAAACCCGGCGGCAACTATAAGGGCAAGGGCCAGTAAAGACGGCACCAGGGATAGGCAGATCAGACCTGCACGTCGGGATGAAGAAGAAGTGTATATTTTTAATGTTTCATTTTTTGTCGTCAGGCTTGCAGTCCATGGAAAGGCATCCGCAAGATTCGGAAGGATGGCTTCGATTTCCTGGTCATGGAATACACCGATGGCCAAATCACTGGCATATCCTTTTGCAAGATCCAAAAGATGCCGTGCATCATTTTCATGAAGCAAAACAATATCATGGACAGCCATCCCATATTCCATAGGCATTACCCCTGTTACTTTTACTTTCAATTCCCTTTGGCCATTGAAAAAATCCACCTCTTTGCCGATCTGTTCATTTAAATCTGAGGAAAGTACTCCCGGACCGATTACGGCCTCTCCAAGCCCCGGAGATTTAAAAGAACCGGTTTGAACCTTTAGCGTTTTTTCATCCCATATCGGGTTGCCCATAATCGTCACAGGCCCTTCCGGACCATTGACCACCCCCCAGATTCGGGGGACCGCCGTTATCACCCCAGGAACTGAAACCGCTGCCTTTAGCCCATCTTCAATGGGTAAGGGAGTCCAGTTTCCTGAAATCACCCGCCTGACCACCACTGAAGGGCCATATTCGAGCAGTCTTTCCGCTGTCACTGAAATCCCATGACAAAGCAAAATCGGTACGCTTGCCACGATAATAACCGATGCCAGGGCTGTGGCCAATAAAAGAGACTTAAAAGGGTTCCGGATCAAATCTCTTGCAGCCCAAAGCCATATACCGGAAACATATATCATGGGCTGACATACCTGTCGGAATACTGCGGCGGGTTCAAAAGAAGATATTCCGGGTAGATTTCAAAACAGCTGAATCGGGGAGAAAAATTTAAGTTCACTGACACGATGCTGCTATCGGGACGCCTGAAAGGCCTTCCGGAACCCGTTATCGACAGATTATTCAGATTCAGCGCCCTGATGACCTGTCCGGTAGAATCCTCGGCAGTCCGAAAATAGTTGTTCATGACCGGAGCGAACGCACATATCAGTATGATCACCAAAAGAAAGATCGATAAGTGTCCGGACCAGCCTAAACGGTCGTATGGCCATTTACCGTCGCCATATGGTTTTTCCTTTTTGGAATTCATGGTGACTGCCTGTTGGCAATTTCTCTCCATTGTTCTTCGGTGAGATCCCTGAGGTGAAACATCGTGGTACCCCCATGGCGTCTTTTAAAAGCCTCCGCATCCCTTTCGGACTTAAGAGGTACCATCGCAGGTCCCATCGGCCCGATAACATCAGAGCCTGCGACCCATATAGCCAAAACACCATCGATTTTCTGTCCTGTAAAATAATCCTGCACCCAGATGCTGCGGATATCGGATTTTGGAGCCTTTAAATAAATTTCCGGATGAAACCATGATCGGATCATGCATCCGGTCGAACAAAAGGAATATGACCTGCCGTCAGCCAACTCCATAATACAGGCGAATTTCGGATAAAGGGCCACCTTCATGGCACATACAGGACACCGGTCGTCCTTGCCCAATTGAATTTTTTCCTGATTTTGGGCCGATGCATACCCGATTAAACAAAAACAGAGAATGAATACGGATAAAAAAAGGTTTGTCATCTGATTCGGATCCAATTGTTTCATGGTTATCTCCTGTCACGTATATCTAACTTGAAGTCTGGTGAATTCTAGTGCTGATTTCTTTTTGGGCCCTCCAAGCCGGGAGTGGTAATTTTGTTTGCTGGGTATAAGGCCAACACTCGCTGCCTTAAGCCTGATTGAAATCCACGGTAAAATGTTTTGTTTTTTTTCGATTCAGCACTAAATTTAGTACCAGGATTGAGTTGAAATTTATATCCGGAGCTGCTAACCAGACAGAAAAAGATTCACAACCGGTATCTAATGGATCTTTAACTTAAAAACAAGATATTATAGATTTTTCAGGGAAAATTTCCTGAAAAACATTCATTCACATTATTATCATTCAGCGTCAAATGGCTCAAATCAAAGGAACTATCGCTCTTATGGGATCCGGTGAACTGACTTCCACCATGGTGGAGGTTCATAAAGAACTTCTGGCACACACAGGAGAGTCTCCCAGGGCTGTTTTTTTAGACACCCCCGCAGGGTTCCAGTTGAACGCGGACCAAATCGCCCAAAGAGCGGTCAACTATTTTAATACCCGAGTTCAACATCCTATGACGGTCGTATCCTTTAAAGCTCAGAAGGATCTGACTCCAATCGAGACGGAAAAAGTTTACCATCGGTTGCGAGAGGCTGATTTCGTGCTGATTGGCCCGGGAAGCCCCACCTACGCAAATCAACAGTTGAAAAACACGCTTATTCCCAAAATTTTTACGGACATCATTACCAGGGGAGGATGTCTTGTAGCTGCAAGCGCGGCCGCTCTGACAGTCGGAGCCTACACGCTTCCGGTTTATGAAATCTACAAAGTGGGGCAACATATTCACTGGGTGGACGGACTCGATATTCTTGGGCAATTGGGACTTCGCATGGTGGTCATTCCTCACTGGAATAATGCCGAAGGCGGAAGTCATGATACCCGTTTCTGTTTTATGGGAAAAAAGCGGTTTCAAAAACTTGAAGATCTCCTTCCCCAGGAAGAATCCATTCTGGGCATTGATGAGCACACCGCCTGTATCATCGATTTCGGGAAAAAAGCGGCACGGGTGAGAGGTATCGGCCATGTCATTTTAAGACGACATGGGCATGAAACCATTTTTGGCAGTGGAGATGAGATTCCCCTGGAAATTCTTGCGGGAAAAAGCAGACCTATCGGTGGTTCCACCGGCAAGGAAAAATCAATCCCGCCAGTTCCTGCAATGCCCATGACTAGCCATGTGGAATCCTTTTGGGACAATATTCACCGAATCGATGAAATGTTTCACTCCAGCTTGAAAAACCGTGACTTCCAGAACGCTTCCAACACACTTCTCGAACTGGACCGGCTGATCTGGAAAGCACAGGAGGACCTGGAAAGCGAAGAATTTATATCCCAGGCAAGAGAAATCTTTCGTGAGTTTATCGTACTGATAGGCACGGAATCCGACTCGCTCCCCAAAAGTCGGACAGAATGCCTTTCTATTCTGGTGGAAGAACTCCTGAAGTTGCGGCAACGTTTTCGAGACACCAAGCAATGGCATGAGGCAGATGCGTTAAGAGATTGTTTGCTCAAAGCCGATATTGTCATCGAAGATGCTCCGGAGGGGCCTCGATGGCATAGAAAATCAGCAGGATCTTAAAAGGAAAATTGATCTTTGTCTCATTTTCAAATGTCGAATGTTGAAACCCTGACCATTGAATCGCTTTTTGAGATATTCGATGATCCGAATAGCTTGCTTGTCTGGCCATGCCCTTTTATTCATCCGGCTTTTATGAAATCCTGGTGGGCCCATTTCAGAAACACCTGGAATCTGATGGTGTTGGTTATAAAAGAAAACAACGAGATTTCGGGAATTGTTCCTCTCATGGAACGATCAGGGTGTGTGCGGTTTATCGGAAATCCCCAGGTGTGTGATTACCATGATATTGTTGCTTTACCGGGTAAAGGCCGGACTGTTTTAACCAGCCTGTTGAATCACCTGAAACCACTCGGCATCAGCAGACTTCATTTGGGGCTGGTCAGGCCCGATTCAATTGTGTACCAGAACATCGAACATTCGGCCGAGGATGTAGGCGCAAAAATTATCCGTCATCAAACCGATGTGTTATATGAACTCAATCTGACCGATACCTGGGAAAATTTTTTAAACCTTCTTTCAGGAAAGCAGCGCCATGAAGTCAGGCGAAAATTTCGCCGGCTGCATGAAGCCGGAAATATTCATTTCCGGTGTATAGACGATGCAGCTCAGACGGAACCGGCTATGGAGACCTTTTTAACCCTGTTTAAGGCCAATCGGCAGGACAAAGCTGCGTTTATGACCGATCATATGGCTTGTTTCTTTAGGGATTTGGCCAAAGAAACAGCCCAAGCGGGAATTTTAAAGCTTTTTTTTCTTGATATCGATCTAAGTCCGGCGGCTGCAGTGCTCTGCTTTGATTTTTTTGACAGCTATTATCTGTATAACAACGGGTATGATCACCGGTTTCAAAAATTGGGAGCAGGCGTGTTGAGTAAATTTTTATCCATAAGAGAGGCTATTGAAAACGGCAAAAAAAGGTATGATTTTTTAAAAGGTGATGAAACTTACAAGGAGCGTATGGGGGGATATTCCGTGCCTCTTTATAATTTTGAGGTTTATTTGTAACATGAAAACACTTCATGCATTGGTCATTTCAGCCCATCCGGACGATGCCGAAGTCGGAGCCGCCGGAACCGTTGCCCGTTGGACCGCAGAAGGCAAGAGCGTTGTTTACGTGGTTTGCACCAAAGGTGAAAAAGGAACCAGTGATCGAAATATCTCTTCATCGGACCTGGCAATAATTCGCCGGAAAGAGCAATACGCTGCTGCCCGCTTACTGGGGATTGCGGAAGTCGTATTTTTGAATCACGGGGACCAGGAATTAGAAGATACACCGGAATTTCGAAAGGAGATCGTCGGGTTGATTCGCAAATATCGCCCTGAAATCGTTATTACTTCCGATCCTTATCGAAGATATGTCTGGCACCGGGATCACCGGATTATCGGGCAGGTGGTCCTGGATGCGGTCTATCCTTTTGCCAGAGACTATCTGGCTTATCCGGATCTTTTGGAACAAGGGCTGGAACCTCACCATGTTACGGAAATACTGTTCTGGGGTGCGGAAGAGATCAATTATCGTGTCGATATCACCCAGACATTCTCTATTAAGCTTGAAGCCTTGCGTTGCCACAAAAGTCAGTTTAACGGCCTTAAATTAAAAAAGATGGAATCCTGGATCACGGACCGCTGTCGTCAAATGGCGGGAAAAGAGAATTTTGACCTGGCAGAAGGGTTCCACCGGGTGATTATCGACTATTGAGCCATATTCTTAGCCAGGCAATCCCTGCAAACCATTTGATGATTCACATGCTCCATTTTGGACGGCATGGTAGGCTCACCACATAATGCACAAAGCTCTGAAGGTTCCATCCTGGCTTTTGGTGGAAGATCAATTCTAGTGGATTCCATTTGGAAAAGATTTTCAAAGGATTTGTTCAGGATATCCTGGGTTCGTTGTTGATGAAGTCGTTCAAATTCCTCCCGCTCCTGATCCGTTGCTTTATTTTCCCTGAGTTTTTCAATGAGCCGACGATGCTTTTCATCATGACCCAAGGCCCCTGGTTTCATTGAAATTCGGACACCTTTGCCGGTGTTTCGGGAAAAAAATGTAAACACCATTTTTCCGTGATCTTTAAAAATAAAATTGCCTTTTCCGAATGTACAACCGGTCAGCACCTGGATTGCATCCACACAGCAGGCATCATTTTCGACAATCGCAACTATTTCCTCATCAACCGATCGATTTTCTTTCAGCCATTCTAAAGCAAACTTCGACACCTGATAACCAATGGCAAGCCCGGGGCATACATGGCCGTGAAATTGCTCACATCTTTTAAAATCATCGCTTTCCATAATGGTTTCAGCAATCATGTGTTCCTCCTAAGGGCAGAGCATGGTGGGTTTTTGTCAGCATTTTTTGGAAGCGTACCCGTCGGCGTACCATCCCCCACCCTTTAATTTGAATGTGCACAGAGAGATAATTTTTCGGGCCTTTTCATGGCATTCAGGACATTCAATTTCATGGGAATCGGTTCTTTCCAGTTTTTCCACAATGTGTCCGTTAGGGCATTCATATTCGTAAAATGGCATTATGAGTTCCTTTCAAAAGCATCCATCGGATAATTTGTTTTTTTGCAATGTCTTGATAAAAAAATGATTATAGACCTGAATATTTCCATGTCAAGAATATTTAAGGTTTTTTAAGTTCTGCCTTCATTTTTTCCAATTCATCAGGACTCATGGAAAAACTGTGCGTTTCATCAGGAAACTTTCTTTCTGTAACCTCGGTTTTATAAGTTTCGATGGCCTTGGCGATCGTGTCGCTGATTTTGGCGTACTGTTTGACGAATTTTGGTGTAAAACGATCAAAAAGGCCTACAAGATCATGGATAACCAAAACCTGCCCGTCACATTGAACCCCGGCACCAATACCGATTGTTGGGATGGATATGGTTTCCGTGATCATTTGTGCAATGGGTGAAGGAATGGCTTCAAGAACAATCGAAAAACACCCTGCCGCCTCTAAAGCTTTGGCATCTTCAAGCAAAATACGGGCTGCCTCCGCACTTTTTCCCTGAACCTTAAATCCTCCCAAAGCCGAAGCGGTCTGGGGCGTCAGGCCGATATGACCCTGTACCGGAATCCCTGCATTGACCACGGCCTCAACCACCGGAGCCATGCTCTTTCCACCTTCCAACTTGACACAATCAGCACGGCCCTCTTTTAGAATGCGGTTGGCATTGGACACGGCATTTTTGAGGGACACATTATATGAACCAAAAGGCATGTCGGTGATCACCATGGCATGTTTCACCACTCTTGAAACCGATTTGGTGTGATGGATCATCTCATCCATGGTCACGGAGACCGTATCAGAATATCCTAACACCACCATGCCCAAAGAGTCTCCCACCAGGATGATATCGATCCCCCCCTGATCAATGAGCAAGGCTAAAGGATAATCATAGGCTGTCAACATGGTAATGGGTTTTCCACTGTTTTTCCTGGCTTTGATATCAGGAACCGTGATTTTGGCCATAACAATCTCCTAATTGCTTTAAGGTTTTTTTAAACTCTATACTTCGACGTAGCCTCGATGGCCCGAATAATCCTGCATAAAAAGCGATTCACAGGAGTCTGTATTCCCAAATTATTGGCTTTGTCCACAATTGCCCCATTGATCGCTCCGATTTCGGTACGGGTTCCTCTCAAGATATCCTGAAGCATGCTCGCTCGATTGGTCGCCGTGGCTTTGCAAACTTTTTTCACCTGTGTCACGGGATCATCATATGGAAGCGTCACACCCAGTGCATCAGCCACAGCCGCGGCCTCGGCAACGGCCTCTTTCATGATTTCGACACATTCCGTATTTTCTCCAATGACACCGTTGGGAACACGGCAGATGGCTGTCAGTGCGTTAATTCCCACATTGACAATTAATTTTCCCCAAATCAGACTTTTCACGTTATCCGATACAAACGTTTCTATTCCGGCATCATTGAATGTGCGGGCTATTTTTTCAATCACCATCTTTTTTGAGGGCATATTCGCAATATGTGTCGGACCAGTTCCAGCATGCCGAACATGTCCCGGCCCCAAATAGGTTCCCCCATGGGATGTAACCCCGGCAACGGCATTTTCACTTCCTAACACCTTCTGCATTGTTTCTAGATTTCCGATACCGTTTTGAAGAGTCAACACCAAACCGGCCGGATCAATAATATCTACGGCAATGTATGAGGCATCCAGAGTATTGTAGGATTTAGTAAAAACAATCACCAATTCAAATTGATCGGATATGTCTTCAGGACAGTCGGTGATCTCTAATTTGAAAGTGCTTGAAGAACCATCAATGTTTTCAACAATCAATCCTTTTTTCCGAATTGTTTCCACATGATCCCGGTTGATATCGATCAGCAATACCTCGGACACATTGGAAAGCATGGATCCAAAAAGTGACCCCATGGCTCCGGCACCGATAATGGCGATCTTCAAAACAAATTCCTCCTAGTGATATGATTTCGAATATTTTCTTGACGGAATCTTTTTATCCCCTGAATGAGATATATTTCATATTCCGACTTTCCATAAATTTCACCGAAGGGTCAAGGAAATTTTTGATTATCGTAAAATTGCTCATAACTTAAAATCTTTTGATGGATTGGGTTGTTTTTGCATACCATCCGGGTTACTTTAAATTTTGGCCAACAAAATCGCCGTCATTGTAATGCTTTTATTTGATATCAATGATGTTCCTGATAAGAAATTTGAAAATGGTGTTGATTTGAAATCCCTGAAATTTTGCAGGTAAAAACTATTACTTGACCAAATGATGCCTAAATGAAACGATTTTGCCAGCAGCTATCCGTCATTCCAGCGGAGGCTGGAATCCAGGAGGTGCAACCAACAATCTGGATACCGGCCTTCGCCGGTATGACATTAAACTCTTTCTCGAAATTAAATCGCTTATTTTAGGTGATGATAACATTATGGATGAACCCTTAACATCTCTTTTTATCGTTGACCCGGAACTGGCTAAAAAGGTTCAGACTTTATTGAAATCGCAAAATGCAAGTATTTCAAAAAAGTATCTTGAAATGCTGGTGGAGGAATCCTTTCGGGGTATGAATCAGGAAATATCCTTTGGATACGCAATTGCTTTAGGGTTTGCAGAAATATTGGGAAAGGGAAAAGTCACCAAAATTGAAATCTTTCGTGACCTGATCCGAAAAACTTCTCAAAAAGGCCCGACACTTGGTTCGCTGATGGCAAAACATCTTCCACCATTGATAATCTTTGGAACCGGACCGCTATTGAAAAAATTTTTATCGACCGTCGCCATTATGGAGTCCAAGGGAACGTATACGTTGAAAAATGCCCTGGAAATTATATCGGAGTTGCTCAATTCAAATCAGCAAAAAGCAGCATCCTCATTTATGGATCTTCTCTCGGAGACTTTCAAACAGGATATTACTTATAACCAGTCGCTTCATTTGTCCCATATCCTTCCGAATGCCGTACGGTCCTTTCCGGTCGATACAAGAGAGTGGATTCTGTCTCTGCTCACCAGGGTCATAGCCGCCGATATTCATCTGACCGAGCCTTTTCTTGAAGGCTTTCAAAAAGGGCTTCATCTGCTTTCCAAAGAGTCCCTGAACCATTTTGTGGAAATGGCTCTCGAAAAACTTCGCCACGGAAGAATTCCGGCATCAAAATTTATGGCTCTCGACTCCGGTCAAGGGCTGGAAACCTTTAAGCATTTGCAGGTTACCGCCTCTTTTTCGCAAGTCCGCCATCAGTTGGATCAATATCTCCAGGCCCGAACGGGCATGTCCCTGTCAGTCAAACCTTTTTCCGAACTCCCAAAAACCTTTCTGGGAACAGACACGGACTCGATTTCGGTAATTTCCGACGGACGATTCATTTACCTTCCCGAAAAAATCGGGGCATATGATTGTCTCGATAAAAATATCCTTCTGTACAAATTTCTGACAAAGATAGAAACAGGTCTTTATGAATTCGGGACCTTTGATTTTGATCTTGAAAAAATTGAAGGCACCTGTGACTTCCCCATAAATACAGCAGACCGGGAAATTGCCGACCTTGAACATTTTTTGAACCATTTCCCGACAAAAACTCTTTCCCATGAACTGTTTACGGTATTCGAGCACGGAAGGATTCAGTTTTTGACAGGTCAAAAATATCCGGGAATGCTGAAACGTTTCATGCCATTTTTGAAAGAAGAATTTTCCCGAATCATGCATGAGAAAAATTGCGATGGTTTTATGTTTTATCTTTATGGTAGAATCGTTTTGGACATCTCCTTTCATCATACTCCGGATGACAATGAATCCGAACTTATCGAAAACATTGCCGCTGTTTTTAAAAAGACCATATCCTTAAACCCATATGTAGAAAACAGCGCATTGCTGGTGCTTGAATTTTATCCCGTATTGGAGAGGTTTTTTAAAGAAACTGATATGAGGTTATCCTCCCCTTTCGGCAGGATGATCATGCCCCATCTGTATTTTTCAACTTTCAGGAATTTTGAAAAAAAAGCCGCTTCGATCAAACTAAAGCTTCAATCCGCAGGGATAAATATTTTCAAATCCACTATCCGGAAACGCCTGATGAAAAAGGGAGGACGTCTGACTCAGGAGGATTTGAAAGACTTGATTTCCATGTCCTGCCCACCCGGTCATCGTAATCCTGATGGTGAATCGGATAAAATTGATTTTTTCAGCCTGGATTTAACTGAATTTATCGAACAACCTTCCTTGACTGATTTTCCCCACAATGATGATGCCGGGACTGTTTTCTGGCAGCGGGAATGGAACTGCCATATGAAAGACTATGTCCATCATCATGTTCGGATTCTCGATAGGCATCTTGCCGAAAAAAAAGGGGATTTTTATCATCAAACCCTGACAAAGCACCAGGGACTGATCAGCCGGATCCGATATGCTTTTGAGCTATTAAAACCTGAACAGCTTAAAATGTTGAAACCCTGGGTGGAAGGTGATGACTTTGATTACCGGGCTATGCTCGATTTCGCTATCGACAAAAAGGCTGGCTGGCTCCCCTCTGATCGTCTTTACATCAAAAGGCTCAAACAGCAACGCGATGTCGCCGCACTGCTTCTGGTAGATATTTCAAAATCGACGTCCAATAAAGTTTTTGAATCTACCCAAACCGTTCTGGATGTTGAAAAAGAAGCCATTATCCTTTTTTGTGAAGCTCTGCAAGTTCTTGAAGATAAAGCAGCCATCGCGGGTTTTTCAGGAACCGGTCGTTTAGGCGTTGATTATTACCGGATCAAGGACTTCACAGAATCCCTGGATAAAAAGGTAAAATCGCGGATCAATGCCATGTCCCCCCAGCGAAGTACAAGGATGGGTGCAGCGATACGCCATGCCGTCAATGAACTGGAAAAGGCTGAAGCCATGGTGCGTCTTCTGATTTTGTTAAGCGATGGATTTCCCAATGATCTGGATTACAAGCAAGGTTATGCCATCGAAGACACACGAAAGGCCGTGTCCGAAGCATGTGCCCGAAATATCTCATTCAGAGCCATCACCGTTAATATTGCCGGTGATCCGAGGTTGGATGACCTATACGGCAATATGCATCACAGCGTTATTTCGGATGTCAGGGAATTGCCGGACAAACTGCTTCGCATCTACAGCGCATTGACAAAATATTAATTCATATTATGGTTGGACTTTAACGACTATCTTCGAAATGATCTTTATGCATGGTTTTCAGAAGCATCCAACGGCAACAGAATGACGGCATTCAAAACGCTTTTTTTTTGAAAATTTCAATTTGGACATGAGGGTTTGAATGAAAATTTATGATGATATTTTCGTGTGGGATGGCTGGGGAGGTCTTTTAAAGCTTGCCAGCGGCAAGTGCCGGGTAAAAATATTTGATTTAAAAAAAGGAAAACCAGATTCGGTCGATTTTCTAAAACCCATTGTTGTCGTCATATCGGACGTACCCGACAGCAAAATGTCGATTAAAAGCTGTTCGAGCCACATTGCCACCCGGCTGACCCAAAAATTCAGCATAGATCCTTCAAGGATGCTGTTTGTCGAATATTATCCTCCTATCGATTACGGCGATCAAAACCAATACCATATACCGGAAAAATATGAACTCGTTGAGTTTCAATGGCACGAGGACAGAGCCATTGCCCCAAAATGGCGCGCTTTAAAGCCGCCCATGCTGGACATTGTCAAAGCTCTTTTGAAGACCGGCCAATTATAATTCCATAAGCTTATCGGACAAAAGCATAGGTTCTAATACCGAACCTTTTTTCTATTGCCTGCGCCTCATCCCGGGTATGGCAAAAACAAGCGAGTCTGTCACGGTCAATATCCGACAAATGGAGATCTCCGGGATATCGATATTCAGCCTCTTGCTTCCAATCCGTTTTCATCCCCCTGGATTGAAGCTTCCAGGGTTCTTCATTTTCAGGATATTCACCTTTGCGGTAATAGTGCACCGGAACAATTGCCAGTTGCCCTGCCGTTGCTTTTTCAATGCCAATCCCATAGGGTTCAAATGACATTCTGCGATAGCGTGATCTCCATTTCATGAGAGGGATAATCCTTTCCGGGGCCAATCCCGAAAATGATACGGTCGGGGTTTTTCTTGGCATATGAGTGGATGATGCAATTATTTTACCGGTTTGTATTATGTTTTGAAGGGTATGGAATGCATTGCGGGGATAACATTCGGCCATTGAGATATCAGAAAAATAGGCATGTTTTTTTTCGGTGGGCCATGGGCCGTTAGTTGCACGGGTCCAGTGGATGATATACTGGTCTCCGATATTTTTGGTTTCCATGGGTAAATGTTCCTGCAGGATATTGTAAGCAATGGGGTGCTCTCTCTTTTGATAGTTGATCTGAAAGCAGGTCATGATCCTGCCATTTTTTTTCCCTGTTCTTTTCAGGATCAAATTTTCCATATGCCCTTTGGCCCTGATGGAGACCGGAATCAGGATATCCGACTCAAAAACTGCCAGATAATCCCGGTGATAGAGAGGATTTTGGTTTATGCAAGCGCCGGGTTCCGGAAAAACGGGCAGGAACCGAGCCAGTGACCGATCAAGGTTGAATTGGTCTGAAATAAATTTCCGGAGTGTTTTGAATTCATTTTCATTGGCCGAAGGTATCAATACCATTTGTTCGATTTGGCACTTCTGAGCCAGGTAAATCAGAAATTCCCAGGTTTGCATACCGAACGAGGTGAAAAGGCAAAGACGGTTTTCTTTGATCCAATCGACGGCCCGCATTGTTTGCCTGATCCATGGGGTAAGCCGGTGAGGTCTCAAAGGTTGTCTGGATAGAAGAATTGCCGCAGTTTTCATTATTCAAATTCGAAAACAGCATATAAAGGGAAATGATCCGAGGGATAATAACCGGCGAACTTGTCCCGAATTATTCCCCACCTAACGGGTTTAAGGTTGCCCCGGTACATGATCCAGTCGATTTGATCCTTCCCGGCTTGACCTGAAAATCCGTGATGGGTTCCGGAATAGGGCTCAGGAAAAACCGGTTTGAAAAATTCCATATCCTGAACGGTTTTTTCAGCTTCATAATATTCACCGGTAAACACTTTATGGCACGATTGAGATGGATTGCAGTTGAAATCCCCCATCAGTATCACCGGAATGTCGGATGGAAATCTTAAAAGCCTTTCCATTATGAAACCCGCGCTTTCTATCTGAATTTGTTCATCAAAATCAAAATGAGTATTGATCACCAAAACATGCCTAGTATTACGTCTGAAATGTCCTATGGTACACTGGCGTGGCCACTTGCTTTTGGGAGAACGGCTAGGAATGTCAGGTGTTGCACTCAGGTAGAAATGCTCCCACTTGAGGCATTGCCAGGTTTTCTTATAAAAAACAAGGTTATTCTGCCAAAAACGGGGGGATGGTTTTCGTTTTCCAATATCCTGATATCCTTTGAGAATGCCTCTAATAAAATCGCCCTGGAAATCATTGACTTCCTGAAATGCCATAAAATCGGACAAGTATTCATTTAAAAGGATTGGAATTCCCTCTTTTCGATACTCCCAATTGTTGGGGCCATCATCGGCCAAACCAAAACGAAGGTTTAACGTAAAAACAGATACGGTTGTCTTATCTGCCTTTTTTTCGCTTACATTCATATCGAAACGCCTTTTTGGTTAACTTTTCGGGTAAAAAAAGACAGATATTTTGAAAAATCAAAGGACAGACCTTTAAAGTTTTCAAAAGTCACATCCGAGAAATTAAGGTTTTCCTGACTTTTAAGAACATCAAAGATTTTAAGATAATTGAATAAAATTCTATCCTCCCAATCCAGGTCAAGCTTTCCGGCCATCTCAGGAATAGTATCCCTGTCCCCTTCAATCTCAAGAAAGGTTCCGAAAGGCATGGTATCCAGGCTAAAATGGATCTTGTCCAACACCAGGGTTTCTCTCCATTTTTCATAGACCTGTTCCACACAAAACCCCAAAGCCGTTAAAATGGATGTCATCACCTCAAAATTATCGACTTCGACTTCCAGTTCCCTGAATATTTTAAAGTTGGAATCATCACATTCAGGTTCTGATTTATAAGTCAGGGTCACACGGTTATCCTTTCGAAGTCTTAAAAGCGCATTCTTTTTGATCAGGCTTTTATCCCCATCCTCGAAACGGAGGTTGAGTTCAAAAAACCGACCCAGACTGCGGGCACCGAGTTTGATAATATTTTCCCTGACAGCATCTGAATTCTGCAAAAAAAATTTTACCTCAATTTCCAGGGAATCCATAAAAATCCATTCCTTTAGCATCCATCGATTTACTGAAGATCATCCATCATCTTTTCGAATATTAAAACCCGATATAGTAAAAAAGTTTTTTTGTGTCAATTTTGATAAAACTTTGATATATAGCTCTGCTTTGACGTTTTAAAATTTCAGATAAATTTTTCTTGACATGATTTTTTTTTTCTTATAACTTTATTAAATTATACTGAATACGAACAGGAGATTTGAACGTGAAAAAATATACCTACAGTGCAAAACAGGCTGATATCACAAAAAAATGGTACGTGGTGGATGCCGCCGGAATGGTGCTGGGACGGTTGGCCAGCCAGGTTGCATCGCGGCTTCGCGGTAAGCACAACCCCTTGTTTACCCCTCATGTGGATTGTGGTGACAGCGTGATTGTCGTCAATGCCGATAAAATCGTGCTAACCGGTCGAAAATGGGACCAAAAAATGTATCATCGGCACAGCGGTTACACCGGTGGTTTAAAAAGCATTACTGCGAAAAAGTTGCTGGAAAAAAGAGCTGAAGACTTGGTTCGTTTCGCCGTCAAAGGGATGCTTCCCAAAAATCGCCTTGGTACCAAAATTTTAAAGAAACTGAAAGTTTACACGGGCGACAACCATCCTCACGAAGCGCAACAGCCTCAAGAACTTCGTCTGAACCCGACCAATCAAAACTGAGGGATGCCCCTGTTAAACAAAAAACCGCAACTAACGTCAGGAAATTCTATTAATTAAACGGGGAACACATGGAGAAACAAAACATTTATTACGCAACAGGGAGACGCAAAAGCTCGGTTGCCAGAACATGGCTTAAACCCGGAAACGGCAATCTCATTATCAACAATAAGCCCGCAGATAAGTATTTTCGAATTCAAACCACCTATAAGACCATGCTTCAACCCCTGGCGCTCACAAACACCTTGGGAGAATTCGATGTCAAAGTGACCGTAAAAGGGGGGGGATATTCCGGACAGGCCGGAGCCATTCGGCATGGAATCACCAGAGCATTAATGTTGGCCAATCCGGAATTTAGAACCCAGCTTAAAAGAGCAGGATTTGTCCGACGAGACCCCAGAACCAAGGAAAGAAAAAAATACGGTCAGCGCGGAGCACGAGCCCGGTACCAGTTCTCCAAACGTTAACACCAGGTTTTATCTCAAAAATACAAAAGGGGAAAAGACATTGAATAAACGGCTTTTCCCCTTTTTTACGTATATTTTTGCCCATAAACAATTGCCCCGGCACCGGTCAGGACTGTCCGCTGTCAGAAAAAAAATACCTACACCCCATTATACCCAGATCATATCAGCTCAACCACCCCTGAATTTCCATCAAGCCTGACTTTCCTCCCGGTTTCAATTTTCCGGCTGGCACCTTCAATTCCGACCACTGCAGGAATTCCATACTCTCTGGCCACGATGGCGCAATGGTTCAAAATTCCACCCATTTCCACTATGACTCCGGCGGCCGACATAAACAATGGGGTCCATCCCGGATCGGTGTTAAAGGCCACCAGAATTTCTCCGGGTTTCAACAGATGAAACTCACCGGAATGGCGAATCACCCGTGCCACCCCTTCCGCCACTCCTGATGAAGCGGGTACCCCGGAAAGAACGGCTGAAGCCGGATCTGTTAAACTGATACTATCCTCCGAAGACTTGTCAATTTTTAGGAAATAGGCAGGGGGACAGTCCTGTTCACGATAAAAAGTGTTTCTCCTTGTTTTGACTGTGGAAACCAGACTCTCAAGAGTTCTCTCACCTGAAAAAATCGCCCTGAGTTCGTTTAATTTCAAAAAAAATACCCCATCAGGAATATCCCCTATAATCGCAAATTCAGGGGTTTTAGAAACGGCAATCAGGATTTTTCGAATCCGGTAAAAAATTTTATCGAGGCAGAATCTGAGATCCTCTCTGAGCGCAAGAAAACTTCGGGCTGCACAGACCAATGGGGCGAGAAGAATGGAAGACAGATCCATTGAATGGTTTCGGAATGAAACCGCTTCAGAGCCCAGGTTCAAACCATAATCTTTTTCCGGTATTTTTCCCATGGAGCCTATCATTGCAGACATCATGGCCAAAACGATCTCCGGGGCTTCATCCCATCTGGGATGTATAAAATCTCGATTGGCAGAACGAAACCGGTAGGTTTTTACAAAAGATCCAATAGCCCTCGTCACCGGATGCTCAGGAAATTCAGTGGAAAGAATTTCCCAAATCTCCTTTCCGCTTCTCCCTTTAAAAGCCTTTTCCAGCAGCGTTTCATCGCACATTCTGCAGAGGATTTTTAACTCCTGTTGGGATCTGACCGTTACATTGGAAGGAATGTGCCGGATTTGCTCAAGAACCCATTGTTCGCTTTTTTTGAAAACAGTTGTGGCCAGATGCCGAAGCAGCCATGTAAACAGGGTGGCATTTCCATATCCCCACTGATTTTTTTCCTGAAGTTTGCCCTGGAGTTTTAATACCCTTTCCAGTTCGGTTCCCAGTTCTTTAGAGGTCATCTTCGAATAAGACAACACACTGACCGTGTTCAGCTCCCTCTCAACTACTGCAAGATGTCTTTTGAGAAATGGACGGGTTAAAAATGGTACCATGGAAGGGTCCGTTATCAGAAGCGGTATTCTGGGAATTAACCCTAATGCTTTTTTCCAATTGAACGGAATCCCCAAGACCTGTTTTTGGATGGATACAGGAAACATACGGGCAATTTCCCTGAAACGCAGGGAGGGGGGAATCAACTCCAATAATTCGGCCACCGTCTTGCTGTTGAGATATCCATAGCCATGAATCACCTTAACGATTTCCATCTCCGCAATATGATTCAGCTTTAATTTTTTCAGAAAAGGCTTGAATGTAAAAAGGTCTGCAAATTCATCAAAAACAATCGACCCGGTGATATCAGTCATGCGGTCGGACCAAAGATCCTCTATAATAGCCCTGGAATAAATGGTTTCCGCCCGACCCTCAGACGGATTTCCGGAATGCGAAAATTGGGGGATGGAAAAGGTTTTTCCCGTGGTGATGGGCCTAGCCTGAAGGATATATACCTTGCCTTTTTCGATGGCCCATTCCATGTCTATGCCCTGCCCGAAATGCTTTTCAAGCTTTGTTCCAATATTAAAAAGTTGCTTGAGATGTATTTCATCCAGATCCGATGCCAAGGTATGTTTCCGGGAACTTAAAAAAGAAATTTTGCCTAAATTTTCCGAAATTTCCCATCCGGCCGGAGTCACCTCCCCTGATACCAGTTTGTCACCGAGACCTTCCACGGCTTCAACCACCATGGTATCTGCTTTTCCGGAAATCGGATGGCGGGTGAACAATACTCCCGCAAATTCAGGGTTTAATTGCCTCAGGACAATTACGGACAATCGGGGTTCGCCAGGGACTATTCCTTTTTTTCTCCGATAAGCCATAACCCTGTCCGACCACCAGGATGCATAACATTCAAACAGAGCATTAAAGAGGTTTTGGGGAGAAACTCCCAATACAGTGGAATACTGTCCTGCATATGAGGCGTCACCATCATCTTCCCCCAGTGCCGCAGACCTTACTGCCAGGAGCATATCAGGATCAAATCCTCGAATCCTTTGAATCCGCTCCATAAACCATCGTGAAATCGGGGCTTCCACCTTTATGCCCTGAAAGCTCCTTGCCACTTTTTTTTCCAGATTTGAATCACCGGCAGTTTCTGAATCCAAAATACTGGAAACAAATGGGCCCATTCCACAGGTTTTGACCAGCCATGAAATGCACTCCACGGATATCAAAAATCCATCGGGAACCTCGTATCCAAGCCCCGCAAGTTCTCTCAGCCTGAGTCCTTTGGATCCGTAAGAGTAACCCGAATCCCTGCGCTGGTCATGAATCCCCAAAACCCCATCCATCAAAACCAAATTCTTCAAACCTGTATCCTTAAAAAATTTAACTGATTAAGCCTTTATAGCCCAATATTTGCAACCAAAGTCACTATACTTGATATGGAAATTATTGTCAGCATCCAACAATCATCATGGTGAAAGATTGCAGGTTTAAAGTTCGGTGCTGAATTGTTTTCCAAAAAGCACATCGTAGGTCAGAACTTCAAGCCCGCGAATAAAAGGTTCCTGACGAATAGCGGTAAAGGGAATCAATTCTCCGGTGCCGTTTTTGATAAATTTGCGGTGAATCACCGGAAAATCATTTATACCCTGTCCGGTAAATGCCATGTGCGGGGGACAATCAATGTTTAAATACCGAAGAAGAATTCCTGGAATATAAGACGGGCTTATTATGGGAGGAATCTTAACTGAATTGAGCAACTCTTCTTTGTTTGACCAGAGAATTCCGGGGACTTCGCTGAGCTGTTTTTGCAATTGCATTCCCTGCTTGAGTGTTCCTGATAAATGATAAAAGGTAGGCCCGATGTTGGGTTGATGATCACCGAAAAAGAAAAGGACCACCGGCTCCCTGCGAGTGCTTAGATATTGAATCAACCTTGCCAGCTCCCTATCCGCATCCCGAAGCCCGGTCAAATATGTTTCCAGCTCCTTTCGAGACCATTCCGGGTAATCAGCTTTTACGGAGATGGTGTCTGAACCATAGGCGTTGGGAATATAAGGCATATGATTCTGCATGGAAACGGCATAAACCATATAAGGACCGTCGGTTGATTCAATGACATCGATCATCTTATCAACCAAAGCCTTATCAGAAATAAATTTTCCTCTGATTTCAGCATCTTCAAACTGTTCTATTGAAATAAACTCATCAAAACCCAGGTTGGGATACACACGATCACGACTCCAGAACCAGGCATGAAAAGGATGTACGGCAACGGTCTGATATCCCTGATTTTTTAGTACGGATGCCAGTGATGAAGTAGGACGGCGCAGGTAATGATCAAAAGGTATTGCCCCTGAAGGCAAAAAAGCATTGGAAAGACCTGTCAGAACCTCAAATTCCACCAGACTGGTGTTGCCTGCAAAAGTGGGGGAGACCAGCGTAAAGCTTGGAAACCGGGAAGACAGTTTTTTGATATTTTTCAGCGGGTCATCCGAAGCTTCGAATTGGGCATCAGAAAGCAACGAAAACCCCTCGCTCATCAGAATAACGAGGCTGACCGGTTCATATTTTTCGGCAGTTTGATTTTCCAGACTGATATAATCTCCCATCAGGCCGGCCACCAAGTCCCGGTTATACCCTTCCGGCATTTTGATGAGAGCCGGTGCAATATTCATTGAAAAGGCCAGTAAAAATCCGTTGGTGGCATAATTTTCGGTCTGATCCCAGTTGATATTGCGAATTTTGAAAAATTTTAGAGGGTTGGATGTATTCCAGAAAAAAAATCCTGCTAAAATGGCCGTTAAAACAATAAAGGATAAACGGGATTTAACTCTGAAATTGCCGACAAGGTGCCTGAAACGATACACTAAAAACAATGCGGTTACCAAAAGCAAAACCCCTGCCGGAATCAGAATCTTTCCAGATAGCAGCGCCATGGCCAGGGCTCCCAAATGCCAGACATACATCAAGTCCCAACCGTAGAAAGGGATATGAAGAACCATTAATTTAATGACATTTACCGCAGTCAGGATCATTAGAAAACCTGCGCCACAAATGATGCCCCGGAGGATTTTTCCGGTCATCGCGGCAAAAGCCGAAAACAATATTGCCGCAAGCCACACATTGACGGCAAATGGTTTCGGGTAGAGTAAAATCCAGTCCAACACATCATGAAAACTTCGTCGGATGATAATTTCCTGGAAAATTACGGCCCCGGCCGGGGCAAGGGCAAGTAGAAACAAGCCGGGTAAAAAAAAGGAAAAACGTGATTTCATATTTTTGAACTATATTAACATCATCATACTCAGCAGAATCAATTCCAAAAAAAACAAATAAAATCCAAACAAAATCCAAACAATATTAATCCAATGCAATAATAACGCCAGTTTTGGACAGTAAATACCAAATGTCTCGCCTTAAAAGACACCAGGTTTTTTTAAAACCCTTTTTCAATCAGAAATGAGAATCCTCATTTCAGCAGAGTGAGAAAATTTCGTACACGTGTGTGCAAATTTCGTAACCATTGCCACTGGCATTATTGATTCCGATCCGAAAAATTATCAATTGTATCAGCATATTATGCCATTGGCCTGCTGTTTGCAACGGGTCTTCAGATTGTTTGGAGGCTGTTAGCTTAATGTTTGTGTTTGATTCAAATTTAATCCTAGAACATGCAACACTTTCTGACACCAAAAGTATGAAAAATCGTTCCAATAAAACCCTTTCATTTTTCGGTGTGACCGAATCGTACTCACTCGAAACATAACGCCTTAATCCAATAAGTTGCAAAAGCAGATGGCTTTAAGATTCCATAATAAGGAGATAACGTGAAGTACATAAAAAATATGACAATGATCAATTTAAGTTTAGGTTTGATTTTCGGTATCATGACCTTTATGACTTGGGCATATCTGAATCGGCCTTTTAGTGAGCCGGCATGGCCTTCTTCGGTTTCCGGTATGTCTTTTTCACCACTGCGTATTGGAAATGATCCAGCCAATAACGTTTATCCTTCTGTGGAGGAAATTGATCAGGATATCAAGCTATTGGCAGGTCAGGTTCATTCCTTAAGAACCTACGGCGTCAGCGGCACTTTAAGCGAAATTCCGGCATTGGCCCAAAAATACAACATGAAGATCACGCTTGGGGCCTGGCTCACCGCAGACCCAGTGCAAAATGATATTGAGCTGACAAAACTGATTGCTGTTGCCAATGCCCACAAAGATGTCGTCAAACGGGTCATAGTGGCGAACGAAACCATTCTTCGGAAAGAGTTGACCGTAGAAGAACTGGCGGTTTATTTAAAACGTGTTCGATCCGAATTGAACAATATCCCCATCAGCACAGGCGAACCCTGGCATATATGGATCGAGCACCCTGAACTCACCGAGCATGTGGATTTTATCGCCGCTCACTTTCTTCCTTACTGGGAAGGTATCAGTTTGGATGAGGCGGTTGATCATGTCGAGATAACCTATAACATTCTTGAGACTGAATTTCCGAAAATGCCTATACTGATGGCGGAAGTCGGTTGGCCAAGCAATGGCCGAACCCGTAAGAGCGCCATAGCATCCGAAGCCAACGAAGCTATTTTTCTTCGTCGGTTTCTTGACCGCGCAAGGGCTGAAAATTACGAGTATTATTTGATGGAAGCTTTTGATCAGACCTGGAAAAAAGAAACTGAAGGATCAGTGGGGGCATATTGGGGCGTTTTTGATGCCTACAGGAACCCGAAATTCACTTTTACCGAACCCATTGTCAAAGTACCCCAGTGGAGATGGCTTGCCGGCGGGTCCATTATTGTGGCTATGTTGGTTTTCTTTATCCTTCTTTTTGACAGCCACACTCTCCTGGGCAGGGGAAAAGGGTTCCTGGCCATCATCGCCTACGGATGCAGCGTCAGCATGGTATGGGCAGGTTATGATTACACAAACCAGTATCTGACCCCAGGGATTATCCTTATCGGAATCGTCCTTGCCATGGGTTTCCTCGGAATCAGCCTGGTTCTCCTGGCAGAAGCGCATGAGTGGGCTGAAACATCGTGGGTCAAGCGGCGGCGCAGACTGTTTACCCCGCTCAATAGCCCTCCGGTGCAACACCCGGTCAGATACCCCAAAGTGTCGATCCATGTTCCAGCATACAACGAACCTCCGGAAATGGTTAAAGAAACATTAAACAGCCTTGCCCAGCTTAATTATCCGAACTTCGAGGTTCTGGTTATCGACAACAACACCAAAGATCCTGCCATTTGGCAACCGGTTTCAGACCATTGTCTGAAACTGGGTGATCGGTTTCGTTTTTTTCATGTGGACCCTCTTAAAGGATTCAAAGCAGGGGCTCTTAATTTTGCAGCCGGACATACGTGTGAAGATGCCGAAATCATTGCTGTTATCGACAGTGACTACCAGGTAAAATCTTCATGGTTAAAAGACCTTGTTCCCTATTTCACAAAACCTGAAGTCGGATTTGTGCAGGCACCTCAAGACTATCGGGATGGCAACGAAAAAACTTTCAAAGCCATGTGTCATGCTGAATACAAAGGATTTTTTCATATTGGGATGGTTACCCGCAATGACCGTAACGCCATCATCGAACACGGAACCATGACCATGATCAGAGCTTCGGTGCTCAAAGAGGTCGGGGGATGGGCAGAATGGTC
This sequence comes from uncultured Desulfobacteraceae bacterium, assembly GCA_964478625.1. Lineage (GTDB taxonomy): Bacteria > Desulfobacterota > Desulfobacteria > Desulfobacterales > SKZT01 > SKZT01. The sequence goes on from CAYZJH010000014.1 coordinate 28,716, forward strand.
CATAACCGAAGACGCCGAGCTGGGGTTGCGTATTTTCGAACACGGATATGAAGCGGTTTATGTTAAAGACAGTTACGGCAAGGGATTGATTCCTGATACGTTTACAGACTACAAAAAGCAGCGTTACCGGTGGGCATATGGGGCTATTCAGATTCTCAAACGCCATGGAAAAAAGTTGGTGGGAAAAGAACCCTCACGCCTGACTCTCGGGCAAAGATATCATTATCTCGCAGGTTGGCTTCCCTGGGTATCCGACGGGATCAACATTTTTTATACCATCGGGGCAATTGTCTGGTCGCTGTTGATGATTCTCAATCCCGGCCATGTGGATCCTCCATTGGCCATTTTCATGATCCCGCCGGTGGCACTTTTCTTCTTTAAAGTGGCTAAAATGATCCACCTTTACCGAACACGAATCAGGAGTACCCGACTTCAAACTCTGGCAGCAGCCTTTTCAGGGCTTGCTCTGTCCCATACCATCGCCAAAGCGGTTTTGTCCGGCTTTCTTACCTCAGGAAAGCCTTTCTTCAGAACCCCCAAATGCGAAAACTGCCCGGCTTTCATCAAAGCACTGGCCTCATCTTTTGAGGAAACCGGTATTGCTCTTACACTTTGGGCTGCCGCTTTCGGCGTTATGGTGGTTCAAGGAAAAGAAACACCCGGTGCGGTGCTGTGGGCTTATGTGCTGATTATTCAATCCTTGCCTTATGCGGCATCACTGGTGATGTCACTGATCAACCTATTGCCCGCCCGTCGTCAAAAAACTTTCAAGACCCGCTCTTCCATCCCTACCCACATGAGGGTGTTTGTAAAGAACAACCGATAGGTGTATCCGGCTCCCCGTCTAACACATGGCGGGGAGCACTATTCCATATCAATGCCGATTTCTTCAAAAATCGGCTTTAAAAATTCAAGGCTTTTTTTTCCGGCCGCTTCCGGCATATGCACATAGGGATATAATTCAAGACTGATATCTCCCTGGTAGTTCAGCCGGACCATCGTGGTAAGCACTTCTTTAAGATCAATGGCACCCAAACCCGGAATAAGATGATTGTGTTCGCGCGTGGAAGCAATATCTTCGAGATGCACGTGGCCCGTATATTCAAAAAGGTCCTCAAATGATTTCGACGGATTTTCACCCGCACAATAAAAATGTCCGATATCAAAATTGAGCCCGATGAAAGGGGACCGGACATCTTTAATAAACTCTTTGAATTCCGAGGTGTTTTCCATCAGAAGGTCTGGTTCGGGTTCCACCAGAATTTTTATTCCCAATCTTTCAGCATCAGGCATAACCTTTTCCAGGCCTTGATGAAAAAGTTGGAAAGCCTGTTTCCGGGACATGTTTTTTTCAAGAGGGCCTCCCGGGGGAACCGAAATGTTGGCGCAATCAAGGGCTTTTGCCACCTTCAGAGATTGAAGAGTGTGCCGGATACGAATTTCCCGTCTTTTCTTCTCAGGTTCGATCCAGGATGGAAGATAGGTGTCGCCGACGGCAAAAAGCGTGAAACTGTTGATATTATTTACTTTTAATCGATTTTTTTTAAGCAGAGTTCCGACATGATCCAGTTTTTCCCGGCTATAATCGGGAGGATAAAGGTGTGGCCGGTCCCCCATGATCTCAACCCCCTTAAATCCGAGTCGGGCGATCATTTCAATGGATTCTTCCAGGGAATATCTGACAAAAGCGTTGGTGCTGTATCCAAATGTCATTTTTTCTCCTAACAATATTTTTCGAATATGATCTGCTTGGCAATGTAAACTTTTGGTTATTCCGACGAAAGCCGGCATCCCTCTCTGAGCTTTTCCAACGCCCTGATCTGCTGTTCAAAAGTTATGGGAGGATTGCTGCCGATGGGTTTTTTAAAATAAAATCCCAGTTCGGAAATGAGGCCTTTACGGCCCGAAAGCCCGATTGCGGCCATCCATCGGGCAAGATCGATCACCAAAGGGGCGGCCAGGATTGAATCCCTGCACAGGAAATTAATTCTGATGCTCATGGGAAGGTCAAAGAGACCGTTAAAGTCGATCACATCCCAGGCCTCCTTGGCATCCCCCCTGGGCGGGTAATAATCAATAACAACCTTATGTGTGGGCGTGCCGTATTTTTCCCCGACACCATAGCCCAGAATATCATCAAGGAGCTGTGTCTTATTCGCTAATTTTCCTGCTGCACATTCCGGATTCATAAGATTTTTTCCATCATCATTGCCAAGAATATTCAGGCTGTACCAGCCATCGACTCTGAGTGATCTGGCTTTGAGTGCAGATGCCATAACAACCTTCAGATAGGTTTGTCCGGTTTTGCCGTCCCGTCCGCAAATCGGAACTCCTCTTTTTTCAGCTTCTCGGCAGATGACCGGATGTTCAACGCTATTAGGTGTAAAATTGACTACAGGTACACCCGATAAAACAGCAGCAAGGACATAAGCAAGATCGGGAAATCTTTTTGTATTCTCGTTTTCATAGAGTGCATCAAGATCTTGAGTGTCATCCGGAACAGGGTTGGATGCCGCCGGCAACAGGTTGACCATGACGGGCAGCGCATCGGGATTTAGGGATCTGAAATGGGAAATGTCCTTTAAAATCGTTTCCACCTGGTTCTTAAGTCCAATTGATTTATTTGGGGCTGGTCTGACAGGTATTTGAAGAATTTTTGCCTGATATGGCATCCATATTTGAGGAGAAAGGACGCCATGATGCCGGATCGCATCGATCAGGGTACCATTTTCCGAATCCCACCCCGCTGTGAAAATGCTCTCAGGAGTACCGAGATTAGGCAAGTTGTTTGCGGTGGTCAGATAAGGCAAGATCATTTCGGGGCGATCATTCAGTACCGATGCTGCAACCGAGACGGTCGAGGCTACGGCTCCTTTGACCCCTGCAATAAGAATTAAAAGGGGGCAGTTGTTTGAGTGTTCAAGGTTTTTCATTTAAAATCAATCCTTTACTGGTTATACCCAGCAATTTCCAAATATATCACAGCCTATCCCGGACCGAATTCTTTCTTCGAGGTCTATATGAAACGGGCAAATATTTTTGTCAATGTTTACGGTCAATAGTAATGCAAATTTATCGGTATTCCAAAAATTTTTCCAGAACATCCGAAATCCTAAAATTGTTCTAAAGAGTCATCACGGAACACCATCTCTGGTATTCCGTTCCGGAAGGCAAGCCTTTTCTTTCCAGAACAGCGATAATGGTTTCCTGGTTGAACCTCAGGTAGGGATTTACTTTCCGTTCATCAGCCAAAACAGAACAGACATGATCAGGGTCATAAGCTGTCAGATAAGGGGTGATATCCGGATTGTCAGGTTCAAATTGTCTCGCAACGACCATCGACTCGGTCACATAATCATGCCCGGCATACAAAATAGTGTCGTCAGGGTAAGACATCAGAAGTTTAATGGATTTTAAAAATCGGTCCAGGTCACCTGAGAAGCAATTGCCCACAGTACCGTTAAAAAGAGTATCTCCGGCAATCAGGCATGATCCGGTATAAAAACTCACCGAATCCGATGTATGGCCCGGAGTGGGTAAAACTTTGATCTCCTGATTTTCAAGAAATATTTTTCCGGATTTTACAAGGTTTTTGTGATCCTTGTAAGTCGCATTCATTTTTTTGACCAAATCCGATGTTCCCATCATGTGATCAGCATGAGAGTGGGTGTTGGTCACATATTTCAAGACGAGACCCTGGTCGCGTATAAAGGCCTGAATTTGCTCTACAGCGCCTCCATCAATGGCTATGGCCTCCTGTTGGCGATAAATAACATATCCCAGATTGTCGAATGAGTACCGAAACTGTTTAACTTTCATACAATGATTTGTAATCCTTTTGATGATGATCAGGATTGTTTGAGAGCTGGATTTTTAACTGATCGGATTTCGCCGTTTTCCGCCAGAAGCTTGAACACCTTATAGCAACGATCGCCGACAAACATGGATTGTCCCAGACCTCCGGCCGCTACGGGGGTCTTGTAACTCAGCGTAATGATCCAGAATTTGTCATCATCAGTAAGTTCCGCTTCCTCAAACAAAACTTTTCCTAGATCATGGTCGGGGTAGAGTTTTTTCAAATGTTCAATAGCTTTACCGGATGCTTCATTGACATCAATCATAACTTTCTCCGATCAAGGTTAACCAAGGCATTTTTGCTTATTTTAGAATGATCCCGTCTGATCCCGGAGAGGGTCAAACCGACAGTACTTTATTTTTACAAGCCTATCTTATAATGAGGTATTCCAGTAAAAAAATCAACCATCCATGTGCCTGATTAACCCCCATGAAAACCTATCAGTTGACAAGACCTTAAAAATCATTCAAATAAGTATTGATGCTGTCCATAACTTATTGAGACTTATGATTTTTTGACAAGGAGTTTTACTTATGACAGTGCCGACCTTTTTGCAAAAAGCTCAAAAACTTGATATTGAAGCTTATAAAAAGCCAAAAGATTGGAAAGGTCTTTCCAAAACGCATGTGCCATACTCCGGTTCCCCCCGGAAACATCCGTATGACACCAACAAAGTCATCCTGGTTGCTGATCCCTTTAGTACGAATACCTTCTATTACGAATTTAATATTCGTGACATCGAATTTATCGAAGATCTGCCTAATATGGTTAACATTGAAGGAGACGCAGTGACCATGGTGAGAATATGGATCAAGAAAAAGTCCATCGGGGTGAGATGCACCCCCTTTGTTGTGGAAGACATCAACAGTGAAAAATAATACAGGCTGACATTATTTTACGGGACATTTACCCTTTACCGAATCTGCTTGACTCATCCATGATGAGGACACATATTTTAAAAAATTGAGGTCTTAACTTGCCCTTTTCCAGCCTCTTCCGGTTGGGATGGGTTTTTTCGTTCATCAGATAATCTTCTATCTGAACTGTCCGGATCCACTTATAAGATCTTTGCAACAGCCCCATACCATTTGAGGAGGTCAGCCATGCCTAAAACCAAAATTGATATCCCCTATCATGTAGATAACCTTTCCATATTGGATCATACCGGCAAGGTTGATAAAGATTTGGAACCGGACATACCTGATGACCTTTTACTGGAAATTTACAAAACCATGGTGCTGGGGAGAAGATTTGACGAACGGATGCTTAATCTCCAACGGCAAGGACGGATAGGCACCTTTCCTCCAATTACGGGACAAGAGGCATCTCAACTTGGAGCGGTTGCACAATTGAAGCAATCGGACTGGTTTGTCCCTTCTTTCCGGGAAACAGCTGCGGAAATTTGGAGGGGAAGAACCCTTGAAAGTTTTTTACTCTATTATGCAGGGTATAACGAGGGTGTTGACATCGCCAAGGAACAAAACAACCTCCCATTGAGTGTTCCTGTGGGATCACAAACGCTCCATGCCGTAGGGCTGGCGTGGGCAATCCGATATCGCAAAAAAGATGACGTCGCCATGACATGGTTTGGAGATGGAGCCACCAGTGAAGGCGACTTTCATGAAGCCATGAATTTTGCCGGAGTGTTTAACCTTCCTGTAATCTTTGTGTGTCAGAATAATCAATGGGCCATATCCGTTCCGCTTTCCAAACAGACCTTGTCGAAAACCCTTGCGCAAAAAGCACTGGCATACGGTTTCCCTGGAATTCAGGTGGATGGCAATGATGTGCTGGCTGTGTATGCGGCTGCAAAAGAGGCTGTAGACAGGGCTAGAGCAGGCGATGGCCCCACCATGATTGAGTGTGTTACCTATCGGATGATGATGCATACCACCGCTGATGACCCTAAACGCTATCGATCCGATGATGAGGTGGATGGGTGGCGAAAAAAGGATCCGATCACCCGTTTTGAGAAATATCTTTCCGGCAGAAATCTGCTAAACCCCCAAAAAATCGAATCCATAGATCAGGAAGTCAAGGAGCAGATTCAGAAGGCTGTGGATAAAGCCGAAATGAAAATGAAAGAACTGGGTGATCCTTTGGACATGTTTAATCACGCCTACGCCGAAATGCCGCCACATCTGGAAGCTCAAAAAGCATTTCTGGCCCGGGAGCTGGCCGAAGCAACTGAAAAGGAGTAGAAAAATGCCGAAGCTGACTATGGTACAAGCATTGAATCTGGCTTTGAAACAAGAGATGGAAAATGATGACAGCGTTATCGTGCTTGGGGAAGATGTTGGCCTGGATGGCGGTGTTTTTCGTGTAACCGACCAGCTTTACCAACAGTTTGGAGAAAATCGGGTGGTGGACACCCCTCTTGCAGAAACAGCCATTGTTGGGATGTCCATTGGAATGGCCATTTATGGTTTAAAACCGGTTTGTGAAATTCAGTTTTCAGGATTTTCATATCAGAATTTTCATCAGATTGAAAATCATGCATCCAGGATGCGATGGCGTTCCCAGGGCAGGTTTGGAGTGCCCATGGTGTTAAGAACACCTTACGGAGGAGGGGTTCGGGCTCTTGAGCACCATTCGGAAAGCCGTGAAGTTTTTTGGTCCCACATCCCGGGTTTGAAAATGGTCATTCCATCAGGTCCTAGAAACGCAAGGGCTTTACTGGTGAGCGCTATCCGGGATCCTGACCCGGTAATTTTTTATGAACCCAAAGCCCTTTATCGTGCATTTCGCGAGGAAGTCCCCGAAGAACCCGAAACCATGCCAATCGGAAAATCCCGAATCGCAAGAGAAGGCACCGATATTACCATGATTTCATATGGTGCCATGATGCGCCCGACTCTGGAATCCGCTACCGAACTGGCCGAAAAGGACGGCATCGAGGCTGAAGTCATAGACCTGTTGACCTTGTCACCTCTGGATGATGAACTTTTCACAGAATCGGTCAAAAAAACAGGAAAGGCCATCATTGTGCATGAGGCACCCATGAGTTACGGGCCCGGTGCCGAAATCGTGGCAAGGCTGGTGGAAAAGTCCTTTTATTATCTTGAACTTCCTGTAGAAAGGGTCACAGGTTTTGATATCATCATTCCATTGTTCGGCAGGGAAAACCATTACATCCCGAGTGTTAAAAGGATACTGCGCACCGTCCGAAAAATGATGAACAAATCGAACTAATTCAATAAAATACGGAGAAAATAACATGGCCCGAGAGTTTAAGATGCCGGATTTGGGGGAAGGAATCCATGAGGGGGAAATACTCAAGGTATTTGTTTCGGAAGGGGATCACGTCAGTGAAGGGGACCCTTTGATTGAAGTGGAAACCGATAAGGCCGCCGTGGAAATTCCATCTCCTTTCACCGGCAGCATCGAAAAAATCCTGGTTAAAACCGGCGATATGGTCAGAGTCGGGGAGGTGTTAATCACTTTCAGTGAAGAAATCCGGGAAGAAGGCCGAGAAAAATTGGGAAACCAACACAAAAAAACGGCACCTGTCGAAAAAGACAAGAAAGAGAAAACTAGACCTCAAGAAAACGTCCCAGAATCAAAAGCCAGGAAAGAAGGGCCTGTGCCGGCATCCCCTTCGACCCGAAGACTTGCCATGGAACTCAACGTTGATCTCCGCCAGGTTCCTTCCAGCGGACCTTCAGGCCTTGTCACCGCAGAAGATGTCCGCAAATTCGCTGAAAAACAGGATGCTGAACCGGAAGAAAGACCGGAAAAGGCTGAGATGCCTTCACCCAAGCCACCTGAAGACAAGACCGGTAAAACGCAATTTATGAAAATGACGGTTCCTCCCTTACCTGATTTTTCCAAATGGGGCCCTGTTGAAACCATACCGGTCCGATCCTTAAGGAGGGCAACCGCCCGGCAGATGGCCCTTTCATGGTCTCAAATCCCCCATGTTTCCAACCAGGACATGGCCGATATCAGCAAACTGGAAGCTTTTCGCCGGAAACAAAAAACAAAAATTGCTGAAAAGGGGGGCAAACTTACCCTTACGGTTTTTGCACTAAAAGCGGCTGTCGCTGCCCTTAAGGCTTACCCGTACTTCAATTCAACCCTGGATACCAACTCAGGGGAAATCATCCTGAAAAATTATTATCATATCGGAGTGGCTGTAAATTCGGAAGAAGGGCTGATGGTTCCGGTTATTCGGAATGTTGACCGAAAAAGTATCTCTGAATTGGCCATTGAACTTTTCGAATTAGCCAATAAGGCAAGGGAACGTAAAATCGGAATCGAACAGCTTCAGGGAGGAACTTTTACCATTACTAATGCCGGACCCATGGGAGGAGGATATTTTTCGCCCATAATCAACTATCCCGAAGTGGCTATATTGGGGCTTGGACAAGCACGGATGCAACCGGTGGTCCGGCAAAACCAAGATGAAAACCAGGAAATTGTTCCAAGGCTGATGATGCCCGTGGTCCTTTGTTTTGATCATCGGGTCACCGACGGTGTGGATGCTATCCGTTTTACCCGCATGGTTATCGATGCTCTTGAAGATCCGGAAGAGCTTTTTTTGAATATGGTTTAGACCTGAAAGGAATTGACCTCAATGGTAATGGGAGAATTATCTCTGGATACGCAATTGCTGGTGATCGGTGCTGGACCCGGCGGTTATGCCGCTGCTTTCAGAGCCGCTGATCTGGGGCTTGAGGTCACCATGGTGGATACGGGTGACCGTCCTGGTGGAGAATGCCTTTTCAGGGGCTGCATCCCTTCAAAGACTCTTCTTTACCTTGCAGAATTGATCCACGATGCCAAAAGGGCCGCGCCCATGGGATTGATTTTTCAAGAACCCAAAATTGATAAAGAAGCTATACGCCAATGGAAACAGAAGGTCATAAACCGCCTGGCCGATGGCCTTGTAACACTCAGTCAAAAAAGAGGGATCGAACGGATCAAGGGAAAGGCGGTGTTCGAAGATTCGCACACTGTAATACTCCGTGATTCGGATGTCCGCCGGATTAAATTCCAGCATGCGATAGTCGCTTCGGGTTCAAGCCCTATTGTTTTCCCTGGAACCGAATTTGCTAAAGGAGGAAGAATTATCAGTTCTGCAGGGGCTCTCGAATTGGAGGATATCCCGGAAACCCTCCTGGTTATCGGAGGCGGGTATGTCGGCCTTGAACTGGGGTCGGTATATGCATCCCTTGGAAGCCGCGTCGTGCTGGTTGAACAAGGTGACCGGCTTATGAGCGGCGTGGATCCGGATCTTGTAAAACCATTACAGAATCGACTCAACTCCCTTTTTAAATCAATTCATCTGAATGTCACGGTAACATCAGTCAATGAAAAGAATAATAAGGTCGAGGTGGCTTTCGACGGCAAACAAGCTCCTCCGGATCAGCCTTTTGACCGGGTACTCATCGCAATCGGAAGAAAACCCAACACCAAAACCCTTGGCCTGGAAAACACCGGGGTAAAACTGGATCATCATGGATTTATCCGCGTGGATAACCGTCAATGCACCGATGACCCCTCTATATACGCTGTAGGCGATGTTGTCGGAGGGCTTATGCTTGCACACAAAGCCCAGCATGAAGGAAAAATCGCTGCTGAAGTCATTGCAGGAAAATCGAGTTCATTTGATGCCCGTGCAATTCCCGCAGTGGTGTTTACCGATCCCCAGGTGGCATGGTGCGGGTTGACCGAAGAGTCGGCGAAAAAAGAAAACAAGGCAATAAAAGTTCAGCGATTTCCGTGGAAATACTCAGGACGGGCCATAACCATGGATGCTTCCGAAGGCCTTACCAAAATGATTGTTGATGCTGAAACCCAAAGAATACTCGGCCTCGGCATTGTTGGAAGAGATACCGAAGGCCTCATCGCAGAAGGCGTTCTGGCCATCGAAATGGGGGCACTGGCCCAAGACATTGCCTTGACTATCCATGCCCATCCCACTTTGTCCGAAACCGAGATGGAAACCGCTGAAATTTTTCTTGGCAGCGCAACTCACATTATCTCAGGAAACAAAACGTAAAAATGCACCACTTGCCCGTATAGCCAGACATCGCAGCCCTTTTGACATATGAATAAATGTGCTTATTTTAGCAATAGTGAGAAATAGCGAAAGGAGGCTGCTATGAAAAAGAATACTCACAAAAAACCCAGAAATCTAATGACCCGGTTCTGGATTTGGACCATAAAAAATCACGATGTCATTATCATCAACATCGGAATTTATACCTTTACAGCGGTTGCAGCCATCCTGTTTTTGTGCATAGGCGGTGTAATTCACCTTCAGACAGCCTTAAATTCCATTCTATTCGGAGGGTTGGGTAATTTTGCGGTGTTATGGTTGCTTCTGGAAATCCGTAGAAATCATTTACTCCACATTACTGATCCTGAACTAAGACAAAAAGCTTATGAAGAGATGCTTGTTTTCATATATAAAAGAAGGCACAAGATCAGAAGCAAGGAAATCAAGCAGTATATCTGGAACAGAATCCTTAAGAAAAAACAGGCCTGATGCCCTGTTTTCAATTCTGCCTTTTTTATCTGTAAGCATACTTTACAGATGAATCGATTTCTGTTAGTTCACCTGACTTAAATTAATAAGATTACAGTCATTCAACAAACTTAGGGAATTTTGAGTCCACAGAAAATGGAAAAGGCTGATATAGAAACATATGACAAATATATCAAGGCCCTGATGGATATCAGCCGAGCAATTACCTCTGATTTTTATCTTGAAGATATCCTTAAACTTATCGTTATGGTGACCGCCAAAGTTACCGGTTACGAGATCTGTTCACTATGGCTGATCGATGAAAGTACCAATCCTCCCAAAATCAGACTCAAAGCTTCCCAGACCATAGATCCGGATTATGTCAAGGATCGTTCCCTGGACCTGACCGAAGGTGTGGTCGGTTATGTGGCCACCCATAAAAGCCCGTTGATTATTCAGGATGTCCTGAAGGAGCCTTTATTTAAAGAAAAGGAAATGGCCCGAAAATTGGGGTTGGTTTCAATGCTCAGTGTTCCGCTGCAAGTCAGGGATGGAAAAGTGGTCGGTGTTTTAAACTGTTTTACGATTAAAACATATCATTTTAGCGAAACCGAAGTAAACCTGATCCGCACGGTTGCCAACCAGGCAGCAGTGGGAATTATGAATACCGAGCTGATGGTCAAGACCAAGGTTATCCAGGAAGAGCTCGAAACCCGGAAACTTGTGGAACGGGCCAAAGAAGTGCTCATGCGCAGGAGAAACAAAACCGGTGAAGAAGCCTACCGATGGATACAGAAACGGGCTATGGACACCCGAAAATCTATCCGTCACGTTGCCGATGCCATTCTTTTATCCGAAGAACTCGAATAGACCAGACCGGGTTTATTCCAAGAACCTCTGTGTTTATCCCCTTTTGTCATTTTTAAGAAGTTCACACCATTAGCGGTACTTACAAACCCAAAAATTTATCAGGAAAATTTCTTGACATTTAAATTAAGTAGAGCTAAAAGATTGAAGATTATTTAAATTATTAATGAAAAACTCGTACAATGGCGTGCGAATTTTTCAATAAGTTATAAGACAAAGGCGTCTTTACCCTGATTTCGGGTAGGCGCCTTTTTGTTTTTTCTGATTCCGGCGTTTTTTAAATTCCAAATAACATAGGAGGTACCTAAAAATGAACCTGCATAAACCCAACGCCAATGAAGCGTTAAGGACAAAAAACCGTTCCAAGGATGTAGCACCCCAGTCAGGACTTTGCAGCAGATGTATCGATGGTTGTAAAGGAAACTGCGACCTTTTCAATGCTACGTTCAGAGGCAGAGAACTGCTTTATCCAGCGCCTTTTGGCGAGATCACAGCGGGTGCGGATAAAGATTATCCTGTGGATTATTCCCATCTCAATATTATGGGTTATGCTCTTGGAGCTTCCGGAATCGCGGCTGATTCGGACATGGCCACTTTTCCCAAAGTCAGCACGGAAACCGAATACGGCGTCACCCATAAAGTCAAAATGAAAATCCCGATGTTTACCGGTGCATTAGGAAGTACCGAGATTGCCCGCGCAAACTGGGACCATTTTGCGGTCGGAGCCGCAATTACAGGAATCAGCCTTGTTTGCGGGGAAAATGTTTGCGGAATCGATCCCAGATTGGAATTTAATTCCAACGGGAAAGTCAAGGAATCTCCGGACATGAGAAGACGTGTTGAATCCTATCGAAAATATTACGAAGGATACGGTGATATTCTCGTACAACTCAATGTTGAAGATACACGCCTTGGTGTCGCCGAATATGTTATCGATAAACTCGGAGTGGAAACCATCGAACTGAAGTGGGGCCAGGGAGCCAAATGTATCGGCGGTGAAATCAAAGTCAATTCTCTGGAAAGGGCTCTTGAACTGAAAAAAAGAGGCTACATTGTTACACCTGATCCGGAAAGCAAAGCCAACCAGTTAGCTTTCAAAAGCGGTGCCATTAAAGAGTTCGAGCGCCATTCCCGGTTGGGTTTTGTAGATCAGGAAGGTTTCATGAAAGAGGTTGAGCGTATCCGGAAACTGGGAGCAAAACGTATTACATTAAAAACCGGTGCTTATCCCATGAGAGAACTGGCCATGGCAATACGATGGTCATCGGATGCCAAAATCGATCTTCTGACCATTGATGGAGCACCGGGCGGTACCGGAATGAGTCCCTGGCGGATGATGGCCGAATGGGGAATTCCTTCCATATATTTACATTCCATGGCTGTAGAGTTGTGCAACATGCTGGCAGAAAAAGGTGCGTGGGTGCCCGATATTGCATTTGCAGGAGGATTTTCATCAGAAGATCATATTTTCAAGGCGCTTTCTTTAGGCGCTCCTTATTGTAAAGCCGTATGCATGGGCCGTGCGCTCATGATTCCGGGAATGGTCGGCAAAAATATCGACCGCTGGCTTCGTGGCGAAGATGGCGGGCTTCCTTCCACGGTTTCAAAATTCGGCACCACCAAAGAAGAAATTTTTGTGGCTTATGCAGAGTTGAAAGAAAAATATGGCAATGAAGTAGATAACCTTCCCCTGGGAGCGATCGGTATCTACAGTGCCGGAGAAAAAATCCGCGTCGGCCTGCAGCAGCTTATGGCCGGAGCAAGAAAGTGGAGGGTGGATTTCATGTCTCGGAAAGACCTGGCATCTTTAACCGAAGAAGCTGCTAAGGTGACCGGAATTCCCTATATCATGGATGCCTACCGCGAAGAAGCTATTGAGATCATGAACGGCGGCGGAGAGTATACTCAAAACTTTCGGGCCGTTTCCAATTAGAACCGATCCGATCCTTCAAGGGCAACCGCACCTTTAAAAACTGAGAATCTGTAGGGGCCGATTTATCCGAAAAATGGAGGCATTGCTGATCCCAGTGCTTTCATCAGGCGATTGAATCAGCTCCTACAGCCTTTGAATGTCTTTTTTCAAACATCAGGATAAAGAACCTTACATCTTGACACTCAAAAATCATTTCTGATATAAATTCACCCGTTATCTAAATTGTTTTAACCTTTTATCCAGCGGACGAGCGGCATCCCGCTATATAAATTATCCCTCACTTAAACAGGTGGCCATGCTTTCCATTACATGCGATTTTTATTTTGATTCCGCTCATCGTCTTTTCCGAAAGGATTTATCCGAGTCCGCCAACCGGCAAATTTATGGAGCATGCTTTGATCTTCACGGCCACAGTTACCGCCTTCAGGTCTGTGTTTGCGGTCATATTGATGCGAACGGTTGGCTTATTGATTTTTCCGAACTCAAGTCCCTGGTTTCCCGTGAAATTCTTGACAGGTATGATCATGCGTGTCTCAACGATCTTCCCGATTACCAGGACTGTCCTCCCACTGTTGAGAATATTGCACGCACCCTCTTTAATCAGCTGAGTCCACACCTGAAACGGCCCAACTGCCGGCTTTACAAAATCATTGTTTATGAAACACGGGATTCACGGGCGGAATGGACCGATGATCATGCTGAAAATTCATGAAATTTTTTATTCCTTGCAGGGGGAAGGTCCCTTTATGGGGAGGCCCGCTGTTTTTATACGGTTGTCCGGATGCGTGGAACCTTTCTGTGAGTTTTGCGACACACCTGAGGCACTGACGCCAGGTAAGCCAATGGCATTGGACAAAATTATGCAACAAGTAAACAGCTATGGGGCTTCTTTTGTGGTTATTACCGGGGGTGAACCTTTTGTTCAATGGGAGCATGGGTTAAAGCAGTTATCTCAAAAACTGCTTGAAAACGGCATGAGTATTCAATATGAAACCAGCGGAAAAGCGGGTATCCCCGAAAGCGCAAACGGTGTGGTGGTGCTTTCACCCAAAGACGGCCTGTGGCCGTCTCCTGAAATACTTGCCAGGGCTGACTTTCTGAAACCGATCATTGGTCATGATCCGGAAAAAACATTGGATAAAGTAAGGCGTTCCGGATTTCCGGCAAACCGAGTCTGGCTCATGCCTTTGGGCCGAAACCGTGAAGAGCAAATCAGACGGATGCCCATGGTTTGGGATCTTTGTGTCCGCTTTGGATACTGTATATCTCCCAGACTCCATATTCTGACCCATGACCGTAAAAAAGGAATTTGATGTTAATGTGTGCACATAGTGTAAAAAAGATGCAAGGGCTCTTCTGATGAAACAAGACATAGTGGATACGGTCATTGTATATTCAGGCGGTATGGATTCCACCGTGTTGCTTTTTGATCTGCTCGCCGGTGGAATAAAAACGGCTGCCATCAGTTTTGACTACGGTTCTCGTCATAACCACCGGGAACTTCCCATGGCCAGGGCTTTTTGTAAATCCCTGAACATATCCCACCAGCTCGTGCCTCTTGCGTTCATACCGGATCTTTTTAAATCAGCTCTGCTCTGCACCGGAGATCCGGTTCCCGACGGTCCCTATGATGTTTCAACAATGAAACAGACGGTAGTTCCATTTCGCAATGCGATCCTTTTGGGTATTGCCGTGGGATATGCCGAATCCATTGGAGCATCCCAGGTCGTACTGGCATCCCACGGAGGTGATCACGCCATCTATCCGGATTGCAGGCCTGCATTCAACCGGGCATTTGCAGAGGCTGCCCGTCTTGGAACAGAAAACAAAGTCGTTGTCCGTTTTCCCTATGAAGGGCTTGACAAGCGGGATATTGGTGATTTAGGCCGCCGGCTTGGGGTCGATTTTGGTCAAACATGGACCTGTTACAAGGGAGGAGAATATCATTGCGGGTTATGCGGTGCCTGCCGGGAACGCAAATATGCTCTTCGCCATAATCAAGGAATGGATCCCACCTTCTACCTGAATTCCGGAACCCCCGATGAATGATACGCCATACCTGACCGATCTTCCTCTTGGCCGTCCTGTATCCGCCGGCAGTACCTATGATCCGGACCAGTTGCGCCCCATACCCCGTAAATTCGGCAGGACAACTATTGGAATCATCAATGGAAGACCTCTTCCCTTTTTAGGAGAGGATATCTGGAATTGCTGGGAATTAAGCTGGCTGGATTCCAATGGGAAACCTGCTATCGCCGTTGCAGAAATCAGGATACCGGCGACCACACCCAATATGGTGGAATCAAAATCCATGAAACTTTATATCAACAGTTTCAGCATGACCCGACTGGAAAGCCCGAAAATGGTGCGTCAAATCCTTGCCCGAGATATCAGTCGTATTACCGAAGGCCCGGTCTTTGTTCGACTTATACTTCCGGAAGATTTCGGAAAAATTCCAATCAACGAACCACAAGGAATCTGCATTGATCAACAAAACATAAACATAACGGAATTCAGGGTGAATCCGGATTTACTGATTGTGGAAAAACAACGGGTATCTGAAACACTTTTTTCCCGTCTGATCAGAACCATTTGCCCCGTAACCGGCCAACCGGACTGGGCAACGGTTTACCTCACCTACACCGGACCACGCATTCATCCGGATTCCTTGCTTCGCTATTTTATCAGTTTCAGGCAACACCAAGGATTTCACGAATCCTGCGCGGAAATGATGTTTTGTCAAATCTTCCAGGCTTGTAAACCTGATAAACTGACTTTGTCAGCCCGTTTTACCCGAAGGGGCGGAATTGACATTAATCCTTTCAGAAGCACGGAAATAAGTTCGGGTCCCAATCTTAGAGATTTTCGACAGTAAAAAGAAACGAAGGTCCACTACCGGCCTATGACCTTTTTTCAAGAATAACGACCTCACATCGGCCTTCAAGAGCGTTTTTAAACTCTATTGGGTCTTGTTTTCCGCCGACAATACTTCCAAAATGCATGGGGACGGCAATATCCGGTTTGATAGATAGAGCCGCATCGGCTGCCTCACGGGCTGTCATCACATAAGTTCCGGAAACCGGAAGCAAGGCTATATCTGTTTTGATGTGATTCATTTCAGGAATAAAATCCGTATCACCGGCATGGTAAACCCGCACCCCTTCGATTTCGATTATAAACCCGAGCCATCCTTTGCTTTTAGGATGAAAGTTCTTATTCACATTATAAGCCGGAACAGCATCAATTCGGATATCTCCCACATGAAGCGTTTGATTGGGCGCAATCACCCGTATATCTCCGGAAAGTTTCTTTGCTGAATCCTTGTCTGTGACAATAACCGTATCTGGTTTTTGAATTCGGTTAATATCTTCGGTAGAACAGTGATCAAAATGCTCATGGGTGATCAATATGATATCGGCTTTTTTTTTCGAGGTTATCTGGTAGGGATCAATATAGATCAGCTTATGAGCCTCGATAAGAAATCCATCATGCCCCAGCCAGGATATTTTCTCTAACAATTCCTTTGCATTCATGACGACCTCCTTCCTATCCAAAATTATGGGGAATTTGATTATGATGTCAAATTTCTAAGGAAGGAATACAAACTTGTCAAGGACAAGATTGGATTTCCTCGATACATACCTTCATTTAATCCCTCTTATCTTTGAATGATCCATAATTTCAGGAATCAATAAATTGGTTCAATAGAAATCTTGACTTTCAATAACCGGGGGTTATGTTCTTTCAGGTAGAAAAATCGAAAGTTAACAAACCATCACTCATTAGGGAAGGTGAATTATGGATAATAAAACGTGTATGCTGGAAAGGTTTTCAAACTTTAGTATAGGGATTGTACTGCTACTGTTGAGTATTGCTTTTGGAGTCATCAGTTTTGTGTTGTTGCCTGTAGTCGGGCTATTTGTCGCTATCCCGGTTGCAGCACTCGGCATTGCTTTTTTAGGAGCAGGACGTAGTAAAGCATGCCAGCTTATCACCGATCGAACCAGGAAATTAACTACTTTTTAATCAGGATTCACCCATGGTTGAGCACCTAACGAACGCACCGGACAAAATTGTAGCATTTAAAATCAGTGGAGAAATCACCCAAAAGGATTTCGATCATATCAGCCATATTATGGATAGGGCGGTAAAAGATTTCGGAACAATCCGGTTGCTCCTGGTAATTGAACACTATGCCAGTCTATTTTCAGCGGAAGCCCTTTACGAAGATCTCAAATTCGCCCATTTGTATTCAAACAGCATTGACCGTATGGCCGTTGTGGGTGACAGGGCCTGGAAAAATACCTGGGTTGCTTTGTTTGGGTTGTTCAGCGGACTTCGCACCAACTACTATGACAAATCCGAAATAAATGAAGCCTTGAACTGGTTGCAGAAACAATAAACTGAATGCCGTTGAAAAATAGTTTCACCCCAAAAGGGGAGGATCTGGATTTATCCATCCTTCCCTTTTTCGCTCATATCTTTACCATTTCTCCAAGATCATTTTGAAAAGTATCCCCGGAACGATTAATTTTTTGAATCAACCCTTGCATACTTAAAACAAGCATTCGGCTCGACTGGGTAAATAGCCGGTTAGCCATCAGAAGTCGGGTAACCTCCTTTTCTTTAATAATCCCTTGTGTTACCGCCTTGGAGCAGGACCGTATAAAATTTTTGTCCGCCTCTTCCACAACGTGAAAAAACTCCTTTAAAAAATCCGTCAAGACATCGTCATCAGGGGCTGCCGTCACCTTTTCCACTACCTCCCTTAATTCCTGAAGCCGATCCTTAAACCTCTGATGAGCCTCCGTCATAAAAGGTTTTTCCTCGTTTCCGATATCTTCTATCTCGTTTAAAATTTCATAAAGATTTTTGGTCGCATTCATAATACTTCGGCTCGATCGCATTACCGGTTCAACAAGCATCGTTTCGTGCTTGTCAAGTTCATGGGCCTGCACCTGGGCATAAAAAGCGAATATTTCCGCATGCAGCCTTCCTAAATCCTCATAGGTAACCACTTTATCCGGTTTCAAATGATGGCTTTCGTTTTCTGCTTGCAGGTATTCCTTTTTTCGTCCGATTTGATACCGGGAAGCAATATAATCGACCGACAGATACAACTGATTTAATACTTCATTTCGCAAAGCCGCTATTGCCGCTTCAGGCACCTCATGAGTGGTATTGGCAATATGCTTAGCTAAAACAGCCTTTTTTTCCGGAAAAATTCTTTCCAGATAATGACCCAAAACCGGAATCAGCGGAAAGAAAATTAAAACCCCTGTTACATTAAACAGGGTGTGAAAAAGTGCAACACCCAATACAACATTATCTGAAAAGTCGAAAATATCGAGTATCAGCCAGAACATCACCGGAAGCATCAGCAAAACGACCCCTGCGGTACCTAAATTAAACACAAGAGAACTGATTGCTGCCTGTTTTTTCGCCGGGATTCCACCGATGGACCCAAGTAAAATTGTCACCGTCGTTCCCACATTCGCTCCGATCACCATGGCAGCACCCGCCCTGAAATCTATGATACCGGTAAAAAGTGTGGTGAGAATCACTGCAATGGTCGCGGAACTCGACTGCATAATGGCGGTAAGCAGAATTCCGGCGACAACATATACCCAAAGCCCAAGGTCCGGCAAAGCGCTTAAATCAATAGCTGATGCAAGCTTTTCAACGCTGGTTTTCATAAAGTCCAACCCGTGAAAGAGAAACCCGAATGCCGCTATCAGTTTACTGATGTTTACATAACGTGCTGATTTAGATAGAAAAATTAATCCAAGCCCGCCTAACCCAATCATTGGAAGTGCAAACGCTTCAATTTTAAACTTGAATCCAAAAATCGCAACAATCCACGCGGTGATGGTTGTTCCGACTTTTGCCCCCATAATGACTGCAATGGCATTCACCAGGGTCATCAGCCCCGCCCCCACAAACGCCAGCACCATCAGTGAAACTGCGGAACTGCTTTGAAGTATAGACGTACTGACTATGCCAGTGATTAAACCTTTTAATCTTGTCCCGGTATATCGCCTGATCAATATTTTAAAAGACCGTCCTGAAAGCAGTTTGATCGACTCTTCCATCATGAATATGCCGAAAAGAAAAATGCCAAGTCCGGCAAGAAATTTCCATTCATCCAGTAATTCAAACATCGATTAGTAAATTCCCCTATTAGCTATGTTGAAACGAAAAGGGCATAATTTCCTGAAATTTGGGCCCTGAAAAATAACATAAGAAACAACCATAAAAATACCACTAATAAATTTCATCCCGCAGGGCTATAGATTGGAAGAGAGTTTCAGCTGGTTCTTATTGAGGGTTAAACCGAAATTTTCCTGAATCAGTTCATGAGGTCCGTCGGAAAAAGGAATAAAAATCAGCCTTGCCTTTTCCGGTCGAATTTTGATGCCATGCAGGAGAGGCAAATAATGGCTTGAGGGGCATGCAAAGGAAGCAAAATTGATTTTCATGCATTCAGCAGCTTCAGTAACCGGTAACGTGATCGGAAGGATTTGCCTTGACGGAAGTTTTTCCATATGCTCATTTCGAGGCTGAACCATGGTAAGATTTCGGTTCAGACGGAGAAATACCTTCGGAGGCACTTTGAACGCCATACACCAGAAATAGAAATCTGTCTTATAATCCTCGGGCATCGGGACTTTAGGCAAATTAGCGACCCGTATCAGGTCCGCATAGGAATTCAAATGAACTCCTTCGACTGCTGCCTTGATTCGCCAGAAGGGCAGGAAAATATCTCCGGGCATTTTCAGGGTTGCAAACTTAATCCGGGTGAGGCTTTCGCCCTTTGCAGCCCAGACCGTATTGCAATTTTTGCAAAGGAGCACCAGTGAATCCCTCTCCCCGGAAAGGTCCCATCCGCAATTGGGACATAGGGTCGGAATAAAAACGAGCCGCCATTTTGGTGGACCACCCGGAAAAGAATCGACACCGAAATCATCCGGAAGAGAACCGGTTACCGCTTTATTCAAGACTGCATCAATCATTTGCTTTTTAACATAAAATGGCGCATAAACAATGCTTAACGTCTCTCCCACAAAATCCTGATGAAAAACAGGTTCAGATGCATTTTGGCTGAATCTTCGAATAAAAATTTTCATGGCATCATCGCGAGAAAAGTTCGGATGTAAAAACCGACCTGGTGATTCAGGCAAAACAAATTTAAGTCGAAGGGTTTGAGTCCGGAATCCAAGGGATGCCGGAAAAAAATTGGATTGAACTCCCTGACAACTGATATCCATGAAGCGGTGTTGCACCCCATCGGCCAAGGATGAAAAAAGCATCCCTTTAAATCGCCAATAGGGCACATAGATCAGCTGACTTGTTTCAGAAGTGTTATTGGGAAGCATGTATCTGAAATAGGGATGTTGAACAAGATATGATGACACCCGGCAATAGGGGCACCTGACCAAACGATCTGACTCTTCAAGGACGGAAGGGGCTCCGCACTGAGGGCATTGATGCTCAATCAAAAAGGGGGCCATTTTTAGAGCTTATCCCCACACTGGTTGCAATATTGGGAATCCGCAAGATTTTCGCTTCCGCATTGCTTGCAGAATTTTGGTTCAGGTTTTTCCTCAACCCGATGCCCACAACGGGAACAGAATCTGGCGTTGGGAGTCAGGTTTTTTTTACAGTTCAGACATTGTGAAAATATCAGTTGCTGATGTCCGCAATGGGGGCAAAACTTGGATTCCGACAAAATCGGATTTTTGCATTCCGGGCAGATAATATCATGTTGAGAATATTGCTGCTTTTGTCCTGCAGTTGCAAAAAATTGAGAAAACATGGCAGGCATCATCAACCCCACACCCATACCCATGCCGGCATTGGCACTGCCATCTGCTTCGGCAGCTTTTTCAACAGCCATTGCCGCTTTCATTTTCAGCAGTTTATTCATATCATCAAAAAGTCCTAACCGGCTTCGGTCGTCCATTGACTTTTGTACTTCCGGAGGAGGTGTAATGGAATTCATATAAAGATGGGTCAACGCAATGCCAAAATGGGCAAAATCATCGTGCAGACGTTTGGCCAGATTTTGGGAAAGCTGGTCATATTTTGAAGGAAGATTCAAAATGGAATCAATGGTTTCGCCCATGAGATCATTGAAACGGGATACAATCACAAGGTTCAGGTATTCTTCTATTTCAGCGGTGTTATACATGCCTTGCGTACCCACCAGACGGTTGATAAAAAGTACCGGCTGAACCACCTGAATATTAAAAACACCAAAAGCCCTTAAACGAATCAGGCCCAGTTCTTTATCCTTAAACGCTACCGGATCGCGGGTTCCCCATTTCAAGTTGGTAAATGTCTTTAAATTGACAAAATAAACTTCGGCTCTCAGTGGGCTTGTCAGACCCCACGGGAGACTTGCAATTTTAGTTAAAATCGGAATGTTCGCCGTTTTGAGGGTATGCCTCCCCGCAGGAAATGCTTCTACCGCCTTACCTTTGTAAAAAAAGACCCCGGCCTGGCTTTCTCTGACGGTCAGCTGCGCCCCGTATTTAATTTCTCCGGAACCTGTTTCCGGTATTCGATGTACCATCTCTTTTCCGGTCTCATCGAACCACTCAATAACCTCCAAAAAGATCACGTTGTTTGTTCCCATACGCCAACCTCTTTTTCCGGAATGACCCGGGTTGATCAAATTGTAATTGTACCTTGGATTATCGATCTGACAAAGACGGTGGATTTTTTGCCGACTTATTCTTTTTAACGGGTTATAATCAATGCTATTTATTCTAGTCAACTCGAAATTGGTTTTTTTGGATTTTTTTCGATTCTTGTCGATAGAAATATGGGTGCCAATGATTTATGATAATTAAGAAAATGAATTCTTGGCTGACTATTTTGATTCAGAAGAACTTGCAGAGTATTTCTAATCAGTAATGGAACGTGTGAGATCGTGCTATTTGGATCAAGGAGGAGATATGGGAAAAATCATCTATGGAATTTGCCTTTTCTTTTTACCGTTGATCTTCTGTTCGTGTACCTTGCAACCAATGGCACCGGTTGAATGGCGATATGAGAAGTCAGCTATCACCCTTCATGTAACTGCCGATCCCCTGTTAAATCTTTACAGAGGCAGCGCTCATGCTCTCCATTTATGCATTTACCAACTCATGGATCCCGATCCCTTTAATCGCCTGTCCCAAAACTCAGAGGGAATTTCGGAGCTTCTTCAATGTCGGGGGTTCGATTCCAGTGTGGCAAATGCCAGGGTTTTATCCCGTTCAGGAATCCAGCCCGGCGATTCTTTGACATTCATGCTTGACCGGACTCAAGGAGCTAAATATTTAGGTATTGTGGCGGGATATCAGATTTTGGAACAAGAGCGAACAGTTCGACTGATAAAAATCCCTGTGACGGTTGAAATCGCAATCGACGGCTTGCTTC
Organism: uncultured Desulfobacteraceae bacterium; assembly: GCA_964478625.1. Classification (GTDB taxonomy): domain Bacteria; phylum Desulfobacterota; class Desulfobacteria; order Desulfobacterales; family SKZT01; genus SKZT01. The sequence continues at coordinate 51,270 of CAYZJH010000014.1, forward strand.
AAATTGAAAGGATACAAAAACCTGCCATATTTGGGATTGATCTTCATCTGGGCCCCCAGTATATTCAAAAGACGGTGGTCATGAAATTGAAACAAAAAAATGCAGAAACCGAAAGAGTCATTTTCCAATAGAAATGATACCTGAAAAAGAAAAAAACATGCGATTGACCGACTGTTTTATCGATTTAATTGCCTATGTCTCCTATTTTTTGAAAGAGTTGAATACGAATCAACCTGACTTTGATGATGTAAGGTCTGACATCGAAAAACTGATCCTGGGATGTGAAAACCATTTGGGAACAGGCAGATTTTCCCGCGAAGACTATGATTTGGCCCGGTTTGCCGTTTTTGCCTGGGTGGATGAAAGTATTTTAAACTCAACCTGGAAAGACCGAACACGATGGTTGGGTCAACAGCTTCAAAATGTTTATTATCATGTCTTCGACGCCTCAGAAATTTTTTTCGAAAACTTAAACACACTTAAGCTTCACCAAAAGGACATCAGGGAGGTCTACCTTTTATGTTTAGCCATGGGCTTTAAAGGCCGTTATTGTAATCAACACGATGAGGTTACTCTTAAACAACTGAAAGCTTTTAATCTAGCAGCCATAACAGGGGCATCCTCGGGGGTACAACCCTTAAAAACCGAAAAACTTTTTCCCGACGCTTACAACGATGATGATCCCAAAAATCATGCTCCCTTGCATAAATCCGGAATTTTCTCTTCCACACTTTTTTGTGTTACGTTTCCAATCCTATGTTGCATAGTTCTTTTCCTCCTATTTCGTTTTATTTTAGTTAATGCCGGAGATAATCTGTTAAGGATGATGCCATAAATGACACAGGTTTCGAGAAAATTATTTAAAGCGGTTTTCATTCCAGCTTCGGCTTTTTTGATTATACTGGTAGGAGTCAGGGTGGCATTGTTGCACGGATTGCCCTGGTGGATGGTTCTTTTTATCCTGTTCAGCAGTTTGGCCGGAATCATCTTTGTGAAAACAATTTTGCAAAGGTATCAAGAGCAAAACTTTCTTCAAAAAGTCATGGATCTATATGATTCTTTTCCCGAAACCACCAATGACGGCGAAAATGAAAATACAGTAGAATTTCGTGATCTTTTAACAAAAGTAATGCAGGAAATCCGAAAATTTCAGCAAAAAAAACCGGGAAATCCTTTATCTCTTCTCCCCTGCTATTTGATCATTGGCGAAAGCGATTCAGGAAAAACAACAGCCATAAAAAATGCCGGCCTGACACCTCTTTTTCCGGAACTAAATCTTAATTCCGGCATTCCCCTGACAAAAAATTGCCGCTGGTGGTTTTTTGAAGAGGCAATTATTCTCGATGCAAAAGGGAAATTTGTCGTTCTTAAAGGCAAAAAACCTTATAATCTCGAGTGGCAGAAGCTCTTTTCACTGTTGACCATCTTTCGGAAAAAAGATCCGATCAACGGACTTGTGGTAACCGTAGCCGCCGATAGGTTGATCAACCCTCAGATGGAAATTCTCGAAAATGACGGCAGAAAAATTCGCAGGCAAATTGATGAATTGATAGGGGTTCTGGGCTCTACTTTTCCGATATATCTAATGGTGAGCAAGTGTGACCTCATACAAGGCATGACCCAATTTTGGAGCAATTTTACCGACCAAAAACTTGAACAGGCCATGGGTGTGCTTAATCAGGATATGACTAGAAATGCCATAACATTTCATGAACAGGCGTTTCAAAAAATTGCAGATCGACTAAAATATTTGAGACTATTGATTTTTCAACGTTCCAACTCAAAGATCGCCCCGGAACTTCTGCTTTTTCCTGATGAGTTTGAACGGATTAACCCTGGATTGGATCGTTTTATTAGAGCCATTTTTCATGATGACTATCTTCAAAACACTCCCATTTTACGTGGCATTTTTTTCAGCAGTGGTCATCAGGAAGGAACCCCTTATTCCCATTTTATGAATTCCATGGGATTTACCCAAGACAAAGAGACCCTTCCAGGAACAAATAACAACCTTTTCTTAAAAGACTTTTTCTCAAGAATTCTCCCAAATGACACAGCACTGTCTGCCCCAACCCAAAAGGCAGTCGAATGGAATCGATGGCCCCGAAATTTAGGACTGACCTCATGGATAGCGATCACGTTTACAGTATGCGGATTACTCAGCATTTCATTTGCCAAAAATCTGGAAGCCATAAGATATGCAGCCGGTGATTTTACTTCTCCACCTGTGTTACAGGGAGAAATTTCTTCTGATTTAGCTACCATGGACCATTTTCGTCAGGCTATTCTGAATATTGAACTGCGAAATCATACATGGTGGATTCCTCGCCTTATGCTTACAGAAAGTTTGACTATAGAAAAAAAAATCAAAGAAAAATATTGTTCAACGTTCAAAAATGTATTTTTGGTATCATTTGACAAACAGATGCTGGAACTCCTTTCCGGTTTTGATGGGATTACGCAAGATGAAGAAATTGGACAACATGCGGCACATCTGGTCTATCGGATCAATCTGTTAAAAGCCCGACTTGAAGATGAAAACCTCGAAGTGCCCGTTAAAAAACTTCAACTTTCTTATAAAACCGATAGGGCTTCAGAAAAACAGCCGTTTATTCCTGAACTTTATGAAAACTTTTATACCACTTATTCACATTACCTAATTTGGCTGGATGATACCAGTCAGTTAAAAAATGAAATCGATACCCTTCAGAGTTGGCTTAAAAGCCTATTGGATTTAAGACCCAATGAAATGCAATGGCTTGTGGCATGGATAAATCAAAACCCCATGATTTCAGATATTTTTCTCCAAGACTTTTGGATAGGACCCCCCCATAAAACAAGCAACTATCCGACGACCTTCAAAAATTCTGCTGATAAAAAGGAGAAGAAAATTGCAGCAGATACCGGTGCAACCATCCGACGGGCATATACTTCCAAAGGAAAAGAAATGATCGAGTCCTTTATTGGGGAAATGGAAAAAGCCCTTCCAAACCCAAATTTGCTTTCAACCCGTAAAGCTGAATTTGAACAATGGTACAGGGAATCCTATTTTAATGAATGGCTGGCATTTGGAGAATATTTTTCCAATGGTGTCGGCCTTCTTGATGGAAAGTTGCAATGGCAGAAAATGGCCTCAATTATGGATACCGATAACAGTCCATTCTTTGAGCTTCTTGAAACAATGGCTGAAGAGCTAAAGCCCATTTGTACACAACATTGCCAGGATCTGCCGCCATGGGCAGACCTTGTTTTTAAATTTCATATGATCGGGGAAAATATGGACTCCGAAACAACAACCCGAACATCTGAGCCAACCCAATCCATGATGATTGCCGCAGAAGCCTATGAACAATACAAAAACGCACTTCAAGAAATATTGCCGATCGTCACATCCAGCGACCTTGCTTTCCAGATGACAGGGATAACTTTTGGAGAAGATCCGGTTGGAAACACTTCTCCATTTATCAAGGCTCAAGATGCCGTTCAAAATATGAAAAAAGCCCTGGAAAATTCAGAAACTGAATCGTCCATGGTCTGGGAATTGATTAAAGGACCCTGGGAGTTTTTATGGGAGTACGCGATACAAGAAACCTCTTGTCATATCGAAGATTTATGGAAAAAATATGTATTTGAGGATTTTCAGGACATCTCTGATATTAACCTGGTGGCAGATTTATTGATAGGCCCGAATGGTTTGGCGACAAAATTTGCTGATGGACCGGTAAAGCCTTTTGTCCTTCACAACCCGAACAAAGGATATTTTTCAAAGAAAACCTTCGAGAAAAAAATCCCCTTTGAAAATACTTTTTTAACCTTTCTGAACCGTGGAGACCAGTATCTTCAATACAAAAGATTAGAATCTCGGCAAAAAATCCGATCCAATTATTCGGTTAATATCAAAGGGTTTCCCACTGATGCCAATCCTGAAGCTAAAATCAAACCTCATGCCACCCATCTCAGGGTGAAATGCGCTAACCGGGTTTTCAGTTTAACCAATTTGAATTATCCCATTCAAAAGACAATCAACTGGTCTCCGGAAAACTGTGTTGAAGTTGCTTTCACCATTGAGGTGGATGAATTGAGTCTGGTAAAAAAATATCTGGGAAATGATGCATTCCCAAATTTTTTAAAAGACTTTTCAGCGGGAACCAAGACCTTCTATCCTATGGATTTTCCTCAAAATCTATCAGGCTTGAACCGGCTGGGAATCACCTATATCAGAGTGAATTACGAGTTCAGTAATCATGAACCGTTGCTGACCTTTCAGAGAATCAATCAAAAAAGGCCCGTATTGCCGAATTTACCTAAAAATATTACACAATGCTGGGACAACTGACCCCCTGAAATCATTTATCATGAGCCTATTAGAAAAACCCGCAGTTACCCCCCTTTTTTGGGCGAATTAATATACAGATTACCTGGTTAATCGCAGAAACCGACCGGTTCGGTTGTTGACAAAACTGAAAATACCTGATAGAAATTTTCTATTCTCCAAAATTTTAAAATAGATTTTTTCGATGTCATTAAACCGAATATTCCGGGAGGTGATCATGGAAAAGAAAGACCTAAAAAAATTGCTTGCAGGTTTTGGAATCGCCGGCTTGATCAGTATGGGAGGAGTGACTCTTCCAGGGGTTCATGCAGGTAGCAGCTGAGGAGCCAAACCCAGTGCGGGCGGCACTGAACAACAACAAAAAGCACCAGCCGGAAGTGGCTGAGGCGCCAAAAAAGAAAGCGCAGTTAGCGCAGAAGAAAAAAAGCAACAGCAGGAGCAACAGCAACTAGATCAGCAAGAGGCTGAGGAAAAGGCCGAAGAAGTCCTGGAAAAAGAAGGAGAACCTGTTGAAAAACCAGCCGGAAAAAGCGGTTGAGGGGGCAAAAAACAATAATCATGCAGGATGCATGACAAATAATTGAAATACAGGATTTAGCAGAACCGTTTCTCAATGCAGCTGTTTTTTTTGGGAACTGAATTGAACGGTGGCTCTTTGATTTGTATTGATTTATTAACGCCTCTTTCCGGAAAAAGATTCTCCAAAAGTCAGGAGTGCAAAGCAACTGCTTATGCACTCCTGATCCTTGCGCCAATTTAATCAATGAATGGATAAAAAACCATACCCCATATGCTTCGAACTTTTGCCGCATCTGGAAAATAAATGGCAAAAAGATCGGCCGCTGTCGGACATGCTGCGTGAGAACCCGGAAATGTGCGACCATTACCCTTTTCTGGCGGACCTGGCAAGAATCGAGGAAGCCGTATACCGACTGCTGAAATCGCCTCCACAGATCCCTGTGCCTCTATTGCGCCGAATGGTCAACCCGGCCCTTGAATTGATTCCGCTCAACTGGCTGAATCTGCCTGAATTTCTGTCCGACAGGAGCGTTGTCCCGAAACCTGGTAAGAACTATGTTCTTGTTTTGATAAAACCGGGGGAAAATCATGTGGAGATCCGCAATGCCATGGCCAGAGATCTTCTGGCACTTAAAATCATAGTCGAAGACATTCACCCACGCAATGCGGCCTCTGAAGGTGGAGTTTCGGCGGGAGCAATTGATGATCTTCTATACCGTTCCCAACAGCAGGGGTTGATCATGGTTCCACCCTCAAAAATCCGGCGATCTGAAGACTTCCCCAAAGGCGAGATCAAGGATCTTGAATTTTTCTCGTCGCCAACCTTTACTCTTCAGTGGCACCTTACCCAGGTTTGCGATTTAAATTGCCGCCATTGCTACGATCGCAGCGATCGTCAAGAGATGAATTTAAACCAGGCAATCGGAATCCTGGACGATCTTTATGACTTTTGCCGGGAGCATCATGTTTTTGGCCAAGTGTCTTTTTCCGGCGGTAATCCCTTGCTCTACCCCCACTTTGATCAAATTTACCGTGAAGCTGCTGACCGCGGTTTTATGACTGCTGTTTTAGGCAATCCCATGCCCCGCAGCAGAATTGAAAGGATGCTGTCGGTTCAAAAACCTGAATTTTACCAAATCAGCATTGAGGGCTTAAAAGATCACAATGATTATATCCGTGGTCAGGGACACTTTAACCGGGCCCTTGATTTTCTGAAACTACTGGGTGAGCTGAACGTCTACCGGATGGTGATGCTGACCCTGACTCGCGACAATTTGAATCAGGTTATTGATCTGGCCGATCAATTGCGCGAACTCACCGATGTGTTCACTTTTAACCGGTTGGCGGGAGTGGGACGCGGCGCTGAACTTTCAGCCGCACCACCTAAACTATATCCCGAATTTTTGGCCCGTTACCTTGATGCGGCCAAAACAAACCCTTGCATGGGACTTAAAGACAATCTTTTTAACCTGCTTCGGTGGCAACATGACCCTCGTACCCTGGATGGCGGTTGCGCAGGCTACGGTTGCGGAGCCGCTTTCAATTTCATGGCGTTGCTCCCGGATGGAGAGGTGCATGCATGCCGCAAACTCCCGTCGTTTCTCGGCAATATTTATCACCATCGACTCAGCGATATCTACCACAATTCTCTATCCCGCAGATATCGTTCCGGATCATCGGTCTGCAAGGACTGCCCGATTCGGCCGGTATGCGGTGCATGTCTTGCCGTAGGATATGGATTTGGCCGTGATATATTCAAAGAGCCGGATCCTTATTGTTTCCGAAACCGGATGGAAAATCGGTGTGGAAAATCCGCGATTCTTTAACCCAGGATCATTGCTTTTCCGATTTCCACCTGCCATTACTTGATTTTCAGTTGTTGATATGCTTCCTGAATTTCCTTGAATTTTTTTTCGGCCAGCTCTTTGAATTCTTCGCCCATATGGCTGACCTTATCGGGATGATAGGTGTTGACCAATCGGCGATAGGCTTTTTTAATCTCATCAGCAGAAGCGTTTCTTCCAACTCCCAAAACCGTGTATGGGTCTTTTTGATTTCTATCCGGGTTTGCACCCCCCTGGTGTCGGCTTCCATATTGTTGCTGATCATAATCATGTTGCTGCTGGTCAAATTGCCGGAATGCTCCTGGTGATTTTGCACGGTTTGAAAAAAAATAGTACCAGACCAGGGCCAGTACCAGGATATCATCAAGCCATCCTAGGCCGATTATAAAATTGGGGATTAGGTCAAAGGGCCAGATGGTATAAAGGATGGCCAATATCGTCGCGATTATTTTCAACATATTTCTGATAATTCTCTTTGTGGTTAACTATTCCTCACCATCGTCATCCTGGTATAGCTGTTTTTTGCGAATCAGTCTCAAAAACCCCACAATCGTCAGCAACGCCCCGGCAACAAACAGGAATTCGTGGAGATGATTGCTGAAATAAGTCAACCATGAAAGAGAAGTCCCAATGGATTGCTGCCATGCTTCCTGCATCTGATCAAGGCTTGTTTGGTAAACCCTGTAGAAAGCTTTTTCAATATTTTCCCCAAATGCCATCCGGTCAAGAAATTCAAGAAGTTTATCTTCACCATACAGGCGCACAAGATATGTGACAAAACTTTTGCTTTGCTCATATGCAAGGATTCTGGCCTGTTCAGACATGGGAAAACCGGAATCGAGCTGTTCGAAGGGAATAAAATTTCCGGTTATCGACGCCTGATTCAGTGCCGATTGCCTGAGGTTGTAAATAATTTCATCAAACCCTCCGCTTGCCCACTGACAAAGACCTTCATCCAGCCACCGGGGGATATGGGGAATGTGCTCATGAAGCAATAGATGACAAAACTCATGGGTGAGCGTAGTTTCAAGGGAAAAAGGTCTGGTGATTACTTTGGAATAATCGATGACGATCAGATTTCGCTTGGGAACCGCATAGGCTATGGTGATGGAATGATCGGCCGTTTGAAGAAATCTTTCCCGATTGTTGATCAAAACGATTACCGGTTTTGGTTTATAAGGCCATCCGAATAGTTTCTGAGTATTTTCCTTGATTTCCGCATAAATTTTCGCCACATTCTGAGCGCCTTCCCCAATACCAGGATCAAACAACACAATGACTTCGTCCGTTTCAAGAATTTTTGGTCTTTCTGCGAACACCCGGACCGGTTGAAGATTAACCAGCGCAATGAGCAAAATCACTGCAACAACGGCCTTATTTAACCGGTGAATTCCCATAATCCAGAACAAGCTTGGCATCCAGTGCGATCCATTTGTCATCGGAAAAAACCAACGGGTTAATATCCAGTTGACTGAACCTTTCTCCGATACCGACAGCAAAATCGGCGGTTGCGGTAATAATTCGGCTAAGACTTTCAGGATCACATTTTAACCCACGATACCCTAAAAATGCTGGGGCCACGGTTAATTCCCGAATCATTCTCCCGGCCTCATGAAAAGTCAGGGGAGCTAGTCGAAACGCCACGTCTTTGTAAAGCTCTGTGAGAACCCCTCCGGCACCTACCATGACCGCCGTTCCAAAACCAGGATCCACCAGAGCGCCCACGATCAACTCAGGCCCTCTGAAATGAACCTGTTCTTCCACAAGAATCGGCGTGGCTGGAAACTTTTTTTCAAACTCCTTCAACACTTCCTGGACCCTGCAGGATTCAACCCCCATAACCACGCCGTCCCGGTCGGTTTTATGAAGAATATGGGCCGAACAGACCTTGACGACCACCGGAAAGGTAAATTGTTCCTTCTCAAATATTTCCCCGGGCAATAAACGCGTTCCTTTAGGCACCGGAATACCTTGGTGCGAAAGCATCCGTTTTGTTTCATACTCATCCGGAAAACCTGGAACCAGAAAATGATCCACTGGTATTGTTGTTTTTTTTTCCATAATTATGCCCTGATCGCCTGAAGTATTCCAGCCCGCTCCACCAGAAATCTTGCTGCTCGAACCGCTCTTCCAATGGAAGGAAACCCTACGATACCTTCCCGATGAAATTGTCTCAAATAACTATCCGTAAAAGGACCGTATTGGGTGAACACGATCACCGGTTTCTGTGAGTTTCTTACCCTTGAAACTATGGATTCCACCAGGCCGTCCGTGATGGATGGAGGAGAGAAAAAGGCCGTACAGATCACAATGTCCACACCATCATCATCAAGGATTGCGGAAAGTACATCACCGATCATCCTGTCATTCGCGCTTGCAGTCAAATCCACCGGATTGCGGCATGATGCAAAAGGAAAAGATAGTTTGCGAATCTGGTCCTGTGTGTTGCCTGATAGGGTGGCCATTTCCAAGCGAATCCCTCCCCGGGTCATCTCTACATGGTCTGCTCCCATGACACCATAACCTCCGGCAGGCGTTAGAATCGCCACACGATTTCCCCTGGCCGGAGGCAAGCCGGACAAGGCCTTGGCGGCATCACAAAGTTCTTCGTCATCAAATACCCTTTGAACGCCGTATTGACGAAATGCGCCTCCCACCACACGATCCGATCCGGCAAGTCTTCCGGTGTGAGAACTAACTGCATAGGCACCGGCCTCAGAACGTCCGGCTTTCAGGACCACCACAGGTTTAATCAGTGAGGTTTCCCGTGCTGTTTCAAGAAATTTGCGGCCCTGGGACATACTTTCAATGTAAAAAGCCAGGCAAGTGGTCTCCGCTTCCTGACCGAAGTAGGATAAAAAATCCAATTCATCCAAATCACATTTGTTTCCAAGTCCTACAAAAGCACGCAGTCCAAAACCCGTGTTACTAGCCAGTCCTAATGCTTCGGTACCCACAGAACCACTTTGAGAAACAAAGGCAACCCCTCCGCCGCCCGCCAATGCCTTGTCACCATGGTCGACAAAAATGGTATCCAACTGATTATAAGGCAAAAAAAGGCCAAGGGTATTGGGACCCAAAATTCGTGTGTTGCTTTTTCGGGTAATGGACACAAGCCATTCTTCAAGGGCTCTTCCTTTTTCACCGGACTCACTGAAACCGCCTGCTACGATAATCAGTTTGGGAATTCCCTTGCGTGCACAATCATAAGCCACCCTGACGGCACTTTCCGCTTTTATGGCAATCACAGCCAAATCCACGGTTTCCGGAAGGACTTCCACATGCTCATATGATTTTCTTCCCAGAATTTCTTTTTCACGAATATTGACAGGATAAACCGGGCCTTTGAACCGTAGGAGCTGTTCAAATATGATCCGCCCCACCCGACCGGGAGTATTGGTGGCGCCGATAACGGCAATGGACCGGGGATTGAGGAGTTCATGCAAATTTGAGTTGTTTTCCATAAATTCATTACCGGTAGGAAGTTTCAATTGACTCATATTTTATACTAAGATGTTCAGGAGAATAGGTCAATATGATAATTCGGAGTGCCAAATGCTTTCTATGAGAACCATCTGTAAAAATATAATTTAGGGCGCCTTTGATTGCCCGACCTGATCCAATTAACAGCGGATATTATCTTTCTCTTCCGGCCAAGGCCCAATGGCGTCAAGCTAACCCCATTGGGCACGTATTAAAAGGGTGTCATTCTGAGGAGGCCGATATCGTAAAAAAATATACGGCAGGCGCTGAATGGCCGACGAAGAATCTTGCATTCACGCCGGCACGGTCTTTTGTGTTTATACTCCGAGCCGGATTCGATGATTGGCCTGGTGAATTCATCCAAAAAACCAGTGGCATACTGCAATCGATGTCAGAATACCGGCAAGATCCGCCACCAGAGCACATCCTACTGCATGACGCACGCGTCGGATTCCCACGGCTCCGAAATACACTGCCAGCACATAAAAGGTAGTCTCGGTGCTTCCCTGCATGGTTGCAGCCAAAAGTGCAGGATAGCTGTCCACCCCGAAATTGCTCATGGTTTCAATAAGCATAGCACGGGCTCCACTACCGGAGAAGGGTTTCATGAAAGCTGTCGGCAAGGCATCGATAAAACGGATATCCATTCCCATTCCCTGGACCAACCAGCGGATTCCATCCAGTATGGCATCCAGAGCTCCACTGGCGCGAAGCACCCCAATAGCTACCAGCATGGCCACCAGATAGGGCAGAAGCGATACTGAAACCTCAAAACCCTGTTTGGCCCCTTCTATAAAACTTTCATAAACATTCACCCGGCGAAAAGCCGCAATGATCAAAAAAACGATGATAATACCGAACAATACCAGATTACCGATTAGAGTCGAGGTAGCTGCAAGAACCTGGGCTGACATCCCGGCAAGGCCCGTCAACAAACCTCCCAGTGCCAATGCGGTCAGGGCAAAAAAACAGAGTATCACCGGATCCCAGAGTTTCAACCGTTGAACTGCGGCTACAGTCAACAAGCCCACCAGACTGGATGCAGTGGTTGCCAGAAGTATCGGCAGGAATACCGCGGTAGGTTCGGGCGCACCCTGCTGGGCGCGGTACATGAAAATGGTCACCGGAAGCAGGGTCAGGGAGGAGGTATTCAGCACCAGAAAAAGTATTTGCGAATTGCTGGCAGTATCCGGTCGGGTGTTGAGGCTTTGCAGTGCATGCATAGCTTTCAGGCCAATCGGGGTGGCGGCATTGTCTAGCCCAAGCACGTTGGCGGCAAAATTCATGGTGATATGCCCAAGGGCAGGATGACCACTGGGAACATCAGGCATCAACCGACGAAACAGCGGATCTATCAATCGGGCCAAAAAATTAATCAATCCTGCTTTTTCAGCAATTGATAAAAAACCTAACCAAAGGGTCAAAGTGCCTACCAACAGCAAAACGATTTCAACACTCAGTTTCGCCATGTCGAATAAAGCTGCTACCAGCCGGCTGAATACTTCGCCATCTCCCAACCCTATCCATTGCCAGAGGGATGCGGCAAATGCCACCCCAAAAAATCCCATCCAGAGCCGGTTAAGCATATTGAAACACCTTAAAGCTTTTCATTTATCAGATGCATGAACTTTCTGTCAGCACCCGGAAACGGGAAAAGCTCCAGTTCATCGACGGTAACCCAGCGATAATCCACCGGGCCGTTTAGTTTAAGATCACCCGAAACATAGGTGCAGTTATAAATGTCCATCTTGATTTTAAAGTGGGTATATGTGTGCCTGATACGAGTCAGAAAGGATTCGACAGAAATATCCAGATTGACTTCTTCTTTAATTTCCCTGACACATGCCTGCTCTGGCGTTTCATTCTCACGAACCTTGCCTCCGGGAAATTCCCATAATCCTCCAAGATGCCCTTCGGGTTTACGGCGGGTTATTAAAATTCTGCCACTTTTTCTGATGATTGCCGCAGACACTTGATACTCAGGAGATTTTTTTTTGGGATGCCGTTTGGGGAATTGAGGGATCAGGTCTTGTTGATAAGCCCCGCATAAAGCAATAAGAGGGCATATTCCACAAACCGGGTTCCGGGGTTTGCAAATCAAGGCACCCAACTCCATGAGGGCCTGGTTGAAAATACCCTGATGTTCATTGCTATGCCTATCTAAAAATCCGGATGCGCACTGATAAAATACTTTGTGAGCCGAGGCATCGTTTACAGGGGTATCAATTAAAAAAAGTCTTGATAACACGCGTTTGACGTTTCCATCCACCACCGGACACGGCTTGTGAAAAGCAATACTTGCCACTGCAGCGGCCGTATAATTTCCCATACCGGGCAAGTTTTTCAATTCTTTAAAAGAGGATGGAATTTTTCCATGATGGTTGTTGACGATTTCGATGGCGGCACGATGAAGGTTTCGGGCTCTGGCATAGTAGCCCATTCCCTCCCAGGCTTTTAAAACACTTTCCTGATCAGCCGCAGCAAGAGAATGGATACTCGGAAATTGCCGCAAAAACTTATAAAAATAGGGAATTACCGTATTGACCTGTGTCTGTTGAAGCATCACCTCCGATATCCATATGGCATATGGATCGGCCGATTGACGCCAGGGAAGATTTCGTTTGTTTTTCAAATACCATTCAGTCAGGCTTTTTCGAATTAAGTTGTATTGCATGAATACGTGAAAACCATTACCTCACTAATCAAAAATTAAAAGAATGGGGTTCGAGTGTCCTGAATTCCAACCGGCACTTCAGAAAATATCTTCTTTTCCGCCATCAGGACTCAGGGAATCGCTTCATTAAAATGGCCTGCAAAATCGTTAATCTTCAATGCATGAAAAATTTTATGAAAAGAGGCAACGATATCGCCACAAGGATTAATATGCCGGGAATTGAAATATACGGGGCATACCACGGTTTTTGCTGTATTTTTGCTTTTTTGACTTCCGCCAAAAACCAGTTGCCAAGCAGAAAGGCCGCGATGAGCACCGGAATATATTTAATGACTTCTAAAAAGGACGACACCGAAACTGAATCCTTTCTTTAAGATAATGGTTGATAAAACTCATTTATCGATTTTTGAAGGTTTTGTTATTATGGTTCGCAAGAGATCCTCTTTGCCGACAATCCCGACCAGGTTGCCGTCATCATCCAAAACCGGAAGTGTATGAAATTTTTTATCGGCCATCAAAGATGCCACAGCTTCAATTCCGGTATCCGGTCTTACGGTCACAGGTTTTAGGGTCATGGCCTCAGCCACGGTAATGGCCGCAATTTTTTGAATTTCACTTTCCATTTTTTTTACTGAAGTCAATGGAATAAAACCATCCAGGAATGTAAAAAGATTTGGAATGGGAAGACTTTTCTGCTGGGCCACCAAGTCGCTTTGACAAATAATCCCAACGACTTTCCCATTGTCATCCACCACCGGAAGACCATTGAATCGATTTTCGAGAAGAAGCCTGGCAGCCTCCAAAATTTCAGTTTCAGGTTTGACACTGATGATGTTTGTGGACATGATGTCCTTTACTTTAATCATGATCCCTCCCGTTTTTTTTCCGCTATTGAGTGCCTGCATTAGGAGTCCCCCATGCGGATGGATCGGGGAAATGCAAGAAAACTTGCCGAGATGATCCTCCCAAATCTGCTGCGAGAGGAGATACCGGGTTTTCTTTTCAGGCACTATCCCAAGCGATCGTTTCTTGTCATCTGCCTTTTTTCTGAATACCTTATGATGAAGCGGTATGTCAATATTTCCAGTTAAAACGTTTTTGACATTGCACGGACCATTGCTTTTTTTACGGACAAGTTTCCAAAGCCTTTGCCTTATCCTGGGATATGTGAGAAAATAAATTAGCTGTCAAGGTCATAAAATCTTCAACATCCGGTTATTGAACAGTACGTTAAACCATATCAGGTATTCACCATCAATGAGGTATGCCGATGAAAATGCCATCCATCAAAACGTCTCTGCCTGGACCCAAAGCCTCTGAATTGATCAAAGTAGATATGAAATATGTGTCTCCGTCGTATACAAGGATATATCCTCTTGTGGCGGAATGCGGGGAGGGGCTCTGGATTCGGGATGTTGACGGAAATTCATTTTTGGATTTCACTGCCGGCATTGCCGTTTGTGCGAGCGGACACTGCCATCCGAAAGTGGTAAAAGCCATCCAGGATCAGGCTGAAAAACTCCTTCACATGTCGGGCACAGATTTTTACTACACACCTCAAATCCGACTTGCGGAAAAGCTTTCCTCATTGGCAAGCAATGGAGATCACAAGGTATATTTTGGAAATTCCGGAGCCGAGGCTGTGGAAGCGGCTTTCAAGCTGGCACGCTGGCACAGCAAGCGAGAACTTAATCTCGCCTTTTACGGAGCCTTTCACGGACGTACCATGGGGGCTTTGTCGCTGACTGCTAGCAAAACCATTCAACGAAAACATTACAACCCGCTTGTGCCGGGTATCACTCATATCCCCTACCCTTATTGTTACCGATGTCCCTTCCACCTGTGTTATCCCGACTGCGGAACCACCTGTGTCCGCTGGATAGAGGACACCCTTTTCAGAACCACGATTCCCCCGGAAGAAGTCGCCGCCGTTTTTGTGGAACCGATTCAGGGTGAAGGAGGTTATATTGTTCCTCCCCCTGAATTTCACCAGGAACTTTTCCGGCTGATGAAAAAATATGATATCCTGTATGTAGCCGATGAAGTTCAATCCGGTATGGGGAGAACCGGAAAAATGTTTGCCATGGAACATTTCAATGTCGTGCCGGACATGATGGCGCTTGCTAAGGGGATTGCCTCAGGTATGCCGCTGGGTGCGCTCCTGGCAAAATCCCCGATTATGACCTGGGAGGCCGGTTCGCACGCTTCCACTTTCGGCGGAAATCCGCTCTCATGCCAGGCTGCCATGGCTACCATAGAACTTCTTCAGGAATCCCTTATCGAAAATGCGGAGCGACAAGGCAAACGTCTCATGGACGGACTTTTTACGCTTCAAAAAAGATATGAATGTCTGGGCGATGTTCGCGGTAAAGGATTGATGGTGGCGGTGGAGTTTGTGAAAGACCGGGAAAAACGGACCCCCGATGCCCAAATCCGTGACTGGGTTATTCAGGAGGCTTTTAAAAAAGGACTGTTATTGTTGGGATGTGGAGTCAACAACATACGGTTCTGCCCTGCTTTGACTGCGAGCCCTGATGAAATCGACGTCTGTTTGCAAATTTTTGGTGAATCGGTTAAAGCCGCAATTCATTAAAATCTGAAGGTTTTACCGTTTCCGGAAGGAGCTTTTCATCATGAAATCAATACTAGAAAAACTGGATTTACACCCCAAAGAATCCGGAGCAGGCACCGGAACATGGTTAAAATGCAACGGTGAAATTCTGACCGGTTTTACCCCGATAACCGGTGAAATCCTCTCTGAAATCGAATGTGCCGACCAGAACAACTATCATCAAGTTGTGGAAAAAAGTATTGAGGCCTTTAAATACTGGCGACAAATTCCGGCACCTAAACGCGGAGAAATAGTCCGGCAAATGGGAAATGCACTCAGGGAAAATAAAGAGGCATTGGGTGGGCTGATCACTCTTGAGGTTGGAAAAATTCGGGCTGAGGGCGAAGGGGAAATCCAAGAAATGATTGATATGGCGGATTTTGCTGTGGGACAATCCCGGATGCTCTATGGAATGACCATGCAGAGTGAAAGGCCCATGCACCGGATGTACGAACAGTGGCTTCCCCTGGGTCCTGTCGGGGTAATCACCGCCTTTAATTTCCCTGGTGCGGTATGGGCCTGGAACGCCATGATAGCTTTGGTTGCAGGAGATACGGTTATCTGGAAACCTTCCTCAAAGGCCCCACTGACCGCGATTGCCATTATGAAAATCCTTTGGAAGGTTCTCAGGGAAAACAATCTTCCAGACGGTATTTTAAACCTGATAGTGGGAAACCGAAGGCATGTGGGAGAGCCATTGATTCATGACGGCCGGGTGCCGCTGATATCTGCAACCGGAAGTGTCCCCATGGGTAAGCATGTGAGCAAGGCTGTCGCTTCAAGATTGGGGAAGACACTTCTTGAACTTGGCGGAAACAACGGCATTATCGTCACCCAAAATGCAGATATGGATCTTGCTGTCAGAGCTATTGTATTTGGTGCAATCGGCACCGCAGGACAGCGATGCACAACCACCCGAAGGATTATTGTTCACGAAGATGTTTATGACGAATTATCCGGAGCGCTTATCCAGGCCTACCAGCAGGTGAAAATCGGCAACCCGCTTCTTCCCGACATACTCATGGGCCCGCTGATTGACCGGGATGCCGTAAAGAATATGCAGAATGCCCTCAAAGAGCTGAGAAAGCAGGGAGGAACCGTTTTATATGGCGGACAGGAACTTACCGGAAAAGGGTATGAATCAGGAACTTATGTTGTTCCCGGTATTTGTGAGGCCCGCGCCGAAATGCCCATTGTCTCTCAGGAAACCTTTGCTCCGATCCTGTACCTGATCAGGTACAAATCACTGTCTGAAGCTATTGATTACCACAATGCCGTGCCCCAGGGACTTTCCTCGGCCATATTTACAAAAGACCTTCAGGAAGCCGAAACCTTTCTAAGTCAGAACGGAAGTGACTGCGGTATTGCCAATGTCAATATCGGTACCTCGGGTGCTGAAATCGGAGGAGCATTCGGAGGGGAAAAAGAAACCGGCGGAGGTCGTGAGGCCGGTTCTGATTCCTGGAAGGCTTATATGCGAAGGCAAACCTGCACCATCAACTGGTCAAAAGAACTTCCTTTGGCACAGGGCATTCGGTTTGGTATCGAGCAGCCGGATGAATCTGCCAAGTAACGGCTTGATACCGCATTGAAAAGCCTGTAAAGTAATAACCAATCATGGCTGGAATAATCCGCTTTTGGAAAATTAAATTGGTTAAGGGGTTGAAAAAAAGGAATTTTTACTTACTTAACTCTATGGAAAAATTTTAAAAAAATATTTTTCAAAAAATTAGCAGGGAGATTAAATAAATGGCTAACGGAAACGATTACTCAGGCGGAGGCGGACCCCAAATGGGGCCTCAGGATGAACAGGCTTTTCTTGCATATTTAAAAAATACATTTTCACAGCTTCCGAATGAAATTTCTCTCATTCTGTTTTCCAAACCCGGCGATCAGGATATTTTCAGTGAAGCCAACCGAAGAGTGATTCGTGCATTCAGAGAACTTACGGACAAAATCAAATTTCGGGAATTCAGCCTTGATCATAAAGAGGCCCAAAAATATCAGGTGGAATTTCCATCGACGCTTCTGATTGCACCAGACCGTTACAATATCCGATGGATTGGAGCGCCGGTTGGTGAAGAGGGGCGTACATTTCTGGAAACATTGCTCCTGGTCGGCATGGGTAAAAGCAATCTGAACGAGCAGGCTGCAAAAATTATCCGACAGATCGACACCCCGCGGGATATCAAAGTGTTTGTAAGTCCATCCTGCCCGTATTGCCCGCAACAGGCGGTAAACGGAGTTAAGGCTGCTATTGAAAATCCTGAGATGATTTCCCTGGAGTTGATCGATATCCAATGCAGTCCGGAACTGGCCGATCAATATGCGGCTCACAGTGTTCCCCAGACCTTTGCTAACGATATGATCATCGCCATGGGTGCCCAACCTGAGGAACTTTTTGCATCTTCCGTGGACAAGCTGGAACAGCAGACCATTTTTATACCGGATAGTGACGCCGAATTAGTGGAACTGGATGTATTGATTGTAGGAGGCGGACCTGCAGGATTGACTGCCGGCATCTACGCAGCCAGGAGCGGACTCAATACCGCCATCGTTGAAAGGGCCGCATTGGGTGGCCAGGTAGCAACCACCCCCATTGTGGAAAACTATCCGGGGTTTACTTCTGTGGGTGGAAAAACCCTGGTGGATATCATGGTAAGCCATGCCCTGGAATATGTGCAGATTTTTCAGGGGGAGGAAGTTATCGAAGTCGAAACAGGGTTTCCTATCAAGGTGACCACCACAAGGCGAAGGTTTGAAACCAAAACGCTTTTACTTGCAACAGGCGCTACATACAAGCATCTTGGAATCCCGGGTGAAGATCGCCTAGCCGGAAGGGGGGTCAGCTATTGCAGTACATGTGACGGACCTTTGTTTAAAGGCAAAAAGGTGATTATGGTCGGTGGTGGAAACAGTGCAGTCACCGAGGCTTTACATCTTCATAATATCGGAGTGAATGTCACCCTGATTCACCGGAGAGACACCTTAAGGGCACAGGAGTTCTTAAGCAAACAGCTTGTGGAAAACAATATCCCGGTCATCTGGAATACGGAAGTCAAAGAAATATTAGGCCAAGAAAGGGTGGAAGCTGTTAAACTGCTCAACAACAAAACAGGGGAAACCAGTACCATGGATATCAATGGCGTATTTATCGCCATCGGATATGAACCTGCTGTAGGACTGGCCCAAAAAATCGGCGTCGAATTAAATGATGATGGGTACATCAAACAGGATGGAAGACACAGAACCAATATACCGGGGGTCTATTCAGCAGGAGATGTGGAAGGCGGTTTCAAACAGATCGTCACCGCAGCAGGACAGGGATCGGAAGCAGCGATTGTCATTTTCGAAGACCTGATCAATCCGTATTGGAAACAGAAAAAAGCGGTTTAAGATTAATTGATTGTATTTAGGAACCCTTTTAATGGCATTCCACAACAGGCCGGTATCCTGCTCAATCATTCCATTTTCCGGATTCCGGCCTTTTCCCATGGTCGTCAAATTCAGGTACTCAGCACGCAGTAAAAGGTCGCCGTTCGCAGGAGGCTAACATCCTCATTAATTATACGGCACTCACTCAAAAGCCGATGAAAATCCATTCCTTCAATTCGGCACAGTCTGATTTTGTTTCAACTTGGAGTCGGATCTGGTGATTGATTCGGTGGCGGTAAAAGAGATACTTCGGTCACCGTGGTTTCAATCAACTGATTAGAAAATATTTTCTTTTCAGACATCAAGGCGTTGTGAGCCGCTTCCTTAGAAAGACATGCACCAGATTACTTTTCCGGCAAATACTTTCCGCTGACGCACCTTTCCTCGATACCTTTTGAAATGACCAGTTTTTTCCCGGTCTTCATTCCATCCGAAAGCACACCATAATCTTGATTGGAACTTGTACGGCTGGATGTAGTTATTCTGGGATATCTGTAACGATGGTAGTTTTCAAGCTGATAATCATTTATTCTGGTCATGGCAAATGTCGGGGTTGACTGATGCTGCACCGAAAATTGTTGCGACTCCAGCTTTCGGCGAAAACCTCTCACAATGCCAACGGCAAAATCGGTTTTGCGGAAAAAATTCAACCCTTTGCTTTTGTTATATTTAATCCATTCGGATTCAATGTAGTTTTTGATCACATCAAAGACATATGAAGCAATCTTGAGATTTTGAATCGTGCCGGTGATTTCCAGCACTCGGCCCATCTTGTCTTTTTCAATCACATAGGAGGGTATCCATATGCATTTGACAAAATAAAAAGATTCCAGAAGCGAAGCCAATGCATACACATCCCGTGTATGCCGAAGGGCGGGTTGACCAAGGAAAATACTCATAAATTGGCGTTGCCTGTTTTTTTCTATAATATCAATATTGTACTTTGATATTAATTCGTGGGCTTTGGCCATGGCAGATTCGGCTTCATGAAGGTTCCGGCTCTGAGCCAAAGCCAGAAGCTTCCTAACCCGCACCATGATCTTGTCTTGGTCACTCAAACGACTTTCACTCAGACGCTCATCTAGGGGAGGATAGTTGCCGGAAGCCTCCGGATTTGCTTTCAAAATATAACAAGCCTTTACAAAGGAAGGCCCATGGGGAGATTCATCACAGGCATTAAGGACCTGATGGGCAAACTGGTGTGCCATTTCATGGTAAAACACCTCAAGCACTGCATCCCATGAATGATTCATCACAAGATCACGGCTCAAGGAAATTTCTTTTCGGCTGGGAGACCAGTACCCAAGGCGCCTTTTCATATCCCTGATACTGATCAGCGGCTTTCGCATGGCATCACGGTAAACAGGTCTCAGCCAACTGACGCTTTCCTCCCAGTGGAACATCAAGCCATGAAGGATGCGTGTTTCCAGTTCTTCATGAATTAAAACGGTTTTGGGTTTTGTTTTTTCTCTCATGGACGGTTTCATAACAAAAATCCATTCATGAATCAAATATTAACCATCCTGAAATTGACACCATAGACAGTTTAAAATATAACCTTATCTGAGCGATCAAGTCGGCGACTACACGTCATTCCGGCGAAAACTCATTGGCGTCAAGTTAAAGTTACTTGGCCATTTATTAAAAGGTTGTCATTCTGAGGAGGTCGACATGGTAAACGGTTATATGGCACATACTCAATGGCCGACGAAGAATCTTTCCTCCACACCAGTACGGTCTCTTTAGTTTAACATCCGAGTCAGATTCGATGACCGGACCAGGCTCGGGAAAAGAGATTCTTCGGTCGCTACCGCTCCCTCAGTATAACATGTTATAAACCGGTTTCGGCCCCTAATGTTGGTATCAGACAGGACCTT
>CAYZJH010000015.1:0-63895 GCA_964478625.1 uncultured Desulfobacteraceae bacterium
GATTTAAGTATTGATTTTTTTAATCTAACCATATAAAAACATTGAACTTATATTTTTAAGTTTTGACGACTGTATTCAGAATATATTCAGAGAGGAGCTTAGATGACTGAAATGGTGGAAAAATTAAGAAATATCGCTCTAATCGCCCATGGTGGCGCGGGAAAGACTTCTTTGGCCGAAGTAATGCTCTTTGATGCCGGGGTTATCAACCGGATTGGTCGCGTTGAAGACGGTACCGCGACAATGGACTTTGAACCGGAGGAACTCAAACGCAATATCAGTATCAGCACTGCTTTTCACCAGTTTCCGTGGAAAAAACACAAGATTAATATTATCGACACCCCAGGAGATCAGAATTTTTTTTCCGATACACGAACCTGCATGCAAGCGGCTGATTCGGCTATTGTCCTTGTGGATGCAGTTGATGGTGTTAAAGTCCAGACCGAATTGGGATGGGATTTTGCAGAAGAATTCGGTTTACCCTGTATGATATTTATTAACAAACTGGACCGGGAAAGAGCCGACTTTTTGAGAGCTTTTAACGATGCTGCTGAAATATTTGAACCAAAACCGATCATCATTCAGCTCCCCATTGGAAAGGAAGATAAATTCAACGGTATTGTAGACCTGTTGGCCATGAAGGCTTTTATATACGATGAACATGGTAAAGCCAAGGCAACGGAAATCCCTGCGGATATGGCTGAAGAGGTTGAATCGGCAAGGGAAGATCTCATCGAAAATGTTGCCGAAGCTGATGATGAACTTTTAGAACGATATCTTGAAGGAGAATCCCTGTCAGATGACGAAATCATGACAGCCTTAAAAAAAGGTACCCTCAAAAGAGCTTTTGTTCCCGTGCTCTGTGGATCCGCCACCAAAAATATAGGAATCAACCTGCTCCAGGATTACATTGTTCAGTGCATGCCGTCGCCATTGGAAAGGGGAGCCTGGAAAGCTACCGACCCCAGTGGAGAAAAAGTTATTGAGGTGGCACCGGATCCTGACGCTCCCTTTTCTGCATTTATTTTTAAAACAGTAGCCGATCCCTATGCGGGAAGACTTTCCATCTTTCGGGTTGTTTCCGGTACATTAGGATCGGATGGTACTTTTTTCAACACCAACAAAGATACCCGTGAGCGTTTTACCCAGCTACTCAGAATCACCGGCAAGGAACAGAAAAACGTTGAGGGAGCGGGTCCTGGCGATATCGTGGCTGTATCAAAACTGAAAGAATCGACTACCGGAGACACTCTTTGCGATGAAAAAAACAAGGTCAGATTCACTCTGGCCGATCCAATGCCCTCTCTGATTTCTTTTGCTCTGGTACCCAAAAGCAAAGGGGATGAAGACAAGGTCTTTACATCACTTCAGAAACTCCTGGAGGAAGATACGGCCCTTAAGGTAGACCGGAATGCTGAAACAAAAGAAATCCTGATATCGGGCCTGGGCAATATTCATATCGAGGTTACTGTTGAAAAACTCAAGAGAAAGTATAATGTGGAAGTGGAACTCAATGTTCCCAAAGTGCCTTATCGTGAAACAATCCGGAAAAAAGTCAGAGTTCAAGGCAAGCACAAAAAACAGACCGGTGGTCATGGTCAGTATGGAGACTGCTGGATTCAGCTGGAACCTCTTCCTCGGGGACAGGGATTTGAATTTGTAGATGCTATCGTTGGTGGTGTTATTCCCAAAGGATATATACCGGCGGTGGAAAAAGGTATTGTGGAATCTAGCCAGAGAGGTGTGTTGGCCGGTTTTCCGTGTATCGATTTCAGGGCTACGGTTGATGACGGCTCATACCACGCGGTGGATTCGTCTGAAATGGCTTTTAAAGTCGCAGGTTCACTCGCTTTTAAAAAAGCTGCGACTCAGGCTGAACCGGTGCTTCTTGAACCCATTATGGCAGTAACGATCACCATCCCGGATGAATATATGGGGGATGTCATGGGAGATTTAAACGGACGTCGCGGGCGGGTGCTCGGAATGGATAACAAAGGTAAAAATCAGATTATCAATGCCAGTGTTCCCATGTCCGAAATGCTTACGTATGCACCGGATCTCAGATCGATGACCGGCGGCAGAGGCATTTTTACCATGGAATTTTCCCATTATGATGAAGTCCCGGTCCAGGTTGCTCAAAAGATCATTGAAGCCGCTAATAAGGCCAAGGAATAATGGATCATTGTTTGGAGAGCAAACGCCTTTTTCATAAGAGAAAATGGCTTTGCTCTCCAAACAAGTTTGCACACTCCGATTTACCTTCATTGTTTGCTCACGCTGAAAACTTCATCTGACTTTTTTACTTCTTTTCAAATAAACATTCATTATCACCACCTTTGATCGGTAAGGTGAATGAAAAAACAGACCCTTTGCCGGGTTCACTTTCCACCCAGATTCTACCGTTGTGGTGTTCGATGATCTTTTTGGTAATGGTCAGCCCCAGGCCGCTTCCGGTTGGCCGTCCCCGGCTTATATCCTTGACCTGTCGAAATTTTTCAAAAATAATATCCTGATTTTCTTTGCTGATGCCAATCCCGTTATCCATGACGTCAATCTGCAGGTAGTTCTCTTTTACCCATAAGCTAATGGTGATGATACCCTTTTTAGGTTCACAAAACTTGGCAGCATTGGAAATAAGATTGACCATAACCTGTATCAGCCTATCCCGGTCTCCGGCGGCAAGGGGGGCTTTTTTCGGCAGGTTCAACTGAGAGGTTATCTCTTTTTCTTTAAGCAACTGACTCACACAATCAAGTGCATCATGGATCAGGTCTTTCATATCAATGGCAGAAACATGCAAATCAATTTTGCCGGATTCGATTTTTTGTAAATCCAATACCTTGGAAATCAGGCGGGTCAAACGATCGGTTTCTTTAATAATAATATGAGTAAATTGTTTTTGTTGAGTCTCATCTATGAAAGGATTATCATGAAGAATTTCAGCTAAGGCACGAATGGATGTCAAAGGAGTTCGCAATTCATGGGTTACGGTTGATATGAATTCATCTTTAAGTTTGTCCAGCTCTTTTAATCTCTCATTGGCAGCTTGAAGTTCCAAGGAAGTTTTTTCCAGCTCTCTGCTGTATTCAATAACCTGACGGGTTTCGTCAAGAATGTTCATGACTTCTTCGATACCCAGGGATTCTTCTTTGACCACCGATGATACCATAACCCGAGCCGATGCCGATCCGATGGCCCCGGCCAACAGCTTCTCCGCAAAGTTCACCAGGCCGGCATCTGATGTAGCTGACTTTTCCCAGTCCATATGATGCTTATTCATATAATTGGTTAATGCTTCATCAGCCCTCTGCTTTCCCAAAAACCTGCTTAGGAGGGATCTTAAGTCCGGTAAAGATGCAGTTCCCCGCCAGAAAAAAGACTCCCCCGATCCTCTGGAATACTTGAATACATCTACAAAAAGAGCCGCTTGTGTGGCTTCCAGGGCAGACGGCCTTGAATAAACCGACACGAAGATGTATGCGCCGATATTAAAAAGCATGCTCCAAAATACTGCGTGGGTGATGCTGTTGAAACCTTCCAGCCCAAATAACTGAAAAGGTTTCAACAGGGATATGCCGAAAGGTCCATATAGAACAAAATTCTGGTGGATAAATCCAGCCTGTACGAGAGACGGAAGAAAAAGGGTATAGATCCATACCAAAAAACCGGCGATTAAACCACAAAGAGCCCCCATCCGGTTGCCCCCTCTCCAGAAAATTCCCCCAAATATGGCCGGTGCAAACTGTGCCACAGCTGTGAATGAAACCAATCCTATAGAAACCAGTGGGTAGAACTCACCGATAAATCGAAAATAAGTGTAACCTAACAGAAGAATGAGCGCGATGGCGCCACGCCTTACGGATAACAAAAACCTGCTCAGATCTCCCCGCTGGGAAAGCCCTGTAAAGGGCATCCTGAGAAGCACCGGCATGACCAGATCGTTGCAGATCATTGTAGAAAGTGCAATGGTTTCCACAATCACCATACTGGTGGCAGCGGACATCCCTCCGATATAAACAAACAAGGCGAGCCCCTGTTCATTTTCAATCATTGGAAGGGTTAATACAAACGTATCCGCATCAACATTTCCGGATGGAAAATGAAGCAAACCAGCAAAAGCGACAGGAAGGACGAAAAGATTGATTGCCAAAAGATACAGAGGAAAAAGCCAAATCGCTTTATTCACATGCTCTTCATTCACATTTTCCACGACCCCGATTTGAAACTGTCTCGGCAATAAAATGATCGCCATCATGGAAAGAAAGATACTGACTCCCCAATCGGCATAAGAACCGTTTTCCATACCGATGGTAAAAAGTTTATGCAGCTGGGGACTCTCTTGCGCTTTGTTGATAATATCTCCGAATCCGTCATAAATAAAATAGGTTACAAATATACCGACAGTTAAAAATGCAATGAGTTTGACAATGGACTCAAAGGCAATGGCTGCTACCAAACCCTCATGACGTTCGGTGGCTTCCAGATGGCGTGTGCCGAATAGAATGGCGAAAATAGCCAGGAGCAAAGCGACATGGAAAGTTGTGTCTTTAAGGACGGGGATTTGGTCAAAATGAAGAGACGGCATAATAATATCGGGATAATGCTGAATGATCTGGAAACTGATCGAAATGGCCTTCAGCTGCAGAGAGATGTAAGGAACCACACCCAAAACAGCAATGATTGTTACCACTCCGCCAAGCGTAGCACTTTTCCCATATCGTGATGCAATGAAATCAGCGATGGATGTTATATGATGAACCTTGCTGATTCGGATGATTTTTTTCAGCACCAGCCATCCTAATGCAAATATGAGCGTGGGTCCGAGATAAATAGTCAAAAAGCTCGGCCCGGTCTGAACTGCTCTTCCCACACTGCCGTAAAATGTCCATGCCGTGCAATATACGGCAAGAGAGAGAGCGTAAATATAAGGGTTGCTGATAATACTTCTGCCGATATCCGCCCTTCTGTCCCCATAATAAGCGATGGCAAACAGCAGCCCCATATATCCGAATGAAAAAAAGAAAATGATTCCTGTATCTAACATCGCGGTCCTTGATTCGAAGAATAGGGAAAGCCAGTTTCTTTTTCATGGGATTTGGGTTTGCCGGCAGGTTTGGTCTGCATTTTGGGATTGATTCGGGTGATAAATATCATCGCGATAATGATCAGCGCCCATGAACAAAATAAATATACAAATAAAATGGGAATACCGAAAACGAATATGTCATGGTTAAACAATGAAATAATGGGATAGTTAAATATGAGGCACCCCAGAAGAAAAAGGCAAAAAAGGCGTTTATTTTTGATATTTTCAGGAGTCATAACGGGTCAAATCTCCAAGGTTGAGACATTGCCGGCAAGGTGAATACCCTTGCCAAAAAGCATCCCACGAGCTTCCGAAAAAAAGCATGTTCTTTGCCGCTGTTTTTTGTCCATATGGACAAGAAGGAATGTGAAACCGTTTTGAATTAACGTTTCCGATGTAATGGTCTGACTTTTCCCGCCAATTTTTCCAAATCCCTCTTCTGGATGTCATCGCCTCCTGCTGTTTTTTTATCAGCAAATCCTGGTATTTCAGATTTTCTTTGTTATAGAGGTAAAATGCGTAACCATGTTCGATCAGGACCTGATTCACAAACAGGCCATTTTCCAGAAATACATACGCCAGCCTTCTGCCATGACGATCTTTCTCTCTTTGATCATACTCCAGAAATAATCTCTCGGACAAAACCAGTTTTTTATTGAAATCCCTCGAAACAAATCCATACGGTTCCGCTATGTTTTCCTTATGGTCGATTTCCGGGGCATCAATCCCGATATATCTGACCACATCTTCATTATCCAGGATGATCGTATCGCCGTCCACAACATGCTTAGCCCTGACCCACTCTTCTGAGTAAGAACCGACCGGGGTCATTAAAAAACAGAGAAAAAGCCACGGTAAAATCAAAATACTGATTTTTATTTTTAAAAAATGAGCCATCCCAAAAGAGCCACCATTTTTATCCGAGGTTGCAGATTTTTTCCGCACTCCTGTCCAGCATTGCCGGCAATCCGCCGTGATCTTCCGGCAAAAACCCAAAGGTTTTTCTCCATACATCTTCATCCTCCATACAAAAATAGAGCAGAACATCAGGAGCGATCTTTCTGATATAATTCACAATTGTCTGATAAAGCTTAATTCTCAGGGGTTTAAAATACCTCATTTTTCCATCCATACCCCGAATAAATTCTCCATATACAATTTTAGAATCCGGAAATCGCTGCTGAATAATCGGTTTTAGTGACGGCATAAAGCGAAAGGTTCCAAGGCTGATCCATACGATATTTTCAGGGCGGATGCGGGAAAAAAGTTTTTCAACCACATTTTTATAATCTTTTTCACAATCGGGATAAATCACCATGGGATCGAAGTGAAATGCCAGGGGATATCCCCAGCTTTGGCATCTTTCCGCAGCCTCGAGCCTGGCAGTCAACGATGAGGTTTTTCGCTCCTGGGTCCGGATAACCTCTTCCGTGTTTAGCGACCATGACAGAATTGTCTTCCGATTGTGTTGTAAGTTTCTGATATTGTCTATTGCGGTGGTTTTTGTTTTTAGCTCCAGCACTGCATGGTTTTGTTCGGAAAAAGCCGGGATCAAAAATTTTGACAATTCGGTCCACAACTCCCAAATCATGCTGTCCGTAAATTCGCCTGTCCCGAGTCTCGTGATATTTTTTTGGGCAAAGACCATGTTGAGTTCCTCAAACAATTGATCATGATTCACGAAAAATTGCAAAAGCGGAGGGTGAAAATAAGTTTGCAAGATACAATAGGAGCAGTCCATGGTGCAGAATGTACCGATATGAAGTATCTGGTATCCGCAACAAAGATAATTTTGAGTGCCGGGGCATTTTTTGACAAATGAGCCCTTGTTTGGGGTTAAAAAAAGAATCTCTTTTCCCCGACCCACCGGGTCCTGATCGATGGCTGGTTGGTCATAAATTTCACAGGCATCATCTATCACTTCAGCCGGGCATTTAATACGTTTGCAGATAGTTCGCACCAGAGGAGAATTCTGAACAGTGCGATTTATATAAATTTTTTTTATCGGCATGGGTTTCGGCCTGAAGAATTCTATCCGATTCCGGTAAATTCGAATCCAAGTTTAGCCTGCAGTTTTTCGACTCTGTTGAAAATTTCTTTAAGCATGGTCTGTTCGATACGCGAAAGTTTTTTGGGATTGATGTAATTATCAGGTTTAGTGTTTTCATCCATTATGGCTGAAATCTGTCTCACAAACCTGAGTTGCATCATAAAACCGTATGCCTGGTCCAATTCGTTGAAGTCCTGCCATGGAAGCGCTTTCTTAAGATAAAGCTGAAAAAGTCGATCCTGCGTGTTGGTTTCATCGATTTTGTTTTTTAGCGCGTAAATTCGGGCAAAATCAACCACAGGCTGCATAGCCGCCTTGATATCAAATGCATCCCGGTGATCCCCTTTGGACTCAACCACAAAATTTCGGAAAAAGCCTAAAGGAGGCTTGAAATACAAAGCATTTTCAGCCATGTTTCTGAAAAAACCCGCCCAGCCTTTCAGAGAATCGAATAGAAATGAGCGCAGCTCTTCGATGATTTTCATATCTCCGTAGGCTCCTTTAAAATCAAAAAAAATACTCGATTTAAGCAGTTCTTCGGGGCCTCCGGAATAAATCCATGATGAAAAGTACTCTTTCCAAACGGATAAAGGCTGGCACCATTTTGGATTTTTTGCCATATTGCCGCCCTCACAAAATGCGTACCCTGCCTGATCAAGCCACGTACAGACCTTTTCACCGAGTTGTAAAAAATATTCCTGAACCTGGGTCCCGGCTTCTTTGTCCACATCCCGGTACACAATGGCATTGTCCTGGTCGGTTTTCAGGGTCTGCTCTTTTCTTCCTTCACTCCCCATGATCATAAACACGAATTCGGTGGGAGGATCTCCCAGTTCCTTAAGGGCCATTCCGATCAATTTATTGAGTATGGTATCTGAAATGGTGGTGATGAGTCTTGTGACATTTTTGGCTTTTGCCCCGCCGTGGATAAGCGATTTAATAACCCCTGGAAGCTGGTTATGCTTATCAATGATCCCGTCCAGGCTGGACGTTTCCGATATCTCACGAATTAAAAAGAAAGGGGACTGGCCTTGTGCATTGAGAAGATCCCGGTTCGTAACAACTCCCACAACCTTTTCGTCAGCATCCGTGACCGCCAGATGCTTGATTCCTTTCTGGCTCATCTGCATCATGGCTTCAAAAATCAAAGCCTCTTTGGAAATCAAACTGATCGGGGATGACATAATTTCCGAAACAGGACGTTGGATATCATGACCTTGTGCAATGACTTTTTTTCTCAGGTCCGAATCTGTCACCACTCCCACGAAGTTTTTGTCTAAAGACCGAATAAATATCGAACTGCAGTGGTGCCGGGTCATAACCATTGCAGCTTCCTGTATGGACACCGATGAGTCACAGGATACCAGATCCCGATTGCAAATGGTATCAACCGGTTGATTAAAAAACTGTTGTTCATCATGCCGGGGATGAAGGGTTTTTGACACGAGTGCAGCATAAGACTGGTCTAACATGCGTTTCCCGAATGTATCGGTGAAATATTCGGAAAAGGAATCATATTGAGTGCAAAGGGTTAGAAAATCTTTCTTGGGAAGAATATAAAAGTAACAGTCTTCCGTGCATTTCAATGTTCGCACGGCGATTCCGTTATTAACCAGGAGTGTTATTCCGCCATAGATGTCACCCTCACCCAAAAGTGCATGAAGAGTTTTCTGGTTGTTTTCTTCATAGTAACGTTCAGCCGCACCCCGTTGGATAACGTATAAATAATCCAGTTTGGTTTGTCCTTGAATGCATATGATGGAGCCTTTTGGGTAATGGACAATGGACAGTTTGCCTGCCACCCTTTCAATTTCATCATCAGGAAGAAAAGAAAAAGGAACAACGCTCAAAAGAAACTGAATGGTCTGTTCTGTCGCCAATGTGGAGATATAGGATTCATCGAGCATTCTGGCGCTGTAGATATCAATGAAATACTCTTTGATTGACTCATGCCGATTACAAATGCCTAAAAAAGTCTTCTTCGGCATGACATAATATGTGGCATCTTTTTCTACAACCAGAGTCCGAAAGGAGATGCCCGCATTCATTAATATGGAAACTCCCCCAAAAAGATCGGTTCTATGAAGAAAAACACTGAAGCTTTTTTTGCCGTTGAGCTCATGGTATGCTTCAAGAGAACCGCTATTGATAATCAATAAATGTTCCACAGGGGTTTTTCCCTGGGAATAAAGCAATGCGCCCTTTGATTTTTTTTCAATCCAGATTCTTCTGGCGTAATTTTTTAATTCCTCTTGGGGAAGTTCTGAGAAAGGAGTGATCTCAGATAAAAATTCAAAGGCTTGGTCACTCATGGGAAGTCCTTTATGAATTTTACAATTTTAATATTTTAATCTGGCGTACATGGTTTTTTTAGAAGCTAAGCGCGCATCTTTTAATGTATGAATACCCTGTTGAGCCAATAAGGGAATAAATTTTAAGAATACTTCAGCCGTCGCGAGAGCATCTCCCAAAGCAGTGTGCCTGCCGACAATGCTTATCCCGAGACGATTGGCAATGGATTCTAGATTTTGATTCTCCTGAGCAGGGTGTACAACAGCGGCCAAAAGAAGCGTATCAAG
Source organism: uncultured Desulfobacteraceae bacterium (assembly GCA_964478625.1). Lineage (GTDB taxonomy): Bacteria > Desulfobacterota > Desulfobacteria > Desulfobacterales > SKZT01 > SKZT01. The sequence continues at coordinate 9,716 of CAYZJH010000015.1, forward strand.
CACCGGATTGATGAATTTAATCCCTGTTTGATTTTCTTTTAACTCAAGCATTCTCATATCAAAGGCCGCATTATGCGCGACAAGAATGGTCTCTTCCGAAAACCGATAAAACAATGGAAGAACCTCATCGATAACCGGCTGTCCTTGAAGCATTTCCGGTTGAATCCCGTGAATTTTAATTGACTCAATGGGTACATGCCGTTTGGGATCGATGAGCTGATCAAAAATTTCCTCATGAAGAATACGCCCGTTAACGACTCTGACAGCACCTATGGCGATAATTTCATCCCCTCCCCTCGTATCCAGTCCGGTGGTTTCAGTGTCAAAAACGGTGTATGTCAATGATTTCAGGGGTTGGTCATCCAATTCCGGAGTTTGCCCCGGCTGACTAAACAAATCAAAATCATAGAATTCAGGACGGCTTTCCGGAACAATGGTCATGGTTCGAATACTGTCGGATTCAACCGCTTCGACCGCCGGAAGACAAAATCTCAAATATGACTGGTTTTCCGCATCCCTGCAGGAATAGGACCAGATTTCAGCTTCATGATGCCCGACAACCTCTTTCAGGGTAAGAGGAATGCCTTCGTCTTCAATCATCAGAGGCTGTTCATCCCATTTTTTGAGGGTTTCCATTTTAATGGAACTGCCTTCCCACAAAAGATCAATATTGACGAACCTTCCTTTTTTCCCAAGTGTGCATGAAAAGTTTTTAGCACCCATCTCATTTTTGAGCTGGTTGAGCACAAAAATAATGGCCATTATAATCGAGTAGCTGTCAACCTTAACCCATTCATCCGAATCATTGTTTTCAACAGAAACCTGAATATCGAGAACATTCTCCGCCCTTTTGGCGATCGTTTCCACCAGATCCTGAGCCGGCATTTTAACCAACGGCCATTCGGTTTTAACATGACTTGAATAATCAATGGCAGCATTATCCAAAATCACTCCAAGGGCAAGAGATTCTTTATGAATAATCTTGTTGAATTTGATCATCTGTTCTTCACCCATATGAGGATATTCCAGAATTGCTTCGATCGCAGCCCTGATACTTGCAACAGATGCCCTGATACCTCGTGACAGGTTTTTCAGAAGAAAGTCGACCCGACTGTCCACCTGGAGTTGCTGGGTGATATCGTAAAAAATCATGATAAAACCGGTGAATTGTCTCTGCTGATTTAAAATGGGAACCGCCTCAACTCGCAACAAATTGCTCTCTTTTCCAACAATGACAAAGTAAACGGCAATATTGAGTTCCTCACGTTTCAGTTTTTCTGCAATTTCATCAAGTGCATGAACAATCACGCTTTTATCAATCACACCGAACACTGACCGCCCAAGCCCTATATATCTTCCTGATTTATTCAAAGGAGAGTCATTTTCACTTTGACCCTCCAAAAATTCTTTTGCTCGTTTGTTATAAAAAAGAATCCGGCCTTCGGCGTTGCAGATCAAAACCCCCTCCGGAAGTTCTGCCATAAAAGCCGCTAAAAGGTTTTTTTCTTCTTCAAGATCTGCTTTGGCCATCTGGATTTTTTGTTCTACGTTTGCCCTCAGATCTTCCAGACGGTTTGCTCCTTCATTAATGGCATTGACCAGTCGTGTAATTTCTTTGCTTCCCTCCACTTTTATCCGGTGGGAAGGGTTTACGGAATTGATCAGTGTGATTTCTTCGGTAAGTTTATTGATCGGTATAATATAATTGTTGAAAATGGCGTCCAGAATAAATCCCAAACCGGCCAGGAGCACAAAAACCAGGCCGAAAACATAAATAAAACGATCCTTGATAATTTTAAGAATGGTTTGCGTTTCATCGGGTGAAAGTTGTTGCCACAGAAAAAAACCCAGGCTGACCACCAGTGCAAGTGCAATGGTAAATGAAACAACAACAAACCACCAGTATCGGTTATTGGGATTCACAGGCTCCCTCTGGTATCGGCTTATCCCTCTGATTGATGGGGAAGAAAGACTCAAGTCTTTCCCGAAATTTACTGTTTCCTCAAATTTACCAGGTCAAAAATGGGGTTGCGATCATTTCTATAAATATATAAGTCAGGAAGGTGATCACTCCGATAAATACGGCATAAACATAAATGGTGGTGCGTCTGTGGTGCCGTTTTTCTTTGGGATCGTAATAAACAGGGTTGGCGCACTTTTCACACCAATATCTTCTTCGATCGATTGTAAAGGTATGACCACAGTCACATTGGATTTCCTTGGGCGTGAATTTTTTCATCGACGATATTCCTTTATCACCTGATTTACCGGCCTTATATGAATAATAGTTATTTTACCCTAACCTGAGCGATTGAACTGGCAATTATACGTCATTGCATCGGAAGCCGGAATCCATGGGTAATACCGTCGGACTGGATACCGGCCTTCGCCAGCATGACGTTGAGAGGTTGCCGCATTTGAAATCTCGTATACAAGGTTTAAAATTATACCAAATTTTCAGTTATTTGAACCAAAATGTCAAGGTTTGAACACGTAAAAAAAAAAGGCCGGAAGATAACTGAATATCTTCCGGCCCTTCTTATTGTATCAGGTTATCCGAAAAGACCCCAGCCAAAGGTAGCGGTCCACAAAACCGTGAATGCAACTACAATGATGAGCCACATGTCTTCTTTAGCCATATCTTTTTACCTCCAGTTTGGAAATTGTTGTTTCTTAGGCTTCCTTAATTACGATCATGGTTTCTTTTTCGGCCCTTTCACACTGAATCGCAGTGGTGGTGGACATTTCCGCCTTGAAAGTCAAAGCCCACATCATTACGATACCAAGAATCCACCATGCAATCTGCCATGACCAAAGGGGAACAAATCCAGCGAACGAAAATGCGGAGTTTCCCAAAATACAGGCCGGACCGATGGCAAAGAAATACCAGATCAGGACCACCGGTTTCATAATAGACCGCCATTTGAGCCCGTTTTCCGAAGGTGCGTCAATATCATCCAGGAAGTTGCGCACCTCCTGCTGACGCTTGATGGTTTCCTCGTCATCTTTAATTCCAACACCTCTGCAAATATAGGCCACCACTAAGCCTGTAAACGTACCCCAGAATGCCGAATGCATGGACAATGGGTTGGGCCAGATTTTATAGGTAAGAAAAACTGCGATCATACCCGCAAGAGTACCTAAGACGGCACCAATGGATGGGAATCTGAAACCCCATATGACACCTAGCTGGAATATGTACATCACAAATCCGAATGCTGTCGCCAAAGCTCCCAGGATAACGAGAGCCGCTTTTGATGTCAGACCGACAGCCAGAGCGGCAACGGTAAGTACGGTTGCAAGAATGCGGTTTACCCAGATTTGCTCGGCATGGGTCGCTTCCTGTTTTTTGATGTAACGCCAATAAACATCTCTAAGCAGAATCGATCCGCCGGTCCCCAGATAAGGTGCGGCCGTTGAGTGAATCGCGGCAATGGCACCCACGAACACAAGCCCTAACATGAACGGGGGCAGAAAGTGTTTCATCAGAAGAGGAACAACTTCCCGGTCACTGGTAATGGCATCGAACGGTACAACACCCTGAAGCTGCAGGATTTTCGCGCCAATCCCCTGAAAAGCGGAGAAAAAGAACAGTGCAAAACCAACCACGAAGGTTGACATGAATGTCTGCTGCCAGGCAAGAGGAGCAGGAGATTTAATACCAAAGTTCCACATGGTGAATGCCGGGGAAGATTGAATACCCATCAAAGAAAACATATAGGTCAGAATCATGACCGCGGTCCATCCTCCACCCAAGCCGAAGTTAATGACTTTGGGAACCTCAATCAATTTCTTTTCCAGATTAAATGCATTTCGTGAAAATTCAGTCCATCCTCCGAAAATATCCGCATGGATAACATAAAAACCAAGCAGGATTATACCACCGACAAGTAGGATAAACTGAATAACACCGACCCAGGTGCTTGCTTTGAGACCACCGGTACATACATAAAACCATACGATAAAGGACAAAAATAATGCACCAAAGGTGAACGGTACACCTGCGATAACCTCAAATAAAGCACCCGCTGCCATCAACTGCACCGCAGAGTAGAAAATGGAGTACAAAACAGCGGTGATCACGCAAAGCCATCGAGTTGCCTCTGAATTATAATAATACGCATACATGTCACCGGGTGTGATGAATCCGTAGCGCTTGCCCATCAGCCAGTTGCGTTTGGCGAAAAATGTGCCGGTGATGGGAATAGTTAACACGTAAAAAGATGCAAAAGCATAAGCCAATCCATCACGCCAGATCAATCCGGGATGACCGATAAAGGTCCATCCTGAAAAGGATGCCGCCGTGGCCGCCATCAAAAATGCGATAAATGGAATAGATCGGCCTGCGATCGCATAGCCTGAGGAGGTCTTTTCAGTAAAGTAGCCTTTCAACCCCCAATAAAAACAGTAGATAATGTAAATTCCAAGAAAAATATAAACCCAAGTGGTTCCACTCATTTTTTTTATTCCTCCTGTGCCTTATGTCACTTTTGTTGACCGGCTAACCGGATATGAATAACTCAGATAAAAAAATACGAATTGTTCTTTTTTTCACCTCCTTTCTGATTTAAGGGTTTTGGATAAGGTTCAACAATCAATCGCTAAAGCCTGCAGTCCAAAACTTGCTCTCCCCCCATTTTCCCCCTTGTGCTTCAAATACCCTAACTATTTTCTCGCCCCGTATTTTTTGACAGGGGAAATTTGATATTTCCCCTGTCGCGTTTCTGATTTTAACCCTGCACCATTTTTTTGATTTCTTCTACAACTTCAGGGTTAGCCAATGTCATGGTATCGCCGACATCTCTCTTGTTGGAAATGGCTGCAAGTACCCTTCGCATAATCTTTCCGGAACGTGTCTTGGGCATATCCGGTACGATCCAAACTTTTCGTGCCTTAGCAATCGGGCCGATTTCCCGGACCAAAGCGTCGTTGACTTTTTTAGCCAATTCTTCACTGGCATGATATCCTGGTTTGAGTGCCACATACATATCCGGTTCCACCCCTTTGATATCATGCTTGATCGGAACGACTGCCGCTTCTGCCACTTCTTCAACCACAAGGGCCGCTGACTCTAGTTCCTTGGTTCCCAGGCGATGCCCGGAAACATTGATAACATCATCAATGCGGCCAAGAATTCTAACATAACCATCTTCAGCCATCACAGCAGCATCACCGGTCAGGTAAGGCCAGTCTCTCCAGTCTTTGCTGTTGGGATCTTTGCAATATCGCTCAAAATACTGGCGAACAAATCTGTCCCGATCACCCCAGATGGTCTGGAACATGCCCGGCCACGGGTTCTGAATACAGATATTTCCTGCAATTCCTTTGCCTGGCGGCACTTCTTTCCCCTCGTCATCGAAAATAATGGGATGAATTCCCGGCATGCCCGGTCCGGCGCTTCCCGGTTTCATCGGCTTGAGTGCCGGAATAGTGCTGCACAGAAATCCGCCGGTCTCTGTCTGCCACCAGGTGTCAACAATGGCGGCTTTGCCTTTTCCAACCACTTCGTAATACCATTTCCAGACTTCCGGTTCGATCGGTTCGCCTACGGTGGTCATATGTTTGAATTCATAATTATATTTGGCAGGTTCGTCAGGGCCGATTTTTCTCAGTGCCCGAATTGCAGTGGGTGCGGTATGGAATATGTTGACCCCGAGATTCTGGGCGATTCGCCAGCATCTGCCGGCATCCGGATAGTTTGGAATTCCTTCATAAATCACCGTTGATGCACAAATGGCCAGTGGGCCGTACACGATGTATGAATGACCGGTGATCCATCCGATATCAGCCATACACCAATAGACATCTTCAGGATGAATATCCTGAACATATTTGGATGTTCCGGCCACATATGCCAGATAGCCTCCGGTACCGTGCTGACACCCCTTGGGCTTTCCGGTTGTTCCGCTGGTGTACATTAAAAACAACGGAGCTTCAGCCGGCATTTTGACAGGTTCTACACGAGCACCATAGTAATCTTTTAACACATCGTTGACAAAATAATCCCGTCCGTCCACCATTGGGGTCTTTGCGGAATATTTTCCGGGATAGCGTTGCCATACCATGACTTTATCAACTTTTTGACCCTGTTTTTCCGCAATCTTGACTGCTTCATCCGCTTTTTCCTTGTGATCCAGGAGTTTACCCCCACGGTAATAGGCATCCATGGTGATCAGGACATTGCTTCCTGAGTCTACAATTCTATCTGCACAAGCACTTCCGCTGAATCCGCCGAAAACTTGCGAATGAATGATTCCAAGTCTTGCACAGGCCAGCATGGTGACGGGAAGTTCCGGTACCATGGGCATATGAAGCGTGACGCGATCGCCGGTTTTGAGTCCGCAAAAATCACGCAGAACGGCTGCCATCTCATTAACCCTGACCCACAATTCCCGATAAGTGACATGTTCGACTTTTTCTTCTTCCAGTTCGGGTACAAAATGAATCGCTGTTTTATTGCTGTTTTTAGCAAGGTGCCTGTCTACACAGTTGTAGCTTACATTGATTAATCCGCCTTTAAACCATTTGTAGCATGGAGCATCACTGGTATCTAAAATTTCGTCCCAATACTTGTACCAATCCAGAAGGTCCGCATACTCCTTGAAGCAATTCGGAAAATTGTCCAGGCTGAAACGATCATATATGGTTTCATCGGTCATGTTTGCCTGGGCAATAAATTTAACACTGGGCATATAATAGCTTTCTTCCCCCCAATGTACGGCTATCTGAGCCTCAGAGACTTCAGTAATTTCTTTTTCCGTCATTGATTTCACCCTCCTTAAATGATTAAAAAATCTGATGTACTGACTTAAATCCCTTCCCCTGGTATAGCTTTTTTGGGATTTAATTGCCTTCCTGACTTAAAAAGAGCATGTCTGAACCATTGCTGAGACCTTTGCTCTCACCTCCTTTCAGTCTTTTTGATCCCCTGAGCGAAAATTTCAAAAGCGATCTCAAGGGTTTCTTTTAGTGAGTTGCTTTCTTCATTAAATATCCTTTTACTCTCATCCCACAAAACAATCCCTGAAAATAACGCCCAGACAATGTCTGAAAATACCAGCGGCTTTTTTTCGACAAAAGCACCGGAGCTGATTCCCTTTTCAAAAATTTTTGCCATGGTGTTCAAGGAATTTTTAGAAAGATCCCGGATTTCCGACAATAACTCAGGTGTTAAATTTTTCAGCGCCTCACTGGACTGAAGGTGAAACATATTAACCAGAATAAGAGGGTCAAACTCATAAACATCGTACATAGTCTCTTTCAGCGATTTGATTAATTGCTCAGGAGTCAGGTCAGGCTCAGCATTCACATGTTCCAAGCGGATTAAGAGATACTGAAGAATCCGAAGTGAAAGTGAAGCATAAAGTTCGTCCTTGTTTTTAAAATACAGATAAAGAGTCCCGGGACTGAGTTCGGCTTCCTTGGCGATGTCTTCCATGGTCGCTTTGCTGAATCCCTTTACGGAGAATACCCGTTTTGCAGCAACCATGATTTGCTGTCGTCGTCGTTCTCGTTCTCGTTCTTTTCTTTCCTGTATTCCCATAATTTTCTGAATCCCATTTAGTTCTTGCATTGATCTTTTAATAAATATTTAAAATTTGTCAAGTAAAATTATATTTATTTGTTAAAAAAGTTTCGATGGAAATTAAAACAAGCAAAACTGGAGGAATTAAACCGGGGGCGAACCTTTTATTCAGGCAGATGTATCGGTTGGAATACAAATCATGATATTATTTTTCTCAAAATGGGATTGGCAATAATATGGTCGAGTTTTTTTTGGTGTTCTTTTAATTCTTGCAGACTTTTGAAATCGAGTGTCAGGCGATATGTGTCTCCTTCAAAGTCCTGGGGTGGAATCAGTTTGAACCGTTCACCCAACCCTAATGTTTGAACTTGAGTGTAAAAGTTTTCTTCGCTTTCAACAATTGTAGGGTATCGGCGTTTTCTGAGATTGAATCTGAGTTGCCGGGTTTTTTGATTTTTATCCAGGTTATTATCGAAAACAATATGTTTAATGCTGTCTTCCATCAACAATTGGACCATCGATTTACTCTCGCGGATACTGATTTCTTTCACAAGGGTGATAATTTCGCGCTGTTTATTTAGGCTGCAGTTTAACTGTGCAAAAATTGACGCAAATGCGACAGCCTCATTTTCCGGCATCCGGGACAATTGCCATGCTGTGGGAAGGGATATGGAATCGGATAAAATCCCATCTTGAACGGATTGAGGCATTCGGCAGAGAGGTTCAACTTTTTTCAGATAATGCATTCCGCCGGGCAAGTTTAGAGAATCGACTTCTGCTTCCATGGCCTCCGGAGTAATAAACGTTTTTTTTAAAAGTGCCAACGCCTTTGAAATCTCGATCAGATTCAGGGAACGTTGAAAAGAATTATCAGAGATAGATATTCGGACACAATCTGTCAGGGGTGTCGTGGAGGGCAGAACGGAAGCGCGGATTTTTGACCAACCCAAAGCCATGGCGGCTTCAAGCCGATGAAAGCCGCCAATGACAATAAATCCGTTTTTTTGGCACAAAACCACTATCGGGTTAATCAGGCCGATGCGATTTATGGATTGTATAAGACTATGAATATTTTTCCGGGTAGTAATTTTAAACTTCTGATTTTCAATTTCAATGCTTGATATTTTTATATTTCTTTGTTCATAGCACATTTTTGCCGGTAAGCCTTTTGAGTGCCTCAAGATATTTTTCGCGAGTACCTTCAATTACTTTTTCCGGAAGAGACGGTGCGGGAGGCTTTTTATTCCAATTTATGGACAAAAGGTAATCCCGCAAGTATTGCTTATCAAAACTTTTTTGAGATCCTCCGATCTTGTAGTCCGCTTTAGGCCAAAACCTTGACGAATCAGGGGTGAGGACTTCGTCAATTAAAATCAATTCATTATCCGCCATACCGAATTCAAACTTGGTATCGGCAATAATAATCCCTTTTTCCTCAGCAAATTCAGCCCCTTTTTTATAAATATCGATACTCAGAGCTTTAACGCGCTCGGCCATTTTTTTTCCGATTCGTTCCGCAGCTTCCTCAAATGATATATTGATGTCATGGAGGCCCATTTCTTCTTTTGTAGACGGGGTAAAAATTGGTTCAAGAAGTTTTTCCGATTCCTGGAGCCCTCCTGGAAGCTCAATGCCGCAAATTTGACCGGTTTTCTGATATGAACTCCAGCCTGATCCTGTGATATAGCCTCTCACGACACATTCTATGGGCAATGGACTGGTTTTTTTGACCAGCATGCTTCTTCCTTCAAGAATTTCACCATAAGGTTTGCACACATCCGGATATTGTTCGATATCGCTCGTTATAAGGTGGTTGGGGCAAATCGACTCCATGAGCTTAAACCAGAAAAGTGAAATCTGGGTCAGTATCTTGCCTTTTTGAGGAATCGCATCAGGCATGACCACGTCAAATGCCGAGATTCTGTCTGTAGCCACCATGAGAATCTTGTCATCCAAATCATAAATATCCCTGACTTTGCCTCTTTTCAAAAGTTTTATGGTTTCAAAATCAGTCCTGAGAATTGGTTGGTTCATAAACGTTAACACCTCTATTGTGTGAAGGATTCATTTAATGTAACTAAAGCTTAAAACAGTTTCTGAAATGCTTCGATATATTCCTTTAGAATTTTTATGGAGCGATTGTCTATCTCTATGAATTCAATGCCGCTTTCATATTTTTTTTCATGGTTCTCCCTGGTGTACACCACTCTTCCTCGAATATCGATCAATTCATCCTGAATGCCAACACCCATTAACATTACATCCTCACAATCCAAAGGAAAAGCCGTTTCTAAAAGCAAGCCTATCTCCGAGATATTCAGTGTTCTGCCCATACCCTGATTAACCAGATTCCCCTTCGAATCCATACATGCATAAGCGATAAGGTTCAGGGATTCAATTCTTGGGTGCCGTCTGTTTTCCTTGTTCGCCATTGAGTTTCCTTTTTTTATATAATTTAAAAACAGGATGTATCAATTTAAATTGCTTTAGTCATTTTTTTTAAATTTTTCTGCAACCAATGAAGTGACGGAAATATTGGTTGCTAAATTTTCAATGATATTTTTAAAGGTGAGCGACATCCGTTCGTATTCACTTTGCAGCAATTTGGGGTTTAAAGGGCTGAGCTGGATATCCTTGGAAACATAAATTGAGGCAGAATCAGGTTCCAGGCCCATATTGACAAAAGGCACAAAACCAATAAAATCTCCAGGTTCCAGTCTTCCTAACATCACATCCTGTGAGCCTGTTTTTTTGACGATAAAAGCATGCCCTCCGGAAATTTTGAACAGACGTTCTTCTGATTCTCCCTGGCGAATTAGAGGGGTCTTTTCTGAAAAATCTTTTTGGTCCGATTCGCTTTTAAGGTAATAATTGACCACCTTTTCAGTTGCCAATTTCAGCCTTTTATCCAGACTCAATAAAAGCCCCCTGAGTTCCGGGGATAATCTGGAAAATTCGACGAAAAGGCGCTGGGAATCGAGAACACCAAGCTGGACTTTACCGATAGCAACGGAGGTGGCACTTCGAATATTACCCCCCAGCAAAAAAGAAGCAATACTTCCAACAAATGCTCCATGGCTTAACCTTGAAATGTTGAGGGGCCCTTGAGGAGTCTCTCTGACAATCTGCACGACCCCCTCTAAAACCACCCATATCCAATTGCCATGCTTGCCCTGGACAACGATTTCTTCTCCGTCCTCAAACTCTTCTTCATCGACAATATAGAGGTAATCGACCAAAGGCCCTCGAATAAGGGGGCCATTCAGAAAATTTTGTTCATCGCATGTTGATTTTTCATGAAAGGATACTGGACCTAATTTTTCTATCAAACCATCATCGAGCATGCGGGTACCGTCCAAAATGACCTGCATTCGACTTTTCTTAATATCTTTTTGAATATTTGCCGTGGATTGTCTGGTGAACTCAAACTCGCCTAGCGTCCAACCGAATAAAGAATTTAATGCATCTATGCCGGTGAGAGTTCCATTCTTCGAATTGATGGGGTTTCCATTTTCAAAATAGATCAACCCGGGGTGTTGTGAATAATGACCGATAATGCGTAAAATGCCGGTGGCCCCATTTGAACCGATCAATTGGATTAAATCGGCCAAACTTAAAAAACCGAGATTGCCGCTCAAATCAGTTTTAGAATTCATAATTAAACCAGTTTCAATTGTTTCCGGATGGATACAATCGTTAGTTTTAGGCACTCTTTTAGCGTTTTTCCAACACCTTGTCCTTTAGCAGCACTTGCAGGAAATGAGGGAACCTGCAATTGACCGTTGAGTTCTTTTTCCATCAGTTCAAGGGGCATTAGAGGAATACCCTGGTCAGCCAAGTCCCTTTTATTATACTGAAGAACCAAAGGAATTTTATAAATGCTGATTCCATATTCCTTTAAATTGGCTTGCATATCCTGTAGAGATAATATGTTTTTTTCCCTGCGTACCTGAACAGAGTCGGCGACAAAAACAATTCCATCAGCCTGCTTCAGCACCAATTTTCGAGTGGATTTGTATTGCACCTGCCCCGGAACAGTATATAATTGTACTCGAACGTTAAAGCCTTTGATCATACCTATTCCGATGGGAAGAAAATCGAAAAACAGGGTGCGATCCCCTTCTGTTTTAATAGAAATCATCTCACCGGACACATATTTTTTGTAAGACTTGAAGATAAATTCCAGATTCGTGGTTTTACCACTTCTGCCGGGTCCATAATATACGATTTTGCATTCAATTTCTTTTTTCTTAAAATTGATACTTGCCATTAATTTTTACTCCAATAAAAGAGAGAAGCTCTATTCCAATTCCGCATTTAAAAACCATATTATTTTTCAATGTATAGACCCAGATGGCAAGGCTGACAATTTTACAAGTCGACTTTATAAGTATCTTCAGTGACTTAGAAATAAATATTTTTTAACAAATACAAGTTTTTTATTAACACTCAACTCTTAGCCTGTTTTGATATACCTTGTCAACAATTGAGAATCACATAAATATATTGACAAAAAATGAGTTATGTTATCAAACTGATAAAGTTTTCGGCAAATATGGCGGCATTCTTTTATAAGCTTATTTTTAGTAAGGAGAGAAAATTATGGACAAGAAAGTGACAGTGGTCGGTGCCGGCAACGTCGGCGCAACAGCGGCCCAGCGACTGGCGGAAAAAGAATTGTGTGATGTTGTTCTTGTGGATATTATCGAAGGTGTACCTCAAGGAAAGGCATTAGACCTTGCTGAGGCTGCACCCATTGAAAAACACGACGCTCATCTGACAGGATCCAACAGTTATGATGCTACAGAAGGGTCCGACATTGTCATCATCACCGCAGGGATCCCAAGAAAACCGGGGATGAGCCGGGATGACCTGATCAGCACCAATGCCGGAATTGTGAAAAGTGTTGTGAAAGAAGTTTCCAAAAGATCACCTGATTCCATTCTGATAATTGTCAGCAACCCCTTGGATGTCATGTGCCATGTCGCTTTTGAAGCCAGTGGTTTTCCTAAAAACCGGGTCATGGGAATGGCAGGTGTGCTGGACTCAGCGCGTTTTCGAACATTTATTTCCATGGAATTAAATGTTTCGGTTGAAAATACCCATGCCTTTGTTTTAGGAGGTCATGGAGACACGATGGTTCCGTTGCCGCGGTATTCAACGGTGGCAGGCATTCCGATCACCGAGCTGATGTCAAAGGAACGCATCGACGCTCTGGTAAAAAGAACCGCCAATGGAGGCGCTGAAATTGTCAGCTTGCTCAAGACAGGAAGCGCTTACTATGCACCGGCTTCAGCCTCGGTAGAAATGGCTGAATCCATTCTCAAAGATAAAAAGAAAATATTGCCGTGTGCTACCTACCTTGAAGGAGAATACGGAATTCATGATCTTTTTATTGGAGTGCCGGTTAAACTTGGTGCTGCTGGAATTGAAGAGATTATTGAAATTAAACTCACCAATGAAGAGCAGGCTGCCTTGAACAAATCTGCGGCTGCTGTAAAAGAGCTTGTGGAAAATCTTAAAAATCTGAATTATTAATACCCCAAAATCGACTGGCAGCTTTTTGGTGTTCACCATAAAGCTGCCCTTAATTTGATGGTATGGGAAAATAGATGGCCAGATGAGCCGTTTTTAGGTTTTATTTGACATCCTCAAAGCGTTATAAACGGCCTCTGCTGAAGTTTTGTTGAGTCCGGGAATAGAGTTCAGTTGTTCCGCGGTCGCCTTTCTGATTTTGGATATACTTCCAAAATGTTTTAACAGGGCTTGTTTTCTTTTTTTTCCGATTCCGGGTATTTCGTCCAAAATTGAATGAAGGGTCATTTTTTTTCGTTGTTTGCGATGAAATGTAATGGCAAATCGATGGGATTCATCTCTGATCCTCTGCAGGAATAAGAGCAGATCCGGCGGGATATTGATCGGGTTTACCCGTCCCGGAATATAGATTTTATCTTTTGTTTCTCCTCGATGCCGATCTTTTTTGGAGATTCCGATTAAATACAAGCGACCGGCAAGATTCATTTCTTTCAGCACGGAAAGGGCAATATTTAACTGTCCTTTACCACCGTCTACCATGAGCAGGTCCGGAAGTGGATCCGACTTTTCTTTTTTGGCGAAACGCCTTTTTAACACCTCTTCCATGTAGGCGTAATCATTGGGTTCCGAAACGCTTTTAATTCTGAATTTTCGATAAGCGGCTTTTCTGGGTTTTGATTTTTCAAAAACAACCATTGCGGCTACCGGCTGGGAACCCGATAAATTGGAATTGTCAAAACATTCTATGCGCTCGGGTGGTCTGTCCATTTGAAGACATTTCCCGAGCCGAAAAAGGATATCCTCATCTAAAAACCTCGAAGACATCCATTCATCCAGGCTAATACCCGCATTCTGATTTGCCATTTCAATTAAACGGGCCTTTTCACCTCTTTGGGGATAAATGATACTGACTCTTTGATTTTTCAGACTCCCCAGCCATTCTTCCAATAAGGCAAGTCCTTCGATTTCAAGCGGAACCAAAAGTTCTTTGGGTATAAATTGAGATGTTTCATAATGCTGTTTTATAAAAGCATCAAGAATTTCCGCCTCAGAGGCCAGGTCGTCTGTAAAATCATAATTGTGGGAACCCACGAGAAATCCTGATCGTATTACCAGTTGAGTAACCATAAAGTTTCCTTCTTTCCCGGCAATCCCCAGGACATCCCGATTAATAAAATCTGCAGTTACTGTCACCTGCTTTTCAAGGGTCGTCTTCAGCGCCAACATTTTATCTCTGAGTTTTGCTGCTTTCTCGAAATCTTGTTCATCCGATGCTTTTAACATCTCATCTTTAATATCATTGACCAGTTCAGGGGTCCTGCCTTTTAAAAACAGAACGACCTCTTTAACAATCTGATCATAATCATGTGGGTTCACATCCATGCAGCAGGGTGCCGCACAACCTTCGATTTGACAATGAAGGCACGGGCGAGTCCGTGGTTTGACATCTTTTGACCGGCATTTTCTGAGCTTAAAGGTTTTATGAATGAACTTGAGTGTTTTACGAACAGCGTTTGGAGAAGCATAAGGCCCGAAATACAATGCTCCGTCATTTTCAATTTTTCGGGCAATGGTCAGGTTCGGATATGGGGTTTTGACATCCAGTCTCAATACCGGATAACGCTTATCATCCTTCAACAATACATTATAACGAGGGCGATGGCGTTTAATCAGGTTCGACTCCAAAATTAAGGCTTCCTTTTCTGTCCCTGTAATGATGATATCAAAATCGACAATTTGTTTGATCAGGACTCCGGTTTTCATATCCAAAGGAGAGGGACGATTAAAGTAGGCAGCCAACCGCTTTTTTAAGTTTCCGGCTTTTCCGACATAGATAATCTGGCCATAGGTGTTTTTCATTAAATAAACACCGGGCAAAGACGGAACTCTTGAATATTTTTCCTTTAATGCGTCGGCCATGTTAATCGTTAAAATTCAAAAAGCATCATTTTTTTCAAGGCCTGGATCTGATCCCGAATTTCTGCCGCTTTTTCAAATTCCATCAATTTCGCTGCCTCGGTCATCTCTTTTTTCAGATTTTCAATAGCAGATTCAATGGCTGACCTATCTGAATCATCAAATTCCAGGACAGATTCCGACACTTTATTCGGCTCACCGGCAGAAACTTCGGTGGGATAGTCAAAGACCGGTTGAATATTTTTATGGATTGTTTCAGGAATGATATCATGTTTTTTGTTATAAAGTTCCTGGATTTTTCTTCTTCTGAGGGTTTCTTTAATGGCAAAATCCATGGAATTGGTCACCGCATCCGCATACATGATCACCTTACCCTTTACATTTCTGGCCGCCCGTCCGCAAGTTTGAATCAATGACCTTGCCGACCGCAGAAAACCTTCTTTGTCGGCATCCAAAATGGCAACCAGAGAGACTTCGGGTATATCCAATCCTTCTCGCAAAAGGTTGATTCCCACGAGTACATCGAAAGAACCCATTCTTAATTCCCTGATAATCTCCATCCGCTCGAGCGTGCTGATATCCGAATGCAAATACCTGACACGGATACCGAGGTCGGAATAATACTCAGTTAAATCTTCGGCCATTCGTTTGGTCAGTGTGGTCACCAGTGTCCGTTCGTTTTTTTTGACACGGGTTAAAACTTCATCGTAAAGGTCATCGACCTGGTGAAGGGCACCACGGACTTCTATTTGCGGATCCAAAAGACCTGTGGGACGAACGATCTGCTCCACCATGGCATCGGCACCCATTTCCAATTCATAATCTGCCGGAGTAGCAGAGACATAGACGATTTGATGAACCCTTTCGGTAAATTCATCAAAATTTAAAGGACGATTGTCCAGGGCTGACGGCAGTCTGAACCCGTAATCTACAAGAGTCTCCTTTCTTGAACGATCACCACGGTACATGCCCCGGATCTGGGGTATGCCGATATGGCTTTCATCTACGAACAAAATATAATCATCAGGGAAATAGTCCAGAAGAGTTGGTGGAGGGGAACCGGGTGGCCTGCCGGTTAAATGCCGGGAATAGTTTTCGATCCCATTACAATATCCAAGCTCTATCATCATTTCAATATCAAAGTTTGTTCGCTCCTCAATTCGCTGAGCCTCGATCAATCTGTTTTCGGATCTGAAAAAGGCGACTCGCTGTTTTAATTCCTTTTTTACATTCTCTATGGCCGTGTTGATAGTTTGCTTGTCGGTAACATAATGACTGGCCGGATAAATATCCGCCTCATGCAAACTTCTTCTGAGTGTTCCTCTCAATGGATCGAACTCCGAAATGGTTTCGATTTCATCTCCAAAAAATTCGATTCGAACCCCCCTGTCCTCCTCATAGGCAGGATATATTTCAACCCGGTCACCCCTGACGCGAAAAACACCGCGATGAAAATCCATATCGTTTCGTTCATATTGAATAGAAACGAGATTTAAAAGTAACCGGTCCCGAGGCATTTGCATTCCTTCCTCCAGATGAATGCGCATTGACAAATAATCTTCAGGGGCTCCAAGACCAAAAATACAAGACACACTGGCAACAACAATTACATCTCTTCGCGAAAGTACGGAGCGGGTCGCCGAATGGCGCATTTTGTCAATCAGATCGTTTATGGAAGAATCCTTTTGAATATAGGTATCTGTCGAAGGAATATACGCTTCGGGCTGGTAATAATCATAATATGAGACAAAATATTCAACAGCGTTTTCAGGGAAAAACGCATTAAATTCGTTAAACAGTTGGGCAGCCAATGTTTTGTTTGGAGCTATCACAAGTGCGGGCCTGTTCAGTTTGGCAATCACATGCGCCATCGTAAACGTTTTACCGGATCCGGTAACCCCCAGGAGCACGTTGTGGCGTTTGCCGCTCGAAAGATTTTGACTCAGTTTATCAATTGCCTGGGGTTGGTCGCCGGTGGGTTTATAATCAGAAATTAAGTGAAAAGAAGACCCGTTAATCATGATATTTCCACACAGTGCCGTCGGCACGATCTTCTAAAATGATTTTCATCTCCAAAAGTTCATCACGAATTTTGTCGGCCCTTGCCCAATCTTTAGATTTTCTGGCTTCAGTTCTTTCACGAACCATCCGTTCGATCATTTCCGGGTTAATCGCTTCCCTTTCAAGACCCTTTTGCCTTTTCTGCTCAAAATAACTTTTAGGAGATTGCCTGAACAAACCTAGGATATTTCCGATTTCAAGCACATCCATATAACCGTCTATTATCTGTTCCGAATCTTTGTCCGACAATTGATCTCCTGATTCATCCAGAATACGATTAAAATTTCTTACGGCAGAAAATAAAGCCCCCAGACCTTGGGCCGTATTAAAATCATCATTCATGCCATCACAAAATTCCTGCCAAAGTCGACCATGCTCACGGTTATCGTCCTCCGAAATTTCAAGCTGACCTTCTACCCTCTCTAAAAAGGTATATATTTTTTCCAGGGCTCCGGTAGCTTCTTCCATGGCTTGTTCATTAAAATCGATCGGACTTCGGTAATGATTGGACAGCAGAAACAACCTTATGGATTCAGGGTGATAGATTTTGATAATATCTTTAATCAAAAGAAAATTACCCAGAGACTTGGACATTTTTTCCTGATTAATATTCACAAAACCATTATGAATCCAATATCTTACAAATTTTTTTCCGAAAGCTGCTTCTGACTGGGCAATTTCATTTTCATGGTGGGGAAACACAAGATCCTTTCCTCCACCATGAATATCAATCGTCTCTCCTAAAAGACTGCTGCTCATGGCCGTGCATTCAATATGCCATCCGGGCCGACCTTTCCCCCATGGACTATCCCATGAAGGCTCCCCTGGTTTAGCCGATTTCCACAAGGCAAAATCGAAAGGGTTTCGTTTTCTTTCATCCACAGCCACCCTAGCGCCGGCTTCCATGTCTTCCAGTTTTCTTCCGGAAAGTTTTCCATAATCCTTAAAAGATTCGACCGAAAAATAGACATCGCCATCCAGTGGATATGCTATTTGTTTTTGAATGAGTTTTTCCACCACCCGGATAATATCGGGGATATGTTCCGTAGCTCTGGGTTCCAGGGTTGCCCGCTGGACATTCAAGGCATCCATATCTTCATAAAATTCATGAATATATTTTTCTGCCAGTTCTCTGGTGTCAACCCCAAGTTCGTTTGCCCGATTGATTATTTTATCATCGATATCCGTAAAATTACGGACATAGGTCACCTCATAGCCCTGACTTCGAAGATATCGAACAATGACATCAAAAACCACAACCGATCTTGCATGCCCCATATGGGATGAATCGTATACGGTGGGACCGCAGACATACATCCGAACCTTTTGAGGTTCAACGGTCTCAAACAACTCTTTCTTTTTTGTCATGGTATTAAAAATACGAATATTCATGAAAACAATTCCTTATTGGATAAAACATGAAACATGATCGGTTAACCTATAAGAGCAACACACATGGCTGCGATCCCCTCTCCTCTGCCGATCATGCCAAGCCCTTCGGTAGTTGTGGCTTTGACATTGACAAGTCCGGGTTCAGAACCAAGGCACCTGGAAATTTTTTGGGTCATGTCATTTCGGTATGGTGAAATTTTTGGCTGCTCTGCAAATACGGTAATATCTAAATTTTTTATTGAAAAGTTTTTTTCCTTGATCATTTCGTGACATTTTTGAAGCAATATGAAGCTGTTGATTCCTTTATAGGACGGATCGGTGTCCGGAAACCAAAAGCCGATATCTTTCAACCCTGCCGCACCCAGCAATGCATCACATATCGCATGAACGACTACATCGGCATCTGAGTGACCCTCAAGACCTTTTTCAAACGGTATGGTAATACCCCCCAGGATCAGTTTTCTGTCCGGCACCAGTCGGTGCACATCATATCCTATCCCGATACGCATAAAATCCTTTTAAACCCCCAAAACCAATCCTGCAGGAAGAGACTCTCCGAAAATAGCATTTTGTTCCTGTTTTTCCATGTGAACAACTTCTGTCAGATAACGCTGATATTCAACAAAATTTTTATCTTGATTCATCCACTCCAGAATTCGCTGAACCAGATTTTCCTCGATATCGCGTGTTCGGTCTCCGGTTTTGCGGGCCATCTGAGCCAATGCAACACCGATTGGTTTGGAATTGACCCATTTTGTGTTCAAAAGAAAATCTATCCATTGGGATACTTCCCTGGGTCCGACAACCCGATCCGCGGGTCCATACAGAAGCGTTCTGGCGCCTAGTCTGGAGATCGACCAAAAATGTTGCGGTTTGGCATTTTGAGGGGTCAATTCGGACAACAACTGATTTCCCCACTTGATTTTATCTTTGACGTGCAATAATTCCATATTGGCAAGAGCCATCCAGATTTCCAAACGCTCCTGGGGCGCCATTTTAACTTTGGTCCCTTTTTTGGGTATCATCACCGGTGTCAAGTCCTGGCTGAATTGCCTCTGCTGGCCTGGTTTCAAGCCACCGGCAACCCGTCGCCATAGAATCCACCATTCAGATCGTATTTGTGCATTTTTGGAAAAACGCATCCCTTCCGGATAAATCTTCCATAATTTGGCCATACGCTGTGCGTCAAAGCCTTCACCAAAGCCCGGTCGCATACAAAATCCGACCAGGTTCAACCATCGACTTTCATGGACAGGTGAAATATTTTTCAATGATTTGTTCTTTATGAGACTATCAGCCAGCTTTCGAATCAAACTTAAGGGCCACTTTTCCCGAGGTCTTTCCACAATGTCGACAATTTCTTTTGTCAGGGATTCCAGCAGTGTCGTGTCTTCCTTATTGGAAAAAGCGGTTTCAATTTTTTCCAGTGCATCCGAAACTATGGCCTCGTCAAAGATTTCAAAGTCTGAAACATCAGCAGGTGGTGAATCATCCCTGAGCTGGAATTGAAGCTGCCATCTGTGGTTACTGATCAGAGATCGGCACCACAGGGCAAGAGTCCCAATTTCAGTAAAATTTGCCTCGATTTGAACCGGAACCTGTTTTTGAACCCCTTTTTTTCCGAACTGCACTACGGTCTGAAGCGGGGAAAGAGCGGTCATAGAATCGTCAATGGCAACAATGTCTCCACATCGGTCACCAGAACGGAAACTTGAGCTGAAAATATCAAAACTCACCGGCTGATTGGCCAGGACTTCAAATTTATAATCTGAAAGCTCGATTTGGGTTCCTTCATCCAGCCCCCGTTCCACAATACAGATCGCCTGACCGGTACTTACAGCACCAGTGCGTTCATCTCGGGTCGATATGCCGAGAAAATAGGCACGGGCACTTCCGCAACCGACCCGAACACCTTTTCCGATCTTGACCAGACCATAGTAGGACGCTCCCAGGGCAACCGCAAGGTCGTGATCCGGATTTTCGAGTGTTTTAGGAAGATTTGAATTGTTTTGACCGAACCAGTGGCGGATTGATTCCTTGATTCTTTCCTGAACGATCACCGGTTTCAGTGCTCCACCATTGAAAAGGATAAGATCGGGAGCGGGGCAGTCCCGGCCAAGAAATTTTTTAACATCTTCCCTGTGCTGTTCCAGAAACAAACCTAAATGACGGGTAATTGCCGGCTCCGATTCATAAGGCAACCCAAACTCAGAAATTCCTGAACGGGGAACCGTCTTTTTTAGGGTCCCACCCGATTCCACCAAGGGGAAAAAACCCTCTACAATGGTTTCTTCTATCTCTTTTTTGTCCAGTTCAGCAGCAATGGTTCCGGCAATAAGTTGGCTTCCCTCACCCATGAGGGTTATTTTGTGGGATTCTTCATACCCGGCCAGAATGGCTTCTTTTGCCTGCCTGCATTGATGACACAGTGCTTTCCATCGATCCGTGGTCAGAGACATTTTTCGATGACTGAAACGCATTTCGACTTTGCGGGCCAAAGCCAGGTCCATATTGTCTCCGCCGAGAATGAGGTGATCTCCGACCGCAATACGTTCAAACCTGGGACTTCCATCAAACTCCTGAAGTGTGATCATCGTAAAATCAGTAGTGCCGCCACCTACATCGCATACCAGAATCAATTCATTTGGCCGAACATATTGTCTCCATTGGCCTCCATGCCTGATAAGCCAACTGTAAAAAGCTGCCAGAGGTTCTTCAAGAAGGGTCACATCGCGATATCCGGCCATCCCGGCAGCTTCCATGGTTAAATCGCGAGCAACTTCATCAAAAGATGCGGGGACAGTAATAATCAGCATCTGATTTTCAAGGAAGTCTTCTTCATCCTCAGCCATTTCGGCGTTCCAGGCATTTTTGATATGGTCAAGGTATGCTGATGTGGCTTGAACCGGAGAGACTTTGTAGACCTCATCGCTGGCTCCCCAAGGAAGAATTCGGGCTTTTCTGTCAACATTGGAGTGGCATAGCCAGCTTTTTGCCGAAGAAACCAGGCGCGCAGGGACCTTGGCCCCATGATCTCTGGCAAACGCACCTACAAAGTTCAGATCACTTTCTTTCCCGTTTTTCCAGGGCATCAGGATGGATTCATGGGAAATATCATAGGTGCCAGGAATATATAAAAAAGAAGGAACCACCGGAAGCCGGGTGATTTCACCGGGTCCAGTCAGCTGGGGGACCTTGAAAATCCGAATTTTCTGTTTCGGCGCATTCTGGGCTAAATCCACATATGAAACGGCTGAATTTGTGGTCCCCAGATCAATACCGATAATGTAGCGTTTATCCGGTTCCAAAACTGTCCTTCTCCCTTACATTGAATTCCAGCTTCCAGCGCTGACCGGTTTCTCCTGAAACACACCACAGTTCAAGGGTTCCGATCTCAGTGACTTTAACTTCCAGATTCACAGGCACCACGTTTCCGAATTCGCCATCTAGCGTTGTTTCCATGGTGGTGATTTTCTCAATGTCCCCTTCCCAGTCCTCGACAACAGCACCCACTTTATCCTCATGACGTTTAGTAGAGCCCAAAAAGTCAAACGCCACCGGTTCACCAACAACCAAGGCGAATTCCTGGTCCGTCAGGGTTTCACCACTGCCCTCTTCCATACCAAAAGAACCGACACAAATAGCTTTGATTGGTGCCGGCATGCCCGGAACGGAGGGCATGGCTGCGGCGATACCAATGTAGTATGACTTATTGAGCCCCCCCCGTATCCGTATGCCTTTGCCACGTCTGGCAAGTCCGAAATAAGCTGCCCCCCTGGCGACGGCAAGATCAAAATCAGCGGCATCAATTTCTCTGGAACTGAAAACATCATCAGAGGCAACCCATGAGTTCAGAACCTCCATGATCCGTTTCCGAACCAGATCCGATTTCATGAGCCCGCCGTTGAACAAAATTGCACTTGGAGCTATTAATCCGTTTTCATCTTTGGAAGCTTCATTTAAAAACTTGGCCAGATGACGGGTTACTGCAGGATCGGATTCATAAACCAGTCCCATTTCCCGAATTCCGGTTTTTTGAGGCGCTACTGGCCTGGCCGTTTTTTCACAGGGAGGAAAAAAACCATCCAGAATAACTTGTTGCACGGTTTGCCGGGAAAGTTTGGTTTTGATGGTTCCACCGATAAGGCTGCTTCCACGACCCAAAATGGTCACGGGATAGTCTTCTCTGTCCGGCTGGGATAGAATTTGTTCTTTGGCTGAGCGGCAGCTGTGCCACAGACCTCGCATTTGCCAAGAATCGAGTCGTGTACCTTTTTCAGCCAATTCCCGAGCCACCGCATAGGCCAAGGCCAGATCCATATTGTCTCCACCTACCAAAAGATGATCACCCACTGCGGTGCGTTCAAGGGCCAGTTCTCCATCGTTTTCAGTAACACTGATCAAACTGAAATCGGTCGTCCCTCCTCCAATATCGCACACCAATACGAGGTCCCCCTTTTCAACCAGTTTCCGCCACTGATCCCCTTTATGCTCTATCCAGGCATAAAACGCCGCCTGGGGTTCCTCCAGGAGCGTAATATTTTTTAATCCTGCCATTTCAGCAGCTTTGACGGTGAGATCCCGGGCAACAGCATCAAAAGAGGCCGGGACGGTGAGCAAAATATCCTGGTTTTCCATACGAAGGCTTTCATCCATGACGTCTTCGGTAACAGCTATTTCAAAATTCCATGCATCACGAATATGGGCCAGGATTGCCGCGGAAGCTTCAACAGGAGATTTTTTTGCAGACTTATCCGGACATTCCCACGGAAGGATAGGCCGGTTTCTGTCGACCATGGTGTTGCAAAGCCATGATTTGGATGATGAAATAAGTCTCTGCGGAATTTCAGCACCTCTGTCACGGGCGAATTCTCCAACCGCGAGGTTTTGACTATCATTCCATGGCAACCTGAGTGCATCTGCCGACACATCGTGTTTTCCAGGAATGAACACAAAAGAAGGTAAAACATCTCTTTTTTCAACGGTTCCTGAAGATACCAACTGGGGAATCTCCAACAATTGAATTTCCGGAGTTTCTCCAGGTTGGACATCGGAACGGGTATAGGCCACAACGCTGTTGGTTGTTCCCAAATCAATTCCAATAATATAGACGGGTTCGCTCATAAGATTTTAATTAAAAATGATTCCATAAGGTTATAAATAGGATGAAATTATAAAATTTCGACTTCTGCCGGTGCAATAATTCTTGAATCCTGACCGGATGATAACATGGGAAGTTCCAGTTTTTGAATTTGCCATCCTTTATGCCTCAAAACCCCTTTAAATGGAGGATCTCCGGCAACATTACCTGTCAGCTTGATGGCATTCGGATCAAAATCCGGTTCTACGGTTATTTCTTCTCCTTCATTCTTGTCAACTACCGGTTTTGGGGACAGATTTTTATCGATCACCTTTTTACAATGTTGATGAATACTCCGCACTGCAGCTCCAATCTGTTCGTCTTCGTACAAATCGAGATTTTCCGAAAAAAAATCAAGCAGTCTTCCTTCCCGTTGCAAGAGTGAAAGTAAATATAGAAATAAACGCTGATCGTTTTCCATCTTTTCCTTTTCAATTTTTTTGGAAACCGACCCTTCATCCCCGGATCTTCTTTTCATTTCAACGGGAATGGATGGTTGCGCTTTTTTGAATAACCCACCAATGGATATTCGGAGAAAAAACCAGAATATGATCGTAAAAACGAAGAAAAAACCTGCCGACACCGGCAAAAAGTAAATTTCCGCAATTTTCTTGTAGTATGTTATTTCATTTAAAAATTCGCTAAGCTCCGACGGTTGATCCGGGATTTGACCAAGAGCTGAAATCATTTGAGACCCCATATGAAAGCATACCCATAAAAGTCCGTTGATCACTACAAATAAAAGAATCATAAAAAGCAAAACAACAAAAAAAGATCTCCATGAATAGGACCTCAGCAGGTTCATGCAATTTCTCCTAAAGTTATGTGATTTCTCGGCACGACACTTAATTTTCCTGAAATTAACACGTCAAAAGCAAGTTGAAAAGATTAATTATATAAGGATTGACTGTCAAGAACCAATTAAAACCAGCAAAGATTCCCCATTTGAATTCAGTTTGCCTAATTGGAAATGAAATGGTATGATGGTTCAAAAGTTCAGGTGGTACGCTTTTTGGGATCAATTGTTAAGCATTAAAGAAAGATAAAATGACAACCTATAAACACCAGTTTGATTTTGATGTCGGCTACCTGGTAAAAAGCCCTTGTAAAAATTGTGAAACAAGGCGTGAGTTTCCTGGGTGTTCTGACCATTGTGAAATATTGGACAGAATCCATGGCGTTCTTTGTGGCACCATTTCCAGTACCAAAGGATTTTCATCCCTGGAATCTTTTGCGATATCCATGGAAAGCTGGGGACGTAAATAAACCATCCTATGGACGATATTGTAAGAAAACTGGAATATCATGCACAAAATCAAAATTTATCGAAATATCATCTTTCCGCTCATCTGAAAGAGACGAATCGCTTTTCAAAATTTTCACGCAAGATTCCGGGGTTTTTGTATGATTTTTCGCATCAACGACTTGTCGATGACACTCTTGAGGTGTTGTTTGAACATGGACGTCAAAAAAATGTGCTCGATCGCTTTAAATCGATGACCCTGGGAGAAAAAATTAACCATACGGAAAACAGGGCCGCGCTTCACACGGCCATGAGAGATTTTTCAGATCGATTAATTTTTGTTGATGGAATAGAGGTGACTAGTCAAATAAAAAAGGTGAGAACCCGTATAAAAGAATTTTCCGAAAAATTCCGATCAGGAAAATTTTTGGGAACCACCGGAAAACCACTGGACCAGACAGTGGTTGTCGGAATCGGCGGTTCGTATCTTGGAACCGAATGTGTGGCCAATGCTCTTTCATCATATGCCAGGCAGAAAAATAATCTCCATTTTTTATCCAATGTGGATCCGGCCGATTTTGCCCGTGTAGCTGCCCAAATTGATCCAGAAAAGGCTTTGTGGATTATCGTTTCAAAAAGTTATACCACCCGTGAAACCCTTGCCAATGAAAATCTGATCCGGTGGTTTTTGAAGAAAAACGCTCTTAACCCCGCCGATCACATGGCAACCGTAACAAGCATGGGAAGTCCCGGCGACAATCCCGATAATCCGGTTGTAGCCAGTTTTCACATGTTTGATTTTATCGGAGGAAGATACAGCGTCACCTCGGCTGTGGGCGGAGTTCCTCTGAGCATATATCTGGGATACGATATTTTTGAAAGATTTCTCAAAGGGGCCAATGAGATGGATCAACATGCAGCCAGTGCCCCTGTTTGCGAAAATATCCCGCTGATAGCTGCCTTGTTGAGCATTTGGAACAAGGATTATTTGGGTTATCCGGTTTTAGGAATTATTCCTTATTCGACACCACTGAGGCGGCTTCCTGCCCATATTCAACAACTTCACATGGAAAGCACCGGAAAAAACGTGGACATACATGGAAAGCTGCTGGAAAAGCCGGCCGGCATGATCATCATCGGTGAACCCGGCACCAATGCACAACATTCTTTTTTCCAGATGGCTCATCAAGGTCCTGCGTTCCCAATCGAATTTATCGGGGTGATTCAAAATCCCTGCCATGAGATAAACCAGACTTATAAAGGCATAACCAATCATCAGGAACTCTGGGCAAACCTGATCGCTCAGCCCAAAGCCCTTGCGGAAGGTCATAGCCACTCGGATAAATCAAGGTTTTTCCCGGGGAACCGGCCATCTTCAACCATTATCCTGGATGACCTTTCCCCGGAGAGTGTCGGCCGGCTTATCGCCTTTTATGAAGCAAAAACCGCATTCGAAGCTTTTCTTTGGAATGTCAATCCATTTGACCAGTTCGGAGTTCAGCTCGGCAAAACCATTGCCGGAACCATCCGTGAAAAAATGGCCTCTCGCAATTCTCAAACAGATGAAATACCTGCGGACTTGGAACCGGACCCCATGGTCAAAGCCTATCTGGATTTGTTGTTTTAAGGTTTCCCACTTCGCTTAAAAAGGGAATCAAACCCTTACCTTCCATCCAGAATTAACTCTACAAAAACTTCACAGGATAAATTCTATTTGATCATGGAAACAACCTTGTTAACCAGTTTTTCAATTCCCACGGCAATATCTTTTATACCTGGACCCAGCATGTAAGCAGGGGTGGTTACGATATGATTGTTATCATCAACATGAATCATGTCCACGCTGCAATTTTTATGTTCTCCTCCCATCTTTTTGATGGCCTGAGCCGTATTCATATCGTTTCCGATAGTCACTTCGGGCTTTTTATCCGAAAGGGCCTTTGTCAAGGTTGCAGGGGCAATGCAGATAGCCCCGACCGGTTTAGCCGCCGAAACCATTTCGTTTAAGAGCCTTTTGACTTCCGGATTGACCTGTGCCTCAGCCCCCTCGATAGCAAAGGTGCTCAAATTTTTAGCAGCGCCCATCCCTCCAGGCAGAATTAAGGCATCGAGATCCGATGCTTTGACATCTTTCAGATTTTTAATTTTTCCTCTGGCAATACGGGCCGACTCTACCAATACATTGCGTTTTTCCTTGGTCTGCTCTTGTGTCAGGTGGTTGATGACATGAAGCTGATCCATATCCGGAGCCATACAGATGGCTTCGGCACCTGCCTTGTCCAAAGCCAGAAGCGTCAGTACAGCCTCGTGAATTTCCGAACCATCAAAAACCCCGCATCCCGATAAAAGAACCCCTACTTTTTTAGACATGATCCACCTCCTTGGTTATAGGCTCAATACATGCTTTCCCAAAACAAAGCAGAAAAAATTTCCTGTGAACACTTTTTCATCGCCACGGCTTACAATGACTTCCACTGTATGTTTTTTGCCTTCGATCGCACTCACCCTTGCTTCGGCCACAATTCTTTCCCCGGTTTTGACCGGTTTAAGAAACTTAACATCAGCTCCTCCCAGCACAACATTAGGATGATTTACAGCGATCATGGCAGCGTAATCCGCCTGGCCGAATACAAAGCCTCCGTGCACAAGGCCGGTTTGATCGGCAGCCATACTCTCTGAGGCAATAAGTTCGACACGACTGAATCCTTCCTTAACCTCCAAAGGTTTACCGCAAAGTTCTTGATTGATCTTTTGATGCGTGATAATTTCCATTTTTCCTTTCCCCCCATTTTCGACCCATGGAAACAAATTCAATTTCAGTCAGATGAAAAAAAAGCTATACGAACATGTTAATTACGCTGAATTTCAATAAGTTTTAATACAGTTAAGGCATTTTATCAAGTAAAGAAGGGACGTCGTCGTGGACAATCTCATTGAAAAAAGGGTTGAAGCTTTAAGAAAAAGACTTGAAAAAAACGACCTGGACACATTCATGGTCTTGGTGGAACAAAATCGTCATTATTTGAGCGGCTATACCGGTGAAGACACCCAATTTGATGAAACCGCCGGGGCTCTTTTTATCAGCCCTGACCACCTTGTTTTGGCAACCGACTCCCGTTTTGACCTTCAGGCAAAACGTGAAGCTTCCTTGTATGAAATCATTACCTATAAAAAAGGCCTTGAAAAAGAAATTCCCGCTATTGTCAAAAAACTGAAAACAAAACGCCTGGGATTCGAAAGTGTCCGGATGAGCGTTTTGCAATACCGGAAAATACAAAAAGAACTGGATGAACATCACCTTTCCGGAATTGAACTTATCGATACTGAAAACATGGTCGAAGACCTGAGAATGATCAAAGAAGAATCAGAAATTCTTACCCTGAAAAATGCGTTGAAGATTGCGGAGAATATGTTTTGTGATCTGCTTCCATCTTTAAAAATTGGCATGACGGAAAAAGAAATTGCCTGGAATATGGAAAAACAGATGCGGGAAAATGGAGCGGATGCTTTATCTTTTCCGTCGATCGTGGCATCCGGACCCAACAGCGCCCTTCCCCATGCTATCGTTTCGAAAAGAAAAATCAACAAGGGGGAGCCGTTGCTTTTTGATTGGGGGGTCAAACTTAAAGGGTACTGTTCTGATATTTCCCGGACCATTCTGTTGGGTCGCCCTGATCATCTTTTTAAAAAAGTATTTCAACTTGTTTATGACGCTCAGCAAAAAGCCATTGAAGCCATTAAACCAGGTATGACCGGAAAACAGGTGGACCAGGTGGCACGTGAATATATTGACCGCAGCGAATTTAAAGGGAAATTCAGCCATGGTTTGGGCCATGGTACCGGGCTTGCCGTGCATGAAGGCCCTAGATTAAGTCCATTGAGAGAGGATTTACTGGAACCTGGCATGGTTTTTACGATTGAGCCTGGAATTTATATTCCTGACTGGGGGGGAGTCCGCCTCGAAAACATGGTTGTGCTTCGGGAATATGGGGCCGAAGTCCTCAATGAAACTGATGCATCACGCTATACCCTGGTTGATTAGCAATGAATCCGGATGCCCTTGTTGATCGGTTTATCAATTACCTTCTTGTGGAAAAAGGCCTTTCGGCCAATTCGATTGAATCTTACAGTCTCGATTTGACAAGGTATTTGGATTTCTTAAAAAAATGTGGCATAACTGAAATATCAGAACAAGACACCTCGTTTATTTTAAAACACCTGATTGAATTAAGACAGCAAGGACTGACCGCCAGATCCAGAGCCCGGCACCTGGTAACCCTCAGAGGATTTTACAAGTTTCTGGTGCAGGAAAAAGTTATTGAACATGACCCCGCCCAAATGGTTGATTTACCGAAGATAGGTCTTAAACTGCCGGATGTATTGACTATCGAAGAAATACAAGAACTTTTAAAAGGGCCTGATCTGACAACTCACCGGGGTCAGAGAGATGCCGCCATGCTTGAACTTCTTTATGCAGCAGGATTAAGAGTTTCTGAACTGCTTCAGTTAAAAAACCAGGATATCAATCTGGAAGCCGGTTTTGTGAGGGTTTTCGGAAAAGGATCCAAAGAGCGGATTGTCCCGATCGGGCAGTTTGCCAGGGAAAAAGTTCGGGATTATCTAAATTATGGAAGACCATTTTTGTTAAAAACTTTTAACAGTCGCTACCTGTTTGTGGCAAGAGCCGGAAAACCAATGACCCGTCAGGGTTTCTGGAAGATTGTCAAACAGTATGCTTCAAAAGCCGGGCTTGCAAAAAAAATTACTCCCCATAGTTTTCGGCACTCTTTTGCCACTCACCTTATTGAAGCAGGTGCCGATCTGAGATCCGTTCAAATGATGCTGGGGCATGTGGATATTTCAACCACCCAAATTTATACCCACGTGGTCAGAGAACAGCTTCAAAAACTTCATGAAAAATACCATCCCAGAGGATGAGTTAAAAATTTCGGCAACTAACACAATGATAAAGGCCGGAACCATATTTTGTGACTCCAAAATTACTTTAAATCGTGATGCCAAAAAGAGAGGCACGATTCGATGAAGAATAAACAAAATACCCGCCCATGCCTATTTATCAGCGATTGACATTAATTCTGCTGTAAAAGAACCGATACGGATTTTGCTTTCCACCTTGACGGGAATTCGACGCTCATCGGCAGTAAACCAAACCCGAATTTTTGCGTTTTTGACTTTTTCAAAAACACCGCCGATTTCTTCGATATCAGGCTCAAGAAGGTACGTGTCAAATACTCCGCTTTCAATCACAATATGTTCCCTTTTAACGATATTCGCTTTACCGATGATGCATTTTCTTCCATCTGTAACCGGAACGCTGATTTTTTCCAGATGATCAAGGTTCTGTAATCGTGTAAAATAAAGAACCGATAGCGGATCAAGAGTGCCCGGGAGAATACTGACAGGTGGTTTTTGCTTGCCAAAGTTTGAATAGCCTGCCTCAAGTTTATACCAATCAAACTCAACGACAATATCCCTTTTGGTGCGACTTTCTCTCTGATTTTTCCGGTAAAAATAAGATCGTGATAAATCTGTTGCCACATATGAGCTGATTTTATCCCGAACTTTGTAAAATGGATCGAAAAATGGATAAGATGTTACCTTTAATTCAAAATGGTAAGCATCCTGCCCGTTAATATCCATTAAAGGATGCACCGATAATACCCCTTCGCCCACAGAGATAATTCCCCATTTGATGTCATAGGTCAGCTTTTCTCCAGGAAAAAAAGGCGGCTCATATTTTGAAGCATGGGCAAATAATGAAAAAAACAACACCATGCACAATAGGACCAATGTCAAAATAATTGAAAAAAAACGGGACGGTTGAAATGTATTTTGAATATTCACGGCATTAGACCTTTACCACTTTTCTCCGGATTTCTGTTTTCGTTTTCTCTCTTTTTTCCATGCAATATCTTTTTTTCTTTTTCGGTATTCATGCTTTTTCCGTTCCTCTTCCACGGTCAGTACCGGAAAATAACTTCCCGGAGTTATATCAGGCTTATCAGCAGAAACTCCTTGTTTTTTATTGATAATCTTTTCCTTGGGAAGTGCAGGACCGGTAAAACATCCGGCAGGAATCCTTTCGGCCATATATATTTTTTCCCCAAACTGAAAAAAATGAACACCCTGTTCGATAGATTTTGCCACTTGAACAGTCAGTAAAACCGGTTGGTTATCGAACCGTTTTCCGATCCGCTCGGCCATTTCAGAATCAGAGGACAAAATCACCTGGGTGTAGCCCAACGGGAAAATACCCTTTTCCACAACAAATTGATGAGCTTTTTGACGGACGCAGGTATAAAGAAGCTTTGGAGTTTTGTGAGCCGGAATCGTTTCCGGAAGCTGTTTTCTGTCCGTAGCCCGAATTTTCTGATCAAAAATTTCAAAGGGCGGATCCGGCAGGGTCAAAAGGATTTCATCAAGGTCGGACTTTCGAATATTACGAAAACCTTCTTCTTCCCAAATGGCTTTTAGAAAATCCTTAATTTTAAAATATCCGCTTTTATCCGGGACAAGTCCGAATTCATCCGGTCTTTGACCCAGAGCATACGCCATGAATTTTGAAATATGTTTTAACGATTTCGGAGTAACCATACAATAAACATTCTCAATTTTTTTAATTTTTTTTTGTTTCTTATTAAACCGAGTTCATCTTATCTTAACAGTCCAAAGTGCTCCGCCATGCCGGACTTGGTCCGGCATCCGGAAAAACCAACTTCTTGAATCCACCTGGCTAGCGCTACGCTTCGTGCCCGGCTCCCGGTTCAAGCCCGGGACAAGCTTCGCTCATTGGCATCAAGTTAAGGTACTATTAATTGCCGGTATCACGGTCCGAAAGGTGTCTTTTTCATGTCATTCTGAGGGAGCGACTCACAACGGCTTAATGTTGAAGAAAATAGTTCCAAATAATTTTTCTGAAACCACAACGACCGAAGAATCTCTTTTCTAACGGCCGGATCGATCATCAGGCTCGACCTGGAATTGAAATAAGAGAAACCATGCCGGCGTGAAGGAAAGATTCTTCGTTGGCCATTGAGCAAATGCCGTATCACCGTTTACAATGTTGGCCTCCTCAGAATGACAATCATCAATTCCCTGTCAATTCCTTAACTTGACGTCAATGGGCCTTCGCCGGAATAACGAACCAAAAAGATAGATTATCATGGCTAATCTGAGCGATTAAGTTGGCAACTACCCGTCATTTTGGCGAAAGCCGGGCACGAAGTGAAGCCTTCAGGCGCAATCCATAGTGTGAAACCATCAGACTGGATACCGGCTTCTGGTTCAAGCACGGAACAGGCTCCGCCTGTATGACGTCAAAAGATTTATGCAATTTAAATCGATCATTTTAGGCAATTTATTTCAAACAATTATGATAACGTAAGACTGTCGTGATTCTGTTATTCTATCCATTATTCCTGCTTAAAGCAAGGAGTCGGGCGAAAGTTATGGGACATTGTGAGCCGGTTATACCCAGCACTCATATTCATAGCATCTCCTTATCTTTTTGTCGTCTATTTGAGATCTTGACCATGCTTGATGGTTTTGATATTCATTCTCCTAAAAAAATAGAACGCCAATCTTTTTCACCCCATGGAAAGGACCGATACCAATCATGACAAGAACAAAATCCCAAATGCTTTTTGAACAAGCTCTAAAAAAAATTCCAGGTGGTGTGAACAGTCCGGTACGTGCATGTCGGGCAGTAGGAACCGATCCGGTTTTTATTGATCGGGCGCAAGGATGTTATCTTTTCGATGCAGATGGAAACCAATACATCGATTATGTGGGGTCATGGGGCCCTATGATTTTAGGTCATCGTCCTTTGGGGGTTATCAGAGCACTATCCCATGTATTGAATCGGGGGATCAGCTATGGTGCTCCCACCGACCTTGAGGTTCAATTAGCCGGCATGATTATCGGTGCTGTTCCATCCATTGAAATGGTTCGCATGGTCAATTCCGGAACGGAAGCCACCATGAGCGCTATTCGTCTGGCTCGGGGTTATACCGGTCGTGATACGATTGTCAAATTCGACGGATGCTACCATGGACATGCAGACACTTTGCTGGTGGCGGGTGGTTCGGGAATTGCCACTTTGGGTATTCCCGGAAGCCCGGGAGTTCCTGAAGGTTGTGTAAAGCATACGATTTCTCTGCCCTATAATGATATCGAAAAGATCAGGAAATTCATGGAACAGCATGGAGATGAAGTTGCCTGCATCATCGTAGAACCGGTGGCAGGAAACATGGGTCTTGTCGCACCTGTACAGGGTTTTTTGGAAACCCTTAGGGAGTTAACTTATGAACATAAAAGTATCCTTATTTTTGATGAGGTCATGACGGGTTTTCGTGTTGCATTGGGAGGCGCTCAATCCCTTTATAAGATCACCCCGGATCTGACCTGCCTGGGAAAAATCATCGGCGGCGGGCTTCCTGTAGGAGCCTACGGTGGTAAAAAAGAAATCATGTCCAAAATAGCTCCCCAGGGTGATATTTATCAGGCAGGAACTCTTTCCGGCAATCCTGTGGCAATGGCCGCAGGTATTGCAACCCTGGAACAGCTAAAGGCTCCCGGAACGTATGAAAGATTAGAAGAAAAATCAGGCCGATTGGCCAATGGGTTAAGAAAAATTGCTGAAAAAGCCGGAGTTCCTGTTTTTGTCAATCGCGTCGGTTCCATGCTGGGGATGTTTTTTACGGATCGAAAAGTCAGAAATTTTGATGATGCCAAAACCAGTGATTTGAAAAAATTCACGACATATTACCAAGGCATGCTGGAAAAAGGTATTTATCTTGCCCCATCTCAATTTGAAGCCTTTTTCCTGTCCACTGCTCATGAAACCAAGGATATTGAAAAAACACTAGAAGCAGCACAAGAGGTGTTTACCAAGTTGGTTAATTAGGGGCTGATAAAAACTTCCCTCCCAGCGAAAGGGGTGGGTGGAGTGAAACGAGAATCGGGCACGGATTGCACCCTAAAGGCAATAAGTGGTGTTCACATCAAATCACGAAA
The DNA here is from genome assembly GCA_964478625.1 of uncultured Desulfobacteraceae bacterium. Taxonomy (GTDB): domain Bacteria; phylum Desulfobacterota; class Desulfobacteria; order Desulfobacterales; family SKZT01; genus SKZT01. The sequence continues at coordinate 43,565 of CAYZJH010000015.1, forward strand.
AGTTTTGACCAGTTTGTTCAGTCCGAGCGTACTCGTCTCCTGTATGAAAAGTCCGCCGCTTTTTACTGCCGGAACCGAAAAAGGACTTTGTTCTATATTGATATCGAGGATAGGTTTTTTGTTCCGAAAAACTTCAGCCACGATTTGGTTTGGAAGGTTTGTCGCACCTGATGTGCCTGTAACAAGCAAAAGGTCTGTTTCGCCGGCAGCTTTTAACGAACTGTACAGGCGATAATACATTTCATCATAGGATTCATCAAACCAAAGTACATGAGGTCTTACCGGCCCCGAACAATCAGGGCATTTAAGCAATCGGCGATCTTTTTCAGTTAAGTGATCGCCTTTTTGTTTTCCCTCAATGTCTTCCGGCAAAGGATAAATCCGTTTTTTGCATTCGGTTGTGCATCGCATAAAGAAAATATTGCCGTGAATCTGCATAGTTCTACGAGGGCTGTTTCCCGCACGAATATGTAAATTATCCACGTTCTGGGTAATCAGGGTAAACCGGTCCCCAAACATCTTCTCAAATTCGACAAGTGCCATATGACCCGGATTTGGAAAAGCCCGTTTACATATTCCCATCCGGTAGAGATACCAGACCCAAACCTCTTCGGGTTTTTTCCTGAACATCTGGTAAGTGGCCATTTCCTGGGGATGATAATTTTTTGAACCAACTTTCCAATAACCCTCCGGCCCTCTGAATGTGGGAATGTTGCTTTCAGCCGATATTCCGGCTCCGGTCAGAAATGTGATCCTGCTACTTGTCGAAAGGAATTTTTCAACAATCTGTTTAAGTCTGAGTTCCATCAGTTTGATTCTCCAAACTGGAAAATCAGGAACGGATTCCTCACCCGGACGGTTTGCACTTTGGTGGAGTAAAACCTCCTGATCCTTTGGGAATTCCAAGTGGACGGACCGATGCGGCGGAAATCAATTTTTGCACATCACTGCAATCACACTTCGGACATTTGGGCTGGGAATCGTTTCCTGTAAAAACAATTTCCTCAAAACAATGGCAGCAGCCTTTGCACTGGTATTCATAAATGGGCATAGTATCCTCCTAAATTTTTTTGGTTACTATAATAGGTTTTTTGCAAGCTAAGTCAAGAGAGGATGTGATCATACGATGGGGTGTTTGCACTCCCACACCGCATGTGCTATTGTTTTTTTCACCTTAGGCAGTTGTTGCAGGTTCCAGATTGACTAAATCGGCCTTTTATCTGTGCGGCCAAGAGCATACTCAATATACGATGCCTTCTGTTTATCGATGAAATTTTTGAATCAATTAAAAAATACATTCATTTTAAACCTTCAAACCAAATTGATGCTCATTTTCCTGATGGTCGCCCTGGTACCTATCGCGGCGATTGGTGTCTTTTCGATAAAGACAACGGAACAACTCATTGTGAATATGGTGATGCGCCAGCTTGAAAATGTCGCAGTAGACAAGGTTGCCATTTTAGAGCGATGGTTAAATGAACGCCAGGCGGATATGCTGGTGATCGCAGGGTCATCGATTGTCAAAACTATGGATGCTGAAATTATTGCTCCATACCTGGACTTGATTCAAAAAAAATATGGGGTATACACAAAACATACAGTGATTTCAGTTGACGGAAAAACTGCCTTTAGCTGTTCCGAGGGACAAATCAGCACTGAACCTCAACTCAAAACCTGGGGAATAAAAGAGAACCTATACCTGTCGAAAATCTCTTATCCGCCTGATGAGAAAGAATCTACATTTCATATCGGTGCTCCTATCCGTGATGATGACGGCAAACTTAAAGGCACCATTTATGGTACGGTGGGAACCAGCAAAATCATTTATTTTATTTTGAATGTCTTTTTGGGCGATACTGGTGAATGTTATCTGGTTGACAAAGAGGGAACGTTCCTAGCTCATAAAGAACCTATACGCATATTAAATGAAAACATTTCCCAATCGGACAGTTTTAAAAACATATTCGGTCAGAGAGACCGTCATAAAACCTATCTGGACTACCGCGGAATAGAAGTGTTGGGGACATCTCAAAAAGTAGGGGGAACGGACTGGTACATTGTTGTGGAACAGGACCGTGATGAGGCGTTTCACAGTTTTGATGCATTAAAGCGTTACATTTATTTAACGGTCTTATTGTGTATCGGATCTGCTTTGGTGTTTACATGGGTGATTTCCTCTCATATTGTCAGTCCTATCCGGGCCCTTAGCCGCTCTGCTGATATTCTTGCAAATTCGGAATTTGAAAAAGTGGTGGTTGATATTAACCGAAAAGATGAAATCGGAATGCTATCCAGAGCCTTTAGAAACATGGCAGTGAAACTTCAGGAACGCCAGAATCATTTAGAACAAAAAGTCGATTTAAAAGAAGCTCGCCTTAAAGAAACCGATATTATCCTTAAACAGATTAAGAAAGTCGCCGAGCGTTCTGAAAAATTTGCTGCCATTGGAAGACTGGGAGCTGCCGTGGCCCATGAAATCAGAACTCCGCTGACTTCACTGAAATTATTTTTAGAGTCTGTGCAGGCAGAAATCGAATTGTCTGCGGAGTATTCCGAGGATTATCGGATTGCCATGCAACAAATTAAACGAATCGAATCAACCATTAATCGTTTCCTGGATTTTTCCAAACCCCAGGACCTTGTTTTTTCGAAAATCGATATTTCTCAGTTGATCGAAAATGTGCTTTTTATGATCAAACCGATGGTGAATAAACAGGAATGCTCTTTGGATATTGATATGGAAAAGGGATTACCTGAAATTACGGGGGATAAAAAATCGTTGGAAGAGGCCTTCATTAATCTTTTTGTAAACTCCCTCGAAGCCATGGGAAAGCATGGTAAACTTTTTGTGGTCGTACAAAAGGATTTATACGAATGCAATAAAAAAACAACACCCTGCATCAGAATTGATATCGGTGATACAGGTTGCGGCATTTCAGAGGATCAGATTGTCAATATTTTCGATCCGTTCTTTACCACAAAATCATCAGGCACCGGTTTAGGATTGCCTTTGGTGTTAAATATCATCAGGCGCCATGGAGGGGATATTCGGGTAAAAAGCCATATCAATAAAGGGACACTTTTTTCAATTTACCTTCCGTTAAAACTTAACCGATTTTTATTTGAGGAAAATGGAAAAAATATTGCTCATTGATGATGATGAAGGGTTGATTCACTTTCTAGGCAGGTTTTTTCAGAGAAAAGGCTATGAGGTATCGTCTTGTTTGAGCGGAGAAGCTGCATTTGAGAAAATAGAACATGAAAGTTTTGACTTGATTTTACTCGACTACAAAATGCCCGATTTGAATGGTATTGATATTTTAATCAGAATTAAAAAGTCTCAGGTTAAAACGCCGGTAATTGTTATGACCGCTTACGGAACTACGGAATTAGCAATTGAAACGATGAAACGCGGCGCTTATGATTATCTGGTCAAACCATTTGAAAGAAAAGAGCTGAGTCGCGTTGTCAGTGAAGCCCTTTTAGTTAACCGACAGATGAAAGAAATGGTCAATTTTCCCGACTCGGAATCCCCTATTGTGTCGGCAGCAGAAAAAGGCTCTTTGCAAATTATTGGAAACAGTAAAAAAATGCAGGATGTATACAAACTGATCGGCCAGATCGCAGAAAAGGATGTACCTGTATTGATCACCGGCGAGAGCGGAACAGGAAAAGAACTGGTTGCCAGAGCGATATACCACCACAGCCGAAGAAGCCAAAACCCATTTATCGCCATCAACTGTGCGGCAATTCCCGATAACCTTTTTGAAAGCGAATTGTTCGGTTATGAACGCGGTGCTTTTACAGGAGCAGAACGAACCTATATTGGCAAGCTCGAACGTTGTAACGGCGGAACCTGCTTTTTGGATGAAATCGGAGATTTGTCGTTACCTCTTCAGGCAAAACTTCTCCGGGTGCTTCAGGAAGGTGAATTTGAAAGACTGGGAGGAAGCGGAATTATTAGAGTGAATGTCAGGATCCTTGCCGCATCCAACAAAGATCTTGAAAAGGAAGTCGAGGAAGGCAACTTTAGAGAAGACTTGTACTGGCGGCTGAAAGTCATTGCCATTGACCTTCCTCCCTTAAGAGAGAGAACTGAAGATATCCATGCACTGGTTGATTATTTTCTGTCAAGATTCAGTTCGGAATATCAAAAGCCTGTCCATTACATATCTGAAAATACGCGTAATCAATTGGCCGCCTATTCATGGCCGGGCAATGTCCGGGAACTTGAAAATTGCATCCGAAGAGCCGTACTGCTTTGCTCGGGAGATATCATTACGGATGAACAGTTCAGTTTTTTGGGACATGGAAGTGAACAACCATTTCATAACCTCAACCGTGATCAACTACTTTCTCGTTTGCGAGATAAATTGGAAAGTATCGTTCCTGAAATCCTCAGGCTCTCAAAAGAGGATATCCACGCCAATATCATCGAGATGGTTGAAGAAACACTCATTTTAAAAGCACTTGAAGAATGTGGGAACAACCAGGTAAAGGCGGCAAAAATGCTGGGTATCAGCCGCAATACCCTCAGGCACAGGTTGAAAAAAATTACTGATAAATAGACACTTTCTCTCACCATGTCTTTGAAAATTTATCAGGCGGTTTTTCCGGCAAAATACCCGGATCATTACCTCTCCACGGGTAAATGAGCATAAACCTCTGCCGGGACAATACTCTTCTGTTTATCTCCGGGTTTTTTCCAGAAAAGCTGGATGGTGGCCGTACCTTTGCGCTGGAAGTATAAAATATGAATCGGATACCATCCGGGTTCGGATATTTTGACCATACCTTTTTCCGACAATCGGTCAGAATGAACCGTGGGGTCATTAATAATTCTCCGGTCGCTGATCAACATCCTGAAACCATCGTTGGAATTGGCCTGAAAAACATATTCACCCGGTTTTTCCAACAGGATGTACCCTTCCAAATGCATCCCGACGCCTTTTGCTCTTCCGGATTCAAAAACCATGACTTCTTCTGCAAAATGGTGGTCCAAATATGGAATCGGTTTACCCGGAATACCTCTTGCTATGGCAATCCTCCCTCTGGGCATCTCATCAATATGACGGTAAAATGCGTGAAAATAAAGCACGGATAGCCCGGGTTGCAATTGATCTTCGTACTTTTTTACCTCGTGGGACGGAGCCAGATAATTCCCCGTGTCTTTTCCTGATCCCATCATCGCACACCCGGTGAGTGCAAAAACCACGGGCAAAGCCAGAAAAATTAACCGAGTGATCCGAATTGTGTTTTTTACAGGTTTGGAATATTCCTTTATCATTAACTTGTTATAATCTTTCATGGTTATCCTCTTTTTCTTGATTGGTGAAACATAATTTTCCTTCCCCGTAAACAGCTTCAGGGTAGCTTGAAAAGTAAAAGGGGTCTGCGTTCCAGCAGATAAAAGATGCCCATTTGCCGCGCTCCAGGGTTCCCAAATCTTTTTGAATTCCGAGCAGTTCCGCATTTTTTCTGGATACCAGTTCCACAGCATCCTGCTTGGTAAAACCTGCCCTGAGAAACCATCGGGTTTGCAAAAACAGTTGCCGGGCCGGAGTCACGGGATGATCCGACATGATCCCGAATTTTACGCCTGATTTGATGAGATGATATATATTTCGCCATGTTTCATGCTTCAATTCCACCTTGTATGCAAAACCATCGATAGGACCATACAAAACCGGAATGTTACGCTTTTTCAATTCCCTGAAAATTTCCTGTGAATGCACTCCCATGGCATGCTCGACAGTAATATCGAGTTGGAACTCATCCACCAGCCGGAGCAATGCAGCGATGTCATCTGTTTTATGTACATGTACTCTCAAAAGACTTCGTTGATCCAGCACTTCCAGAAGCACCCTGTCTTCGGCGGTAAATATGATATCATCTTTTTTTTCTCCTCTGGCCCGGTTATATTGATTTCTTTTCTGCATAACCTCATCCAACCGGCTGCGAAGAATTGCCAGGGCACCCATCCGGGTGTTGGGCCTTACACCTTTCCATTGGGTTACAGCCATTGGGTTATAACCAAAAGCGGCTTTCAGTCCTGCCCGGCTTATTAATGCTTCTGAGCTGTTTGAAGCATAATTTCTGATAACTGCCGACCTGCCCCCGATAATATTACCGCTTCCGGGCATCACGCAGGAATAAAGCACCCCCATTTCAACGGCATCATGGAATGACCGATCATCCATTTGCACTGAATCGAGTGCGTCGGACAAAGCCAGGATCGATTCCTGGTGTTCGTTGGATTCTGATTCGGCATGGGGCTCTCCAGCCCGAATCATTCCAATATGGCTGTGAGCATCAATGAAGGCCGGCGTAATAACCGGAAATTTCCCCAGGATGTTTCCTTTCGGCCCGGATGATATGTCCAGAATTTGGTGATTACCGAAAACCAACCAGGCATCGGATTCGATGTTCCGGCCGGTATACAGGGTTTTGGCAAAAACGGAATTCATTTAAACCCTCTTTTCGTTAACCAGGCGGGCAAAATGTTCGAAAGATCTGTCATAGGTTCTTTCCGCCCGATCCGGAAAACAGCAGGCCGGAAGCTGCCGGCTTTTCAAATGATAGCTTATGCATTCACAGCATATCCCTTTTTTGGCACAAGGTTCGTAAGAACAGTTACAATTTCCGAGGTTTTGATCCTTTTTGCACTCCATGACATATTCTCCTTATCAATGTATGAATTAAAAAATAAAAAGGCGGAAAAAACCCGCCTTTTTAATCTGATTTAATTTTTCCGCCATGCTCTAAGACTTTTTGATGTCTTCCAGCTTTTCCATTTCGCTGTCTTTTTTATCTACTTTCTCAGCTTCATTGGTGGCACTTTTAAAATTCTTGATGGCCTTGCCCATCCCTGCTCCGATTTCAGGAAGTTTGCCCGCGCCGAAGATGATAAGGATAATCACGAGAATGATAATAAGTTCCGGCATCCCAATTCCAAACATACCATTTCTCCTTTTTACCAATTGCCCAAGTTATATTGATATTCCATTATTGAAGTAAGCCTCAAGAATCAGGCAGTACCGGTCCGGATTGTCTAAGCTCCTGTAAAAGTTCCTTGAATTCTCTTGATTTTAAATATCGATCAATTGAGCTTTGATATTCGATCCAGTCTTTCCAGACTTTCAGCCACTCTTCATTGTGCCAGTAATAATTTTTATTGCCTTCGCCTTTCAGGCGATTGATATAATCCAGATATTCTTCTTCACAACTTTCACAAAAATTATAAGGAACCTTTACGAACTGATGGTCACATTTTTTCCCTTTTGAGGGATCCGGACGGATTTGCTGACCACACCGCTCACACTTGAATGCGCACTGGGTACATTGAAACACCTTTTGTACCGCCTGAATTTTTTGCTTTCGAGCAATGGCGTCCTGCTTTTCCTTGGAAAGTTTAAGCTTATCATTCAAAGAAATAATTTCAGCCACGGAGCACCTACCTTAACTTAAAATGATTGAATTTACTCAAACTATAGCACAGGGCCGTGACCATGTCAATTAAGGCGCCAATGGTACTGCTCCAACTCCTGATCTTTCAAGCTTTTTTAGATTTATACTATTTTCATCCCCAACATGCAAGATGCTTTAACTTGTATTGTAAATGCCTGAGATACTCAGACCAATCGGGGGTGGACCAATCTCCATTGATTCTTTTTGCGCTTGCAACACCCGACTTTGCCATCTTCGGCCAGAAGCCTCTTTAGGACAGAAATAATGAATTAATTGTATGGCTTGTCAATAACGGCATCCCATGTTAAAATTCTTCATTCATTTAAAATTTCTTGAAAGGAGCTCCGAACCTAATGATCAGCTTTAAACCAGAGTGCCTTCCGGTTCTTATCGGGAGCCTTCCCATGAAGGATCACCAGAAAGCAGGAGAACTTGTCCTGAAATATACGCCTCAAATTCCACTATGGGTGCAGCTTCCAGCTTTTAAAGAGGAAGGCATGATTGCCCAGTTTCTACCCGGAATGCCCGGGGCTAGCACAAATGGAGACAAAACCCTTATTGACACGTCTTCCATGGCCTTTGAATCCGAACTTCTGGAATTTTATGAAACCTATATGGCGGTAAGCGATGATCCGGCATTCATTGAGGATTCCATATTTGCGATGTCATCGGAAACAGCTCCCGGATTTTTCGCCCTTATGGAAAACCTGTCTCAGAATGCTAATGTTCCGGCGGCAATCAAAGGGCAAATTACAGGTCCGTTTACATTCGGCACAGGGCTTACCGATGAAAACGGTAAAGCCGTTTTTTACAATGAACAGCTTCGAGATGCTGCTGTCAAACTTCTGGCCATGAAAGCCCGTTGGCAAACCCGTCAGCTTGGAAAAACTGGCAAACCGGTTATTATCTTCTTTGACGAGCCGGCATTGACCGGTTTTGGATCGTCCGCATTTATCAGTATTTCCCGTGATGAGGTGTTCAGCTGCTTTGAAGAAGTTTTTGAAGCAGTCCATTCAGAAGGGGGACTTGCCGGTGTTCATATCTGTGCCAATGCAGACTGGTCATTGATCCTGGATTCCCCGGCAGATGTCGTCAGTTTCGACGCATATGAATATTTTGACACCTTTATTTTATATCATGAACACATTAAATCTTTTTTGGATTCGGGAAAAATTCTGGCATGGGGTTTAGTGCCGACCCTAAATGCATCTGCCATTGAAAAGGAAAATGTTTTTTCCCTCATGGATGCCTGGGAAAAGAGAATAGCGAAACTTCAGGACCTGGGGTTCGATCCCCATCAACTCTATTCACAATCCCTGATCACACCAAGCTGCGGAACTGGTTCACTGACAATGGAAAACGCCATTAAGGTATTGAAACTCACAGCAGAATTGTCGGCTCAAATCAGAACCAAGGCGGGAAAAGGAGTCAATTCATGACCAATAATCAAAAAATAAGCCGATTTACAGGAGCAAACCGGTATGTTCTGGATAGCGAACTGGCAAAAATCGTCAATATTTCCATGGCTCTGGAGATGCCCCTGCTGTTAAAGGGAGAACCGGGTACGGGAAAAACCATGCTGGCTCATGCCATTGCTGAGAGTCTCGCTATGCCGTTAATCGTGCTTAATGTTAAATCCAGTATGAAACTTGTGGATGCTCTCTACCAGTACGACACCCTCACCCGCTTAAACGACAGCCGGTTTGGGGATTCAGGTCGTGATGTCAGCAACATTGAAAACTATATCCGCATGGGAAAAATCGGACAAGCCTTTACCTCGGACGTCAAAACTGTGCTTTTAATCGATGAAATCGATAAAGCAGACACGGATTTTCAGGATGACATGCTCGATGTTTTGGACCAGATGGAGTTTGATATTATTGAGATCGATAAAACCGTGCGCGCAAAAAATCGTCCGGTGATCATCATTACTTCAAATGCTAAAAAAGACCTTTCCGATCCATTCTTAGGACGGTGCAACTTTCATCACATTGCCTTTCCGGATCAACGAATGATGCAGAATATTATCCGGGTCCATTTTCCCGACCTCGACACCACCCTGGCGCAAAATGCTATCATGGCTTTTTATAATCTGAGAGAGATGAGTTCGATAGAAAAGCGACCGGCCACCCGTGAACTGATCAACTGGATCAGGGCCATGCGGTCGGATCCTGATTTCAATCCCCAAAATCTGGATAAAGGGGATATTCCTTTTCTGGGGGTATTGTTCAAAAAAAGCCAGGACTTTGCCCGGGCCGCTACCACCTTGGCCCGAACCCGGCTGTTTTAGATCAGGTCTGTTATGTTTATCGACTTTTTCTACAAGCTTAAAAATCTTGGAATTCCGGTTTCCCCAACATCTTTTTTGACTCTGCATAAGGCTCTTGCAAAAAATCTGATCATAAGCACAGATGATTTTTACACGGCCTCCAGATCGATTCTGGTTAAAAGCGAACGCTACTTTGACCTTTTTGACCAGGTTTTTGCCAACCATTTCAAAGGGGCTGAACTTCCCGATCCTTCGGAAAAAGAACTTTCGGAAACCATCAAATTTCTTCTGGAGTACTGGTTGAAAGATCCCAAAGTTCTGGCGGACTCCATTGGAATCGATGAACACCAACTGGCTAAACTCACCCCTGAAGAACTTGTAGAATATTTCAAGGAACGCCTGAAAGACCAGGAAGGACGTCATGATGGCGGCAACCGCTGGATCGGCACAGGCGGTACTTCACCTGTGGGCCATTCAGGGTATCATCCCGGCGGGATGCGTGTTGGGGGAATATCCCGGAATAAATCCGCAGTGAAAATAGCCCTTGAACGACGATACAGGGATTATTCCAAACGAGGTCCTCTGAGTCGGGCAATGATGGGCGAAGCCTTGAAACGGCTTAGAAACCTGGTTCCCGAAGGCCCCAAAGACATAGTCAATGTGGAAGCTTCCATCTACCAGACCATGAAAAATGCCGGAGAAATTGAAATTGTCTTTGACCGAAGCCTACGGGATCGTTTGAAAGTCATTCTGGCTATTGACAACGGCGGCTGGTCCATGGAACCTTACGTGCAAACCGTCCAAAGTCTTTTCGACCATGCCAGGGCACAGTTTAAGGAACTTAAAATATTTTATTTTCACAACACTATTTATGACAACCTTTGGCAAGATCCCGGAAGGCGTAGGGATCATGTGAAGGTGGAGGAATTTGTTAGGTTTGACCCGCAGACCAGATTTATCATCGTAGGTGATGCCAGCATGGCACCCTACGAACTGCTTGCCCGTGACGGCACCATTTACGTGGATGACCGGAGCACCATGCCAAGTGTCGAGCGATTAAAGTTTTTGGCTGATACCTTCATTCATTGCGCATGGTTAAATCCTGTTCCGGCAAAAATATGGCCCTATACACCAACCATTGACATGATCGCCAAAATATTCCCCATGTTTGAACTGACTCTGGACGGTCTTGAAGAGGCCGTGCATCATTTGGTCAAAAGTCGGCATTGAGTTCATTATTCCTGATCGGATATCCCATACAAACGGTGTGTATTTTCCCATATCCTGGACGAAAGCGCTTCAGGATCCTCCCCCCGAACTTCTGCGATTTTCAGGATCACCGATTTTACAAAAGCAGGTTCATTTCTTCGGGTTTTATTTTTTTGAGGAGCCGGTGTCAGGTAAGGAGCATCGGTTTCAACTAAAAGTCTATCCTGAGGAATTTCGGACACCAGCTTACGAAGCTCTGCTCCTCTGCTTTCTATGGTGACTATTCCCGTAATACCGATATAAAGCCCCATGGACAGATAATCAAAAAGCTCTTTTCGGTTTCCGCTGAAACAGTGAACAACCCCTTTGGCGTCAGACTCAAGGTGATTTTTCAGCATTTCATAAAAGCGACCGTTACTGTCTCTTTCATGAAAAATCAATGGAAGACCCAGTTCATGGGCTGTCTCGATCTGTCGCGCAAACCATTTTTCCTGGAGGGCACGGGGAGAAAACATGCGATTGAAATCAAGCCCGGTTTCCCCCCACGCTTTGACTTTTTTATTCTTCGCTAGTTTTTTCAGGCTATTGAGAACTTCTTCAGTGCAATCTTTCACATCGTGGGGATGAATTCCTACGGATGCAAAAATTCCGGGATGATCATCTGCAAGCTTTACAGCCAGTTTGCAGCTTTTTTGAGTAATGCCCACCACCATTATTTTTTCTACACCTTCTTGTCTGGACCGTTTGAGGACCCCCTCAAAGTCTTTGACAAAGGATCGGTCATCCAAGTGGCAGTGGCTGTCAAACAGTTTCATAATGGTGTTCCTAATTTTATGGTTGAACGATAAATCAATTATTCCCTCCCCAAACCCCTCCCGCTAAGAGTGAAGTTTTCGTTCAAAAACTATTTATCTCCTATATCCATCAACTCCGCACATACATTCATAAATGACGGTTCCCACACATGAGGATCAGCACCCATGGATTTCGCATCATTGTTTTTTTCAGGCTCCCGTTCTCCGATGACACGCACCAATGCGATATTTCTTCCTTCATCAATAAGCAATGATTCTTCATAAGAAGGAAAATATCCATACCCGGATGCTTCAATTGCGCGTTCATGACGGGCCCAGTGCCGCCATCCATCATCCATTGTATCGGCAATCTCCACACTGACCCTTCCGGATTTTTCCCAATGCCTGCGCCACCATTGTGCGCTGTGGAAAGTATAACAGTCCGGCTCCCAAAATATTTTCCCGTTGCTTTGGGGGGTCAGGAGGTGTTCCGGAGGAGCACCTGTAAATTCCGATTGCAGACCTGGAACGACAATGCCGATTTTACCTCCCGGCTTGAGAAATCGAATGATATAGCTCAAGTAAAGGTCATCGGTCCCGTAATAACTGTACGAATCAAACGAAACAACGGCGTCGAAAAAGCCCTCCGCAAAGGGTAATGCATGTGCCTCCGCATGGATAGGAAACACACTGTTTTCAAGATTCGCTTCTTTGACCCTCTGCCAGTTATCTGCCGCTGCAATCCATAAGTCCGTAGCAAATACGGTAACATCATATTCTTTGGCCATAAAAATGGAACTGATGGCGCGACCACATCCCATATCCAATACCCTCATGCCCGGCCTTAACTCAAAGTCCTCCATCAGCCATTCCACCAACCACAGGGCGTTCGGTCCCATCTGATTTTGAGCGACCCACCGGGGATCGTATCGATTTGATCGCGGAAACCGCTCGTTATGAAAAAGTTCTTTCAATTCATTATCACTGCAAACCATATCCTTTCTCCCTGATTCTTACTGTGTCTTCTGAGTAACATCCAAGCCCTGCCGGGCACAGCAAACCTTGAAAGAAAAGGTTAGCATATCGTTCTTTCATATAAATTCCTTACAAGTCCCCCTTTTGAGAGGAAGGAGGCATCCGAAACATAGTCCCCCTTTGGAAAAGGGGGAGGAGTCACTTGTCAGTTTGGGCTTTGTGCCTTGAGTATAACGGTTACCAAACGGCCACCCATTACCACTAAAGACTAAAAACATCAACCCGGCAGATTTGTATTGACAACTTTACATCTTTATGGCAATGTCCTTTAAAAAAACAATTCAAGGAACAAAACACATGCTGAATTCCGAATCCCCTATTCCTTTATACCATCAGTTGGCCGCCATTCTGACTGAAAAAATCCGCACAGGAACCTATTGCCCCGGTGACCGGATTCCGTCCGAAAACCGGCTGGCCGCTGCATATGGCATTGGAAGACCAACGGTTCGGCAAGCCATAGAGTTGCTCATTCGAAAAAGAATGCTGATACGCAGACGAGGATCCGGAACTTATGTGCAGTCTCCCAAAAAAGAGGTGGATCTTTTTTCGCTGGCAGGTACGATGTCATCCTTTCATAAAGAAGGACTTTTAACCAGCACAAAAATTTTAAAAAAAACCCACTTGGTCCAAATTAAAGAAAATAACACGGAAAATCCATTTACCGGCCAGAAGGCCTTTTTTTTTGAAAGGTTAACCTGTGTTGGATACACTCCTGTACTCATTGAAGATTTATTTCTTCACCCTGAACTTTTCAAGAACTTTGATGAGATCAACCTTTCGGAAAAATCACTTTCAGAAATTGTTTTTGAACGCTATCATATGCGTCCTGTTAGCGGAAAACAAAATTTCAGGATCGAATATCTCCCGGAGAATCGGGCAAAAATACTCGAAATCACCTCTTCCACTCCGATTCTTGAGGTTAAACGATTCCTGCATTTTCCCCAGGCTGACAATGCGATTTTTTCCGAACTTTACTGCCGGACGGATCAATTTGTCTTTTCCCAGACCATAGGAGGAACAACTGATGTTTAACAGGGGATATTACGATGGATTCGGGGGAGCATATCTTCCGGAAATCCTTGTCGCCACCTTTGATGAGCTTGAGAAGGTTTTTCAGGAGGCCAAAAACGACCCGACCTTTTGGCAAACCTATCAAAACCTGATGTCAACGTATTCTTGCCGTCCCACTCCCATCACCTTTGCTGAAAACCTGAGCCGACACTTTGGAGGACCGCGGATTTTCATCAAAAGAGAAGATTTAAATCACACCGGCGCGCATAAGGCCAATAATGTCATGGGTCAGGGCCTGCTGGTCAAACGGATGAACAAAACCCGGGTCATCGCCGAAACCGGGGCCGGCCAGCACGGAGTCGCCACCGCTACCATGGCCGCAAAGTTTGGATTTGACTGTACCATTTACATGGGGGAAGTGGATGTGGAACGTCAAAGACCCAATGTTTTCTGGATGGAACGGCTTGGTGCTGAAGTGATTCCCGTTAAGGAAGGTACCCGTATTTTAAAAGATGCCATCAACGAGGCTTTCAGGGACTGGGTTACCCACATGGATACCACCCATTATGTGCTGGGAACCGCTTGCGGCCCGCATCCCTTTCCTGAGATGGTCACCTACTTTCAATCTATTGTCGGAAAGGAAGCCCGACAACAGATGCTTGAGGCTCATGGGCAGCTTCCCACAAGAGTTTATGCATGTGTCGGTGGCGGTTCAAACGCTTTGGGAATCTTTTCCGGATTTTTACATGATCCGTCTGTTGAACTTGTCGGTGTTGAGGCGGGCGGAAAAGGACTCGATACCGGCGAGCATGCATCACGTCTTTGTTCTGAGGATGCCGCAATAGGAGTTGCCCAGGGCTATAAAACCTATTTTCTCCAGAACCATGACGGCCAGATGAAAGAAACCCACAGCATTGCAGCGGGGCTTGATTATGTTGGGGTCTCACCAATCCTCTCCCAGTTGAAAGAGACCGGGCGGGTGCGTTTTGAAGCCGCCACGGATGATGAAGTGGTAGCGGCTGCGGCTTTGACCATTCGGAAGGAAGGGGTGATCCCGGCGCTTGAGTCGGCCCACGCTTTTGCTCAGGCTTTTAAAGAGGCATCAAAACTATCGCACAATGAAATCATTCTCATAAATCAATCCGGACGCGGAGACAAGGATATTTTCACCGTAGCCGATGCTTTCGGCGACCCCAAATGGCAGCAATTTATTATTGAAAAGGCAAAAAAATATCATGCTTGAACAATATCTGAGCGACAGGCTGAAAGAAAGAAAAATCCTTCTGATGACTCATATTGTGTTGGGATACCCGAGTTTTGAAGAAGGATATGAATTGGTTGAGTCAATGGTGGAAGCCGGAGTGGATCTGATGGAACTTCAGATTCCATTCTCCGAACCCATTGCTGATGGTCCGGTGATTCTTCGGGCAAACCAGACCGCCCTTTCCAAGGGTACAACCGTAAAAAAATGCCTCGAGTTTGCGGGTAATGTGGCTAAAAAATTTCCGATCCCTTTCCTGATCATGACCTACTATAATATTGTATTTCAATACGGTCTTGACCGATTTGCGGGAGTAATGGCTAAAAATAACATCCGGGGAGCCATCGTTCCGGATCTTCCTCCTGAGGAAGGCAAGGAATATTTGGAGGCCTTGGAAGCCTATGACCGGTGCCCGATTTTTATTTTTTCACCCACCACACCCCTGGAAAGAATGAAATATATCGCTTCCCATGGCAAGGGCTTTATCTATTGTGTCGCAAGAAAAGGAGTGACCGGAGCGGAAACTCAATTTTCAGCTGATTTGAACTCATACATTTCACGATGCCGCGAAGCGACCAGACTTCCATTGGCACTTGGTTTCGGGGTCAAAGATAAAAATGACGTTGATTTCCTGACAGGTCAGGTGGACATCGCCGTCATCGGCACCCAAACCATCCGATTGGTGGAAAATGAGGGTGTTGGTGCCGTCGGCCCATTTATCAACAGTTTACGATAGCTGTTTTGGTAACAAATGGAAATACCGTCCCATCAAAAGCGAAAGATTCTTCGTCGGCCTCGAATTTGGTGCCGATCAACATATTTCATGGTCGGCCTCCTCAGAATGACACCGGCTTTGAAAGGCAATTTCAGCAAACATAAAATCATAGAGGCTTTCAATGCACTACGAAGGAAACATCATCCGGCCTCCCAGTGAGGCCAACAGCATTTTGCTCCAGGTAACTGTCGGATGTTCACGTAATAAATGCACTTTTTGCGGCTCATATCAGGGTGAACGGTTTAAAATCAAGCCTGATGAGATCATCATGGAAGATATTGCATTTGCCGCCGATTACTGTAAAAATCAGCGAAGGGTTTTTCTTTGCGATGGTGATGCATTGATTATTCCTCAAAAACGGCTGATGAATATTCTGATCCAAATTGAAAAGCAGTTACCCTGGGTCACCCGTGTGGGAGTTTATGCCAACGCAAAAAGCATCGGTATGAAAAGCCCGGAAGAACTCAAACAACTCAGAGAACACCGACTGGGTATTGCCTATATGGGGCTTGAAACCGGAGACGATATTACCTTGAAAGAAATCAATAAGGGAGCTGATTCTTGGGAAATGATCCGGATGGGAAAAAAAATCCGGGAGGCGGGAATCAAGTTGTCCGTTACCGTCATTTTGGGCATTGCCGGCAAAGAGAGATCCAATATCCATGCCAGGGAAACCGGCCGGGTGCTGTCGGCCATCGATCCGGAATATGTGGGGGCTTTAAGCCTGATGCTGATCCCCGGAACTCCTTTATACAATGACTATAAGACTGGAAAATTCCCGCTTCTTGCACCGGAAGAAATGCTCGCAGAACTCAGGACGATGATTGCTGAGACTCATCTGTCACAGGGACTATTTCATGCCAACCACGCATCCAATTATTTGCCCATCAAGGCAAGAATGCCCAAGGACAAAGAAAAGACCCTTGCATTAATCGATGAGGCTCTGGCAGGCCGGATCCGGTTAAAACCCGAATGGCTCAGGGGATTATAAAAAGCCTTGCATACGGATTTAATAAAATGTAAAGAGCCTTCCAGCATTGTTCATCAATGATTATTTTGATTGCACCCAAACCGGTTAAATTGGACCTAAAACGAGCGATTTAAATTGGGGTAATTTGATAACGTCATACCGGCGGAGGCCGGTATTCAGTTCGATGGTGTTACCACATGGATTGCGCCTGAAGGCTTCATTTCGTCCCCGGCTCCCGGTTCAAGCCCGGGAAAAGCTTCGCCGGAATGACGTGTATTGGCCGACTTAATCGCCCAAATTAAATTGGATAATCTGACAAGGAGACACAAAACATGATTGAAAACAAAGGAGCAATAACCTGCAACCTTGACGATATTTGCATCAACACGATCCGCACGTTATCCATGGATGCGGTTCAAAAAGCCGATTCAGGCCATCCTGGAGCGCCCATGGGTCTTGCTGCGGCCGGGTATGTGTTGTGGACAAAAGTTTTAAAACACAATCCCCAAAATCCTCTCTGGCCGGACCGTGACCGTTTCGTGCTTTCTGGCGGACATGCTTCCATGCTGCTCTACAGCCTCCTGCACCTGACCGGGTATGACCTTTCCCTAGATGATCTGAAAAATTTCCGCCAATGGGGAAGCAAAACCCCGGGGCATCCGGAATATCCACACACACCCGGTGTGGAAACCACCACAGGCCCCCTCGGCCAAGGATTTGCCAATGCTGTTGGTATGGCCATTGCCGAACGCTTTCTGGCAAACCGGTTTAATCGTCCGGATTTCGAGGTTGTCGACCACCAAACCTTTGTCATGTGTGGCGACGGAGATCTCATGGAGGGTGTTGCTTCCGAAGCCGCTTCCCTTGCAGGACATCTGGGTCTGGGCAAGCTCATAGTGATTTACGATGACAATAAAATTTCCATTGAGGGAAGCACGGACATCGCCTTCACCGAAGACGTGGCCATGCGTTTTAAGGCTTATAAATGGCAGGTCCTGGAAGTCAAAGACGGTAATGACATCGAAGCCATTTTTCAAGCCTTACAAGAAGCCAAGGCTGAAACCCAACGTCCGACACTCATCATGCTCCGGACCCAGATTGCTTACGGAAGCCCGAATAAACAGGGAACCGCCGACGCTCACGGAGCACCTCTGGGTGTCGAGGAAGTCTGTCTGACCAAAAAAAATCTGGGATGTGCCGAGGATCAGGAATTCTGTGTGGGAAATGATGCTTTGAATATTTTTCGAAGTTGTATCGAAAAAGGCAATAAAGCCGAGGATCATTGGCAGGATCTTGTTCAATCTTATTCGGCAAAATATCCTGAACTAGCCGCGGAATGGAACCATTTTCTCTATGGGAAACTTCCCGATGGATGGGATTCGGATATCCCTGATTTTGCCCAATCCGGTCCTGTTGCCACCCGATCCGCCTCTGGACAAGTGCTCAATGCCATTGCCGGAAAAGTCTTGAACCTCATAGGCGGATCGGCGGACCTTGCCCCTTCCAACAAAACCATTATCAACGCATCCCACGATTTTCAAAAAGACACCCCGGATGGAAGAAACATCCGGTTCGGTGTCCGGGAACATGCCATGGGAGCTGTTTTATCAGGTATGGCTTTACACAAAGGGATCAGGCCATACGGGGGTACTTTTCTGGTGTTTGCCGATTATATGCGCCCTTCTATCCGATTGGCGGCATTGATGAAAATTCCGGTTATTTATGTCTTTACCCATGACAGTATTGCCGTAGGTGAAGACGGGCCCACCCATCAGCCTGTGGAGCACCTGGCATCTTTAAGAATCATTCCAAATCTGCTGGTTATCAGACCGTCCGATGCCACGGAAACCGCCGAGGCCTGGAGACAGGCACTTTTGAGCAAGGACCGTCCGGTGGCGTTGATTTTAAGCCGGCAGAAACTCGAGATAATTTCCAGAGGAGACAATGCTTACCCTTCAGCGTCAAATCTTTCCAAAGGCGGCTATATACTTTCCGATTCCGACGATAAACCCGATATTATTCTGATGGCTTCGGGATCGGAAGTTCAGTTGGTGCTCAAAGCCAAAAAGAGTTTAAAAGAAAAAGGCGTTCAGGTTCGCGTGGTCAGCATGCCCTGCCAGGAGTTTTTCAACGAAATGCCCCAAGATTACCGTGAAAGCGTTTTGCCAAAAGATATCAAAGCCCGGGTTGCCGTCGAAGCCGGTGTCCCCATGGGTTGGGAACGTTATGTGGGGGCGGGAGGAGCGGTTATCGGGATCGATCATTTTGGAGCTTCCGCACCCGGAGGAACACTCATGGAAAAATTCGGTTTTACGGTTGAAAATGTCGTTTCCAAAGCCCTGGAGATCCTGAATGGATAGTGGTGACCTGTCATTCTGAGGGAGCGATTCGCAGTTTATTACGGCTTTAAAAGAAAATGATTTCCAACAAACAGATTGGAACCACAGCGACCGAAGAATCTCTGGTATCAAGTTAGACTGAATATCAGTTTTGATCCGGAATGATAAAAAATACAGATTATACCTCGGGAAACGAAAGATTCTTCGTCGGCCAACCATGGTATACACACAACAGAGCGCGGTGTACGCCTCCTCAGAATGACGGCTTTGATTACCCGGTGCTCATTTTAACTTGACACCAATGGGCTTTCGCCGGAATGACGAGTAATTTCCGGCATAATGGCTCATATCAGGCTTCTTTAGCCATTCAATAAGGACTGTAAACAAAATATTTCAGGAGAATATATTATGGATATAAAACTGATGCTGACAACCTTCGGATTGGTATTTCTGGCGGAACTGGGGGATAAAACACAGCTGGCCACTTTTTGCCTGTCCGCCGACTGCGGATCATCCAAAATGACCGTTTTCATGGGATCTGCAAGCGCGCTTGTTTTAAGCTCATTTATTGCCGTGGTCCTGGGAGATACCGTAGCGCGGTTCATCCCGCCCAGCTATATCAAACTCGGGGCCGGTCTCTTTTTTGTTTTGGTGGGCATCTGGACCCTTTACACGGCTTATAAGGGGGTTTGTTCGCTTTGATAAAGACTGTTTTATTTCCGCATCTGTAACTTTTTTTCCTCGATTCGCGAACCGGATGCGGAAGGAGGTTTTCCGGCCGGTTTCCCCAAAAGCCTTGCATAAGAAAACCAGTTTCCTTAATCCACCGGGATAGCGCTACGCTTCACTTCATGGCCCGGCTCCCGGTTCAAGCCCGGGACAAGCTTCGGCCATTGGCGTCAAGTTAAGGAATCGACAAGGGATTCAAGATTGTCATTCTGAGGAGGCCAACATGGTAAACGGTTATATGGCGCGCGCTCAGTAGCCGACGAAGAATCTTTCCTTCACACCGGCACGGCCTCTCTTATTTCAACTCCGAGTCAGATCTCATGATCGGTCCAGCCTTGGGATGAAAGATTCTTCGGTCGCCGTGGCTTCAATCAACTGACTGGTAAATATTTTCTTTTAAGCATCCCACTCGGTGCGCCGAGCCCAAACCGACAAGTAACTGCTCCCCCCTTTGAAAAAGGGGGGCCGGGGG
>CAYZJH010000016.1:0-6291 GCA_964478625.1 uncultured Desulfobacteraceae bacterium
ATTAAAACAATATGGCCTTGGAAATACAGGTTTTCAAAGATTATCCTTCTGGCCAATGCCTTACGTGCAGAAATATCAGATTGCTGATAATATTTTTTTAATTTTAAGCTTCAATTTTTAAATATCTGTTTATTTCTCGTTTTATTCGGGCCTTCACTTTGCCGATAGTCAAATTCGCTCTTCTTTCTTTCAGGCTATCGGCAATACGGCAGGCGGTATCAACAGCGGATTTAACCAGAATAACCGGCAGCGTCAGCGTTGTTGTATCGGTGGTTTGAGGGACATAAATATCCCAAAGCAGATCATTTTTAATTTTTGCCAAATGCGAGCAAGGCACCTTGAAAACCGCCAATTGGTCACGTTCTGAGATGATTTTGTCCATATCTTTTACGGATAGCCAGAAATTATCTTCTTCCGCGGTATTTATGTTTGGGAACAGACTATCGGCAATCAGCAGGTTCAGAATGGCGTGAGCCCTGCCGGCGCGTTCATTATTTCCGACCAGCCTGTCAATACTCCTGGTGGGGTCAAACTCAGAGCGAATCATCTCATGAAGCTTTTGTCTTGCTGCCGACAATTCTGTTTCGCTCAGTGACCGTTGCTCATCCAGCACAATATCCATCGTATCTGAAAAATGCGTTATCAGTTTTACATCTGATTCTCCGTTCTTATTTATGCACGCTGTTGCATAAGCCACAACGGTCATATTGATGTCGGGGACTTCTTCTGTAATACGAACCACACCATCGGGCAGGGCAAATTGGTTGAAGGCCCCTAAGATTCCTTCAAAAACAGGATCTCCGTAGGAGGCGAAATTAATGGGCTTTTCAACGCCGGGAAGGCCTTTTTCATATATATCCCGGCTGACCGTTATTGCTGTATTGTTGGCAACATTTTCAATTCCCCGAAGATTTAAAACAGGATGGTCGGTTGAGACAGTCGCACCAAGATCCCGGAGGTATTTCGAAGTCGTCAGAGTATGCCAGATGTTTTCAAGGGTAATTGGTGGAGGAGTTTTCTTCTGCTGTTCTTTTAAACGAATGTAGATATCGTATAACTGAGTTGCCGGAATCTCCATGCTTTCGGTGCGCTGTCTCTGTTCCTTAATCCGCTGTTGTGCTCTTTGAAAAAGTATTTGTTCCTTGAGTGTCCCTGCTGCAAGTTCGGCAAATTCTTCCTCGGTTACCGGAAGCATTGACATTTGCTGCATGCCGACCACATCACCAGCCTGGGCCAGGCGTTTTAACAGACGATCATAGACTATCTGTTCTGCGGAATCCACGTAGCACAGATTTAATACATACACCTTGGGATGGGTTTGTCCGATACGGTCGATCCTGCCGATGCGCTGCTCCACTTTCATTGGATTCCAGGGCAGATCATAATTGATGATCAGATCCGCCGTTTGCAGGTTCAGGCCTTCTGCTGCCGCATCGGTGCAGACCAGGATATCGATTTCACCCCTGCAGAATCGATGCTTGATCTCCTCACGATCCACTCCACGGAGCCGATTTTTTCCGGGTTCCACATACTGACCGCCTTTGCCGGAATAGGTTCCGATCAACATGGTGGGATCGATATTGCGAAGTCGTTTCACAATGTCTGTGAGCGTGTCGTAAAATCTTGTGAAAATAACCGTTTGCTTTATCCTCGAACCTGAAAGTCGTCTTTTTTGCAGCACTCCAAGAAGTTCTGTCATCTTGAGCGGCATTGCCGATAAATCTTTTAAAGGTATCAGCATATCTGCAAGCCTGGCCTCTTCCCATTTTAGATCCTCAGGCGTTCGATTTTTCAAAAGTGTTTCAATAAGTTTTTCATCCAGGTCTTCATAATCACCAAAAACTTCATCTTCCGTTTCAAGCTCGCTGTCCTCAATTTCGGCGGTGTTCAGATAAGCACGGGTCATGGCAACCCGCTCTTTACGCCGTTTCAGAGTTTCACGAAGGGCAAAAGTGCTGGAGGCCAGTCTGAGCCTTAAAAAACTCAGGTAAAACCCAAGGCTGGTTATCCATTTGTTGTGGTTGCTGTTGGCCTCAATCTGTTTGGTCAGATCTTTGCAATAAGCATCCAGGTCGTTATAAGCTTTTTTGTCAACCCCTGAAAGCACGATCCGGGGCATGGCCAGTATCTCTCGTTTAGCCAGATTCTCTCCGAGCTGTCCATTACTCCGGTATATTTCCAGTAAAGAACGGGTATGTCGCAGCATAACCCGCGATAAGGGTGCAGCCGCAAAAATCAAACGCTGGAGATTTTTAAGATCAGATCCTCTGGGAATGCGGTTATGATCGAGCCATTGTCCGGATACTGCACGGATTCTACCATCAATGACGGCGTTGTGAAAAAAAAACCAAAGAAAAGGATCATACTGTTCAACAGAGGAGACGGCCTGCCGAAGCAAATCCCATTCATGGGTATCTATTTGCCGATCCCTCACCAATTTACCTAGTGCGATGTAATAAGCCCATGTCAGGGTAGGGTCCTGATGGAAGTGTGCGACCCTGCCGGTAAGATATATGAGGTCAAAAACTTCGATCCAGTCAAGCTGCATGGGAGTGGCAGTGGCCATCCAAAGACATTTTGTCCGTTGATTCAACGTATCCCTGATTGCGGTAAAAAGCTGACCGAATCGCGGCGCGGTGCGCTCTCCGTTACCCGGTGTTTTCCTCCGGGCATAATGGGCTTCATCCACCAAGGCCAGATCAAATGGTATGCTATTTTGAAGCTCTCCAAGCCGTTGGGTTCTGCTTAACAGGGCTGTAGACACAATACAAAGGTCCGGGTCATACATCCGCGAGCCGGAGCTGGTTTTTTCAAAGGGAAAAATATAATCATGTTTTAAGTTGCTGCCGCCTTTGACAAGAGCAAACGGAAGGAAAAACTTGGAAGCCATTTCCCGTTGCCATTGGTGGGTCAGGCTTGCCGGAGGGGCGATCAGGACTCTTTTAACCAGGCCTGCCAAATATAGGGAACGGATTGCCAGGCCGGCTTCGATGGTTTTGCCCAGGCCCACTTCGTCGCACAGAAGATAATTATAGGGCCAGGTGCCGACGAGCCGCCTTGCCACCACCTCCTGATGAGGCCAGGGTCTGATGGGCGCGGTCTCCATGCCCACATACCGTCCGCCCGGTAACCGCGGGCCGTCGTTGATCAAAGCAAAACGCAACCGTTCCAAGGCACAAGGCGGCTCAACGTCAGGTTTCAAGGCACTGGAACCGTCTATTTCAAAGGGATGCGAAACGTTTTCAGCAATACGAAGCAATCGCTGGGATACAGCTTCCGGAAGGGTCAGCACCTTAATATGAGGGTTATCGTTATTCCACAGCTGTTCAAAAGAGGTTGCCGCTTCATTGATTCGCTGTTGATCGCTGTTTCCCCACCAGTCCGTATGCAGATTGATATTTTCTGCATTATAAATCAGGGCCTGTCTGGATTCGTTTAAAGATCCCGACATATAAATCCGGCTGCCGACAGCATCGGTAAAAATGGCCCATTTTTCATGAACGTAGCCATCTTCACAAGAATCAAAGGGAAGCGGTTCTCCGGTTTGACGGTGGACCCTGAATGCCACACGGACCTCCAGGCACCCCCGGGATACCATCCATGACAAGAGTTCAACTCCCTGCCGGACATTTTCAGGCCATGTTTCAAGCCCTTCCAGTTCCCGGTTTAAATGTTCTTCCAAACGTTTTAGATCCCCTTGGAGGATAGCATCCACATCATGGGGGTCCAGATCCGCTCCCACAATCATTCGCATTTTTCCGCATGCCGTTGAAAAGGCGGAAAATCCCTGTGACGCAACCGCAAGAGATGACGATCGGAAATATCCGACAACCCGGTCATATTTGACACTGAGTTTTAAAACCGGAATGTAAAAATCATGAAGAATGTTGACCGGTTTACCGTCAGGACCCATGGAGGAGGTTTTATAGGTTAAAAGCCATTTTCTGTCCTGAAATACCGGGGTGTTTTCCTTGTTCTTGGGCATGGATAAATGTTTGCTCTTTCAGATGTATAAAATATTCTCCTCAATGCTGCGCGCAACTCGCGGAACTCTGATTCCCTGAAGTCCGGCATGGGTCAGAACGTCCACTTTTTTACCCAAAAGCGATTCAAGGTATGCTGTCAGCTCTATGAATTTAAAACCTACAGGTCCGTTGAACTCGACGATAATGTCAATATCGCTGGATTCACGAGGCGATCCTTTTGCATAGGAACCAAAAATACCCATTTTTTTAACATTAAATTCAGTGGAAAGATAAGACCGTTTGTTTCTGAGCAATTTTAAAACCTGGTTTTTTGTTCTCATGAAACATATTTCCTTATCTTTTTTGGTAACAACAGGATAATGATGTTTTTTATATCGTCCCTGACGGGACTTTCCGTGTTGGGGTGAATGTTTTTGCTATAAATATTTTGTCCCTAAAGGGACATTCGTTCACAGATAATCAGTCCCAAAATGAGCGATTTTAACTGCGAAAATTTCTTAATTCAAACCGGTGAAGGCCGGTATCCAGTCCGATGGCTCTACCCCATTGATAGCGCCTGAAGGCTTCACTTCGTGCCCGGCTTTCGCCGGAATGACGTGTAGTTTCCAAAATAATAGTCCGGATTAGGTCAGTATTTCTATATATATTTTGTCCCAACCGCTGTTTTTTCCCGAAAAAAATGCCCAAAGTCACTCTTGAATTTCCAAATATGTCCAGCCGACCCGGAATCTGTTCCGTCAGGAACCAAATATTTATAGCCAATGGAGATCCCACAAAAATATAGTCCCGTTAGGGACGATATATTTATTCTTACACGTGGATTGGAAGTTCTTTATCCGTTATTCTGGGAACCAGAATACTAAATTCATCCATGGACACAAACGTTGAGGCATCCAATATTTCCATTTCAATAGGTACACCCTACTTGTCCAGATGAAGAATGATCCCCTCCTTTATGTCGATTGAATCAATAGGCACGCCTTCCTTGAATTCAATCAAAAGGATATCAGCCTCTTTTGAGTATTTTATCTTCAAAGCACCCACCTCCCTTGCCTTCCTTTTACAATAGATTTGTCGCCGACAATATCTTTTTTTATTTTAAACTAAAAATGATGGTTTGGGCTTCTTTTTTCAATGTATCATCAAGAATTTCCGCAGCCCACACTTCCAGTAGGTGCCTGATCAATTCTGTTTTTCCCTCCCCGTGACGGTCCAGATATGCACGGGCCACCGGAATATCGCCTTTCCGGTAGGCCATGATGAACCCGCATAGCAGGTCCCATTCGCTCTGGGGAAACTCGTTGCGTTTATGATGGCGTTCTTCCGGCCTGGCCAGTCGCAGCCTGGAACCTTTTCGAACCAGGGGCGCATGGAAACCGGTATCCTCGGCCGATGCCTTTTTGGCTTTTCCCGAAGGACCGGATTGGGTATTGTAACCGATAAACCGCCCGTTTGAATCATACCCGCCGGATTTGGATTCCAGGGCAATGTTTAAGGACTTGGAAATGTTCAAAGCATCGTCATAAGGAAATTCGGCAAAGCGGTAAATGCTGAACAGGGTGAGAGCCATGGCGGCTTCCGGTGAAAGGTCTTCGACTTTTAATCGTCCGTTGGTGATCCGCTTGATCTGGTTTTCCGAAACCACCCTGCTGGCCTCGTTCATGGCGCGAACAGGCCCGACTTCCTCATCTCCGTCAATAACCGGCCATTGCTCGGATAACACCCGTAGGGCGCGGCCGTAAGAGGCGACCATTTCATCCACGGGATTGAGTTTTAGCGTTTCAAATTCCTTCAACCCTTCGGCCACCGCCTGCTGAATTCGCTGCTGGACACCAGTACCACCGATGCCGGTCCATAAAGCAGGTTCTGAGGATTCGGTTGTTCGTTTGCGGCATGCGATAAATACGGAACTTACAGCCCCGGCTTTTTCCATCAGATGCATGGAATGGGTGCTTTCAGCTTCCACAGGTACTGTGGCTGTGATGGTCCACTTGCTGGTAATAAGTGACCGGGTTAAGGCTTCCCAGGCATCCTGGCTTTTATGCGTGAACATCAGCGTCATTATGCCCATGGGATTGATGATCCGTCGGCATTCCCTGAAAATATCGGACATCATTTTTTCGTATGTCAAATTGGCGGATTTGCTACCCCCGTCCCGATCCGGGTTGGCCACCGCTTCATTCTGCTTGTCGGTCAATCGTCGTTTAAAATAATCAGGATACAAATCCTGGAGGGTTCTCTTTTGCCAGACATAAAAATAATCCGACAATTCGGCATATTGAACATTGTTGTAATAGGGCGGATC
>CAYZJH010000016.1:6391-59161 GCA_964478625.1 uncultured Desulfobacteraceae bacterium
ATCCAGTTTTGGTTGAAACCGAACCGCCACCACGCAGTAAAGACGGTCTTTCCATGTTCCATGGGCAGATTCACCCCGTGCCTGTGCTTTGATTTCATCAGCGTCAATGGCTTGCCGGCAATGAATACAAAGCCCGATTGCCCGGTTCACGGTTGCAAAATTGGGATCTTCTCCGCCGGGGCCTTTTCCCTTGTTCACACGATAAGTTTCAAACCGGACTGTACCGTTTTTCGGCCGTCCGTCCGGGATTATTTTAACACCCCACTGCTTACCATCTTCCTTGCTCAACCAGCAGGTGTTGATTAAGGGAGCATCGCCATTGCAGTTGGGGCAGGTGACCTGGCGGCAGTAGAGTATACCTGTTTGATCATATTCAGGCACATCAAACTGAGGGATAATTTCCGGGCATTTTTTACAATGGTCAGCAAGATCTTTTTTTTCTGGTGAAGGAAGGGGAGAAAAAGGAGTCACGTTTTCCATTTTCTTTGCAACATGGTCATGCAACATGCTGCCCCAAAATTCAATTTGGTCCGCAAGCTCAATGCCATATTTTCCAGGATACTCAAGTGTTGCATGCAGTATAACTGAAGCAACAGGATTTAATTCATTGGCAATCACCTGATGTCCAAGGCGTAAAGCCTCAAATGGAATAGAACCTCCACCGGCTGTTGGGTCAAGAATAACTTTTGCTTTGCCAAAAGGTTGAGGTTGTTTGGAAAATGCCCGATTGTACCCATATAAATCTGCGGAGTCCCATGTTATGGGTTTGCCAAGTATTCTTTTTACAGAATTTAATTTTGCAAATTGGATGCGGTCATTGATATGAGCCGGATCAGCAGGAATCATTTTTATGCTTAATTTATCACTGGATTCGGGCCATGGCTCTGGAACCGGCTTTGATTCTCCTTCCCATCTTAAAAGGACTGGATCATTGGCAAGGTTTGAATCAGATTTCAATTTTTTAATGGTTTCTAAATTTTCTTCTCGCCGTACATTTTCTTTTTCAAGCCAACCCAACACGGTTTGGTCGACAATCAGCAATTCCCGGCCGTTTTCATCCCTTTGTATTTTATCAAGAATCTTGCCGGTCAATGTCCATTGAACGCCATTTATATCTACTACCCGCTTTTCAATGCCAAGTTGCTGCAAAAACCAGTCCGGATCGGTATCCGCCGGAAGTAAAGACGCCAGGATGGCGGCCCGGCTGGGGGTCAATGGGCGGCGTGCCCACCAGACATGAAGAAAATATAGGGGAGGAAGCGCCGAACTTGCCCCTCTTTCTCTCTGGGTTTCCGCTCCTACCTGATGACAGGGAAAACCGGCCTCAATCAGTCGAAGATCATCTTTCCAGGATTCTGACATTGCTTGCTCCAATTTTTACAATTCAACTGCGTTGACGAAGGTCGGTCAGCATTTTTTCGACATGAGGATCTTTCGTATTTCCCGCCAACATCACTTTCATGCCGGCTGCGGCCCATCGATTGGCGGCATCGCCATAGGTGGTTATGCGCGAATACCAGTAAGCGGCCTCTTCCCGGGTAAACCGGTCCACCCGGCGGGCAATCAGTTCAATACGGTCAAGGTCCTTGATTCTTTCCTGAAGCTTGAATATCAGGGCCATTTTATATCCGGCTTCATCATCCAAGGGAAGGTTGCCCCGGAAAGTGATGCGCGATCCGTTGAGATACTGCTGTAGTTCCAGGGGAATGCCTTTGAAGTTGTTGATCCGGGTCATGATGGTACGCAATATGGGTGTGCATCGGCGCTGCTGAGGGCCATATAACAGACCCCGTTCTTTTAAAACCGACCGGGGTGCAACCAGATCATCCGTATCGGTCCTCTGATCCGGAAGAAGTCTCTGCTTGATGATCAAAACCGGCGCGGGTTTGTTCTTGTGTTCGGTAATCCGCAGAACCCAGGGCGCATTGGCAAGTTCGGGTTTGACCTTTTGATGATAGTGTGCCTGTTGACTGTTTTTTTCAGAAGTCTTTACGCTCATTTATGTTCCAGTTTATCCCAATTCAGGTTTTCTAAGTTTGTAGAGTCATCGGAAAATATTTTGCAAAATGTCGTTATTGTAACCGTGTTTTTCCATTTCCTAAATGACGATTATAGTTTTTAAACTCTTTATTATAAAGTCCCTGACGGGACATTTATTTACGTGTAAACGGCATTGCTATCCATATTTTTTCCATGCCTGGCGTTCATTCATTGGTAATCGTTATTGTTTCAAAACCAATGTCACATTTTCAAAAATGACCGTTCGGCCCGGAAAATGTTCCGTCAGGAACAAAATATTTATAGCCGACCCGGACCCTAAAAAATTCAAGTCCCGTCAGGGACGGAATATTAATGCCCCATAGCCGGTCTGCCATCTGAATTTACCCATCACAAATCCTTTTTCATTAATCCATTTGGACGAACCCCCTTTGATATCTTTTAATAAACCAGGAATTAATTGATGAGGTTTGTATCCGATAAAAACATGCAGATGATTTGCCGTGCCGTTTATTGCGATCAACTTATGATTATTGTTCCGAACAATTCCTGAAATATATTGATATAGTTCATTTTTCCATTTTTGACCAATGAGGGAAATCCGGTCCTGAACGGCAAATACGAATTGAAGATAAATTTGTGTAAATGTGTTTGCCACCGTCACAATCCTTTTTATATCGTCCCTAAAGGGACTCTTTGTGTTTCGGTAATCGGCGTTGCTATAAATATGTTGTCCCTGACGGGACATTTATTCTCGGGTAATCGGCATTGCCGTCCATATTTTTTCCATACCGGACCTTCATTCATGGGTAATCGCTATTGTTTCAACAACAGGATAGGTCGTAGTTCATTTCACTCACCCGATCTATTCTGATTTGTTATACATATGTTGTCCCTGACGGGACATTTATTTATGGGTAATCGG
This sequence comes from uncultured Desulfobacteraceae bacterium, assembly GCA_964478625.1. Classification (GTDB taxonomy): domain Bacteria; phylum Desulfobacterota; class Desulfobacteria; order Desulfobacterales; family SKZT01; genus SKZT01. The sequence continues at coordinate 9,315 of CAYZJH010000016.1, forward strand.
CATTGCTATCCATATTTTTTTCAGGCCGGGCTTTCATTCATGGGTAATCTGTTTCACCAAAAGCCGATCGCTAAAACCTGACCCTTAACCGCTACTTTGGATTTCCAAATTATCATAGCTGTTTCGAATTTGGTCTCAATGCCCTGATAAAAGGGCAGTCGGTTTCCGGATGATTGATTGTCAGATGGCATTCCGTCTGTTCACCCGATTGGACAAGATTGTCGATGACTTCAAAAAGCTCCCCCAGGTCTTTTACGGATTCCGGCGGGGTATTTTCTATGGTGATTCGCAATGTTCCACCATTTGGCAGCTCCATATCGGTGATATCCAGCATGTCAATACGGCTTTTGCCTCCGCGATCATAGATGGGTCCGACACGGCGCAGCATGGGCATGATCGTTTTGGCCCCCTCTTTTCCGGATAACCGGATGGTATTGTCTTCTTTTTCTATCCAACCTTTTTCAGAAGCTCTGGCCGGGGTGATGATTACATCTTCCGACTCCGGCATATATAGAGCTCCCCGAGATCCTGCGATCAGGTCGGGTTTTTCCCGCTGACCCGGATCTCCCTTATATGCCATGATGCGGCTTTCCTGCACCAACTTCGAGATGGCCTCCTGAACTTCTTTTTCCGGAACATCCCCATACCTGGCCCCGATTTTTTCCGAAATCTGAGATATTTTTGCCTCAGGCATCTCCCTGGTAATATCCCGAACCCAATCCTGCACCCGCCGAGAATCCGGTTTATCCGGTTTGCCCCAGCCACGTTTTTTTGCTCCTTCTGAAGTTACCAAAGAATATCCCTTGTGAATATCCACATCAAAAGGAAGTTCACCGGTTTCCCGGCTGTAAAATTCATCCGGAAGCGTTGTTTCTTCGCTGCCCATGCGAAACAAACACCATGTTCCCCGGCTGACGCCCGCGCGAATCAATTGGTCAAATACATCAGGCGACTCCAAAATGGGCCAGTTTCGAATGCGACAGAAATTTTCTTTTAATTTGGAGATTTCAACAATATCGTGCTGGGAAAAAAATAGCTTGGTGAGACTCATCAAAGCAGATTGGGTGGTAAAATCACCCGTTAACAATTCTCCGTCGTCATAAAGTGCTTTCCGGATCTGAGCCATTACCGGTGTTCCGCTTTCCCCGCCGGAAGTGCGGATTTCCCTGCATACAATCTGCCCGTTGGCAGAGGGATACCACAGGTTCCGGTAGCTTTCGGTAACGGTTGAAATCAATGCATTTTCCCGTTCGGAATGCCTTTGTTTGAATTCATCCTCTTCCAGCTTTCTGGGATTAATGCCATAATTTTCGGAATTCTTTTTCAGGTCACGCATGGCCAGGACAGTGCGGGCCAGTTCAATGAGCTTTCTCCGGTTTTCTTCCGAAGCAGAAGTTGGCGTGCCGAATGTTAATTCTTGCTGCCGTGGTCCGACTTTGACTTCAACCGTATCCGGAACCAGCAAAAAAACCAGGTTTTGTTCGATTCTTGGATGGTTGGGTCCTGCGGTGGTTATAAATTCGTCAATTTTTATGGGTTCGGCTTTCAGTGCGATCAGGGCCAGGCTTGGTTTGCCTTTTTTGTCTGGTATATGTTCCGGTGCGGTGACATCGGCAACAATGTCAAAGGGTGACACCTCGGAAGTGACGACTTTTCTGGCCGTGGCATCCAGCAATGCATCAATGGCAGGTCTCTGAAACCCCCGGCGAAGTTTTGCCAGAGCAATATTCACCGACGGGTCAAGGCTGGCGTAATATCGTCCCTGATTGAATCTAAGATAAAAAGCGCTGTTGCTGATTTCCTTAAGAGCTTCGGCAACCTGCGGCGGTGTAAGACCCGGAAAACTGGTTTCAAACATGGCATCCTGTTCGGTCAGCCCGAAAATGCTTGATCCAAGTCCATGGGCACGTCCCACAAGGCTGTGTAAAAAAACTGTTTTCCAGGTATATTCATAAAGAGGCCATCCCTCAGGATGGGGATTTTTTCGGTCTGCCAGCTCGGCATTGCTTCGACCGCCGCTGATGCCCGCGGTATCCGCACCTCCGATATCGGCATTGAGCACGGGAAGCAGATCACCGCTGCCGGACCGGCCAATGACCTCATTGGTGGTTCGTGCATCACGAAGATCCAGATGGCAGGTGTGAATCATGGGGATTTCAGATTTTTTTTCCCATAGGGTCCTGACGGCAAGAGCAAGAATCCGCAATATGCCCCGAGTACCCTGAAAGTTTTCATATGAAGCCAATTTATGGTTTAAAAAATCGATAAAGGTTGGATGAAAAGGATAGTGAGAGACCATTCGATCATAAAAATCATCACGGGTGGCTTCATCGGGCAGGAGTGAAGAATTTTTCCGGTACATTTCCCTGTATGAATCAGCGGTTTCTTTGGCTACGGATTCATCAATTTTGATGAATAAACGCTTGGCCAACACCCGGGATATTTCTGATGCCTGCACCGGAATCACCGACGTGGCATCTCTTGAAACCACGCTTGCAATGCCGGCTACAGCTTGCTGACCGATACCAAGGGCGTCGTCGGCATCTATTTCTTTTCCGGTGATGCTGGAAAGCAACTTTGCAAGATTGGAGGTTTGTTTCGCAAATGCATCCGTGGTGCCGGCCAGAGTGAGCACCACGGATATGCCGGAATGTGTCCGGGCATAGTCGTGCAGTCCCATTAAAAAAGCGGCCAACTGCTCACTGCCGTCTGCTTTTGCAGCTGCCAGACGGGCCGCATACTGGGCCAGTTCGTCAATCATCACCAGTGCTTTTCGGCCTTCAAACACGGAGTCATAATAGTTTTTTCCGGGTGCGGCATAGGCTTCGGCATCATCTTCCACCAGACGGTATAATTCCTCCCCGCCCATTTGAAACGCAATTTCGCCCCAAAGGGTATAAGGGATCAGCTTTGTGCCTTTTGGTTTGTGTACCGGAATCTCATTTCCCGCTATTCCGACAACATGAACTTCCCCCTTTCGGGGAATCCATTTTGGCTCCATAAACTGACTGATATGGGGGGTTATTTCATTACCTTTGTATCCGATATGGGTGCAGGCAATCAGCGTATGGGTTTTGCCTCCCCCAAAAGCCGTTTCCAACCGATGAATGGCAGGCGCCGTACCGTCCCCGGCCAGGCGTGCAAATACCTCGTTTAATACCGTTTTCATTCCATCGGTGGCATAGGTGCCCTCGGTGAAAAACTGCACGGCATCCGTATAGATTGAATGAACCCCCGCCTGATCAGCCTGATAGTACCGGATCACTTCGGCCAATGAGGCAGTAAAGATTTCAGGGTTAAAGGTTCCGGTCAGAATGTCTTTTCTAGGTTCACAGCTTTTAAGGATATTTTGCATGGTGATCCTTTCGAAAATTATGCAAACGGTAAAAGAACGGCAAATTTGAAAGCTATTTTAACACCATGTTCTTTGAAGCATTTTTGCAATGAACTATTGGAAATTCAAGCGTTATCGAAAAAAAACGCCTAAATTGAACATCTTGTAAAATCTACTTTCAGCAAAAAATGTATGCCAAAGGTTGATCAGGTTGTCAACTTTGTCCATTGCTTTTTATTATTTATGCCTTTGACATCATTTCTCATTTGTGAAAAAAAGTAATGATTTTAAAATAGAATCGATTGTTCTACACAGTCGGAATGTAAAAATTTAATAGGATTTAATATGAAATCTCCGTTGAGGTCCAACCCTCTTAAAAACCCAGGCGAATCGCTCGATATCCAATTGAAAGATCTGCTTTTTGCCGATGTTCTCTCGTATTTTGGTTTTCTTTTTTCATGGTAATCTTAACGCTTATGGAGTGGTTGAGATCTAATTCAAGCCGAAGAGGAATTAAAAAATGATTGGAGCCATTGCAGGGGACATGATCGGTTCTCCCTATGAACGAATTCCAATGAAAAACAAAGATTTTCACATTTTGGTATCCGGGTTTACTGACGATACTGTCCTGACATTAGCAGTTGCGAAAGCTATACTTGATGGTACGAGTTACGACCATCCGATAAAATTTCTCGCCGAAAAATATCCTCATCTACCCTATGGGAAAGGTTTCAAAAAGTGGATTTGGTCTTGGGATAACAAACCTTACAACAGTTGGGGAAATGGATCAGCCATGCGTGTATCCCCTGTTGGATTCGCGTTTGATTCCATTGACGAGGTGCTTGCTGAAGCAAAACGATCCGCAGAAATCACCCACAATCACCCTGAAGGAATAAAAGGGGCTCAGGCTACGGCCCTATCCATATTCCTGGCAAGAAATGGGGAAGATAAGGATTCAATTCGAAAAAAAATCGCTTATAGATTCGGATACGATCTAAACCGGACCCTTGAGGTGATTAGGCCCAGTTATAAATTCGATATTTCCTGTCAGGGATCAGTCCCTGAAGCAATTATAGCATTCCTGGAGTCAACTTCATTTGAGGATGCCATCAAAAATGCAATCAGCCTTGGTGGAGATGCCGACACCCAAGCCTGTATAGCAGGAGGCATTGCCCAGGCTTTTTACAAAAAAATCCCGGAGGGTATCATCAAAGATGTAAGGAGCAACCTGCCTTTGGAGTTGCTTGAAATACTCGACAATTTTAACGATAAATATCAATGCGATTATTAATCTGAAAGAGTTCCAGAGAAAAAATGTTCACTGTATTCCGGTATATTAAATTCATCCGAGTCGCTGTTCCATGGAGTTAGGTATAATGAATGTCGCATTCTATTTGATGCTAACAATGTTATTTATTTTTAATACTTAAGGAAATGGCATTGATATTAACCTGGTTCCACAGGAAGCATTTCCGAAATGGTCCGGATGCCTTTACTGAACGATTTTGGGTTTTATTGCAGCGAGAAAAACGGATTCGTGTTGAATGGATTTTTTTTTGATAATATAAGGTATTGCTTCCTTGCTTTTCATAATTGATCGAACGGCTGATTTCGGCGAGCCCAGTACCGGCCCTGATCTTGAGTCGCCATGATTGAACAGTACATAATCATAGCCCTCTTCTTGGGCGTACTTTAATGAATTGATCACAATTCTGTGAGATTGTTCCATTTTTTCATAAAAAGTTTTGCCTTCAGGCAGATAAAAATCCACATAATATATCTTCCCCAAATATTTTAAAAATTCCCAGTCGCCATCCGCTTTAATAAACATCACACGCCTCTTGAAATACCTGATCCGCTGTTTATTAATCCCAACTGATTTTTAGCAGGTCGATTTTTCATTTTCAATAAAAACAGTTGAATAAAGGATGAAAAATCTTATCACGTCATAAAGGATTAGGAGCATGAATTGGCCTTGGCTGACGGAAACAGCCACAGTTGTATTTAGTTTATCAGTTGTTGTACCGGTTCGCAAGGGACCATGTTGTCTCGGCAGATGGCAACAGGCGATCGGTATCAATGATGACATAAAACCACAAACCCGGAGAATTGAACCAATAATCAATGGCTTCTGAGATCGGTTCAACCTCATTTCATCCAGAATCCCGGTTTGAGCTAAAAATAAGTCATCGACAGAAATGAAATATTGGCTATAATCAGTTTATTTTTTAATACAATTTCACAGTGTAAAACGCTAAATTATGGGGCATAGAATTATTAAGACTATACTGTTTTTTTCATTTGTTGCGTTAGTAACGCCAAACCTTTCAGCAAAGTGGGAAGGGTGTGAGGATCTCCCTTGGTATTATCCCGTCCAGCTTTTTTGGTATGAGGGTATTGTGAAAAGCTCGAATTCCCTCAGAAAGGCAGCTCTTATTCATGCTCAATGTTGTGATTGTTCGCTGCCCTGGTTGAGTTCCATGAAACCTGAGCTAAAGTTTGTCGGGGTTGCACGGTCGGTTGATTTTGAAGAAGTAAATGTTGGTGGGGGGGAAACATACAACCGAATGATTGCAGAATTCGAAACCATATCTGTCCTGGAAGGTAATCCGATAACGTCCAAGACCTTCAGGGTCGAAAGTCACATAGGGCCATGTAACTTCGTTTTTGAAAAGGGGAAATGGTACGAAGTAATCGTGGCGTATGTTAGTATTGGACAAAACCAAACGAATCAATGTTTAGGAACCGAGGAGTACGAGACATGGTAGGTCTCAGAGAACGAGCAGCTGAAGGCCTTCGAATGGGGGACTCATTCAGATCTTTACGAGATATACCTAATGCATAACCGGCCGGCAATTCCGCTGCGCACCATTACCAGACGGTTATACGGAATGTTAGCTTTTATAAAGGAGTGTAAAATGGCAGAAGAAAAAGATATTTTGTATCACCCCTTCACTTTAGGTGACCTTCTACTGCCCAATAGGGTGCTGATGGCCCCTTTGACCCGGTCACGTTCGAAACAGCCCGGCGATATTCCCTGGGATCTCAATGCTGTTTACTATGCACAGCGGGCCGGTGCCGGGTTGATTTTTAGTGAAGCAACCCAGGTCTCACCACAAGGCAAAGGCTATGCTTTCACGCCGGGAATCCACTCCGAAGACCAGGTTGAAGGTTGGCGCAAGGTCACAAAGGCAGTACATGAAGCCGGTGGACGGATCTATCTGCAACTCTGGCATGTCGGGCGAATTTCTCGTCCCGAGTTGCAACCTGATGGCCGGCAGCCCGTTGCACCCTCAGCCATCAAGCCGGAGGGCGCGAAAACTTTCATTGATGACCAATCCGGTATGCTTGAGGTGCTGGAACCAAGAGCGCTATCGACTGAGGAAATCCCAGGCGTCGTTGAACAGTTCCGCCAAGGTGCAATGAATGCCAGGCGGGCCGGTTTCGACGGTGTTGAAATTCACGGTGCTAACGGTTATTTGCTTGATCAGTTCATTCGCAGCAAGTCGAACCAACGTACCGATGAATATGGTGGTTCCATCGACAATCGTTTGCGTTTTCCTTTAATGGTAGTGGATGCGGTGGTCGATGTCTGGGGTGTTGACCGAACCGGGATCCGGGTCTCGCCAACAGGAACGTTCAACGACATGCATGATGATGACCCGGTGGCCACCTACTCAGCGTTGGCCAAAGAACTCAACAACAGAGGTATTGCCTTCATTGAAGTGGTCGAGGACTCCTTTCAGGGTAATGCAGTCAATGGACGTCCGGAAGCAGTCATCAGGGGGATTCGGGAAAATTTCAAAGGCGCTTATATTGCCAATGGCAATTATTCGGCTGAGGAGGCGCGCCAAAGAATCGATGCAGGATTGTGTGAACTGGTTTCGTTTGGACGTCTATTTATCTCCAATCCCGATCTGCCGAAACGATTTCACGAAGGTTTACTGCTCAATGATTATGACGAAAGCACTTTTTATGGTGGCGATGAGCGTGGTTACACTGACTATCCATCTATCGATTAAACGGATATTTTTTCGGGTCAATCTTGGGAAGCCATCAGAATGACTCACAAAAAAATCAATATCAGCCACAGGTCGTGCTGAGAGCGATTCCTCCTATAAAAAATTCTGTGCGGTTATGACGGGTTTGCTGAACATTGGATCGAATCAGACTTGCCATCAGACTCCGGATTAATTTGTCACATTTTCCTGGCAGGTCTGTTCAATCGTCATGGGTCGGCATCTTAGGTTCATGGATCAGCCGTTACTTCCAGCCAGTAAAGTGCCATTCTGAGATTGGTTGGGTCCACTGAAGAGGTACATGATCATTTGGGACGTAGCAACTTAATGATTCCGGACGTGATTTTGGTGCTGGAGTCATAATAATTCCTGCAGATCCGCTTTAGCCAACGAGTTGTCAAACAAATATGCACTGAAGCTTTTTTCTATCGAAAAAATTCCCGATAACACAAAACCCATGTATCAGCAGCGGATTGCAGTATATGGCAGCGGAGGTGTCCAGCACAGCCTGAAAACTCTTGGATTTGAATACAATACGGTTACCGCAAGCGATCTTAATGGGGGAGCCATATCAGATTATGACGTTTTTATCAACCAGGGACTCAGATGGGGAGATCTTAATTCAGATGGACAAACTCATGTTTTTGACTGGTTAACGGCAGGAGGCAACCGTATTGCACTCTGTGACAGGGGAAGATCGATCGGTTTTGCTGAAGATGCGGGTTGGGTTAATGTCGATTATGAACCGATCTAAAATCATCAACCTTTTCCCTATAGGACAAGGTTTCCTGAACCATGGATTAGTTCCGGGCACGCGTCCCTAAACTCGGAACTAATCCTTTTCCTGCTGGGTGGCTTACCTCGGATTATTGCATTAACAAGCCGGGCACCACTCCTGAATCGAGAACGCCACGGTGCCACGCCGCACCGTCTGGCACGTGCAAGTCAATGGCTCAATGCCGGCATAGCGCGTTCGGAGGTCTCAGCTTCCAAAGTCGATCAGAGGCTTGACCATACCGTCCTCCTTTTTCTCCATCATGTGAAACGCCTTTTCGATCTCGTCGAATCGGAAGGTGTGGGTGGTCATTGGCTAAAATTTAGTAACCGAAACCATTAGACCTGGTCAGAAACATGATCCGTAAAAAGCATTACAGCCTAAGGACTGAAGAGGCTTATTTAGGCTGGCTTAAATGTTTATCCTGTTTCACCTTTCCGACCGGGGAAAGCACTTTTTCCCGGACCGGTTCAATCCTGAACCCGGTATTGAGGGCGGTTTCATACACCCCGATATTGAAGGCTTCCAAGGAAGGCCGGGCTTACGTTTTGAAAAAGCCTGGCGATTCTATTTTTTTTCTCATTTCGAAATGGAGACCGGGGGGATTTGACCAGCTGGTGTTGTTATCAAAATCCCCCTAAATCCCCCTTTCAAAGGGGGACTTTTTCTGTCTATTCCATTTTAAGGGGGGGCTATTAGTACTGGAAGATGATACAGCCATTTTATTTAGAGGATGACAGGTCGATGTCTATTTTCCGGGTGATCAACGGTGAAAGCAGGTATGTGAGCATATGAACAAATGCGGCGTGGCCGAAATAGGGTGTAAAAATAAAGATCAAGAGAAAAATAATACATGCCCAGGTAACCAGGGGGTGTTGATCCATGAAACGACCGACATGAAGATATCGGACAGGATAAAAATTCATCATTACCGCAATGAAAATCATCCAATAAAAACAGAATGTCGCCCAGAACAGGATCATACCGTTTTCAGACGTTAAACTGTGGTTTAAGATGATCATGGGGGCTGTGACCAATAAAGCTGCCGCAGGGGTCGGCAATCCTTTAAAATAGCCCGGAATCGGATTTTTATCCAGGGTGAAATAGACGAGGCGGGCGATGCCCATGATGGCGTAAAAAACCGCAATCACTCCGATGGGCAGAATAAAGGTGATCCCGTTTAACTGCTCTGAAAAAACAATATAAAAGATCCATCCGGGGCATATGCAGAAACTGATGGCATCGGAGATATCGTCCAAAATCGCTCCTGTCGTAATTTTTCCGTGATTGCCGTAGGCAGTTTTAGGCTGGGTCAATCCGAGTTTTCTTGCCAGAGCGCCATCCAGTTTGTCAAAAAAAGCCGCACCGATCAGAATCAGATAGGCTTCCTGAATTCTTCCCTGATAAGCAAAAAAAACCGACAGCAGACCCATGATGGCATTCATGACGGTGAGTGTATTGGGGAAAAAAGACAGGATTCTGGTTCTGAGGAGATCATTTTCAAAGCACAATTCATCCAGGCACAGGCTTCCGTATTTTTTACAATACCTGGCGATAGAGCCGAAATTGATGACAAGAAAAAGAATCTCAATGAAGAAAAGAAGCCTCAAGGAGAGGTTGCCGAACCATGAAAACCATCCCAGGACCGGCAGGTGCGAAAAACCGGGAATATAAAAAGCATGTGCATACAAGATGGTGGCTACAGGTGCCGCAACCAGAATTCTCAAACGGCTCAGTTCACTGGGTTCTGGTTGTTCCCCCTTTCGAATGGAAAAATTGCGCATAAAATGTGCAAAATTATCTCTTATCAGCACAGTGATACATAAAATCAGCACAAAAATCGCATGGAGACGTTCACCCCGGGTAACTTCGGTGACCATCTGCTGCAGCCGCCACATTTCCCCGACCGCCACCAGGGGAAAAATAATGGAGTAGACCAGTTTGTCCATGACCCGGTCGGCCAGTTGGGTCAATGCGGGCACTTGCTCAAACCGCGATGCGATCCAGACGCCTGAAATGTCGAATATCATGGAAATGAAAAGGAGGGAGACGCCCAGAGTGTAAATGACCGGATCTTTTGTCCACATGACACCCAAAGCACAGACCAGTCCGGCGAATGTCAGAGGAACACGGCCGTAGATCATGATGGTGGTCAGTCGCTTTGAATTTTCCGTGGTGTTATCCATTATCCAATAAAACTCCATAAAATACCGGCACCGATCGCCGAACCGATAACCCCCGAAATATTGGGTGCCATGGCGTGCATCAGCAGAAAATTGTTGGGATCTTCGGCTTGTCCGACCATCTGAACAACGCGGGCGGAATCAGGGACCGCCGATACGCCGGCTGCGCCTAACAGAGGGTTGATTTTGGTTTTTAAAAACAGATTCATGATTTTGGCGAAAATAAGCCCAGATGCGGTGGCCACCCCAAAGGAAACTGCTCCAAGAATAAAGATTCCCACGGATTGGGGAGTCAGAAATACATCCGCCTGGGTACTGGCACCAACAGTGAGGCCAAGGAGGATGGTAACGGTGTCGATGACTGCTGTCCGGGCGGCCTGGGCCAGACGTTCGGCCACAACACATTCTTTGAGAAGGTTACCGAAAAAAAGCATACCCAATAGGGGCAAGGCTGCCGGAGCGACAAAGCAGCAGAGTAAAAATCCAACGATGGGGAATATGATTTTTTCTTTTTTGGAGACCTCACGGGGTTCTTCCATCCGGATCAGACGTTCCTTTCTGGATGTCAGAAGCTTCATGATAGGAGGTTGGATGACTGGGACAAGGGCCATATAAGAATAAGCCGCAACAGCAATGGGACCGATTAGGTGAGGGGCCAGTTTTGCTGTCAAAAATATGGCTGTTGGCCCGTCGGCTCCGCCGATAATACCAATGGATGCGGCTTCATTCGGGGCAAAACCAAGTGCGAGAGCACCGAGAAATGTGAGAAAGATTCCCATTTGAGCCGCAGCCCCCAAAAGCATCAGCATCGGTCTCGCCAGCATGGTGGAAAAGTCTGTCAAGGCACCGATTCCCAGGAAAATGAGTGGAGGATAAACGCCGGATGTGACCCCCATGTAAAGGTAATGAAGCACACTGTTATCTTCGTATATTCCTAAGCCTAACCCTTTAAAAACCGGGATATTGCCCACCAGGATTCCAAATCCGATGGGTACCAGTAAAAGAGGTTCATAATGTTTGGCAATGCCCAGATATATAAAAATAATACCGATTAGAATCATAATGAGATGACGATAATCAGCGAGCGCAAATCCGGTATTGGACAAAAATTCAAGAAAAAGCTGTGTCATTAGATCTTCCCCTTTAAATCCGATTTTTCTGATGTTTCATATCTTGAGAATGCCGATTAATTTGTCCAGATAAAATAGCCTTTTCCATCTGAAACAATAATTCTTTTTTCCAATAATTTATTTATCGTCGAATGCGGCCGGTCTAGCCCGATTTTTAGAGCAATGTCGAGTAATTTGGGAAGAGAGAAGGGTTGTTCCAGCCGATCGACTATCAACTTGTATTGGCGGATGATTTCCAGTTCATGGGTGGGAATGACCGGCTTCGGTTCCGTTTTGATACCGCTGGTGGGGGATGTCTTTTGATCACGATTGTTAATATATTTATCTTTGTTTTCCCAGATGTTTAAGATTTTATGTAACTGGGCGATAGTCAAAGACAAAAGGGTCAATCCGGTAAAAACAATGGTGATTCCTACAAAAGAAATTGCCCATCCGTTATGTGCAGAAATATTTTCGAGCCCGTACAATGTCATCCTCCTTGAAAATTTTGATTAATATCGGGTCAAGCCTCATGATAAGGAGATCTTGAGGCGATTATTGAATTGATTTCATTCATGATTTTACCGCTTAACTCCGAATCGCTCTGAAGCAGCAGATAGAATTCCTGACCCGGCAATGTCAAAACTTCACCATCGGTAAGGGCAACGACGGTACCCTTATAGGTAAAAGGCGCAACCAAAGTGGACCAACCCATGATGTCGCCCCTGTGATGAAGTGTAATGGCCTTACCGTTTTGAAAAGAAATCATGAAATTGCCTTTGATGACAATAAAGAACGTGCGGGCGCGATACCCTATTTTCGCAAGAACTTCGCCTTCCATAACCTTCACGGGAGTGACCAGGGGAGCAATTTTTTCCAGTTCCTCCCGGGTAAATGCGGAAAACAACTCAATTGATCTCAGAAGCTCAGGACTGGCGGGCATTCAAATTTCCTTTCTTTTTCAGGTCGATATGTTGCTCTATTTAGTGTTCCCATCATGATTGAAAAAATTACATCTGTTCATTTTGTTTAACCTTGTTCAGATTGTCAACAGAAAATAAAGTGGAACAGATGCAAATTTTAACCGGGTTGACCCTTCAAGGCGGGATGATTAATATTGTAAAGCATGGGTCACTGAATAATGCCATTTTTTTGTTAACCAAGCAATAACTGGCTTTAACTCCCTTCCCCCCTTAGTGGCCCATGTTTTATTTTGTTTCGGAAATTGATTTCAGGTACTGATCCCATTCCATCGGCAGAAGTTGTTTTTTTTTGGTGTTGCAGGGCTTGCACGAAGGCACCACATTTCCTTTGGTACTCATCCCTCCTCTGGAAACAGGTACGATATGATCCATCGTCAGTTCTCCGGGTTTAACAGGTTTTTTGCAGTAGAAACATATCCCCTTGGAAATTTTTCGTTTCCACCATTGGGAGGCTCTGAGAATACGGGCCTTGTCCTTTTCTCTTCGGATATGATCAATTTCTATGTGAAAGTTGAATGGATCCATAGGCGAATCAGTATCGATTTTTCAAATAAATCATGTTTAAGGGGTATCAAGTTCCAGAAAGCGGGAAAACCCCATGGATTTAAGCCATTGATTAATTTCTTTTATCAAAATTACATAAAATTTTTCAGATCCCCCTAAACCTCTTCTACCAAAAAAATAATTAATTTCAAGAAAATAGGGATTGGAGGATACCGGTGAAAACAAAAAATCGAACCCTGCTAGGTTAATTCCTGTTTTTTTTAGAAAAATTTTGAGTTCATATTCTGCGTTTTTTATGAATTCGGGATCGGAATTGTAATCAACAATTGCTCCTGAGGACAGGCCTGCTTTAAACTGGTGGGGTTGCTGCTGGATACGCCAATAGGAAACCATTTTCCGGCCGATGACCACGGTTCGGAGAGATTTAACGGTTTGAGGTATCCATTGCTGGATTAAAAAGCCTTTCTGGCCCGTAAGTTCAAATTGACGCGTTTTTTCAAGAATTGATAAAAACTCCGAATCGGTGCGAATCAAAAACACGGTTTCACCCTCACCCCCCCAGTCGAATTTAAAAACAAAGGGAAAATCCATGGGAGGTGTTGGTTTGGAATGATTGGCCTGCCGTTGAAAGTCCTTTAAATCCGAATATAACCGGGTTTCCGGATAGTTGATTCCCATTTTTCGAAACAGTTTGATCTGGCCAAGTTTTCCGGGAAAATCAAATCGCATGTCATAGTTAGGAAATACATTTAGGCAGTTTTTCCGCACAAGGTCATAAAGATTTTTTTTGCACCCGATGGGCAAAATGACGGCATCGGCCTGTTTAATTGCTTCAAGATCCCGGAGGTCCGGATCTCTTCCTGCGCAAAGAATATTTTTATCCGCGGAAATCAGCGGATGAAAAGACAAAATCATTAATATCCAAACTTTCTTAACGCCTTTGTATCTTTGCTCCAGTTTTTTTGTACCCTGACAAATAAATTGAGAAAAATGGGGTGGCCTAAAAATTTTTCAATATCTTTTCTGGCGTCTTGGCCGATTTTTTTTAACATATGTCCTTTCTTGCCAATAATAATGCCTTTCTGAGAATTTTTTTCAACATGAATGATGGCATGAATAACGGATAAATTGTTTTTTTCTTCATATTTTTCTATGGTTACCGCAACAGAGTAGGGTATTTCCTCTCCGGTAAGACGAAAGACTTTTTCACGGATCATTTCAGCCACGATAAATCGCATGGGCATATCGGTGAGGGTATCTTCCGAAAAAAAAGGAGGTCCTGGAGGAAGAATATCCGATAGTGCATGGATCAATTTTTCGATTCCAAACCCGAATTTTGCAGAAATCGGTACGATCTGTTCAAATGAATAAAGGTTCTCCCATTGGTTGATAATCGATGACAAATCCAGAGATTTGTCCCGGTCGATTTTATTGATGGCCAGCACCACGGGTTTTTTTGCGGTGGAAAGGGTTTTTAATAAAATTTGGTCGGAAATGGGATCAGGCTTGATCGCATCGACAATTAGAACAACGACATCCACATCGGCAATGGATGAAAGTGCCGCTTCGACAATTCTTTTGTTCAATATATCTTTTGCCGGATGCACCCCGGGGGTGTCCAAAAAAACGATCTGGGCAACGGGCATGTGAAAGACGCCCAGGATTTTATTCCGGGTTGTTTGGGGCTTTCGGGAGGTAATCGATATTTTTTCACCGAGTAACCGGTTAAGCAAAGTGGATTTACCTGCATTCGGAGCACCCAAAATCAGGGCAAATCCTGATTTGAAATTGGTTTTGGGATGATTCACGTGTCAACCTTTGGAATTGAATCGGAAATCAGGGTTTCCATTCTTGCCAGGATAGCTTCCTTTCCCTGAAGATTTTTGGCAGAAAATAATAACAGGTCATTTTTATCGACCAAAAGAGACTTTGCATAGGCCGATTGTTGCTGAATCTGTTTGTTTTTGGATAATTTATCCGCTTTCGTCAGAACCAGGATTTTTGCAAGATCTAATTGGGCAAACCATTTCAGAAGATTTTTTTCATCTTCCTTCGGAGTTCTTCGGATATCCATGGCAAGAACAACGGCATCCAGATTTTTCCGGTTAAAAAGATAGGATTCAATCATGGGCCCCCATTCCCGCTGTACTTTGGGCGGGACTTTTGCGTAACCGTATCCCGGAAGGTCTACAAAATAAAATGATTCATTGATCATGAAAAAATTGATCAGTTGAGTCCTGCCCGGGGTGCGGCTGGTTTTGACCAGATTTTTCCGGTTGACCAATGCGTTGATCAGAGAAGATTTTCCCACATTGGACCGTCCGGCAAAGGCAATTTCAGAAAAAAGCGGTTCCGGGTAATGGGAAGGTTTTGTGGCGCTTTTGATAAAGACTGCGGACTTAATAATCATGAATTCATATGCATCGAGGTTAAATAATTTTCGAGCCTGTCGAGTCCTTCCTCAATGTTTTCAAGAGAGTTGGCGTATGAGAATCGAAGGTACCCCTCGCCGTTGCTTCCGAAATCGATTCCGGGTGCGACTCCGACAAATGCTTTTTCCAGAATATCAAAGGCAAGTTGGTAGGAATTGTCCGATATGTGTTTTGCATTGGCAAACACATAAAATGCTCCCGTAGGTTCGACTGTGATGCCGAGTCCCATTTTTTTCAACCGGTCGACCATGTAAATGCGTCTTTGGTTATAAACCTGTTTCATGTTTTCAATATCACCTTGTGCTTCCTTCAAAGCGGCAATGCCGGCCTTTTGAACCAAAGAATTGGCTGAAATGAAAAAATTCTGCTGAATTTTTTGCATGGGTCGGATAAACGCTTTGGGAGCAATGACATAGCCGAGTCGAAGACCGGTCATGGCGAAAAGTTTGGAAAAGCCGTTTAAAACGAACGCATGGTCGGTAAACTCTAGAATGGAATGTTCTTTTCCTTCGTAAACCAGCCCGTGATAAATTTCATCCGAAAGAATAAAAGGCGAAAATTCGGCAATTTCAGCCATGCGGGCAGGTGACAACAGGTTTCCCGTGGGATTGGAAGGGGAGTTGATAAAAATGGCTTTTGTTTTTTGGGTCATTTTTTTTCTGATAGCTTCGGGACGGTACTGAAACCCGTCTTCTTCAAAGACCTTGACCATTACCGGCCGGGCATCCAGAAATTTGATAAAATTGGGATAACAGGCATAATGAGGGTCCGAAATAATGACTTCATCATCTTTTTCCAACAGTGCTGCAAACATGATAAACATGGCCGGGGAGGTGCCCGAGGAAACCAGTACCTGATCCGGGGATACGTTTACTCCATAGTGATCATGGTAGTGTTCACAAATGGCCTCTCTCAGTTCCAAAAGACCGAGACTGTGGGTATAATGAGTCTCTCCGCTATCCATTGCTTTACAGATGGCATTTTTGATACAAGCGGGAGTATCAAAATCCGGTTCTCCAACTTCGAGATGGATTACACGAATTCCCTTTCTTTCAAGTTCATGGGCCCTTTCCAGAACATCCATGACAATGAATGAAGAAATATCCTTTAATCTGCTCACACTCATATGTTAATCCTGGTATAAGGTTCGGAAACTATCGATAGACCTCTTTGGGATTGAATACCGGTTTACCGACTATTTTTATTTCGCCATCTTCAATTTTTTTGTAAAAACAACCGGGATATCCCGTATGGCAAGCTGCACCGCCGATTTGTTCCACCTTGAGCAGTACCGTATCATCATCACAGTCGATAAAAATTTCCCTGACAACCTGAATATGACCGGAAGTTTCACCCTTGACCCATAATCCTTTACGGCTCCGGCTGTAATATGTGGCTTTCCGTGTTGAAAGGGTCTGAAGCCAGGCTTCTTTGTTCATAAACGCAAGCATCAGAATATCCTTTGTTTTATAATCCTGTACGATAGCAGGAACAAGTCCTCCCATTTTGTCAAAGTTCAAATCCACCATGCTTGAAACTCCATTCACCGGATTGAGAAAGTGAAAAAAAATTAAAATTTCCACATGAAAGAAATTATTGATATAATACCTTTTTGAGATCCGTGTGTCGAGCTGAGTGTATTCTGTTATCCATGCAACAGGGAAATGTCAATAAGCATTTTCATTTCCAGGGCAATCCATGGAGGGTAAACTTGCTCAAACAGTCTTGTTTTGTTAAACATGAAAACCAACCTGGTACATGCCAACCGGTTTATGGTCATCAGGTTGGGATTTAGAACAAGGTCTGCTAAAGATAAAACCAAGGATGTATATCAATGATAAAAAACCAGAGAACTAGAAATGAAATCCTCAAAAAGCGATCGAAGCGAAAATCCGGCAATATTCTGGCCTGGATTCTTGGCATTTTTGTGGCTACCGGATTAATTGTCTTAATCGGCGGGGTTTTAGTGGTGGTGGGCGGATATATGTATTTTAAGCAGGATCTGCCCAAGATATCAACCTTGAAGGACTACAACCCTCCTACCATTACCACATTCTATTCCGATGACAACCGAAAAATTGCAGAATTTTTCCAGGAAAGAAGAATTGTCATTCCGATTTCCCATATGCCTGATATGCTTAAAAATGCGTTCATTGCCGCAGAAGATGACCGGTTCTATCAGCATAAGGGGATTAATGTATTCAGCATTTTGAGGGCATTTTTAAAAAATCTCGAAGCCGGTACAATTGTTCAGGGGGGAAGTACCATTACCCAGCAGGTGACTAAATCTTTTTTTCTGTCACCGGAAAAAAGCTACCAGCGAAAAATAAGAGAAGTGATACTTGCCTACAGAATCGACAAGACATTCAGCAAAGAAGATATTCTTTTTCTTTACTTGAACCAGATTTATCTCGGTCATGGAGCCTATGGAGTGCAGGCTGCGGCTGAAAATTATTTTGGCAAAGATGTTGCGGAACTTAATCTGGCAGAGTGCGCCATGCTGGCGGGTCTTCCGCAGGCACCCTCCAGGTATTCGCCGTTCAAATATCCTGACAGGGCGCGAAACAGGCAGGCATATGTGCTCAACCGGATGGTCTCGGAGGGGTACATCACATCAGAGCAAGCCGCCGAAGCCTTAAATCAGCCTCTGGACATAAGACCAAGACGAAACTTGTATCTGGAAAAAGTTCCTTACTATACGGAATATGTTCGGCAGTATGTGGAAAAAAAATATGGACGGGCTTTGCTTTATAACGGGGGGTTACAGGTTTATACCGCTGTAAATGTTGATATGCAAAAAGCTGCTGAACAGGAGATCGACAAGGGATTAAGAGAGCTGGATAAACGACAGGGATACAGAGGGCCGATAAAAAACCTGGCGGAATATGAAATTGAAACATTCAATGAACAGATAAAACAAAAGTTACGGGAAGAACCTCTTGAAAAAAATCAAATTGTTCAGGGCGTTGTCGTAGCGGTGAGTGATTCAAAAAATGAAGCCGTTGTAAAAATAGGAGACCAGACTGGCATTATCCCGCTTAAAAGAATGGGGTGGGCCAGAAAACCCAATCCGGAAATCGGCTATTCGGAAAACAGCGTTAAAAGACCTGGTGATGTTTTGAGAACCGGCGATGTCATCTATGTCAAAACCATTGAAAAACAATCAGGTAATAATATCTGGGAATTGGCCCTGGAGCAGGAACCGAAAGTCCAATCGGCTCTTCTATGCATTGAGGCCGAAACAGGGTATGTCAAAACCATGGTGGGAGGCAGGGATTTTGAACAGAGTCAGTTCAATCGAGCAATTCAGTCAAGAAGGCAGCCGGGAAGTGCCTTCAAGCCGGTAGTGTATGCTGCCGCTTTGGACAAGGGGTATACTCCGGCATCCGTTATCCTGGATACTGCAGTGGTTTATGAAGACAAGGAACAGAATTTTGTCTGGAAACCGAAAAATTACAGTCAGAAATTTTACGGACCGACCTTGTTTCGTGAAGCTCTGGCCCAATCCAGAAACCTTGTCACCATAAAAATTCTTAAAGACATCGGGGTGGGGTATACTATTAATTATGCAAAAAAACTGGGAATCACCTCTCCGCTGCAACGGGATCTTTCACTTGCCTTGGGTTCTTCAGGCGTTTCTCTTTTGGAGCTGGTGAATGCCTATTCGGTTTTTGCAAATATGGGCTACAACATAACTCCGGTTTTTATTACTAAAATTGTTGACAGGAACGGAAATGTGCTTGAGTCTGTGGAAATTGAGAAGGAAAAGGTCATTGAAAAAAGCACGGCCTACCTGATTACCAATCTTCTGGAAAGTGTTGTAAAGGAGGGCACCGGAAAAAGCGTTCGAGCCTTAAACCGCCCGGTGGCCGGTAAGACCGGGACGACCAATGATATGAATGATGCCTGGTTTGTAGGGTATACCCCTCAGTACATTACCGGAACATGGGTTGGATTTGATGAGGAAGCTTCCCTGGGAAAAGGTGAGACCGGTGCAAGTGCAGCCGCACCAATCTGGCTCGGTTTTATGAGCCGGATTATGGAAAATAAACCGGTCAGGGTATTTCAGGTGCCGGAGGATATTGTTTTTGCAAAAATAGATGCGGAAACCGGATTGTTGCCCATATCTGAGAGTAAAAAAACGGTTTTTGAATGTTTTAAAGAAGGCACTGTTCCCACACGGCATACGGCCGGCAAAAGCCTGACGGTTGAATATGATGATTTTTTTAAAAGTGGTATGTAAAGAAAGCTGTATGAATTTAAGATGCACCTAATTCATAAGGAGATATAAAAAAATGATTTTACCCAGTGTGAAAATAAAAAAAATCCTTTATCCAACGGACCTGTCGGAAAATGCACACTATGCGTTTGCTTATGCAGTCAGTCTGGCCAACCTCTATGGAGCCACAATAGTGATTCTGCATGTTTTAACGGAAATACCCAACCTGGATACTTCCGTACAAGCTTATATTGATGCTGAAAAATGGGAAGAAATCAAAGATCGAAATGCTCAAGAGGCCAGACAGACCCTTACAGGTAAAAAACGTGAAAATGTGGCAATTCGGGAGGTTTTGGGCCAATTTTGCGAGGATGTCAGAAGTGTTTCAGGTGAACAACGGTTTGAAACCGATGAAATTGTTGTAAAACGGGGCAATACGGTCGATATTATTCTGGAAGAATCCCAAAAGAGAAAGTGTGATCTGATTGTCATGGGAACTCAAGGCCATGGGATTCTGGCTGATATGGTAATGGGTTCCACCACAAGGAAAGTTATCCGACGTTCACTGATACCCGTGTTGGTGGTAAGACTTCCAAAATCATAACTGACACCATTTGAAACACTATTGGTACAGATCAATCCAGTGGTGGTTGATGAATAAGCCTTGATCGGAAAGGCGCAAATCGGGTTTTACGGAAATTTGATTTAATTTGAATTTTATTTTGAGATGTTGGATATTGTTGTTGTTGATTCCCCTGATGCGAGAAATGCACGTGGGATTGGCAAAAATTTCGATTTTTTTCTGCATGGGGGGATATTTTTGGAAATGAGCACACAGTCTTTCCATATAAATTTCGGATAAGACCAGATGGCCGAAAGCCGGATGGTACGGTCCGGCCAAAAGAGTCGATTTTTCATCCAGTTCCTGGGAGGCCTGGAGTCCCATGCGAATAACTGGAATTCCGGCCTTTTTGAAAATCAGATAGATTGTTTTTGTCTGAAAAACGGCTTCTTTCAGAGAAAGCGGATGGTATTTACCTTCCTGATACCATTTTGCCAATGGACTTTGATCTAAAACAACCGTCGGATAGATGCGAACAAAGTCGGGTGAAAGCCCGACGATCTGTTGTGCCGTGTCAAAAGCACTTTGGGCATCTTGCCCGGGCAATCCGATCATCAGTTGCAGCCCCACATTGTAGCAGTGCTGCTTCAGGAGAGTAACCGCGCTGATTGTTTCTGAAGCACAATGGCCGCGGCGACAGGTGCTTAGCACGGTGTCATCCATGGATTGCACTCCGATCTCTATTTCGCTGACGGAAAAATTTTTCAGGTGTTTCAGTGAGGATTCCGAGATGGTATCGGGTCTGGTGGAAAATCGAATGCCGCCGATATCTCCCCTGAGGACAAATTCATCAGCCAATTGCAAAAGGCATGTGATTTTTTTCTTGGGAAGACCGAGAAAATTTCCACCGTAAAAAGCCATCACTGAGGGCTTATGGTGTTTGTTGTAGGTTAAATAATCTTTTGCCTGGTTGCGGATATTGTCCATTGACGGCCACTGGACAGCCTGCCCGGTGATCGCGGATTGATTGCAAAAGATACATTGGTGCCGGCATCCTTGTTGGGGAATAAATATGGGGACAATGAAGGGTTTTTCCCCTCGTTCCATGATTGATCAGGATTCCTTTAAAAGTTCCAAAGCGTTTCTGGCGGCATCCTGCTCAGCAGTTTTTTTGCTTTTGCCGACTCCGATGGCTTTGATATCAAAGACCTCGATTTTAACATGAAATGTTTTATCGTGATCAGGACCGCTTTCTTTGATAATTTTATAATCCGGCATTTCGGTCTGGCGGGTTTGAACAATTTCCTGCAAGCGGCTCTTAAAATCGAGGTTTGACTCCGGAGAAACAGCCTCACTTAATAATGGATCAAAGCATTTTTTAACAAATACGAATGCGGCATTAAATCCTCCATCCATGTATATCGCGGCAATAAGAGCTTCCAGCGCATCGGCCAGAATCGAGTTTTTTTCCCTTCCGTTTGTTAACAATTCTCCTTTGCCCAAAAGCAAGTATGGGCCCAATTCAAGATTTCTGGCCAGATCGGCAAGCTGGGTTTCATTAACAAGATTGGCTCGTATTCGGGAAAGGTCACCTTCATTCAGCTCAGGAAATTTTTCCATAAGACAGACGGCAACGGCTAAATTGACGACAGCATCTCCTAAAAATTCCAAACGCTCGTTGTCCCGAAGATTTTTTTCCGGATTTTCATTGACCCATGAACTGTGTTGAAGCGATTCCAGTAAAAAATTTTTGTTTTTAAAAAAATATTGAATTTTTTGCTCAAGTTCAAAAAAAATATTGTCCGACAAGTGTTTGTAAATCCCTATGTTAGCAGGTTGATGATATTTTCATAGATTTCATAGGGAACGAATAAATCTCCAAACCCTGATCCTAGTTTTATTTCCGGTTTGATGTCCCCATGAAAATCCGTTCCTCCGGTAACAATCAGATTGTATTTTCTGGCGATTCGAGAGAAATACCGGACAGATTCCGGCGGGTGTTCGGGATAGTAAATTTCCAAACCTTTCAAACCCATGGATTTGAGTTCGACAATCAGTTTTTCAAAAACAACCCCTTTGCCGAGCTGGATCAGGTAGGGATGGGCAAGAACAGGTAATCCGCCGGCATCCAGAATAAGTTTTAGGGCTTCTCTGCAGGGAATCCGAAATTTTTCAACATAAGCTGCTTTACCTTTTCCCAAATATTGATCAAATGCTTCATCAATGGAGGCGGCATAGCCTTTGTGAACAAGATATCCGGCAATATGAGGCCGCCCGAGTTGGCATTGGCCGGCAAACTGACTGACTTGGATCAGGTCGATTTTTATTCCCAGGTCATTCAGTTTCCGGATTATCTTTGGATTACGGTTTTTACGGGCATCCTGAAGGGTAGCCAGTGTCTTGTTTAATGCCTTATTTTCAATATCGATTCCGTACCCGAGTATGTGGAAACTTCCAAAAACAGGAAAACACTCCGGCGGCATTGTGCTGATTTCTACGCCGGTCAAAAAACCGATGGAACGGGGTATTCCTGATTGTAAAAGCTCTCTGTTGCCATCCACGGCATCATGATCGGTTAGCGATATGGCTCCAAGATGAAGAGATTCGGCAAGTGAAACAATTTCAGCAGGTGTGAGGGTACCATCCGATGCAGTGGAATGAACATGAAGATCAATGCTTACGTCTTTATTACAGCCCAAGGGCTTTCTCCAAAGCCTCCTCTTTTGTTTTGCAATCGATGCATTGGGTGGTGACAGGCCTGGCTTTAATACGTTCGATATTGATATCTTCACCACACTTTTCACAGATGCCGAAAGTCCCGTTTTCAATTCTTTGTAAGGCTTTTTTTATTTTTTTGATCAGTTTGCTTTCTCTGTCTCTGATGCGAAGCATAAAATTGCGATCTGCCTCCAAAGAAGCGCGGTCGGTGGGGTCGGGAAAGTTTTCTCGACTGTCGGCCATGCCGACTACTGTGTCATCTGCGTGGTTTAAAAGTTCCTGGAGTCGTTCAGTGAGAAGTTTTTTAAAATATTCCAGATCTTTTTCTTCCATGCTATATCCTTTCCGATCATATTGGCACAAATATATAAAAGGATATAAATAACAATTTTAAATGAATTTTGTAAAGATAAAATTGAAAAGAGTCTGAAAAATTAGGATTAAGCCATTTCCTTAAAAAAAGATTCCAAAGCCTTTATGTTATTAATTGTAAAAAATCCGGCCGGAGACTCTTTGGGTAATATTTTTTTGACCAATCCTGTAAGAACCTTGCCTGGGCCGATTTCGACATAGTTGGCCACTCCCAGTTCCTTTAGCTTGCAAATAGAATCATACCATTTGACCGGGTTGCAAAGCTGTTTTGCCATAATGGCACGGATCTGATCCGGATCGGACGGAGACAGATCCGCCGTTAAATTGTGAACCACCGGGCGTTGCGGATTGTGAAACTCGATTTCGTTTAAAAATTTGCTGAATTCTTTTTCTGCGCCTTGAATCAGGGCACTGTGCCAGGCACCGCTGACATTAAGGGCGATGGATTTGGCGCCTTTTTGTACGGCAAGTTCGGAGACGGTTTTAACCGGTTCTGGGGAACCTGTGATAACAATCTGATTTTGGGTGTTGTGATTGGCCACCGACACGGTTCCTTTTTTGGCGACTTCATCCACAAGGTTTTGAACCTCTTTCAGGTCCAGTCCGACAATAGCATGCATGGCACCTTCATGTTTGAGGGATTCCCGATGCATCAGTTTTCCGCGAACATCCACCAGTCGGATCGCATCTTGCCTTGAGATGATTGCGGATGCGCATAAGGCTCCATATTCTCCCAGGCTATGTCCGGCGACAAAATCAGGAAAGATTCCCTCCTTTTCAATCACCGCTAAAAACGATAAACTCACCGCGGTTACCGAGGGCTGAAGATTCACCGTCTGGGTTAAAGATTCCATAGGCCCTTTAAAACACAGATTCCTGATATTTTTTCGGGTGATTTCCTCGGTCATGTCGAATATTTCTCTGACAAAGTCAAATTCATCATGGATGTCTTGACCCATTCCAACTGTTTGTGATCCTTGTCCCGGGAATAAAAATACGGTTTTCTTCACGAAATCCTCCTTATCGATTGGTCACTATTCGTCATCGAGCCTGAACAGTTTACGGGTAAAATCTATTGAAGCCGAGTTAGGGCCGTGGTATCCGTTTTGCTTTAAAAACAGGGTGGGATCGTGTAAAATTTTATTAATGATGGCATTGGTCATTCTGTAAATAGCCTGGTAATCGGTTTCTGACAAATGCTGAAGGGATTTGAATGTTTTTTTGACCTCATTTTGGGCAATGGTTTCTAATTTTTTTCTCAAATCAATAATGGTGGGCACAATATCCAGATTGTCGTGCCATTGACGAAATTTGATCACGGCTTCATCAATGATTCTCTCGGCTTTAATGGCCTCCCGTTTTCTGTCTTCGATATTTTCTTCGATAACACCCTTCAAATCATCGATGTCATATACGTAGGCATTTGTCAGACGGTTTATTTCAGGATCAATGTCCCGGGGGACGGCAATGTCGATAAAAAATAACGGCCTGCTTTTTCGTTTTCGTAATATTGTTTTAACCTGATCCTGATAAATAATACAATCCGGAGCTCCTGTGGAAGAGATAATGATGTCCACTCGTTCAAGGGCGGTTGGAATTTCTTCCATTCGTATGGCTTTTCCTTTAAAATGATCTGCAAGTTTCAGGGCATTTTGAAAGGTCCGATTGGCAACGACAATATCTCCGCTTTTGTTTCGAATCAGGTTTTCCACAGCCAATTCCGCCATTTCTCCTGCACCGATAAGAAGAATTTCTTTACCTTCAAGAGAGCCGAAAATCTTTTTGGCCAGTTCGATGGCTGCGTAACTTACGGAAACGGCATGATCTCCGATGCCTGTTTCATGGCGCACCCGTTTGGCAACAAAAAAAGTCTTATGCAAGAGGCGGTTTAAGATGACTCCGGATGTTTTCTGGGATGTGGCTCTTCGGTATGCGTCTTTAATTTGCCCTAAGATCTGAGGTTCTCCCACAATTAAAGAATCAAGGCTGGAAGCAACTCTGAAAATGTGTCGGATGGCGTCGTTTCCCTGGTATACATAAAGTGAATTCTCAAAATGGTCCAATGCCATTTGTTTGGATTCTGCCAGGTACTGTTTGGCAGCGCAAATGGCTCTGTCCGGATCAGGGGTGGTCATAAGAAGTTCGACCCGATTGCATGTTGAAAACAGGATCAGTTCTTTGATTAACGGGCTGTTTTTAAAAACCGAAAAAGTTTTGAGTGTATCTTCCTCACTGAATGCAAGGCATTCTCTTAACTCAATGGGAGCGGTTTTATGATTGATTCCTATTAAAACAATGTCAAGCATTGGTTCTGTTTTTCCAAAAATGAAACTATTCAAAAACCCTACTATCGAGTGAACACCTCATGGTGTCCTTCCAGTAGAAAATTAACGCCGAGAAAGGTAAAAAGGACCACTGCGAAGCCGATGATGGCCATAACAGCAGATCTTCTGCCCCTCCATCCGATCATGAGTCTTCCGTGAAGCAACGCGGCGTAGAGCAACCAGGTGATGATCGACCAGATTTCCTTTGGATCGGAACTCCAGAATTTTCCCCAGATGGCCTTGGCATAGATGAAACCGGTGATCAGTCCAACGGTCATGAGTGTAAAACCGGTCAGAATGCATACATAACCGATGTTGTCCAGAAGATCCAGAGAAGGTAACCTGTGAAAAAAGAAGCCGGGCCGCTTGTTTTTAATTGCTCGTTCCTGCAGAAGATAAAGCACTCCGACTCCGCAGGCCAGAGCAAATGAAGCCTCACCCAAAAAAATAAAGAGTATATGTAAAAAAAGCCAGGTACTTTTAAAAATCTCAGGGTCATGAACAGGTGTTTTTGGGACGGTAAAAGATATGATCATAATCAGCGAAGCCAGAGGAGCGGCATAGACCCCTAAAATCTTAAGATTAAACTTGTATTGCAACATCAAAAAAATACAAACCACAGCCCATCCGGCTACCGAAAGCGTTTCATGAAGATTTCTAACAGGGATATGACCCGAAGAAAACAATCCGTACACCAATGCCAGGGTATGGATGGCGAAACCTGCGGTTAAAAAATAGTGTCCTGTTTTTTCCCAACCTTTTTTCTGGATAAACAGAAAAGACAGATAGGTCGCTGTGCCCGCAAGATAAAAAAAAATGACAACACTGTGAATAAAATTCATTTATAGCACCAGAATTTAAAGAGGATTTTGATGTATTGAAAAAAGATCCTCAAATCGATAACCGGCACCGAGCAGGTTGTAAAGCTCCTCGTTGATTGCTTTCAGATCTTTTGACCGGATATGGTCCAGAAGGTTCGAATGAATCAGTTTTTCGAAAACAGGTTTGTGGGCTTCAGGTTCATGGGTTTCGGCCAGAAGTTTTTTTCGGACTGCACCCATTATTTTAAGGAAAACACCATATTCGTCACCAAATTGCCTTTCCAGATCTTTCCTTAATTTTTTGGCGAAAGCAGGACTTTTCCCCGACGTCGAAATGGCAATGATTAAATCATCCTTTTGAACAATGGACGGGAGAATAAAGTTGCATACTTCAGGTCGATCCGCAATATTACACAATTTTTGCCGTTTTTCAGCATCCTTGGATATTCTGATATTTAAGGCTTCATCATCGGTTGCACCGATCACGAGAAAAACATCCTCCAGATCAGCACTTTCATAGGGTCGCTTATACCAGGTAATCTGCTGGTTTTCAGCCATTTGTGCGAGTTTTTCAGTAACAAAAGGGCTGACTACCGTTACTGTTGCGCCACATTCAAGAAGTGTCTGTACTTTTCGGGTCCCAACCGGGCCTCCTCCGATTACGAGGCAATTCTTTTTTTGGATATCAAGATTGACCGGATAATATCGCATATTGAAAACCTGTATAGAATCCCTGTAGATAATAAAGGTTGCATTCTGGATATCATTTTCGAAAGTTACAGAGGATCCACTGGAAGTTCAAAGCTCATGAGATCCTCAGCCAGAACGAGTCGACCATTATAGGTCCGACGGCACTGCTTTGCAATATCTACCTGATCACATTCAGGATAAAAATGGGTCAGAACCAGAAAGGGTACCCCGGCAATCGAGGCGATTTTACCGGCCAGGGAGGGAGTCAGATGTCCTGGGGCTTCCAGATGATCGGGAACTGCAGATTCACAAATGAAAAGATCGGTATTTGAAGCGATTGTGATAAGATTTTCACTGTAACCGGTGTCGCCTGAATAGACCAATGATGAGCCATTGATATTGGTGATTTTAATGGCAATGCTTTCCGGACGGTGGTTTACCGATATAAAATCAAGTTTGAAATCAGAATGATCAAGCCATTGTGTCTTGGTATCTTCCGGTTCCCCAATATTGATAAGTTCTGGGGTAAGTTCGATCCACTCCCCATAGACCTTTTTGAGCCTGTTGAAAAAGTCTTTGAACCCGGTTCCCCCGATAAGCGTTAGTGGAATCTTTCTTCGATTTCCATCGGGGTATTTATTGGCAAAAATAAACGGGACAAGCTCCCCCGTATGATCCGGGTGAAAGTGGCTTAAAATGATATGGGTGACATCAAAAATATCATTTCCTGTTTCCAGAAGCCTTCGCATGGTTCCCGGACCAACATCGAGAATGATTTTTTGACTGCCTGTTTCAACAAAAACGGAACAGGAACTTCTTTTTAAGGAGGGTACACAAGTTCCGGATCCCAGAATGGTGATTTTCATATCAGGATTGCCCATTTTTCCCATCCCCTGCTTTTCGGGTCTTTTTTTTAGGGCCCTGCTCAATCTTGCTGATAATCCATTTGCGGGTAATTTTTGCATCTTTTACATCGAAAACATCTGAAAGTGCTTCTAAGGGTAATTCAGCCCGGGCCATGCTCCGGTGTCCCCCTGCGGAGCCACATGCTGAAAAAGCGGCTTTGGCAACTTTTCCGGCATTTTTTCGAACCCCGTCATTTCTCAGAATAATAATCAGTTTATTGTCGTGAATTCCTGAAACAATACTCCACTTAACAGGGTTCACCCTCATGAAAAAATCCGCCAGCAAAACGCAGACATCCGGATTAACGACCGGTCCAAGGTGAACGAAAATTCTTCCTCTTCTCAAATGTAAGTTTGAAAGGGCATTTCGAAAATATTTGAGATAATCGAACCTTAAGTCGGCATATTCAATTTTGCGGGCCAGATGAGTGTTGGAATACTTGAAAAGAAACTGGAATGCCCGCAAATCTTCCATGGTGGTTTGTCTGGCAAAACTGTTGGTATCGGTTTTGATGGCATACAGAAGCCCCGTGGCAAGTTTTACGGAGGGTTTGATTCTGGCTGATCTGAGATATTCGGTTAAAATACTGGCTGTTGCGCCATAATCCGGTCGGATATCCCTGAAATCACATTTGATTCCCGTATCCGGATGATGATCGATAACCACATTAAACGAAAAGGATGAAAAAAGCTCATGATGATCGGGTTGGGAGTCAACCATGACAAATTTGGAATACCGCCCCGCTTCGATATTGTCAACGTGAGTGATGCTGATCCCCAGTAGCCTGAGCATGGCGGAATTATCAGGGCGACTTATGACGTTAACATTGGAGATGGTAACTGCCGCCACCTTTCGCCACAATAGCCTTTTGACTGCCATTGCGCTGGCAATTGCATCCGGATCTGCATTGATCAAAATCAATACGCGATCTTCACCGGAAAAATTCTTGTAAAATCGTCTTAATTTATCAGCAGCTGATCGACCCATGATTTGTTTACCTTAACAGATTAACATTAAAACAATCTTATGATGAGTCAATAGAATTTACAACCAAATTTTGGTGATACCGGTTATGTCTGAAGAAAAAGTCCTGGACTCCCTCTTTCGGTCAGTTCCATCAGGGAGGAGAGGATTCGATAAGGATGACCTTACATGGAATTCTTTGGTGTTTTTTACCCAAGCAAAAGACCAGTCTGTGGAAATTTTTTCCACGTAAATTCTGAGTCAAACAAGTAGAAGAAGAACGAACGTCAATTGTGAATTTGATTCAGATAATAAATTTAAAATAATACAAGTATCCGCTTGACAGCTTTGAATGTTCTCTGCTAAGCACCGCTGTTGTTCATAATCATATAAATCATCGAATCGGTGAATGCTCGAGACTGCAAAAATGACAGCCTTAGGTTTTATGGAGAATTTTTATAATTAAGGAAAGGCTTTGATGGATTTTAATGTCTTTTGATTATAAAAAAAATCGAGCCTGGGCTGAAAATCTGCAGATTGTAATGCAGTTAGGCCTTACAATGGTAGGCTGCATTCTGTTTTGTTTCTATATCGGTTACAAACTGGATGGTTGGTTGGGAACCAAAGGCGTTTTTGTGACCATATTTATAATACTGGGTGTTATTGGCGGAGCAACCGTGGCATACCGTCAAATTCAGGAGATATTTGAAGAGAAAAAAAGCCGGGACAAGAATAACGGTGAAGACCAGTGAAAGAGATTAGGGAAATTCAAAAAAAGTATTGCTCGTGGTCTTTGGTAACAGCGATTATCATAGGCTTTTTTTTGATTATAGCAGGGCAAAATCCCATGGGAAAAGGGTTGATTCTCGGAACCCTGTTCAGTTCGGTTAACTTTGCCTTGATGGGGGAAATTCTTCCCCATAAAGTCGGGAAATCCCGAAGAAAAAATTATCTTATATCCTTTGGTTCCATTGTTTCCAGATATGTACTATTGGCGGTACCCATCGTTTTGGGCATAAAGTTTCCGGATAAATTCAATCTTATCGCAGTGATTATCGGAATTTTTATGGTCCAGTTGGTCATTCTGACGGACTATCTCAAGAGTGCGATTTTGTTAACCCGTCGAAAAAAAATTTAAAAATTTAGAGGCAATTTTATGGGCGATTTAGGAAGAATTCATCAACTCATTATTCCGGTGATGGGCCATGACATCACCTTAAACCTGGAAGCCATTATTATGACATGGATCGTTATTGCCTTGCTGATCTTTTTTGGCTTCTATGCCTCCAAAAACCGGGGAATACGTCCTGGAACTGCCCAGATTTTGGGGGAGATGATTGTATCAAAGCTCTACGCATTAACTGAGGATGCGCTTGATAAAGAACGAGCAAAAAAATATGCTCCTCTGGTGACGGCGCTTTTCATGTTTTTGTTGCTGTGCAACTGGATTGGTATGTTTCCCCATATGCATGAGCCGACAAAAGACCTGAACACGCCGTTAAGTCTGGGTATTATGGGCTTTTTCATTGCCCATTATGCCGGGATCAGGAGCAAGGGGATAAAGCAGTACCTCAAAGAGTATTGTGAACCGATTTTTCTCATGGCTCCTCTGAATATCATAGGGGAACTGTCCAAAATCGTTTCCATTTCCTTCCGTCTGTTTGGAAATATCATGGGAGGATCGATCATTATCCTGGTGGTAAGCTATTTGGTGTACAGTTTGGTTCTTCCACCGTTGTTGATTGCATTTTTTGGACTTTTTGTTGGTGCTATTCAGGCATTCGTTTTTACGATGTTGACCGTTGTATATATTTCAGTGCAGGTAAAATGACCAATGATAAACGACGTTCAAACTTGGGTTAGTGTAGCCGCTTTTTCCGGGGCCGGTTTGGCCATGGGCCTGGGAGCGATCGGAGCGGCAATTGGCGAGGGGTATACCGCAGCGCAGGCAAACTATGCGGTATCACGTAATACAAAACTTTCAGGCGATGTATTCAAGTCCATGCTGGTTGGTCAGGCAATTGCCGAATCAGCGTCGATATTTGCACTGGTTATCGCCGTATTAATGTTGTTCTACAAAATGCCCGGAGCAACCATGATAAAGGCGGCATCCCTATTTGGAGCCGGTATGTGTATGGGGTTTGGTGCCATCGGATCGGGCATCGGTTCGGGCCTTCCGGGCGGGCAGGCATGTTTAGGCCTTTCAAGACAACCGTCGGTAGGAAACCGGCTGACAACCAATATGCTCATCGGGTCAGCCGTGTGTCAGACGCCGGCCATTTTTTCAATGGTCGTGGCCCTGATGTTGATTTTTATCGACTTTTCAAAAGCTCCTTTATGCCCCACATGGGCGGCATTGATAGGGGCGGGTCTCAGCACCGGTTTGGCTGCAATCGGTTCAGGCATGGGCGGCGGTTTTGCAGCTGGTGCCAGTTGCGAGGGTGTTGCCAGGCAGCCGGAAACAGCGGGGCCTGTAACGACCACCATGCTTGTCGGTCAGGCCGTGGCCCAAACGCCTTCCATTTTCGGATTGTTGGTCAGTTTTGTATTGATGTTTAAGGCTTTTCCCGAATCCACAGCGGTTGCGGCAGCCGCAGGGCTTATCGCTGCGGGTATCAGTACCGGATTTGGAGGTATTGGTCCTGGTGTCGGCAACGGACTTGCCGCTGAAGGAGCAGTCCGATGGGTTGCCCGTGATGTCGAGAATGCCGGGGGTCTTATGAGAATCATGTTGGTCGGTCAGGCAGTCTCTCAATCTACGGCGATTTATGCCATGGTTGTGAGTCTTTGCTTAATTTTTGTGGTTTAATATGTTGGTTTTTTTGCTCTTAATTTTTTAAGGAGGATAAAATGGCTATTGAAGGTGCAGATATCATCAAGGCAGCAGCATTTCTGGGGGCAGGTATTGCAATGGGGCTCGGAGCTATTGGGCCTGGAGTCGGTGAAGGTATGGCGGCAGCCAAAACCTGTGAAGCGATCGGAAAAAATCCCAAGGAAGCAGGCCTGTTAACACGGACCATGCTTGTCGGTCAGGCAGTTTCGGAATCCACGGGTATTTATTCTCTGGTTGTCGCTTTGTTGCTTTTGTTTGTCGTATGATCATGATTAAAAACAAATACGATGAAAGATGGGTATTTTAAATGGAAATTATCAGCAATATTGCCCTGATAAGCATTAATGAAACGTTGATTGCTCAGCTTGCCTCTTTTTTGATCTTTCTTTACATCATCAATCGTATCATGTTTAAACCCCTTCTCTCAGTGGTTAACGAGAGAAATGATTATATTGATCAAATGTACAGGGAAATCGCCGGAGCAGAGTTGGAGCTTGACAATGTTAAACGGATGCTTTCGGAAAATGAAGCAGCCGTAAAAGACGAGGCTTTTTCCATTAAAATCAAGCTTGAATCAGAAGGAGACAAGAAAGCCGCTGAAATTTACCTGGAGGCCAAAAATCAAATCGAGGTCATGAGGGAAAATGCCAGGGCACAGGTAAAAGTTCAGCTTGATGAGGCCAAAAAGTCTATCCAAAAGGAATCTGAAATACTTGTCCGTCAAATAATGGAGAAGGTCCTGGAACGGAGGCTGGCTTGATAACAAACAAATACGCAAAAAGGAAACCATTTGCAGCCGTTATTATCGGACTTGTCGTTTTGTTCTTTTTCATTGGCCCTGCATTGGCTGCGGATGAAGCAGCGAATTGGCGCCCAACTTATGACATGATCATGATGTGGGTTAATTTTCTGATTTTGGCTGGAGTCCTTTATAAGTTTCTGAAAAACCCGATTATGGATTTTATCCAGGGGAGAAAGTATGAAATGGAAAAGGAACTTCAAAAGGCTGAGGATCTGAAGAAACAAGCCCAGGACAAAATTCAGGAAGCAAAAAAAATGTTGGAAGAGGGCAGAGCGCGATTCGACCTTATCAAAGAACGTATTATTTTACAGGGTGAAAAACGAAGAGAACAACTTATTGAAGAAGCTGAGCAGCATAGCCAGTATATGTTGATTGAAGCCAAAAGAAGGGTTGACAACCAGATTGTTCGTGCACAGGAAAAATATCGTGCAGAACTTGTTGATACCGCCTTTGACCTAGTATTGGAAAGGCTTCCAAAGGAGATCACGGAAGAAGACGGTGAAAAGCTGGTGCAAAATTATATAGACAACATAATGCCCAGTCATGCTTAAATTCCTTTTCAAAACAAAAAAGCCCGGAAAAAATCCGGGCTTTTTTGTTTTGAAATTAATCCGCGGTTTTATTTGTTTTCCATCCTGAAGAAAAGACCATCTTTACCGGCGTCGGCAATAACGGTGCTGCCCGAAACAATATTACCTTTTAAAATTTCCATAGACAAAGGATTTTCGAGATAACGCTGTATTGCCCTTTTTAAAGGACGGGCCCCATAAATCGGATCATAGCCGTTTTGGGCCAAAAATTCCTTGGCCGTTTCTGAAAGATTAAGTCCAATCTGTTTATCAGCGAGGCGATTTTTAAGTCTTTCAATTTGAATATCAACGATCTTAATAATTTGCTCAGGGGAAAGACTTTGAAAAATAATGGTCTCATCCACACGATTTAAAAACTCCGGCTTAAAAGCGGCCCTGAGAGCATCGGTAACTCGCCTCTCCATTTCTTCACGCCTGTCTGATCCCAGATCCTGTATCCATTGACTCCCGATATTGGAGGTCATCACGATAATGGTATTTTTAAAATCAACTGTTCTTCCATGTCCGTCGGTCATGCGGCCATCATCCAAAATCTGGAGCAGGATATTAAAAACATCAGGATGAGCCTTTTCGATTTCATCGAAAAGAACTACCGAATATGGCCGACGCCTGACACTTTCAGTCAGATATCCGCCCTCTTCATAGCCCACGTAGCCTGGGGGGGCACCGATAAGACGCGCTACAGAATGCTTTTCCATGTACTCAGACATATCGATTCGAATGATGGCTTGTTCATCATCAAACAGGAATTCCGCCAGGGCTTTGGCCAGTTCGGTTTTTCCGACACCTGTCGGGCCCATGAAAATGAAAGATCCGATAGGGCGGTTGGGATCCTGAAGTCCGCTTCTTGCACGACGAACCGCATTGGAAACCGCCAATACCGCTTCCTCCTGTCCGATAACCCGATGACCCAGCCTTTCTTCCATTTTAACCAGTTTTTCCCTTTCACCCTCGAGCATTTTGCTTACTGGAATACCCGTCCATCGTGACACCACTTCGGCAATATCTTCCTCATCTACCTCTTCTTTGAGCATTTTATTCTCAGCCTGAAGTTCGGAAAGCCTCTGCTTGGCATCCTCCATACGTTTTTCCAGCTCAAGAGCTTTTCCATATCGAATTTCAGCCACCCGGGTTAAATCGCCTGATCTTTCAGCCTGTTGTTCCTCGATGCTGAGCTGTTCTCTTTCTTCCTTAATTTTGCGAATAGCCTGAATCTGATCTTTTTCATTCTGCCAATGAGCCTTCATTTTGTGGAGTTCTTCTTTCTGCGATTCAATAAGGGCTTCAATTTTTTGTAACCGGTCTTTTGAAACATCATCAGATTCCTTTTTTAATGCCTCTTTTTCAATTTCCAGTTGAGTTATTTTCCGTTGAATTTCATCAATTTCAACGGGCATACTGTCAATTTCGATTCGAAGTTTTGAAGCGCATTCATCCATTAGGTCAATGGCTTTGTCAGGTAAAAAGCGATCCGTTATGTACCTGTTGGATAATGTTGCCGCCGCAACAATTGCAGAATCCTTGATTCGAACACCATGATGTACCTCATACTTTTCCTTGAGCCCTCTGAGGATAGAGATGGTATCCGCTACAGTCGGCTGCCGCACGAGAACGGGCTGAAAACGCCGCTCCAGTGCTGCATCTTTTTCAATATGCTTGCGGTATTCATTCAAAGTGGTTGCTCCCACGCAACGAAGAGTACCTCTTGCCAAAGCAGGTTTGAGCATATTGGAAGCATCAACGGCCCCTTCAGCAGCCCCAGCCCCTACAAGGGTATGAAGCTCATCAATGAAGAGTATCACTTCGCCCTCGGCACTTTCGACTTCTTTTAGGACGGCCTTTAATCTGTCTTCAAATTCACCGCGGTATTTGGCGCCTGCAATTAATGCACCCATATCCAGAGCGACAAGGCGTCTATTTTTTAAACTTTCCGAAACATCTCCGGCAATAATTCTTTGAGCCAGGCCTTCGACAATGGCTGTTTTTCCGACTCCGGGTTCACCAATGAGAACCGGGTTGTTTTTGGTTCTTCGGGACAGCACCTGAACAATGCGACGGATTTCTTCATCCCTTCCGATAACCGGATCAAGTTTACCAAGTCGGGCCAGGTCTGTAAGGTCCCGGCTGAATTTATCCAGTGCCTGATATTTTTCTTCAGGATTTGGATCGGTAATTCTCTGGGATCCCCTGATATCCATAAGCACCCTTAAAATGGAATCCCGGCTGATTCCGTAACTTTTTAAAATCTTATAAACGTCTCCTTCTTTTTCATCACAAATGGCCAGAAGGATATGCTCGATGCTGACATACTGGTCCTTCATTTTGGAAGCTTCATTAAATGCCGCATCAAGAACTTTTTTGGTTCTGGGGGATATATAAGTTTCGGTAACCCCGCTTATTTTCGGGAGCTTATCCACCACCACTGCAATTTCGCGATAAAGACTTTCCGGCGAAACCCCCAATTTCCTAAAAATCGAACGGGCAATTCCCTCTTTTTCATGAAGCATAGCCAAAAGGATATGATCCGGCTCAATCTGCTGATTGTTCAGATTGGAAGCCGTTGCTTGAGCATTTTGAATCAGCTCTTGCGATTTTATTGTGAATTTGTCAAATCTCATTCAATCCTCCGTCATAGAAAATATTGTAATGGCATTATAATTGCATGTTTACTTTTTTAAGATAAACTAATTTAAACACGAAACTGCTTAAGTCAAACAAAGGGAATATTTTGCCTGAGCCGGAAAAAATGAAATGGGGTTAAGCGTCAACTTTCCAAATCCCATGAACATATGGGTGGAAATTTTCCTTCAGGTATGAAGCAGAAAAAAAGACATACCGATCCCTGGAGCAGTAGGTTTTTTCCCCTCGGTCGATAATTGATTGGCAAATAAGAAAATCAGGATTATCCGGGCAAAGATGCGTTTAATTTATCCAGAAGGATTTTGGCAACTTTTTCGGTAACCGGTGTCACATCGGCATCTTCAAGGGTTTTTTCCGAAGAGCGGTAAAGGATTCTCAATGTAATGCTTTTGCGCCCTTCCGGAATTGGATCTCCCTCGTACAAATCATAGAGTAATACCGATTCAATCAGTGCTTTATCTGCATTCCGAGCCATTTCCACCACTTCTCCCGATTCAACATCCTTATCGATAATGATGGTGACATCTCTATAGGTGGCGGGGAATTTAGGTATGGCCTTGAACTGTTTTGTTTCAGGAGTCAGAGAAGCCATGATGCTCAGATCCAATTCAAAGACAAAGGCTTTTTGTTTCAGATCAAATGCGGATAGTGTATCGGGATGGATTTCGCCCAAAAGCCCTATGTCCTTGCCCTCGGCGATAATGCGGGCGCTATGGCCGACTCTGGTGTATCGGCAAGAGGCTTCCGGCATTTTGGTGAAAATGACCTGTTGAATTTCAAGAGAGCGCAATAAGGCTTCTGCTGCTCCTTTGATGTCATAGAAGTCACATTCGGTATCTTTTATGTGCACAGAGTGATCGTGTCTTGATCCGGTCCATAAGGCGGCGAGATATTCATTTTCCACTGGAAGGCGGTCGTTTCCCTGACTGATAAAAGTGTTGCCGACTTCAAAAAATTTGAGGGTTTTCATCTGTTGTGAGAGATTTAAATGCATTGCTCTCAATAAGCCGGCGATGAGAGAGGTTCTCATCACAGCCATGTCTTCATTTAATGGATTTAAAATGGGTAGACCGTTTCGGCGCTTGTCATCGGAACTTAGCCCAAGCAGATCACATGCTTTTTCATCCATAAAGCTGTAGTTGATAACTTCGTTAAAACCGAGACTTCGCATCAAATCTTTGATGTGTCCCCGAAAATCCCATTGGATCGAAGGTGTTCTCCGTTGAGCCGGAATCAGCGGAAAGGTTGTGGGAATTTTATCATATCCATATAGGCGGGCGATTTCTTCCATGAGATCCTGGGGGCGACTCACATCCACTCGAAAAGAGGGTGGAATCACCGCAAGTTTTTGATTATTTACGGACCTTACCGAAAAACCGACGGATTTCAGAAGTCTTTGCATATGGGGCAACTCCAGGGATAGTCCCAATATCCGATTGGCATAGTCCCCATCAAGTTCAATGCATTTGGTTTCAAATGGAACGGGACGCTCATCAATAAGACCGGGAACCAAATGCCCGCCTGATATCTGAACCATGAGTGATGCGGTGCGGTTTAACGCATTCACGGTACCATCGGGATCGACCCCTCTTTCGAACCGGTGGGAAGCATCAGTGCTGAGACCAAGAAATTTTGATGTTTTTCGAATACTCACAGGATCAAAGCAGGCACTTTCGATGAGTACACGATTGGTTTCATTCTGTATTTCAGAGTTTTCCCCTCCCATGACCCCACCGATAGCCACGGGCTTTTCTCCGTCACAAATCATGAGTGTATCGGGATTCAGTTCACGCATTTTCCCGTCGAGGGTTGTAAAAAATTCTTTGTCTTTGGCTGTTCTGACAACGATACGGTTTTGGGCCAGCCGGTCAAAATCAAATGCATGAAGGGGTTGTCCTGTTTCCATCATGACAAAATTGGTAATATCCACGATGGAATTAATGGGGCGTAAGCCTACCGAGAGCAATCGATCCTGTAGCCAGAAAGGTGAAGGGCCGACCGTAACATTTTCAACGAGTCTTGCCGAATAACGAGGACAGTGATCAGGATCTTTGATAGTGACTGAGGTAACCTGGACAATATCATTGGATTGATCTTCGATTAAAAAATCCGGATATCTTAATGGGGTATTCTGAATGGCTGCAATTTCTCGTGCAATTCCAAGGATGCTCAAACAATCCGGTCGATTAGGGGTAAGTCCGATTTCCATGACATGATCGGAAAGAGACAAGGCTTCGGCTAAACGGGTTCCGGGTTGAAAGGAATCAGGAAGTTCCATTAAACCGCTGGTTTGAGTGCCGAGCCCCAGTTCATTTTCGCTGCAAAGCATTCCTTCACTCTTGATTCCCCGGATCACTATGTTTTCAAGGGTTTTCCCGTTGGGAAACACGGTGCCGGGAAAGGCCAGGGGAGCCAGCATCCCTGTTTGGACATTGGGTGCACCACAAACGATATCGAGGTTGCGGTCACCGGTGTTAACCTTGCAGATGGTGAGTTGATCGGCGTTCGGATGAGGGGATATCTCGTCGATTCTGGCCACAACAACACGATTGAGATATGCGAATCGGTTCCATACCGCTTCAACTTCCAGACCGACCATGGTCAGCGCATTTGCTAAAGATGCCACATCCATTTGAATTGAAACGTAATCTTTAAGCCAGCTCAAACTCACTATCATAACAGAATAATTTCCTCTGAAAAAACGTGGTCAGAAAATTTTTATTAAAATTGTTTCAGAAAACGGTAGTCATTTTCAAAAAATTTTCGGATATCATCGATACCATATTTTAGCATGGTAATTCTCTCAACTCCCATGCCGAATGCAAATCCTGTATATCTGGAAATGTCATATCCAACATTTTCAAAGACAGCAGGGTGAACCATTCCGGAACCGAGAACTTCGAGCCATCCGGTCTGAGAGCAAACCCTACAGCCTTTGCCTCTGCACATCACACATAAGATATCGACTTCAGCACTTGGCTCGGTGAAAGGAAAGAAACTCGGGCGGAATCTCAGGGAGGTTTGTTCGTCAAACATTTGTTCAACAAATGCTGTCAGGACACCCTTGAGATCTCCAAAGGAAATATCCTGGTCCACCAGAAGCCCCTCCACCTGATGAAACATGGGGGTATGAGTAATATCCGAATCACACCGGTATACTTTTCCGGGCGCAACAATCCTTACGGGCGGCTGTTGCTTTTCCATCATCCGGACCTGAAGGGGGGAGGTATGGGTCCGTAAAACGATATTTTCGGATACATAAAAGGTGTCTTGCATATCCCGTGCCGGATGATTTTTTGGGATATTTAACGCTTCGAAATTATAATAATCCGATTCAACCTCGGGTCCCTCTGCAATATCAAAGCCCAGTTTTTGAAATATGGAACATATTTCACGAATCACTTGCGTAATGGGATGCAATGTTCCCAGGGGCACCGGTCTTCCGGGCAAAGAAACATCGATGGCTTCAGAACGCTGTGATTCAGCCGCATTTATTTTTTCAAATGCGGCTTTAAACTCCATTTCGAGCCGTTTTTTGAGGATATTGGCGGATTTACCAGCCTCCGGCCTCTTATCAGGGGGTAAATTTGAAATGTTGCGGAGAAACTGTGTTAATTTCCCTTTTCGTCCAAGATAAGCGACACTGAGTTCTTGTAGTTCTTCTTTGTCCGCAGCTGCCGCAAGCTCTTGAAGCGCTTTGGCCTCAATTTCTTCGATACGGTTTTCCACTGTAATGCTCTTGCTTATTATTTTAGATCAGGTGGACATGGGGTTGTGCGGTTGCCATCTGACTTGGGATTATTAAGCTTGTGCTAGTTGCTGTGATGCCAGTCCGGCAATTTTTGAAAAGCCGGCCGGATCGGAAACAGCCAGTTCCGCAAGAACTTTGCGGTCCAGTTCCACGTTTGCAAGTTTCAGTCCGTGGATAAACTTGCTGTAGCTGATATCATTTATCCGGGCGGCAGCATTGATACGGATAACCCAAAGTCTTCTGAAATCACGCTTGCGAACCTTCCGATCCCGGTAAGAATACATGAGAGCCCTGTCAACCGTGTCTGCAGCTGTTCGAAACAATTTACTGTGGCCTCCCCGAAAACCCTTGGCCAGTTTTAAAACCTTTTTGCGTCGTCTTCTCGCTTTGAAACCTCTTTTTACTCGCATAACATTACTCCTTGTTCAAATCAAATGGTGCAGGACAGACTTTTTTTAAGATACTATGAATGAGGCAAAAGAAGTCTGAGTAACTTTTCATTGCTTTTGTCGGCTACTTTACTTTTCCGCAGTGATCGTTTTCTTTTACGGGTTTTTGTGGTCAAAATATGGCTGCCATACGATTTGCTGAACAAAAACTTTCCGCTTCCCGTCTTCTTAAATCTTTTGGCGGCAGCACGATTGGTTTTAATTTTTGGCATTTTCAGCGTCTCCTTGGATTCGATTTGCCACTCATTTGAAAATGATGGCCAATTTACTGTTTCAATTCATTAGGGGTATCAAACATAAGATGGCGTGAGTATTCAAATAAAAATACTCACGCCACCATAAAAAGGTTCAACGCACTAAATTCCACCGCGAATCAAAAGGCCGCGGGCTCAATAAAGATTAACGGCTTGAACACGTTATTTGGGGGCCAGAATCATAACCATTGTGCGACCCTCAAATCTGGGCTCCTGTTCAACTGCTGCGATATCTTCGGTTTCACGTGCAATAATGTCGAGGATTTCCCGTCCCTGTTCCGAAAGGGTGATTTCCCTTCCTCTGAACACTACCGTCACCTTGATTTTATCTTTTCTGTCGATAAATCGCTTGATATGACCGATCTTAACCATCAGGTCGTGCTCGCCGGTTTTGGGGCGGACTTTGATCTCTTTGATTTGGAAAGTGGTTTGCTTTTTTTTGGCCTCCTGCAGCTTTTTCGTTTGCTCATACTTATACCGACCATAATCCATGATTTTGCAGACAGGGGGAACCGCATTGGGAGAAACCTCAACCAAATCAAGTCCGGATTCAGCAGCTGCAGCCATTGCTTGCTTTGCAGACACGACACCGACCTGGTTGCCATCCTGATCAATCAGCCTGACCTCTTTGGCCCTGATTTCCTTATTGATGTTCGTTTTATCTTTTGTTTGCTTGTTAAAAGGTCGTTTCGGGGTTGCTATACGTTTTCACCTCCTAAAAGTTTTTTTAAAGGCGTAAAATAGCCTCAGGCCATACGCCGTCAGAAAAAATTAATATTTAAGAATATAAGACCGGTCAAATAAATGCAAGAAAAAAATGAAAGAAAAATTACTGTTTCAGAGTATAATCAGCTAAAAGACTTTTCTTCCAATATTGGTGATAGGGATTGGAAAAGAAATGTTTGAAAATTTCCAAACTTTCACGACGGCGTACATATGGTACGATCGAAACCTTACTTTTGGCATAGAGTGGTGGCAAAATGCTCAGGTCGCATGTTGTGCCCCCTCCCATGACATCTTCATAGGCCCAGACAATATGACGGATACCTGAAAGAATTAATGCTGCGTAACACATTAGACAGGGCTCCATGGTGCAATAGACTCTGATGTTGCCGTAATCGTTGAAATCAGTTAAGGCGTTTAGTTTGCGCAACGTAATGATTTCCGCATGGTCAAGTTCGTTGGTGTTGCATCCGGAGCTGTTTTTCCTTGCGCCGGAAACCAGCACCTGATCCCCTAAAACCATCACACACCCAACCGGAAATTCTCCGAAGGAAAGAGCTTTTTTAGCTTCTTTCAAGGCGAAATTCATAAAATAATTGTCTCTTTTTTCCATGGTGTCCATTGGGTTACAACCGGCAGATATTTTCATCACATGGACAGGCATCGTCAACTTCGTAGGCATAAAGAATCCTGGATTCCAATTCAGCTCTTTTGGCGGAAATCAGTTTAAATTCAAGGTGGTCGAACTGCCGGGATATTTCGGACCGGCTCGGGATATCTTCCAGACATTTTCCGATGATATTTCCCGAACCTCCATCCATGATTTCAGCATCGATTCCATTGCTGACCACGACAAAAGGTATTTGATAGGGTTCAACAAGTCTTGATGCTGCCAGTGACGGCCTTCGTCGGGTGACCAGAGATCCGGGACCGTATTTGATGATGATGCATGTTTTGTCAAACATCTGAATTTTAAAATCCACTTTGACAATTGCCTTTTTTTCTCCGGCATGGATCGTTAGCCTGATTTGGCTGATGATATTTTCTTTTGCATATGCTTTTTCTTCGACTAAAAATACAGCCAACCTTTGACGATGACGCTCATCGTGATTGTCCTCGATTATCTGCCCGGTAAGAAAATCTTTCAGTTCTCCAAGCACCAGATGATGTTTTAGTCTGTCCATTTTTTAAATCGATAATGAATGCATTCAGCGGTTTTAAACAACGCCCTTG
Source organism: uncultured Desulfobacteraceae bacterium (assembly GCA_964478625.1). GTDB lineage: Bacteria > Desulfobacterota > Desulfobacteria > Desulfobacterales > SKZT01 > SKZT01. Next base: position 51,504 of record CAYZJH010000016.1, read on the forward strand.
TCGTGTTGAGCAAAGGGAAGAATCTCCACCGATAGGCATTGCTATTAGGCTCGAGCCCAACGCTTAAAGCCGGAACGTCAATTTGTGGATTTCCTGACACCTCATAATATTAAACGAAAAATTCTTTACAAATCAATCATTTTATGAAGATAATACATGTTCAGGTTTAATTTAATGGGATACATGGGATATGACCTTGCTGATATTAATTGACAAAGAAAAACAACACCCTCCAACAGGTTCTTTGCCGGATACATTGTCAATTCGCGAAGATTTTCAGAAACGTGAAAAAACCTTTATCGCACCCTATGGATGCCTGAGTTCGGAATCCAGGGGACGGCGGTGTGAAGAATCGCCCTGCTCAATCAGAACTCCTTTTCAGGTCGACAGAGACAGAATTGTATACTCCAATGCTTTCCGACGAATGAAATATAAAACTCAGGTCTTTTTATCTCCTATGGGAGATGTTTACCGAACACGGTTGACCCACACACTGGAGGTTTCTCAGATGGCCCGGACCATTGCACGGGCCATGCGGTTGAATGAGGACCTGGCCGAAGCAATCGCGCTGGGACATGATTTGGGCCATCCACCATTCGGGCATAGTGGTGAAATGGCATTAAAAGAAATCGATTCCAGCGGATTTTCCCACAGTAAACAAAGCCTCAGGGTTGTCGATATCCTGGAAAAAAACGGCAAAGGACTCAATTTGACCTATGAGGTACGAGATGGGATATTAAAACATTCCAAAGGGTATGGGAAAATATTTCCGGATAATCCCAAAGAACTCGCTGTTACCGTTGAGGGCCGTGTAGTCCGGATCGCCGATATTATGGCCTACTTGAATCATGATCTCGATGATGCGATACGAAGCGGGGTGATTCAAAGAGAACAGGTGCCTGAATTTTGTGTTAAAAATCTGGGAGCAAGCCACTCCGAACGCGCTACAACCATGATGAGGGATCTGATTTTTTCCAGTTATGAAAAGAATGGACGGTATTATCTTCGCATGAGCAATAAAATGGCTGAAGCCTTGGCCATGCTTCGGGAATTTCTTTATGAAAACGTTTACAGGTCCTATCGTGTTCATAAGGAATTTTTAAAGGCTAAAAAAATATTGTCGGAACTTTATGGCTGTTTTATGGAAAATGAAAACCTGCTTCATCAGGAAATGGCCAATATGGAAATGATCGCCTGCAGTAAAAACGGACAGCCCAAAGAGAAGGTTATCTGTGATTTTATCGCCAGCATGACCGACCGTTATGCTTTAAATCTGTATTCGAAAATATTTTTTCCGACACCACAGGTGTGACTTAATATTGGGGTTTCCCTGAAATGCCACATCACCAGCAACTTATTGATAAGGTAATTACGGACGTAGACTTAAAGCCGTTTTTGGATGAATTGGAAAGTCTTTTTCTGTCCATGAATGAAAAATACGATGAAGCAGCATGCCATTATGGTTTTCATTGCCATGGCTGTGATGACAATTGCTGTATGACGCTGTTTCATCATCATACTTATGTAGAATTTTTTTTTCTTAAAAAAGGTCTTGAATCCCTTTCCCCTGAACTTAGGAACACTATATATAATAGAGCGTTGGAAGTTTCCGGAACAATTCCGGAGTGTTCCACAAAAACAGAGCCGGCCGGAACCATGTGCCCTGCCAATATTGGAGGCAAATGTGCCGTATATTATTATCGGCCTATGATTTGCAGGCTTCACGGAATACCCAGTGAATGGACTTTTCCATCTGCAACCGGTGCCAACAGAACCGTCGTAAGCTCCGGATGCGAGGAATTTGTCCGAAGGTGCACAAAGAAAAACTACTATAAATTTGACCGTACACCGTTCTACAACCGTATGGCCAGACTGGAACATGAACTGAAAGGGCATTTCGGACTGAATAAAAAGATCAAAATGACCGTTGCGGAAATTATTGCCTGTGAAACACCTTAAAATCAAGCCATAAGCCGATCAATCGCCACGATGAAAAGTGTTGACATAGAAAATATAAACCAGCTGCCCGGAAAAAAGTTGACTGAAAATTCCACGTTTTCATTCCGGTGCTATCCGGGTATTTCTTGTTTCAATGAATGCTGCCGCAATTTAAATCTGTTTTTATACCCCTATGATGTCATCCGGCTGAAATCAAATCTTGGAATGTCATCCGATTCATTTTTAGACAGGCATGTGGATATTGTCTTAAGGCCGGGAAGTTTTTTCCCCGATGTCCTGCTTCGCATGGATGAAAATCGTCATATGGTCTGTCCGTTTCTGTCCGATTCGGGATGTCTTGTGTACCCTGACAGGCCGGATGCATGTCGCACGTTTCCAGTTGAACAGGGAATGATTTTCGATCCCCAACAAAAAGAGACCCGGTTGATTCATTTTTTCAGACCGCCTGATTTCTGTATGGGCCGGCATGAAAGCCGGGTTTGGACTCCTAAGGAATGGGAAAAAGACCAGGAAGCTGAGACCTATCATAAAATGACGGCACAGTGGGCAAAATTAAAAGGCCTTTTTCAGAATGACCCCTGGGGAAATGAAGGTCCATCGGGTCAAAAAGCCAAAATGGCTTTTATGGCCGTTTATAATATAGATGATTTCAGGAACTTTGTTTTTAACAGCACATTTTTAAAACGCTATAACATAAAATCGGCCTTGATTAAAAAGATCAAAACCAATGACACGGAATTATTAAGATTGGGGTTTGAGTGGGTGAAATTTTTTGTCTGGGGGATCCCATCGGATAAATTTCGTACCAACCGCATTAGGTAGTCGGATTGGCTTAAATTTTCACGCAAGACCAGGGAACCGGTGATCAGAAAATGGATTCACCTCTTTTTTTCACCTCACCTGGACGCTTAAACAACTTAACCATGTTGTCAGCATAACCGGTTATAAAATTCCTGGAGGCATTTTTCCAACCTTTTCTCCACCGAGAACATAACCTCCATCCAGGCGGATAACGCTTCCTGTCATGAAAGGAGCATCCCTGATGATAAAAATCACGGTCTTGACCACATCGTCAATATTTCCTGTTCTACCCAGCAAGGTATGTTCCAGGATGGCATGTTTTTGATCTTCAGATAAAAGCCCCCATCCCCGGGTACCTTCGGCATGCCTGGTTTTAAAAAAGCCCAGCATGATTTCGTTGACCCGGACTTCCGGTGCTCCCATCCGAGCCCAGGTTTCTGTCAAAAGGGATATACCGCGATTGGCGGTGGAATAGCCGTCGTTAAATACCATACTTGCAGGTCCGGTTCTCCCTACCACTCCAGCAATGGAGGAAAGATTGATCACAACACCATTGCCTGATTGCTTCAGGTAAGGCAAAGAAGAATTGAATATCCACCATTTAGCTCTGAGAGTGGTGGCAAATTCAAGATCCCACTGTTCCCGGATGTATGGACCGTGCACAACCGGCCATCCGCCTCTTTCAATGTTGTTGATCAGAATGTCCAGACGACCGAAATGATTTGCCACCGAATCAATAAGTCCCACGATTGTGTCGGTTTCAAGCAGGTCGGTTTTTAAGATTATATGATCTGTTCCGGTGTCTGCAAAATCCTTTCTCATTTGATCCAGTTCTTCAGGCCAGTCAAAATAGTTGAGGGCCACTTTGACCCCTTTACGGGCAAGTCCAAGACCGATCCCTTTTCCGATTCCTTTGACAGCACCCAGAACCAGCGCCACTTTGTTTTTTAATTGCATCGAATTAGCCTTCTTCTGAAAATCACGGTTTCAGGTGTCAGTATTTCATCAAAAAGGAAAAATATCGAATAGAAAGAGTTAACTAAAAAGCCTTTCTTGGATCCATTTAAGACTGATTTTTAAAAGGGCCGTATCATCATGTCGGGCCTTATCAAGCAGAGACTTATTGTATTCATCAGATTTTAAAAGGTTTTTGAGAAATATTTTTTCCCGAAACGAATCCAGGTCATAACAGGCCATATGAAAAAGGTGACGGGATTTCAGGTCCAGGGGCCCGGGCATGGTTTTATTTTTGAGGCTGATGATCTCCATCATAAGATCATTCATTTCATTATAAATAACCAGGCCCTGATTTTCGATCCATTCTTTTACAGTCTGTTTTTTTCCTTCTTTAAACCCTTTGCAATGAGGTTCTGATAATAGCATGAAATGTTCTGTAAGTTTTCCGCTCTGACGATTCCTGGCCACCGCTCGGACAATGGGATAGGCTCTGCAGGAAGATGGACGGTCTTCATAAACGGCACAGCCTTCAGGCGTCACAAATGGGCATTTGAGTAAATCGTCGGACTTTTCCCTAAGGCGAATTACGGGCAGGCCGGATTCGGGACCGGTGTGCTGTGAGGTGTACCTCTTTAAAAAGTGATCCGCATTAAGTTTGAGTCTTTGTTTCAATCTCAAAACATCATAGGGAGTTAAAAATTGATTCAGGTCCCGGCAGCATTCGTTAAAACAAGAAATGTGGGATCCGCAGGAAAATTGAAAAGAATCGTTTATAGAGATAGGTATAAAATCGCATTCCATTCTGTAGTATCCTCGGTAAAGCGTTTCAAGCCATTGATATCGTCTGTATTCTTGATCTGTTTTATAGTTGTAAAAAACGATGTTGACAAGGGGCAAAAAACTACTTTTGTCAGTATCCTTGTTTTCAGGCACAAAATTTGTCGATTGAATGCTGATGACTCACCTTCAAATAACTAGTAATTGTTCTAAAACAATTGAATGATTTACCAATTTGAAGTAGAATGCGCCTGCATTGATTTTGGAATCTACTCGTTTTAAGCTTGGTGAACCGAAAATCTGAAGCACTGCAGCTGAATTCGTATTGAATTGTAGAAAAATCAGAAAAGATTTTGTCTGAAACAAGAATTTTAATTTTTTATTGAATAGTATTCATTGAATATTCGCAAAAATACAACATGTGGTAATGAAATCCAAGTTTGCAACAAGCTATAGGTATAGGAGACGTTGATAGGAATAGCAGGATTTGGTTTTGGAAATTATCTGATTAAAAGTTCTTGACATTCAAAATGATGGATGATAAATTTGCGCTTTGATTTTAGACGGTAGTTATCTATTTAGAATTATTGGGTTTTCATATATCTGGTGACGTTCATAGTTTAGATTTTGAAAAAAGACATGCTCAGGTATTGAGCAAAGTAAGGAAGGGGGTGGATGGAACTCGGATATATAGGGATGGTGAATGGTTTGTGATTGGATAATACCAATAACCAATTAACGCTAGGAGGAATAATTAATGCCAAGCTTTGTAATTCAAGAAAAATGTGATGGCTGTAAAGGTGGGGACAAAACAGCATGTATGTATATTTGCCCCAATGATTTGATGGTTCTGGACCCCAATGCAATGAAGGCTTACAATCAGGAGCCGGATCAGTGCTGGGAATGTTTTTCATGCGTGAAAATTTGCCCGACTCAGGCAATCGAAGTTCGTGGGTATTCTGATTTTGTACCGCTAGGAAGCAGCATTATGCCGATGATGGGTACAGAGGATGTTATGTGGACCTGTAAGTTCAGAAATGGCCTTATTAAACGCTTTAAGTTCCCCATCCGGACAACTCCGGAAGGTGAGGCAAATGCTTACAATTCTCTGAAGGGTAAAGATCTGGATAGCTATCTGCTGAGCACAGAGGAAGCTGACGGCTATTCGATTCCCAAGCCTCAGGCGACTGTATAAGTCAGTAAAAGGCAGGAACTCCTCATTGTTTAATTTGGAATAATTTTTAAGGAGGATATAACATGGCATTACCAAATAAGGTTGTAGGTGAGCTTAAAGCAGTAAAGGACCCTGAGGTCGAAGAACGTGAAGTGGATATATTGATCGTGGGCGGTGGTATGGCAGCCTGCGGTGCGGCATTTGAGGTCAAAAAATGGATGTCCGATGACCAGAAAGTGTTGCTTTGTGATAAAGCCGCTATGGAAAGAAGCGGCGCTGTAGCCCAGGGGCTTTCAGCTATTAATACATACATTGGAGAAAACTCTCCTGATGATTACGTGCGCATGGTCCGCAACGACCTGATGGGTCTTGTTCGTGAAGACTTGATTTTTGACCTTGGCTGTCACGTGGATGACTCTGTTCATTTGTTTGAGGAATGGGGACTTCCGATTTGGAAAAAATCCGAAGATGGAAAGAACCTGGACGGCAAAAAAGGCTTGAAAGTCGGATCATTGAAAAGCGGAGCCAAACCTGTTCGCACAGGTAAATGGCAGATCATGATCAACGGCGAATCCTATAAGAGAATCGTAGCCGAAGCTGCTAAAAAAGCCATCGGAGAAAATGACATTCTGGAACGTGTTTTCATCGTTGAGCTTCTGCTGGATGCCAAAGTTGAAAATCAGATTGCCGGTGCTGTTGGTTTCTCACTGCGTGAGAATAAAGTCTATATCATCAAGGCTAAAACCATGATGATCGCATGTGGTGGCGCTGTAAATATTTATCAGCCGCGTTCGGTTGGTGAAGGAAAAGGCCGTGCATGGTATCCGGTATGGAATGCAGGTTCTACCTACTACTTGGGTATGAAAGTCGGCGCTGAACTGTCCATGATGGAAAACCGTTTCACCCCGGCTCGTTTTAAAGATGGATACGGCCCGGTTGGTGCATGGTTCCTCCTGTTCAAAGCCAAAACCCTCAATGGTCTTGGTGAAAATTTTGCTGCAAGTGAAGCTGCTAAAAAAGAGCTGGAAAGATATGCTCCTTATGGAACCGCAGCAATCACTCCGACCTGTCTGCGTAACCACCTGATGTTGTTTGAAATGAAAGAAGGCCGCGGTCCCATTATCATGGACACCGTGACTGCTTTGGCCGAACTTGGCAAGACCATGGACAAGAAAGAACTCAAGCACCTTGAAGCCGAAGCTTGGGAAGACTTCTTGGATATGACCTGTGGTCAGGCCAACCTGTGGTGTGCAACAAATACCGAACCGGAAAAGAAAAACTCTGAGGTTATGCCGACCGAACCTTATCTGCTGGGTTCACATTCCGGCTGCTGCGGTTTCTGGGTTTCCGGCCCCAATTTTGATTGGGTACCCGCTGCCTATAAGTGGGGCGATGGCGACAAAGTTTACAACCGCATGACCACAGTCAAGGGTCTGTTCACTGCTGGCGACGGTGTTGGCTGCTCCGGCCATAAGTTCTCTTCAGGTTCTCATGCTGAAGGTCGTATTGTTGCTAAAGAAATGGTTAAGTATGTTCGTGACCATGCTGATTTCAAACCGACCTTGGCCCAGTCAAAAGACGAACTGGTTGATCTGTGTTACAAACCGGTCAGACTGTTCCTGGAAAACAAAGACTACACCACCGCGGTTGACATCAACCCCGCATACGTCAAACCTTCTGGAATGGCTTTGCGTCTGATGAAAGCCACCCATGAATACGGTGGTGGAACAGCTACCTATTACATGACCACCAGCAAAAACCTTGAAATCATCATGGATATGCTGGGAACCATGAAAGAGGACTGTGAAAAACTGGCTGCCGGCGATCTGCACGAACTGATGAGAGCATGGGAGATCAAACACCGAATCTGGACCGTTGAGGCTCATCTGCGACACATCCAGTTCCGTAAGGAAACCCGTTATCCTGGATTCTACTATCAGGCAGATTATCCTGGCCAGGATGATGCAAACTGGTTCTGTTTCGTAAACTC
>CAYZJH010000017.1:0-57827 GCA_964478625.1 uncultured Desulfobacteraceae bacterium
GCCTTTCAGCATCTCTTTGATTTCTTCAAAGGGTTTTCTTTTGGCAACTATCATAATTTCCTCCTAAATGGGCCGGGTGATAGATCGCCCGGCCCATGAAGATGCTATAGTCCGACTTCTTTCAAATCGGGTCCGAGGTATTCTCGTTCATTTTCTCCCAGAACTCCGAGTGATAAACAGATCAGTGTCCAGAGGTGTACTGTATGCCAACCGCCTTCATAGTGTTCACTCAGATCATGCACCTGAGCGTGACAGTTGTGACAAGGGGTAATGGCATAAGCCGCACCGGTTTTGATGATCTGTTCGGCTTTCAGACGCCCGTAAGCACGACGTGCTTCCGGCATTCCTGATTGGAGAAATCCGCCGCCACCACCACAGCAGTAATTATTGGAGCGGTTTGGGGTCATGTCGATGAAATTTTCTTCACCCACGACTTTTTTGACCACATAGCGCAGATCTTCAGCCACCGGATCACCAAAGGTTTTTCGCACGAGCTGACAGGGATCCTGGACGGTAAACTTTACCTTTAAGTCCTTATTCCAGTCGGAATTGACCTTGAGTTTTCCTTCACGAACCCATTGCGCATAGTATTGAATAATGCTTTTAATTTCAAAGTTGTAAGGAATATTGAATTTTTTCAGTCCGGCCCGGACTGCAAAGAGTTCGTGCCCTCACTCCGTGTTGAGCCAGACTTTACAGCCCAGATCCTCCACAGCTTTGGCCTTGACGCGGACAATATGTTCCCATGCCTCATTATCACCAAGGAACATGCAGTAGTTTTCCGCAGCCCATCCCTTGGTACCGTAAGTCCAATCAGCACCGACAATATGAAGAATTTTCCAGAGAGGAACCATTTCATCCGGTTCGGTTACCGGTTCTCTTGAATTCTGGTTCAGGAAAAATTCGGCACCCTGTTTGTTCATGGGGGCCTGAAGAGTTTCAAAACCCGGCTGATTTTCCCGGACTTCTTCGGCCACATCTTCAACTACGAACTGCCAGTCTTCTTCTGAAGCGCCCATGGCGCTGCAAGTGTCGTGTCTCAGGGCCATATCACAGGAGCCCAGAATTCCTTTGGGTCTGTCTTCGCGCGGCCTGCTGGCACGAACATTAAATACCAACTGGGGAATATCAATTTTCATGGGGCATACGTAAATGCACCGCTGACACATGGTGCACATCCAAGCCCAATCCGATGACAGGATTTCATCATCCATACCCAGCGCTGCCATTCTCAAAAACTTTCTGGGGTCCATGTCTTCCAATCCCGTGGCCGGGCATCCGGAAGAGCAGGCCCCACAAGTCAGGCAAAGATTGAGGTTGCCGCCTTCCGGCAGGATTTCCTTAACTTTGTCTATAAACTTGCTTTTCTTTTTTCCGCCTAATTTGATTGCTTCATCAGCCATAGTTTGCTCCTCGTTTTTAGGCACTAGCGGCCTTCTTCAACTTTTCTTTTAAAGGGTTCGGTCCAAGGGATTTGATATGTTCCGTCATCTCTTTGGCATAGTTTGCGAAAGTAGGACCTTCGCCCGATGACAGGTTATACATTCTGACACGATCCCCCTCGATGCCGATTTCCTCCAAAAGGTTGTGAACATGCCCGACCCGTTCCCGAGCCCGTAAGTTTCCCTGGTTATAATGACATGATCCTTCAAGGCACCCAACGCAGTAAACGCCATCAGCTCCTTTCTGGAAACACCTTAACATGTGCATTACATCCACTTTTCCGGTGCATGGCACACGGATAATCTTAACATTAGTCGGATAATCCAGCCGCATGGAACCTGCCAGGTCCGCTGCCGAATATCCTCAGTAATCACAACAAAAGGCTATGATTGTCGGTTCGAATTCAGCCATTACATTCCTCCTGCCAGCAAGGCATCTATTTTACAAGTTATCTGATCATCTTCATAATAATTTAACTGAATGGTTTGTCTCGGGCACACACAAGCACAAACTCCGCATCCCTGACAAAGTGCCGGGTCTATTTCAATTTCTCCCAAATCAAGATTAAAGACGGGAACCTCAAATGGACAAGATCTGACACAGGTCAGGCACTTTACACAATGATCCGTATCAACCTGAGCTTTGATGGCAGAAAGCTTGATCTCATCTTTGGATAAAAATGTCACAGCCCGTGAGGCTGCTGCATTGGCTTGGGCGATCGTCTCTGAAATGAGTTTCGGCCCATGGGCTGTTCCGCATAGAAAGACCCCTTCACTTCCCATATCCACCGGTCGTAATTTGACATGGGCCTCAATAAAGTATCCTTCCGGGTTCCGGTTGAGCTTCATGACCTTGCTCAATTCCTCGGTGTCGTTGGGGAATACGCCTGCACTCAGGGTGAGCAGGTCCGCTTTGATTTCGATATTTCTCTGGAGCACATGGTCTTTGACGGTAACCAGAACACCATCATCGCCTGCATTGACAACCGGCGGGTTATCCCTGTCGAACCGGATAAAAATCACGCCTTGTTTTCTGGCTTCGGTATAATAATCTTCCAAAAGACCATAGGTACGGATATCCCTGTAGAGAATAAAAACCTGGGTTTCCGGATTTTGCTTTTTGATACTCAATGCGTTTTTAACCGCACTCTGGCAGCAAATCTTTGAACAGTTGGGTCTTTCATCGTTTCGGGAACCCACACACTGAATCATGACCACGGTGTCAAGATCCGATGCTCCCTTTTGGGCCAACCGGTCACCCAGTTCAATCTGTGTAACCACCCGTTTATCTTCTCCATAAAGAAATTCTTTGGGGGTATATTCCCTGGCACCTGTGGCGACAATGATAACACCATGGCTGATTTCGCGGGTTTCTTGTCCGCCGTTGATATTCACTGTGGTGATAAAATTGCCCTGGAAACCTTCAAAATCAACCACTGCGGCGTTTGTAGCCACCTCGATTTTTTCTTCTGCAGTAACCCGGTTGACAAGGGTCTCCACATAAGCAGCAACATCGCCGCCTTCGATGGTATGGTGCAGTCTTCGAGCCATACCGCCCAGTTGGGTTTCTTTTTCGACAATGGTTGACTCAAATCCCTGTTTGGCTAGATCCAGAGCCGCGTTCATGCCGGCTATTCCACCGCCCAGAACCAGCGCTCTTTTATTCACCGGAATGACCTTGCCTTTAAGGGGTTTGAGTGTGCGTGACCTGGCTACGGCCATACGAATCAGATCCTTGGCTTTTTCCGTGGCCAATTCGTGATTGCTGGCATGTACCCAGGAGTCCTGGTTGCGGATATTGGCCATTTCAAACAGATACCTGTTCAAGCCACAGGCCTCCAGGGTTTCCATAAACATTGGGGCATGGGTTTTAGGACTGCATGATGCAACCACCACACGGTTTAAGCGTTCTTCCTTGATTTTTTCCTTGATTTTATCCTGAGTGTCCTGGCTGCAGGTAAACAGGTTGTTATCGGTAAATACAACACCGGGAAGTGTACCTGCATATTCCTGTACAGCCGGGACATCCACGACACCGGCGATATTGATCCCACAGTTGCAGACAAAAACACCGATTCGGGGTTCCTGGCCTTCAATATCGATTTCATCAGGAATTTCAACGGTTTTGGTGTCGGTTCCCCTGGCTTCGGAAATTTCCGCTCCTGCCAGACTTGCGGCGGCACTTGCCTCCGTCACGGATGCCGGAATGTCCTTGGGACCCTGGAAAATGCCGCAGGTAAAAACGCCGGGACGGGATGAAGCCACCGGAGCAAATGGATCGGTTTCAACAAACTTGTGTTTGTTAAGGTTGATGCCCAACTTTTTGGCCAGCTCCAGGGAGGAATCCGGCACTTCAAGGCCCACGGAGAGAACCACCATGTCGAATGTTTCTTCCTGCATATTTCCGGTTTCATCGGCAAACTTCAAGATGAGATCTTTGGTCTCGGGATTTTCCGTGAGGGAGTGAACCCTGGATTTCATGAACCGTATTTTTTCACGGTCCCTGGCACGATTATAATACAACTCATAGTCTTTTCCAAAGGACCGGATGTCCATATAGAAAATAGCGCAATCCAGGTTGCCGCCTGAATGCTCTTTGGCGATCATGGCATCCTTGATGGCATACATGCAGCAGACCGATGAACAGTATGTGTTGCCGCACTTGTTGGTATCTCTCGATCCCACACACTGAAGCCATGCGATTTTTTTAGGCTCCTGGTGGTCGGAAGGTCTGACCAGATGTCCCATGGTGGGGCCGGAGGCACTCAAGATCCGCTCGAACTCCAGGCTGGTCATCACGTTGGGATTTTTCTTGTAAAGATAAAGGTTTTCCAATGGTTCCGGATCATAGGGTTTTGCGCCGGAGGACAGAATCACTGAACCCACCTGAATTTCCTTAAGTTCCGGTTTTTGAGTATGATCCACAGCGCCTGCCAGGCAAGCTTCCACACACTGGTAGCACTCAGAGCATATCCCGCATTTGAGACACCTTTCGGCTTCCGCCTTTGCCTCTTCTTCATTGTATCCATAGGAAACTTCCAGGAAATTACATTCGCGGGCTTTGGGATCAAGACATCTGACTTTTACCCGGTTCTTTTTCACTTCATCGGCAGTCTCAGGTTTGACGTGTTCCCACTTTTTTTCGCGGCCTTCTCTCAAATCCAGGCCGTTGATGTAGCGATGTATACTTTCGGCAGCTTCTTTTCCGCAAGCTACTGCATCCACAACCGATTTGGGACCGTAGAAAGCGTCACCGCCCGCAAAAACCCACTCAATGGGAGTCTGAAGGGTCACGGGATCGGCTTCAAGACCGCCGGGCCTTGAAATGGCGATTCCCTGTTCTTTGATGCCTTCGAGATTAGTGCTTTGTCCTATCGAGATGATGACCGTGTCACCAAAAAAGGGTTGACAGGCATTTTCATCATACTGGGGATTGAATCTGCCATTTTCATCAAATACGGCGGTGCAGGTCTTGAATTCAATTCCGGAAACGCGCTTGTTTTTATCGATAAAAAAGTTTTTGGGACCGAAACTGTTGACAATCTTAATGTCGCCTTCGAGGGCTTCTTCGATTTCATGCTCCCAGGCAGGCATTTCTTCACGTTTTTCAAGACAGATCAGCGTGACATTTTCAGCTCCCAGCCGTTTTGCAGTCAGTGCCACGTCAATGGCCACGTTTCCACCACCTACGACAATCACATCTTTTCCGATCTCAACTTTTTTGCCCATGGCCGCATCGCGCAGAAAGTCAACGCCTTGCAAAACGCCTTCAATATCTTCATTTTCCACTCCCAGTCGTCGCCCGCCATGAAGACCGATGGCCATGAATACTGAAGAATATCCATCCTTTTTAAGGCTGTCGAGAGTAATATCTTTTCCGAAGGTCACCCCGCATTTAATTTCAGCTCCCATTTTTTGGATCACCTGGATTTCTCCGGCCAGAATATCTCTGGGAAGCCGGTATTCCGGAATACCTACACGCATCATACCGCCCGGTTCAGAAAGTTTTTCAAATATGGTGACCGCATAGCCTTGCTGAAGCAGGTAGTAGGCTGCGGTGAGACCCGCGGGGCCTGAGCCGATAATGGCGACTTTTTCACTGCGTTTTTCTGCAGTGATTTCCGGAATGTAGTATTCACCTCGTCCTTTTTCATAATCCGCCAGGAACCGATGAAGTTCCCGGATGGCAAGAGGCTGATCCACATCATTTCGGGTGCACTCACCTTCGCAAGGATGATGACACACACGGCCACAAACGCCAGGAAATGGATGATCCTGTTTGAAAAGTTTCAAGGCTTCATCATATTTGCCCTCATTGATCAGGGCGATATACCCCTGAATACTGACATGGGCAGGACATGTGGCTTTGCAGGGAGCAGTGCCTCGTTTTGTGATACCGAAAGCTCCGGGAATTGCCTGAGGATATTGTTTAAAAATTGCCTTACGTTCTGAAAGACCTTCGTCGTACTCATTGGAAAGGGTAATGGGGCAGACTTTTGCGCACTCGCCGCAGCTGGTGCATTTGGAAAGGTCTACAAATCTGGGTTTCTGGTTGACTTTCGCGATAAAATTTCCGGGCTCGCCTTCAAGCTCCAAAAGTTCCGCGTTGGTTAAAAGCTCAATGTTCAGATGCCGGCCGACCTCGACCAGTTTGGGTGAGATAACTCACATGGCACAGTCGTTGGTCGGAAACGTCTTATCCAACTGAGACATGATTCCGCCGATTGCAGCGGTTTTTTCTACGAGATAGACGTAGTAACCGGATTCCGCCAGATCGAGAGATGCCTGCATACCCGCTATACCGGCTCCCACAACCATAACCGATCCGCTCTTTTTGTTCGTGACAGATCCCATGATCACTCCTTGAAAATTTGGTTAGAGATTTAAAGTCCGGCTGACCCTACCCGGCAACGGTTATGGCTCCGAACCCCATCCAAATAAAAAATTAAATTAAACACTTATTAACACACTAGAAATACAAGATATCTTCAAAATATAAAAATTCCGAAACGATATATTTAACACAATAGACAACAAAGTTCAAGAAAAATGAATTTTATGAAACCCTTTTAAAAATTAAAGCTTGACAAACGACATTCTGTTTAAAAAGCTGATTTACTCTAGGTTTATATCTGAACCAGGATCGCTCCAGATATTTGCTGACCCGTTTCGGTTTTTGATGTATAGTTTACAACTTGGTAGAAATGGTAAAACCGCCCACAAGTCTGCCCAAAGCGGATAGGGATATCGGAGTCTTTGGTTTTCAGCTGCTAGTCTTGCGTTACAACGGTATATCCATTCTGGGTTGCAATGGCTGCGTGGTAATCAGTGGGTGCGTTTTCGTTCAAGGGCTAACTGTTAAGTATTGATGGCAACATAGTGATGATCCCTATTCCCCGTGAATTAAAAGAAGATTTTAAAAACAAGTGGGAGACATTTCAAAAGTCTGCAGAAAGCCTCGAGCTGCGACCGTGGGAAGATTCCGAAACTTTTGAAGCACTTCGGTGGGTTTTTACCCTGAGTGAATTTGTCTCTAAAAGCTGTATCAGAAAACCTGATTTGCTTGCGGATTTAATATTAAGCCGGGATTTACAAAAGCGATACACTTCGGAAACCTTCGATCAAAGGTTAAGAATAGCGTTATCAGAGATCCGGGAAGAAACAGAACTGAGTCGGGTTTTGCGGCTAATCCGTCAGCGGGAAATGGTTCGCATAGCATGGCGTGATTTGACAGGAGTATCTGATCTTGCCGAAACCATGAACGATTTGACGGCTTTTGCCGAGGCCGCGGTTTCCCAGTCGCTGGCCCTGATTTATCATTGGACGTGTGAGCATTACGGTACTCCCTTTTCTCATCATGGCAGACAGCAATATCCGGTCGTTATCGGCATGGGAAAACTGGGTGCCCGGGAGCTGAATTTTTCTTCGGATATTGACTTGATTTTTGCATATCCAGAGCCGGGGCAAACTGGTGGAGCAAGCGTGGTTAAATCCAATGACGAATTTTTTGCTATGGTCTTCAGGCGACTGCTTGGCGTACTGGGGCAGGTCACTGCCGACGGTCCCTTGTTCCGCGTGGATGTGAGGCTACGCCCCTATGGTGACAATGGTCCTATCGTGATGAGTTTTGAATCCATGGAGAGTTACTACGAAAGCCAGGGAAGAGAATGGGAGCGATATGCCTGGATTAAAGGTCGTTGTATTGCGGGAGACCACGAAGCGGGAAAAAGTCTGATCGAAGCCCTCAAGCCTTTTATTTATCGTCGTTATCTGGATTTCGGCGCTTTTGAATCCCTTCGGGACATGAAACAAATGATTGCTCTGGAAGTTGAAAAAAAAGGCATGCAGGACAATATCAAGCTAGGCCGGGGAGGCATTCGGGAAATCGAATTTTTCGGACAGGCCTTTCAGCTGATTCGCGGTGGTGTTGTGCCGGATCTTCAGGAGCAAGGAATTCAAAAAGTGCTTAAAATTCTTGTTCGGGAAAATATTATCTCTCAAAATGTTTGTGAAGAATTGTTGACATCCTACGAATTTTTAAGAAAAACCGAACATCGTTTGCAGGAATTTTCGGACCGTCAAACCCATCAGTTACCCTCAGATCCCCTGGACCGTCTTCGGTTGGCTTTATCCATGGAATTTGACTGTCCTGATCATTATTTTCAATCATTAAAATCCCGGATGGAGAATGTTCATTCCCATTTTACAGGCCTTTTGGAAACAGCTAAAAATGATCTGAACAATGATATTAAAGAATCTGAAGAGAAAAAACTGTTTGAAAATATGGAATCTGTCTGGTTAAAGATCACCCCTGAAGATCAGGCGGAGAAGGTGCTTGTGCAGTCGGGTTACCAGGATGCAGAAAAAATTTTAAGGGGTCTGGAACAGTTTCGAGAGGCATCTGAAACACGAGCATTGAGTCGCATTGGAAGAAACCGGATCGACAAATTGGTTCCAAGGGTGCTGAAAGCGGTCGGACGGTCTGAATTACCCGAACCCGCACTTCAGCGAATACTGGATTTAATTAAAGCCATCCAAAGACGATCTTGTTATATTGCACTGTTGCTGGAAAACCCTGATGCACTCACTCACCTGATTCAGTTGGCGATTGCAAGCCCATGGGTCATTTCGTTCATCTCACGGCATCCGCCTTTACTGGATGAGCTTCTAGACCCTCGCACACTCTATGTGCCGCCCTCTCGGGAAGAGCTGGAAACAGAACTCAAGCAAAAAATGGCGCCCTTGTCTGATAATGATCTGGAATATCAGATAGAAGCCTTATGCATTTTTAAACAGGTCAATACCCTTCGCGTGGCTGCTGCTGATGTTACGGGCGCTCTTCCTCTTATGAAGGTTAGTGATCACCTTTCCTACATTGCGGAAACCGTATTAAATGAAGTTCTGAACATTTCCTGGCGCTATTTGACGGCAAAACACGGAATACCGGTTTGTCGGATAGACGGTGCGGACTGTGACAGGGGATTTGCAGTGGTTGCTTATGGAAAATTGGGAGGACTTGAACTGGGTTATTCCAGTGATATCGACCTGGTGTTTTTGCATTCGGGAACTCCGGATTTTACAAAAGGAAACAAGAAACCGATTGATAACTCCCAGTTTTTTACCCGACTTGGACAAAGGGTGTTGCATATTCTGACCGCTCATACCCGGGCAGGGTTTTTATACGAGGCGGATATGCGGCTCAGACCCAGCGGGAGTTCCGGTCTGCTTGTGAGTCATATTGATGCATTTGCCGATTATCAAAAAAATGATGCCTGGACCTGGGAACATCAGGCTATGGTTCGAGCCAGAGCCATTGCCGGAGATGAAGCTTTGGTCAATCGATTTGAAAACATTCGAAGAAGTATTCTCTCCCGGCATCGTGATCAATCCAGGCTGTGCAAGGAAGTCTGCGATATGCGTGAGCGGATGCGGCGGGAACACCTGAAACCTGTTCCGGATAAATTTGATTTGAAGCAGGGTGCCGGGGGAATGGTGGATATTGAATTTATCGTGCAATACCTGGCTCTGTTGCATGCCCATGAATATCCTGAAATTATTTACCGGAGCGACAATGTTCGTATCCTGAATGCATTGAACCGCACCGGAATTATCGATGATCAAACCGCTCACATCCTTCGCGACGGCTATCTGACCTATCGGGCCATGGCCCACCGGCTCAGCCTTCAAAATAAAAGTGCCGTCGTGACCAGGAACCGCTTTTTGAAACTTCGAAAAATCATCCGAAAAGTCTGGAAACATTTTTTCAAGTGATGCGACATTTACAAATTTGTCATATTTTTTCAGATCGGTTTCCTTTGGTCATTCGGAATCCGAAAATGACCTGACCGAAAATTCCCTCAGCCGTTAATTAAAGTTGAATATTCTCCCGATATATTGTAAATATATTTAAAAGAGTTTCAGAAAGACAGGCTTCAGGGATAAGCGGAGCATGAATAATCAACCTGTTGTCCCTCCCTTTTTTTCTTCTCGGTTTTCAAAAAACTTATAATCAGATCCCTTTAAAATGTTGTGAAGAGGAAGAGCAAAACGGTTTTGCCGGCGATCATCCGTGTGCTTGTAAATATGGCTCAAAAGTTGCATGGAATCCGTATTCGGTTGGATTCAGGCCCTTTTTTCGGGCTTATTCATCATGAATCGAAATACTCGCGGCCTGTTTATTACTTTTATGTAACAAATAGGTTACATTTTTGTAGAAATAATAAGGAGAAAATATATGTGCCGATTATTTGCCATCACCAGTGACGAGCCGCTTTCTCCCATGGTTGCCATAGATGCCTTGAATGTTATGAAAGAAGGCCATGATGGCTCTGGGGTGGGATTGTTTATGCGAGATCTTGCCGGCCCGTTTGAAGAAATGAAAGATGCGCCGATACTATCCGGAATATTTACCGAATCCGGGCTTCGGCGTCTTGATAAGCATATGATGGACAAGGGGTTTATGACCAAGTTCAAGATGTCGATCAAGGTGGCCAAAAATCCGCCTCCCGGAGTTCCCAGGAGGGCGATATATCTGATTCGTGCGTATGAACTCCCCGAAGAATGGGATAACTACGGTCAGGAAAAGATCTATGAAAAACTGGTGGAAACCCGTCTTGAGTTGCGGAAGATGGGTGAGGAAGAAGATGATATGATTGTTTTCTCTTTCTGGCCTGATGTGATCATGATCAAAGAGATCGGGGATCCCATGGCGGTTGCCAGACACCTTCAGCTTGACCGCAAGGATTTGCGTGCAAGGATCATTATGGCTCAGGGACGTCAGAACACGAACTATGCCATCAATTTATATGCCTGCCATCCGTTTTTTCTTAGGGGCTATTCCACCATGACCAATGGTGAAAACACGGCATTCATTCCCATCAAGGAGTATTTGATGTCACGAGGGTATCCCGGGTATATGGGCTATCAGTCCGATTCTGAGGTTTTTACGCATATTTTGCATTACACGTTCAAAAAGCTCAGGCTAGGCTTGGAGGCTTACAAACATATCATTACTCCACTTCAGGATGAGGATCTGGAAAAGCATCCGGACGGAGATTTTCTTCGTTATATAAAACGGAGTTGCCGTAAACTGATCATCGATGGTCCCAACTGTGTCATCGGAAGTATCCCGGACCACACCCTCTTTATGGTTCAGGATAGAAAAAAACTTCGTCCCGGGGTAGTCGGAGGAAGGCCGGGAATGTATGCTTTTGCATCCGAGATATGCGGTTTGGATGCTGCTATCGAGGATCGGGATAAGACCAAGGACTTTCAACCAATGTATCTTGATATGGCCGTTGTCGGGCCGGATCGACAGGAGGTTAAAATATGTCGTCAAACTCAGCCATTGCCCCATCTACACTAGCGGTTAAGGATCTTCCATGGCAAATTCTGTGGGACAAGGAAAAATGCACCCTGTGCGGTCAATGCACAGCCGTGTGCCCGGTCCATGCCATAGAATTGGGGGTTTTTCGAAAAAGAATTGTTGAAAATCCTGTAAACTTCACTGAAAAACCTTCAACTTTTTATAAAGTCTATAATGGAATCCGCCAGAAAACCGATCCGTCTTATGCGTGTATCGGATGTGCCGTGTGTAACATGGTATGCCCGAATGATGCGATCATTCCCATGAAAACCGATGAGACGGACAAGCTCAAATTTCATATTAACCGTGGAGGAACACCCAGGAGCAGGGGAGGGCGAAGAAATGTTCCGGGAGGCATTCTGGATCAGATCAAATTTATCCGTATTTCCATGCTGACCGATCCGGCCCTGGATGCAGGGCGACATGAGTTCGAACTGAGGACTCTTCTCGGACGGGTTTTATCCCCCGAAGATCAGCTCAAGGCCTTACAGTCCAACGGATGGATTCCTCCTGTGCGGGAAATTTATCCCTTGATCATCGGAGCCATGTCTTTTGGAGCCTTGTCCCCCCCCATGTGGGAGGGGCTTCAAATGGGTGTGGCTTATCTTAATGAGGAGCTTAAAATGCCGGTGCGCATGTGTACCGGTGAGGGAGGATGTCCTCCCCGGCTGCTTCGAAGCCGGTTTTTAAAATATGTGATCCTGCAGATTGCCAGCGGATATTTTGGGTGGGACGAAATTATCCATGCAATTCCGGAGATGAAGGTGGATCCGTGTGCCGTGGAGATTAAATACGGTCAGGGAGCTAAACCCGGAGACGGTGGACTGTTGATGTGGTACAAAGTCAACAAGTTGATTGCGGCCATACGAGGCGTTCCTTCAGGGGTGAGTCTTCCAAGTCCGCCGACGCACCAGACAAAGTATTCCATCGAGGAATCCGTTGCCAAGATGATCCAGTCCATGTATATGGCGTGGGGATTCAGGGTGCCCGTATATCCAAAGATATCAGGGACATCCACTGCTTTAGCCGTTTTAAATAATCTGTCCAGAAATCCCTATGCGGCTGGATTAAACATTGATGGTGAAGACGGAGGCACGGGAGCGGCCTATAATGTTTCCATGAACCATATGGGACATCCTATTGCCAGTAATATTCGGGATGCTTATCTGACCCTTTGTGCCATAGGTAAACAAAATGAAATCCCCCTTTTTGCCGCCGGGGGTATCGGAAAAAACGGAAATCTGGCAGCCAATGCTGCTGCGCTGATTATGCTGGGGGCCAGCGGAGTTCATATTGGAAAATATATTATGCAGGCTGCTGCCGGGTGCCTGGGCTCAGAGTCCGACCGCTGCAACATCTGCAACATCGGTCTTTGCCCCAAGGGAATTACGTCTCAGGATCCGCGTCTATACCGCCGCCTGGATATGGAAAAAGTGGCGGAACGCGTGGTGGATGTGTTTTTAAGTTTTGATACGGAACTTAAAAAAATCGTAGCCCCTTTGGGGCGATCCACATCCTTACCCATCGGCATGTCCGATGCTTTGGGTATCAGTGATAAAGCGGCGGCGGATCGGTTGTCTATTAAATATGTGGTGTAACATTCAAGGTTACCGCACAGGGTAAACAGGAGAGACTCCATGCAGGATAAGCAATTTTATGTCATTTCAGGAAAGGAAAACGGGATAAGAATCGACTCCCGGGTATTGGAGGAAAAGGTTCAGGATGCCGTGGTTCATGGCCACAGGTATATCGAGATCAAAGCCTGTGGTCAACATGGGATCGGCGGTCGTTTGTGGAAAGCAGGAAATGACACCGTGCATATTAGGGTTGTGGGGCATCCGGGACAGCGCTTGGGATCGATGGGATTTCCCAATACTTTTATTGAGGTCATGGGTCCGGGATCCGATGATGTGGGATGGTTAAATGCAGGTGCCAAAATTGTGATTCACGGCCATGCCGGAAACGGTGTCGCCAATGCGATGGCTCAGGGAAAGATTTATATTGCCGGAAATGTCGGTGCCAGAGGCATGACCATGACCAAAGCCAATCCGCGCTTCGATCCCCCCGAGTTGTGGGTTCTGGGTTCAGTGGGGGATTATTTCGGAGAATTTATGGCAGGGGGTATAGCAGTGGTTTGCGGTATTGAAGCCCAAACGCCTGAAAATATCCTGGGATATCGTCCTTTCGTAGGAATGGTGGGCGGAAAGGTATTTTTCCGCGGAGCCCATGGCGGCTACAGTCAGGTGGATGCCAAAGCCGTTCCCATTGACGATACTGACTGGAAGTGGCTGACCACCCACCTGAGAATATTTCTGGAGCGAATCAGACGGACCGAACTTTTTGAATTGCTTTCGGAAAGAAGTGAGTGGCAGCTTCTGGCAGCCAGAAGTCCCATGGAGAGATTTTCCCACCAGAGACGTTCCATTTCATCCTATAGAGCCGAGGTATGGGACAAAGAGCTTGGGGCAGGTGGACTGATCGGCGATCTGACCGACATTGACCGAAGTCCCATTCCGCTGATTGTAACCGGTGATCTCAGGCGATTTGTGCCGGTCTGGGAAAATCGTAAATATGCCGCACCCTGTGAAGCCTCCTGCCCAACGGGTATTCCTGTGCATGACCGGTGGCGTCTTGTCCGGGAGGGCCGTGTGGATGAGGCGGTAAATTTGGCTTTGGCTTACACGCCTTTTCCTGCAACTGTCTGCGGCTATCTGTGTCCGAATCTGTGCATGCAATCGTGTACCCGCCAGATTTCAGGTATGCCTTCGGTGGATATTACTCAGCTGGGAAAAGCCAGTATAGAGGCCAGGCTGCCTGAATTGCCCCCTGATTCCGGGAAAAAAATCGCAGTGATCGGGGGGGGACCTGCAGGGCTGTCGGTTGCCTGGCAGTTGCGCCAAAAGGGACATCAAACCGTCATTTACGATATGTCTGAAACCCTGGGTGGTAAAATTACTTCCATGATTCCTGAAAGCAGGATACCCAGAGAAATCGTGGACAAGGAACTGGAGCGGATTGCAAAGGTAATCCCCCGAGTGAATCTTCGTCAGAAACTCCAAAAAGAAGAAATGGAGCGCCTTAAGGATGATTATGATTTTATTGTAATCGCAGTCGGTGCCCAAAAACCCCGCATTTTACCGATCCCGGGGAAGGAACGATTGATTGCCGCCAATGATTTTCTGGCAAAAGCAAAGTCAGACAAAATTAAGGTAGGAAAGAAAGTGGTGATCATCGGAGCAGGCAATGTGGGATGCGATGTTGCAACCGAGGCCCATAGACTCGGTGCGCAAGATATCACACTCATCGATATCCAGCAACCCTTGTCATTTGGAAAAGAGCGTGATGAAGCCGAATCTGTCGGAGCGAAATTCAAATGGCCTTGTTTTACCAAAGAAATAACAGATCAAGGTGTAGTGCTGCAATCCGGAGAAATTTTACCGGCCGATACCGTATTTATTTCTATCGGCGATGTCCCTGATTTGGAATTTCTTCCTGAAAGCGTTGCGGTCAAAAAAGGATATATCGTAGTTAATGAATATTTCCAGACCACCAATTCCAAGGTTTTTGCCATAGGAGATGCGGTCAGGCCCGGATTGTTAACCGATGCCATCGGAGCGGGCCGAAAGGCGGCTAAGGCCATTTCCGAAATACTTGAAGGAAAACGCCCTGAAACTGACACCCGCCGGATGATTGACAAAAGGCGCATCACCCTGGAATATTTTGATCCCAGGATCACACAATTTGAAAATATCAGCCAGTGTGGCTCCCAGTGTTCATCATGCGGGGCATGCCGCGATTGCGGCATGTGTGAAACAATCTGTCCCGAAGGGGCTATCAGTAGAAAGGCTCTGGAGGGTAAAGATTATGAATATGTGGTGGATGCAAACCGTTGCATCGGATGCGGTTTCTGTGCGGGTGTATGCCCCTGTGGTATCTGGAATCTTGTGGAAAACGTGCCCATCGGATAGGGATTCATTGACAATTTTTTGCGTGTTGAATATAAATATTTTTTATGCTTTTGGGGAAATTGAGAAATCGTTCAAAACTCGTTGTTTTTTTTACATTTTCAACCCGAGTGGCTTTGAAATCGGATATAAATTTCACCGGTGAGTTGACAGACAGCTGAAATGAGAAAAAATGAAAGCGTTATTAGTTCTTGAAGATGGAAAAACCTTTCCCTGCCGGAGTTTTACGGGTCATGGTGAAACCTGGGGAGAATTGGTTTTCAATACAAGCATGAGCGGGTACCAGGAAGTGCTTACGGATCCGTCTTACCGGGGTCAGATGGTTGTTATGACCTATCCGTTGATTGGAAATTACGGAGTGAATCCTGATGATGTGGAATCGGACCGGATTCAGGTTTCCGGATTTTTGGTGAGGGAATACCAGGCGTTTCCAAGCAATTACCGCTCTACAGCCAGTTTGGCGGATTATTTAAAAGGTCAGCGGATTTTAGGTCTTGAAGAGTTTGATACGAGGGCTCTAACCAAGCATCTTCGAACCCGGGGAGCCATGCGGGCCATTGCATCGACCATCGACCTTGATCCGGAATCTTTGCTCAAAAGAGTCCAAAAAACTCCCTCCATGCAAGGACAGGATCTTGCCAGCGTGGTATCTACACAAAAACCTTACCGATGGGCGGATTCAAAACCTGTCTATCTGGCCGAAGGCGAATCTTTGACCGATTCTGTCTGGCAATATCGAAAAATAAAAAAGTCAGTGGTGGCTTTCGACTTTGGCATAAAATATAATATCTTAAGAAATCTTGATCTGGCCGGCTGTGAGATGGTTGTAGTTCCCGGCAATACCGACATTAACACCATAAAGGCCATGGAGCCGGACGGAATCTTTCTTTCAAACGGCCCCGGTGATCCCGAACCCCTCAATTATGCGGTCGATACCATAAAAAATCTTTTGGGGTATCGCCCAATTTTTGGAATTTGTCTGGGGATTCAGCTCATAGGGCTTGCAATGGGAGGGAAGACATTCAAGCTCAAATTCGGTCATCGCGGAGTAAATCAGCCGGTAAAAAACCTGATTACGGGAAAGGTGGAAATCACTTCGCAAAACCATGGTTTTGCAGTGGACATTGATAGTCTGGATAAAAATGATGTGGAAATTACCCACATCAATCTCAATGACAATACGTTGGAAGGATTCAGGCACAAGAAACTGGCACTTTTTGCAGTGCAATATCATCCTGAAGCTTCCCCCGGACCTCATGATGCTTCATATCTGTTTTCTGAATTCAAAAGACTGATGAATTAAGCTCGATTCATTCAAATTCGGACCCAATTAAGGGGTAATAAATCCGTGAACTTTCAAAAATACCAAAAAACTCAAAAGAACAACTATGCCCAAACGCACTGATATCAGCAAAATTTTGATTATCGGGGCCGGACCCATCATTATCAGCCAGGCTTGTGAATTCGACTATTCAGGGACTCAGGCTTGCAAAGCATTGAAGGAAGAAGGCTTCGAAATTATTCTGGTGAACAGTAATCCCGCTACGATTATGACCGATCCCGAAATGGCGGACCGAACTTACATAGAACCGGTAACACCGCAAGTTGTTGCTGCAATTATTGAGCGTGAACGCCCCCATGCGCTTCTCCCAACTTTGGGAGGTCAGACAGGATTAAATACCGCCATTGAAGTTGCTAAAATGGGTGTTCTGGACAAATTCGGTGTGGAAATGATCGGGGCAAACACTGAATCCATCCAAAAGGCAGAAGATCGTGATCTGTTCAAACGGGCCATGGCCAAAATCGGCTTAAGGGTTCCGGTAAGCGGAATAGCCACCACCATGGAGCAGGCTCGTGAAATAGCGGCGGATATCGGTTTTCCAATAATCATCAGGCCTGCGTTTACATTGGGCGGTACAGGCGGAGGAGTGGCCTATAATGCCGAAGACCTGGAAGTATGGGCAAAGGCTGGTATCGATGCAAGTATGATTGGTCAGGTGATGCTGGAGGAATCCGTTCTGGGTTGGAAAGAATACGAACTGGAAGTCATGCGGGATCACAATGACAATGTCGTGATCATCTGTTCCATTGAAAATCTTGATCCCATGGGTATTCACACCGGCGACAGCATCACCGTTGCCCCTGCTCAGACTTTGAGCGACCGTGAATACCAGATTATGCGGGATGCTTCAATTGCAATCATCAGAGAAATTGGGGTAGACACCGGAGGTTCCAATGTGCAATTTGCGATCAATCCCCAAACAGGTGAAATGATTGTGGTAGAGATGAACCCCCGGGTGTCAAGAAGTTCCGCGCTGGCTTCAAAAGCCACCGGCTTTCCTATTGCAAAAATTGCTGCCAAACTTGCGGTCGGGTACACCCTGGATGAAATTCCCAATGATATTACGGGAGAAACCTTAGCCTCTTTTGAACCGACCCTTGATTACTGTGTTGTAAAAATCCCCAGGTGGACTTTTGAAAAATTTCCCGAAACTTCGGATTTGCTGACGACATCCATGAAATCTGTTGGAGAAACCATGGCCATCGGCCGAACGTTCAAGGAGGCACTCCAAAAGGGGCTTCGTTCTCTGGAAATCGGCCGCCACGGCTTAGGCGCTGATGGTAAGGAGACTCAAACCCTGAAAAATTTTCAGGATCATTTCTCCAGTTTGGCTGAGATCAAACAAAAACTGGCCGTTGCCAATTCTCAACGTATTTTTTATATACGCCAGGCCCTGTTAAACGGCATGGATGTTGATGAAATATATAAACTCACAGCCATTGATCCCTGGTTTATCCATCAGATCCGGCAAATCGTTGATCTGGAAACGGAAATCGAAAGGGCTGGTGAGGGCTTTTCAGATGAGCAGTTGCGTAAGGCAAAATCCTGGGGGTTTTCCGATGTGCAATTGGGTTTTTTATCCAAAACTTCCGAGGAGGAGATTAAAGCCCGAAGAAAACGCATGGGGCTCAGGCCCGTGTATAAGCTGGTGGATACTTGTGCTGCTGAATTTAAAGCTGCGACTCCTTATTATTATTCGACATATGAGATGGAAGATGAAGCACGGGTTTCGGACAGAAAGAAAGTGATGATTCTGGGAGGTGGGCCCAACCGGATAGGTCAGGGAATTGAATTTGATTATTGTTGTGTCCATGCCTCTTTCGCTCTTCGTGAAGAAGGGGTGGAAAGTATCATGGTCAATAGCAACCCGGAGACGGTCAGCACCGACTATGATACTTCCGACAAGCTCTATTTCGAGCCCTTGACCCATGAAGATGTCCTCCATATTGTCGAGACTGAAAAACCCGATGGTGTTATTGTTCAATTTGGAGGACAGACCCCGTTGAATTTATCCAAGGGCCTTCACAAAGCAGGGGTTCCGATCATCGGAACCCAGCCGGAAAGTATCGATATGGCCGAAGACCGTAAACTGTTTCAAGCCATGCTAAAAAAGCTGGGATTGATTCAGCCGGATAATGATACGGCCATGAGCGTTGATGAAGCCGTTGTTGTGGCTGAAAAGATCGGTTATCCTGTGATTGTTCGCCCATCGTATGTCCTTGGTGGACGAGCCATGAAAATTGTTTACAACTCAACGGAATTAATAAAATTTACCGAACAGGCCATTATGGCTTCGGCAGGACATCCGGTCCTCATTGATAAGTTCCTGGAGGACGCCCTTGAATTGGATGTGGATGCTATCTCCGATGGAAGCATGACGATCATTGGAGGCATTATGGAGCATATTGAAGAAGCAGGTGTCCATTCAGGTGATTCGGCTTGTGTGATTCCGCCTTATAGTGTACCACAAGAAATACTCGAGGAAGTTGCCAAGGCAACAAAAGCCATGGCAAAAGAATTAAAGGTGGTCGGGCTGATGAATGTCCAATATGCGGTCAAGGGAAATCAGCTGTTTGTTCTGGAGGTTAACCCCAGAGCTTCAAGAACGGTTCCTTTTGTCAGTAAAGCCACCGGAATTGCGATGGCCAAGGTTGCCACCAAAGTGATGCTGGGAAGGAAACTGGACGATTTGGGGATGAATCGCGAGATTATTCCAAAGCATGTATCGGTTAAAGAAGCCGTGCTTCCATTCGATCGATTTCCGGATGTCGATACCCTGCTGGGGCCCGAGATGAAATCTACGGGAGAAGTCATGGGAATCGATACGGAGTTTGGGATTGCCTACGCCAAAGCACAGTTCGGTGCAAGGCAGCGTCTTCCCGATCAGGGATCCGTTTTTATCAGTGTCAAGGATAACCACAAGGATGCTGTCTTACCGGTAGCTGCTCAATTTCAAAAGCTTGGATTCGACATCGTGGCCACTGCCGGGACTTCAAATTTTCTGAAATCCCATGGAGTGAAAAATCATATGGTGAATAAGGTGTCCCTGGGACGTCCTCATGTGGTGGATGCCATCAAAAACGGGGAAATACAGCTTGTGATCAACACCGGAACCGGCAATGATGCCAGGCGTGACGGTTATCAGATCCGGAGGGCTGCGTTAAAGTTTCAGCTGCCATACACAACCACCATTGCCGGGGCATTGGCGATTTGCCGGGGCATCACGGCGTTGAAGGAAAATGAACTTTCTGTTAAAACTCTTCAGGAATATCATAGTGATACAGGTAACTAAGGAATAAGAATCATGACGGATTTCGATAAACCCCGTGAAGCATGTGGTATATTCGGTATTCATAATCATCAGGAATCCGAGAAACTCACTTATTTTGGTCTTTACGCTCTTCAGCATCGTGGGCAGGAAAGTGCAGGCATTGCTGTTGTGCAGGATGGTAAAATTCTTTCTCACAAAGGAATGGGTTTGGTGTCGGATGTCTTTGTTGAGGACCACTTGGATCAGCTCCAGGGGACAAGTGCAATCGGACATGTGCGATACTCGACCACCGGAAGTTCAATTCTCAACAATGCCCAGCCGTTTGTTGTCCATCACAGAAAACGATCCTATGCAGTAGCTCATAATGGAAATCTGGTGAATGCCCACACCCTGAAAAAAGAACTGGAGGAAGCCGGTTCAATCTTTCAAACCACCATGGACAGCGAAATCCTTCTTCACCTCATTGTCAAAAACCTGAAATATGGTTTTGAAGGAGCTTTGGTGAAAACGGTTGAACGGTTGAAAGGGGCATTTTCTTTTATCGTCCTGACCAATAAAGGAGAGATTA
Source organism: uncultured Desulfobacteraceae bacterium (assembly GCA_964478625.1). Lineage (GTDB taxonomy): Bacteria > Desulfobacterota > Desulfobacteria > Desulfobacterales > SKZT01 > SKZT01. The sequence goes on from CAYZJH010000017.1 coordinate 20,454, forward strand.
TAGGTATCAAGGATCCCAACGGCTTTCGACCTCTGTGTCTCGGTAAACTGAACGGAAGTTATATCCTGGCATCGGAATCCTGTGCCCTTGATCTGGTTCAGGCTGAACTGATTCGTGAACTGGACCCCGGTGAGATCGTCATTATCAGCAATGACGGTGTCAAAAGCATCAAGCCATCCGTTCAAACACAACAATCCTTTTGTATTTTTGAATTTATCTACTTTGCACGCCCTGACAGCACCATTTCCGGAAAAAATGTCTACCAGGTCCGAAAAGCTCACGGAAAACAATTGGCAAAAGAATCACCGGCAGATGCCGATTTGGTTATGCCTTTTCCGGATTCAGGAAACTATGCCGCCCTGGGTTACCACGAAGAATCCGGTATTCCGTTTGAAATGGGGATGATTCGCAATCATTATGTGGGAAGGACCTTTATTCAACCCTCGCAGAGCATGCGCGATTTTGGTGTGAGAGTTAAACTGAATCCTGTCAGAGATTTGCTGAAGGGAAAAGACATTATTATTATTGAAGATTCCATTATACGCGGGACTACTGCCAAGACCCGCGTCAAAGCCCTTCGCGAGTTGGGGGTCAAAAGAGTCCATATGCGTGTGGCAGGACCTCCCCATCGGCATCCATGCCATTATGGAATCGATTTTTCCACCCGAGGTGAATTGATTGCCGCCAGTAAATCCGTTGAGGATCTCCGAGGTTTTCTTGGTCTGGATTCCCTGGCCTACCTCAGTCTGAGAGGGTTGCTGGATGCAACAGGATTTGAAAATCCTGAAAGCCATTTTTGCAAAGCCTGCTTTGACGGCTGTTATCCCGTGGAGTTCGATGAATTTTTAAGTAAAGATTGCCTTGAAATCGGTTAAACAGAATAGGGGTAAAAATGATTGAAACAAAATACCTGCAGGAAAACGTCAAAAATATTCAGATTTTGATGTCCATTCCCGGTTTGCATCATTTTGAAGCCCAAAAACTTGGAAGTTTGTTGCGACTAAGTCGCATTCGAACCTATGAACCGGGGGAAATGATCATTCAGGAAGGTGATGATGATCCATGGTTGTATATTCTTATTTCAGGCAGCGTTAAGATCGTCAAGGACGGAATTGTTATCGCGACACTTGATAAGGCCGGAGAAATTTTCGGTGAAATGAGAATTATTGAAAGCCGGGGAAGGTCGGCTTCGGTATATGCACTGGAGAAAACCATGTGTCTGGCGGTGGATACTTCCGCCAGGGAACGGTTGCCCAGCACGGATGAACGAACCGATTTATTGTTGTTTCTGTATAAAATTTTTGCCGAATATACTTCCGTCAGATTGCGGCTTACCAATGATGAGTTAATAAAATGCAAAAAGCAGCTTCAAAAACTAACGTCGAAAAACGCACAAACCTGAGAAGGACAGTATCTTTTTCCAAAAATGCCACCAATATTTTCTTTCATATCCTCACCCAGTGCAATCTGACGTGTCGTCATTGCTATATCAATCCCGATCAGCACGGCAAAAAGATGTTACCACTTTCTACCATTGAAGCCTGGATGCAGGTATTTTCAAAGCCGGAAGGGGATGTCAATCTCATTTTTCTCGGGGGTGAACCCACCCTTCACCCTGATTTGTCCACGGCGATTAAAAAGGCCGGAAGGCTTGGTTTTGGTTCGGTGACGGTAGATACCAACGGGTATTTGTTTCATGATATTCTTCATAAAATAGGGCCGGACGATGTGGAATATTTTAGTTTCAGTTTGGATGGTCCCGATCCTGATACAAATGATCCTATCCGTGGCAAAGGTTCTTTTAAAACATGTGTTTCCGGTATTCGAAGGGCTGTTTCAAAAGGGTTTCATACCAGTCTTATTTATACTGTAAGCATGGCCAATATTCATGAATTGCACCGCATGCCAGGATTGCTCAAGGATCTGGGTATAGAGCGTTTTTTTATCCAGGTGATCGGCATTCGCGGCAAAACTGCATATTCCATAAAATCAAAAGCAGAAGAGCTTCAGGTGCCGTATGAGCGGTGGATCGGGACAATACCCGAAGTGGCTGAAAAAGTGGCGGATCTCGGAATGATTGTTACCTATCCCAAGGTATATCTGAATGCTGATGAGCTTTTTGAATGCGCAGGACTTGTGGCGAATAATTATTTTGTTTTTCCCAATGGCAGAGTTTACCGGTGCCCGCTGTGTGAGGATTATCCGATCCATGGTTTTGAGATGAAAAGAGATCAGATTCTGGCAATGCCAAGAATTAACGAAACGGACCTGTTCAGGTTAACCATACCCGAAGGGTGTGTGATGAACAAAATGATTCAGCCGCACAATATCTGTTATGACGAAAATGGCTTGCCGAAATACCGGGTGGCTTGCTGCATGCTTAAAGAGGAAGTCCGGCCAATGGTTGAGTAACGGAAAAAATCATATGAAAAATAAGATATACCGAGCGGATCTGATGTTGTTGTTGACTGCCGCGATTTGGGGAAGTGCATTTGTGGCTCAACGTGTGGGAATGGACCACGTCGGGCCCTTGACGTTCAACGGCATCCGGTTTGCTCTTGGTGCTCTGGTGCTTTTGCCGGTGATCCGGTGGCGAAACAGGAAAAAAACAGATATCCAGGAATCCGTTTCAGCATTAATGCGCGGAGGGTTGATAGCCGGTGTGGTTCTTTTTGCCGGTGCTACCCTTCAACAGGTCGGACTCGTTTACACGACAGCAGGAAAAGCCGGTTTTATCACAGGGCTTTATGTGATCTTTGTGCCGATTTTTGGATTTTTCTGGGGAATTCGTCTCGGTCTGGGGGGATGGCTGGGGGCTGGGCTTGCGGCAGGAGGCCTTTACCTGTTAAGCGTTACAGAGTCGTTCACTCTTGCTCCGGGAGATTTTTGGGTTCTATTGGGGGCTGTTTTCTGGGCTGTTCATGTACTTATTTTAAGTCGGTTATCTCCAAAATTGGACACTATCAAGCTGGCATGTGCCCAATTCACTGTTTGTGCGGTTTTAAGCCTGATCGGTGCGGGTATGACCGAAACCCTTACCCCTGATGGGCTTAAGGGAGCGGCTATTCCCATTTTGTATGGCGGAATATTATCGGTCGGGACGGCGTATACACTTCAGGTTGTTGCCCAAAAAGATGCACCTGCCATTCATGCAGCAATCATACTTAGTCTGGAGGCGGTATTCAGTGCAATTTTCGGCTGGTTAATTCTTGGAGAAGTCATTGGGTACAGGGGGATTACCGGTTGTGTTCTCATGCTGACCGGGATGCTGATCGTACAAATTTATCCCATGACGGTATACAAAGCCCAAAAAACACCCACTCAGGCTCTTCCGACTGGTATGACAATCACCAAGCAGGGAAAAGGCCTAAATGACCTTGAGGTTGCTAAGACTTTTACTACAAGCAGCACCATATTCAATCAGCCCAACAGGTGACGCTGACCGGTATTAGGAAAAAATTGTTTACAAAATCAACATGATTCGATATAGGGAATGCGTTTTAATTAGGTGAAGGTACTGTCTTTCACAAAACCTTTTCAAGCTGTTTAATCCGCAAAGGGGTAAAATATGGGAAAGAAAAGTTTGATCAAATCGACCTCCAAAAAGAAAAAGACTACATCCAAAAAAAAGGATGAGGATAAAAAATCACAGGTTGCCAAGAAAAAAGGCGTAACAAAAGACAAACCAGACCAGAAAGTCGAGGCAAAGAAAAAGGCGCCTGCAAAAAAAACAGCTTCTGATAAAGACCTCAAATTAAAAGATCTGATTTTTAAAAGATTTGAGAGAGAAATACCTGAAAAACTTTTCAGGGTAGAGCCCGAACAAAGAAAATACACGTTCCCACCGATTATTTCCACCACCGATAAAAAAGAAGCCGCGCGGTTGAAGGCACTTTTGTTCAAAAAAATTGATTTGACACCCTCGGCTGAACAACCCGGTAAAATTGAAAAACCTGAAAAGCCTCAGGAAGACAAGAAGGCGAAAAAGCCTGTTGAGAAAAAAGAGGTCCAAAAGGCGGATTATAAGGAAATTATGGCCAGAAAGTTTTATCAACCGCCTTCGCCTGAAATTTTAGCTAAAAGTCCTCACAAGTCGGTTATGATTCAGGAAGATGCTTTTACCGCTCCTCCTTTGATTGCAACCTCGGATCAAAAGGAAGCGGAAAGACTCAAAAAGCTGTTATTCAGAAAAATTGATTTGACCTCCCCACCGGAGAAACCTCAGGAACCTGAAAAGGTGGAAAAACCAGCGGAAAAGGAAATTTTGCATGAGAAGCCCATAAAGGAAAAGCCTACAGAGGAGAAACCGGCGCTGCCTGTCGAGAAAAAGGAAGTTAAACAGGCGGATTATAAAGAAATTATGGCCAGAAAGTTTTTTCAATCTCAGCCGGGCGCCGTGTTGGTTAAAAATCTGGAAGCCGGAAAAGAAAATTTTACCGCACCGCCATTAATCTCAACAGATGATCCAAAAGAGGCCGCTCGCATCAGGGAGCTTCTTTTTAGACAATTTGAAATCCCGCCTTCACCTGCTCAACCGATAACCCCGGTTGCAGAAGAAAAAGTTCCTGAAGAGGTCGCCCCGGAAATAGTTCCGGAAAGTTCGGAATCGGCCGAAGGAGCACAAGAGCAAACAGGTGTTCCGGATTCGGAAAAACCCGAGGCGGAAAAAACAGATGAAGAGGACAAAAGCCCGAAAAATGCCGTTTCTCATGATGAACCCCCACCCACTGACACGGAGGTTTCTGATCCAATGGATAAAATGATAAAACTTGTAGCAGCAGGCGTTTTACTGATTATTTTAATGTTGGTCGGTTATAGTTTTAACAATAAGGGCAAGTACTATATCAAGCCGGTTGAAGACGGTATTGAAATATTGCAGGGAAGGTTTGCTCCGATGGGAGAGGATGTGTTGGCAAGACTCATCGGAGTAGCACCTCCGGAAAACATTAAGGATGTGTATAAAGCCGAAGAAGTTTTGCCCCTGGTTTTTAACTATTATCTGGACCAAGCGGACGGCCTTCTCAACATCAAGGGCATCCCTGATCTGAAAGCGATCAAAGGCACTCTGGACAAAGCACTCTCTTTTGCCTTGACAAAAAATGAGCGAGATCTGGTCAAATACCGGTTAACTTCCATGGAAAAACATATTTCGCAATACAGAGCCAACGTGGTTGCAAGCCGGGGGACGGTTAAGGATGTAGATATTGCAATTGCAATCCTTACGGATGTGTTAAAGCTGGACATGGATGAGCAGCAGAAAGGTATGATCCAAAACCGGATCGAATATCTCAGGGGATATAAAGAACAACTCATCGCCGCTGAAGCCCAGGCTGATGAAAACAAGGCAGTGGAAGATGAGGGTTCTCAGGAAATACCTGTAGAGCAGGAAGCGACCGATGACAATGCCGCGGGTGCTGAAGAAGCCGATAAAAATAAAGACGGTCATCAGTAACTGTTTTTAAACCCATAGAAGGCAGAGGAATGTTTAAAGCTCCTCTGCCTTTTTTTATGATAAGATCTTCCTGTTTTTTCCCATTCCTTTATTACCGAAACCCCCGAATCCTTTTTATTCGAGAAAGGATAAGACGCTTATGGATAATCCCGTTGGTAAAACCACCCCAAAATCCGAAATTGATAACCGGTTGAAATCTTTTAAAAACAAAATGAAAGAAAGCGGCGTCGAGGCCTCCCTTATTGTCCAGAATGCTGATCTTTATTATTTTTCCGGCACAATTCAGCAGGCGCATTTATATGTGCCGGCAGAAGGTGAACCGGTATTGATGGCCACAAAAGATCTCAACCGGGCCAAATCGGAAAGCCCTCTGGAGCAGGTGGTTTTTTTGAAAAGTCAGAAAGAGATCCCCAATCTCTTGAAAGAAAACGGATATGATTTTCCGGAAACCCTGGGGATGGAACTGGATGTGATTCCGGTAAACCTTTTTTCAGGGTACCGGAAAATTTTCAAGGAAACGCGATTTATAGACGTTTCACATCTAATCCGCAGTACCAGGGCCGTGAAATCTTCTTATGAGATTTCCAAAATTAAAAAGGCGGCGCAACTGGCTGATGAAGTTTTTGAAACCGTGCCCTTTTATCTCAAAGTGGGTATCTCTGAAGTGGAGTTTGCCGGAAAGATCGAGGCGGAAATGCGAAAAAGAGGACACCAGGGAATTGTCAGGATGCGGATGTGGGGTGGAGAGCTTTTTTACGGGCATATTATGGCGGGATCATCGGCTGCCGTTCCAAGTTTTTTGGCTTCACCTACCGGAGGTGCGGGACTTAGTCCGGCCGTCGCTCAGAGCGCCGGATATAAAAAGATCGCACCTCATGAACCGGTTCTTGTTGATTATGCTTTTGTACACGATGGTTACATATCGGACCAGACCAGAATTTTTTGCATCGGATCGATTCCTGCTAAACTCCATCAAGCCCATCATACCATGTTGGCTTTGCAGGAATATATCAAAAGGAAGGCTTTGCCGGGTGTTACCGGAGCAGAAATCTATAATTTGGCGTTGAGTTTTGTAAAAGAAAATGAGGTTGAGCAATATTTCATGGGTTCGGGTAACCGGCGGATCAGATTTGTTGGCCACGGTGTCGGCCTGGAATTAGATGAATATCCTTTTCTGGCAAAAGGGCAACAAATGATGCTGGAAGAGGGGATGATATTGGCTTTAGAGCCGAAACTGATTTTTCCGGATATCGGAGCTGTGGGCATTGAAAACACCCATCTGGTGACAAAAACCGGCCTGGAACAGTTCGGAAAATTTGAAGAAGATATCATCATTCTGGATCAGGTTTGATTTTCAAGGAATGCTTTCTGAACTTAAAAAGGCCGGAGTCCAGAAAATCAAATCTCAAAATGGATTCCGGCCCTGGCCGTGATACGTTTCAGAATTTGTTAACTCCAGATCAATTGGTTGCGATAAAAGGGTTTTGGGTTCGGTTCAATTATTTTCCCGGTCCGATTAAAGGAAGCTCCTTGTCTAATTTAAAATATACCAGAAACCTCGATTCTTTTGACCGGGTTTCTTCTCCCGATTGATTTGGACGTCGGCTAAGTTCTTTGATGAGATCGCTGTTTTCTTCTTCTCGCGTTTGGGTCAGATAAAGCCGTTTTCCTTTGTAACCGCTCCCTTCTTCCATAAACAAAAATGCGGCATGAGGATTGGATTTCAAATTGGCATGGCTTAAGCGGTCACGCATAATAAATGCTAAGCTTCCATCTTCCATAATATGGGGCCTGGAATATATTGCAGCATTCACTTTGCCTTCAGAATCCGCCGTTGCTAGAATTCCAACGCCTTTTGTTTTTTCGAAGTATTCGGAAAGATTCATTTTTTTTACTCCTCATTTAATGGTTTGGATCATACGGCCGAAAAGATCTTTTCAGAATAATAAGGCAGTCTTTTGAGTTTTCACAGTAAAAAATGGTAGCTGTTCGGTGTGATGTATTCATTCTATTTAACTCTTGACATTTGTTGTATCAGATTCCATTTTAAAAGACTAAATATGCGTTTAACAGTGAATCAGATTATTGCTTGTAACCAGATGAAAAATCAAGAGAAAGGAAAAAGTAATGAGCAAAACCATCAAAAAAGTATGCCATTGCGAAAATTGCGGAAATGAATCTGAAATGATTATCACCTGTTCACTTCCCGAAGACCTTGCTGAAAAATCAGAGGATTCACCCAAACAGGAAGCGGCATCAGATCAAAAAAAGGTGAAAGGCACGGGAGTATGCCAGCATTGCGGTAATGAAGCAGATATGTGGATTGACTATTAAAACGGAATCGTGAACTATGGGCAATGGCAGGAAAGGAGCCGATATGGTCGAAGAGTGTAAACCGGTTCTGAACACGGGGCTCAGAGGTCTGGTGATCGCCAGTTCCAAAATAAGTGATGTTAAAGGTCAGGAAGGAAAACTGATCTACAGAGGGTATTTAATTCAGGACCTTGCCGATAAGGTTTGTTTTGAGGAAACCGTTTATCTATTGATCAATGAAAAACTTCCTGACATGGACGAATTAAAGGCTTTCAAGGAAAAGCTGAAGGCTGAAAGGAACATTCCTCAGGAGGTTGTTGCAGCCCTCAAAACCCGACCTCATGATGCTTTGCCTATGGATATTCTTCAAGCAGGAGTCGCTTTGCTGGCTCACCATGATCCGGATATACGGGATCAATCCCGGGAAGCGGCCCAGAGAATGGCGATTCGGTTAGTCGCCAAATTACCGACTGTCTTGGCCGCCTGGGGACGTATTCGTGAGGGTGAAGAAGTGATTTCACCATCTTCGGATTTGAATCATGCAGGCAATTTTTTGTACATGCTCCAGGGAAAAATACCTGATCAGGAAGTGGCAAGATTTTTAGATACTTGCCTGGTGCTTCATGCGGAACATAGTTTTAATGCATCCACTTTTGCAGCCCGTGAGGTGGCTTCCACAAAAGCACATATGTATGCTTCCATAGCAGCGGGGGTAGGGTCTTTATCCGGTGACCTCCACGGAGGAGCCAATGTGCGGGTTATGGAGATGTTAAAAAAAATCGGGTCTATTGAGAACGTTGAACCTTATGTGAAGAAAACTCTCGAAGAAGGGAAAAAAATTATGGGGTTGGGTCATGCGGTTTATCAGACTGACGACCCCAGGGCATTTATTCTGGCACCCATGAGTAAACGCATGGGAGAACGGGTTGGTGATACCCGATGGTATGAACTGTCCAAAAAATTGGAAAAATCGGCTAAAGAAGCATTCAAGAGGGAAAAGGGTCTTGATCTTCCCGTGAATGTGGATTTTTACAGTGCAAGTTTATATTATTCCATGGGGATACCCGTGGATTTTTTCTCACCGGTTTTTGCCATCTCCAGAGTCGCTGGTTGGACAACCCATGTTCTGGAGGAACAATTTGCGGAAGCCGCTCCTAAACCGGCATTGTACAGACCTGAATCAAAATATATCGGGGAATATTGCGGTCCGGATCAATGTGAATTTGTTCCCATTGATAAGAGGTAACCCTGTTGGAATTTTTCGAAATGAAATCGCTCATGTCCAATTCTGATCTATCATCATCAGGCAGGAATTTGAGGAAAATTTCGCTCAGCATCTGATTTTCGAATATATTCCGGGACAAGCCTTAAAAGATTATCCGCCTCACCCTTCATAAGTCTTTTAAAACCCAGAATCGCCACGTTGTGGGCACGGATATAATTTTGGTGGGCGGGTGCGAAAAAAACGGTGTTTTTAAAAGAGGTCGCCAATAAATCTTTGTACATCACGGCGCCGTCACCTATAAGATAACAGGGTTTATGGATATGGCGAGATAGTTTTTCAGGGGAGAGGACCATTTCCGGGATTACCTGGGTCAGCGTGGTGTTCAGGTGGCTGAAAACGGCACAGTAAATCTCTTTTTTTCTGGCATCCAGAATGGGACAAATAAGCAAATGATCATCCATGGGAGTGTTTATTGCCTGGTAGGCAAGAACTTCCAAACTTGAAACGGAAACCACTGGTTTGTCAAGGGCATAAGCCAGCCCTTTGACGCAACTTAATCCGATACGAAGGCCAGTAAAACTTCCCGGCCCCCGTGTGACCGCGTAAGCGTCTATTTCACCTATCTTGATACCAGACAAGGAAACGGTCTGATGGATCATTTCCAACAGGTGTTTCGAGTGAGTCTGACGTCTGAAGAGAGTCGTTTCCGCTATCAGTTCAAGATCCCGGCAGATTGCTACACTGCAATGGCGGGTGGATGTGTCGACTGCAAGAATTTTCATTTTTCATAGGGGTTGTTAGGATTCCGTCTTGGTCGGGTCTTCTACAAAAGCAATGGGAAGTACCTCATCCATGTGATTGACAGGAATAAATTTAAGTTTTCGCCGAATATTTTTTGGAATTTCGGAAAGCTCTTTCCTGTTTTTTTCAGGGATAATGACTGTTTTAATTCCTCCCCTCAAAGCACCGAGAGCTTTTTCTCTTAAGCCGCCGACCGGAAGAACTCGACCTCTTAAGGTAATTTCACCGGTCATCGCCACTTCGCTGTTGACAGGTTTATTGGACAATGCTGAGATCAAAGCTGTTGCCATGGCAATCCCTGCAGAGGGACCGTCTTTGGGGATTGCTCCTGCCGGTACATGAATATGAAGGTCCAGGTTGTCGAATATGTTTTCATCAATTCCCAAGGCAGGAAGGTTGGCCCGGGCGTAACTCAGTGCTGCTCTGGCTGATTCCTGCATGACCTCCCCGATCTGACCGGTCATGATCAGTTCGCCTTTTCCGCCGATCAAAGCCGCTTCCACATAAAGCACTTCACCTCCGGTATAAGTCCAGGCAAGACCGGTGCACAGGCCCACCTGACTTTCATCCTTGTCCATTTCAGGCAAGTATTTGGGTATCCCCAGGTATTTCGGAAGCACATTCTGGCTGATTTTGAAAAATCTTTTTTCGCCCTCGGCAATTTTTCTGGCCACTTTGCGGCAAATGGAACCCAGTTCCCGCTCCAGGTTCCGCAATCCCGATTCATACGTATATTCCTGAATTATCTGAAGCATGGCACCGGGGCTGATAGCGATATTTTTGGGTTTTAGCCCGTTTTCCCTGATTTGTCTGGGAAGCAAAAAATTATTGGCAATAGCCATTTTTTCTTCTTCCGTGTATCCTGAAATGTTGATGACCTCCATTCTGTCCAAAAGGGCGGATGGAATGGTATCGGTCATATTGGCTGTGAGGATAAACATCACTTTTGACAAATCAAAAGGGATATTCAGGTAATGGTCGCTGAAAGCAAAGTTCTGCTCCGGGTCAAGGGCTTCAAGCAAGGCTGAGGATGGATCTCCGCGAAAGTCAGCACCGAGTTTGTCGATTTCATCCATCATAAAAACCGGATTGTTCGTACCGCATTGTTTCAGACCCTGTAAAATTCTTCCGGGAAGAGCACCGATATAGGTTCGCCGATGTCCCCGAATCTCAGCCTCATCACGGATACCCCCCAAAGAGATGCGCACGAATTTGCGTTTCATGGCCTTGGCGATTGCCTGTCCCAGCGATGTCTTGCCCACACCGGGAGGGCCGACAAAACACAGAATGGGCCCTTTTGTCTTTGGGTTGAGTTTCCGGACACTTAAAAATTCCAGAACCCGCTCTTTGACCTTTTCCAATCCATAGTGGTCTCTGTCAAGTATTTCTTTGGCTTTTTTAATATCTATAATATCCTGAGTGCTTTTGCCCCAGGGCATTTCAACGAGCCAATCAAGATAAGTTCGCACCAGGGATGATTCCGCCGAATCCGGATGCATCTGTTCCAGGCGTCTAAGCTGCTTTTCCGATTCCTTTTGGGCGTCAGGAGGCATTTTGGCTTTCTTGATTTTTTTACGATACTCCTCTATTTCCTGAAATTTTTCATCCTGCTCTCCCAGCTCCTTGTGAATCGCTCTCATTTGCTCCCTTAGAAAATAATCCCGCTGGCTTTTGGAAATTTCATCTTTGACATCGGATTGGATTTTGGCCTGCATGGAAGAAAGCTCTACTTCTCTTGAAAGGATATCATTTACTTTCGTCAGACGGTCAACCGGATCGACAATTTCTAGTAAAAGCTGGGATTCGTCAATTTTTAATCTCAGGTTCGATGCCACAAGATCTGCCAGTTTGCCAGGATCCTCAATGCTTTCCAGGATAGGAACAACATCACCGGTCAGCTCTCCGCGTAATGCAAGAATTTTCTCCGAGTTTTCCCGAACGTTTCGCATTAATGCCTCGGTTTTGATGGTTATCTCAGGAATTGGAGGATCATTGATGAGTTCAATTTTAACCCGGTAACTGGTTTTTTTTCGAATGTATTTGATAATACGAGCCTTGGAAATTCCCTGCACAAGTGCCTTGAGTCTGCCGTCCGGAAGTTTCAGCATGCGTAAAATTCGACTGACCGTTCCAACTTCAAAAATTTCTTCCGGTTTCGGGTTCTCAATCCCGGAATCCTTCTGAGTCACCACAAGGAGGAATCTATCTTTGGAAACTGCTTCCTCAACAGCTTTTACGGACTTTTCCCGTCCTACAAAAAGGGGAAGCAGCATGTCGTTAAAAATTACTACATCCCGAAGAGGCATCATGGGTAGTATTGTCGGAATAGTATCCCCGGGATATTCTTCTTCAAGGATGGTGATCAAATCGTCTCTGTCTGTCTCTGCCATTTTTTCTCCTGTATGATTTAATTCCCTTCTGCAGGTTTTTTTGCAGATGGCTGGTTTGGCCGAAAAAATAATCTCTGCTGGAAAACCCCTTAAGGGAATGCTAGTATAACACCAAATTATCCTTTGACAACACCAATGTTGCATTTTTTAGTATGTGTCTATTGTTTAGCGTCCAAGAATGAGTTATTAATGAATATGAAACTTAAACATATAAACGGTGCGGTGCACATGGGAAAAAATTCATGTTGATTTCTTACGGGTTTCTGCTTTTACTCATTTTTTTGTTCGGATTGTGTATCGGAAGTTTTTTAAACGTTTGCATTTATCGAATCCCTGAATCCAAATCCATTGTTTCACCGGGGTCCATGTGCCCGGGGTGCGGCAATCCCATTAAGGTTTATGATAATATCCCGGTGCTCAGTTATATCATTTTGAAGGCTAAATGCAGAAACTGCAGTGCCCATATTTCATTGCGTTATCCCACGGTGGAGCTTTTGACCGGATTGATCGCCCTGAGCACTTTTTTAAAATTCGGACCCGGCATGGAAGCGGTTATTTATTTTATTTTTATTGCAACCCTGGTGGTCATTACTTTTATTGATATGGATCATCGAATTATTCCCGATGTGATCTCGATTCCTGGAATAATTGTTTTTTTTGTTGCCGCCCTTCTGATTCCAACCGTATCTGTTCGGGATTCCCTCCTGGGAATTCTGGCCGGAGGGGGAATTCTTTTCATCATTGCCGAGCTTTATTTTCGTGTCACAGGTAAAGAGGGAATGGGGGGCGGGGATGTCAAACTTCTGGCTATGATCGGTGCTCTTGTGGGATGGCAGGGGGTGCTTTTTACCATTTTTGTCTCTTCATTGGTCGGGACTGTCATTGGGATTATCGTGATGCTGATTCAGGGAAAAAATTTAAAACTGGCCGTACCTTTCGGTCCGTTCCTTTCCATTGGAGCCGTGGTTTATGTTTTTTTCGGAACTGAATTCATTAACTGGTATTTTTCTTTCTAACTTGCTGGAATAAAGGAGCAGCAATTGCCCGACAAAAGACTTATCGATTCCTATAACCGCCTTTTGAATTATCTCAGAATTTCCGTGACTGACCGGTGCAATTTGAATTGTTGTTATTGTGAACCCAGTAAACGGGTCCTGAAATTATCCCACAAGGAAATTTTAAGTTATGAAGAAATCCTGCGTTTGGCTCAAATTGGGATCAACCTTGGAATCGATAAAATCCGTGTTACGGGTGGCGAACCGCTGGTGCGAAAAGGAATTTATGATTTTTTGACATCTTTGAGAAAAATGGAAGGAATTCAGGATATTTCTCTGACAACGAATGCTGTCTTGCTTGAAGAAAACCTGGAAAGGATTGAAAAAGCGGGTATCAAAAGAATCAATATCAGTCTGGACACCTTAAGTCGTGATAAATTCAAAAAAATCACGGGTCAAGACTGCTTTGAAAAGGTTTGGAGAGCGATCATAAAAGCCCATTCCATGGGATTCAGTCCCATTAAACTCAATACCGTTGTTTTGCCAGGGTTCAATGATGATGAATTGGTGGAATTGGCCCGGTTGACTCTGGTATATCCGTTTCATATTCGATTTATCGAATATATGCCGATCGGTTGCAGCACTTTGTCGGCGATACAGCCCATTTTGGCTCCCGAAATTATGGTTCGGCTCAAAACGCTGGGAAAGATTATTCCTATTGAGAACGAAATCTGGGATGGACCCGCCCAACGGTTTAAAATCGAAGGGGCCCAGGGTGAAATAGGCTTGATTTCAGCTATGAGCCATCATTTTTGCGGGAAATGCAACCGCCTCAGGCTTACTGCGGAAGGCCGTCTGAGGACATGCCTGCTATCCGACCGGTTTGAAGATTTAAAGGGACCTTTGCGACGGGGGTGTTCAGATCAGGAACTGGCAGAGATCATTATCAATGCCATTCGGCAAAAACCGTTGGCTCACCGCCTGACCACCGATTCAACGGCACGAGTTTGCGATCAGATGTCGTCAATTGGCGGGTAACGGATAAGATTAATTTCAATTTCTCAAAGTGGCCCGAAGTCTTGCCGGAAAGAGCAGCAGTTCCAAGGCTGCAACAATGCTCGTGCAGATCACATCCGCTTCAAGAAGAGCTTTTGAGCAAGCACCTTCCCCTAAAACAACCGCGACACTCAGGCAGGCTTCTCTCAGCATCAGGCAATCGTTTCGTCCGTTGCCGATGCACATGGTAAAATCACTTCCAAGGCGTTTGACATACTCCATCTTTTGCAAATCCTGGTCGGATTTGTCTAACAGATGAAGTTTGCAGGGAATATCGGCCAAAGAAAGGCGGGCGTTTCCGAAAGTGTCTGCTGTAACGACATGGATTTCTAGTTTGTCTGCCAGTTCAACAAGACAGTTTTTTACTCCGTCAATAATTTCACCATTGTGGGCGATCGTTCCGTTATAGTCAAGAACCAAATATTTTAAATTGAGTTTGTTACGGCCTGGAATGGATATTTCAATCATATGAATTCATTTCTCATTAATCTGAACGAAAAATCCTCTTGCGGTTCAAGCCCGGGACAAGCTTCGCCCATTGGCTTCAAGTTGAGGTATTATCTGATACCGACATTATGGTCCAAAAGCAGTCTCCTGCGTGTCATTGTGAGGGAGCGACTCGCAATGGCTCGGTGCCTGAAAAGATAATATTTCCCATGAAATGGATTGAAACCCTGGCGACCGAAGAATCTATCTTTCCGAGATCCGACCGACCATCAAATCCGACCTGGAGTTGAAAACAGAAGGACCGCACCGGAATGAAAGAAAGGTTTTTCGGCAGCCATTGAGTGTGTGCCATATAACCCTTTATGATGTTGGCCTCCTCAGAATGACAATCTTTAATACTTGGTCAATGCCTTAACTCGACATCAATGGGCTTGCGCCGGAATGACGGTTATATGTCACCGAAATTGTTCACCTTAGGTTTATAACTTTTTAGGTTCTCCTTGACAACCGGAAATTTGATAAAAGATTATACTAATGGTACAAGAAGTTAAGGTTTCTATCCATAGTGCCTTATCCTGTATGATATTGATCGAGAAAAATTTCAAGAGGAGCTGTATAATATGATCTTGTTCAAATACTTGAAAAATAAGGTTTTGGTATTAATGTCCATATTTGTTTCCGCAGTGTTCATATCCTGTACGGCGGCAAATTACGGCGGCCTTCGTCTTAGCAACGAAGTCAATAGGCTTTTTGAATCCTACCAGGTTCTGGATGACCATAACTATTATTACAGCGGTTCTGATAATCGTCCTGAGGCGATTCTGGGAGTTCATAAGGATTATACGCTGAGTTCAACACTTTGGAAACCTGTGGAATTGACTCCGGATCAGTTAAGGACTTGGGTCAATATGATGACGGATCACCGTGGAACTTCCTTCAGAACTTATGGTGCTCGTGTGGTTGCACCCGGCGAAAAGGAAATCGGCGTATGGTATTCTCCCTATGACTGGACTGGTGTAAGGATGGAGAATGATGGCCGTGTGATCATAAATACCCCCACCCGATCACCCATGGAGAGAAAAAGGGGATTCATATTTGGTCTTATCGAGGACTGATCAGCGACATTCATTTTTTCCAAAGGTGATCAGGTATGCCTGACATGTGGTTCAAATACCGCGCGAGTACAAAAAAATAATCCGATAGACGGTTCAAATAGGTCATAATGGATTGCCTGTTGTCCTTGTCCAGAAGCTGGTCTTCATTTTCAAAACTTCCTATGACATGACGTTCTGTTCTCCGGCAAACGGTTCTGGCTATATGGGCCCAGGCTGAAGATGTTGTGCCACCCGGAATAATGAAACCGTTGAGAGCCGGAAGTATTTCCTGCATACGGTCAATAGCCAGTTCCAATTCTTTAGAAGGTTCATTTGAAAATTGACTCAGCAATGAGGCTGAAGGCGAATCCGGGGTTGTTGCCAGCCACGAACCGATATCAAGCAGATGGGATTGGATTTGCTCAAGTTGAATGATCAGTTCTGGATTCCCGGTTCCCATCGATGATGTCAGGGCTCCAATGATGGAGGCCAATTCGTCCACATCTCCATAGGCTTCGATACGCCGGTTTGCCTTGGACAACCGTTCTCCGCTAAAAAGACTTGTCTTTCCAAAATCACCGGTACCGGTGTAAATTTTCATTAATGGCTCCCTTGGTATCGTGACCGCACAATTTGTGATGGAAACGACACAGTTACTACGTATGTGAGAAAGAAAAAAATGCCATAATATTTTTTTTATATGGTTGGGTGATGAACCATTTGAAAAATCCTTACCCTAAAAATTAATTCAAAAATATTAAATGATTCATCCTGATGAATCAATCCTAAATTACTAACTTATCTCGGCGAAATTATTCTTTTAATTAGGATGTGTTATTGGTAGAGTATGAATCGAATGGATTCGGTTGAAAAAATGTATTTAAATTACTATTCAGAAAAGTGAACTGAGCCAAAAAAACAAACCGCTACTGGAGAATTATTTGACTTTTGTTGTGGAATTGCCAAACGACCCAAGAATTTTAAAGATCCGAAATACTTTCGAAAGCAAAGGTTTTGATATTGAACGCTTCGACCACGGAATCAGTTTGAAAATGGATCGGTTAGGATTTCCAAATGCAACCCTGGATCTGTATATCCTCAAAAATAGCCCAAACCAGCTACGGGCAAGGTTAAGGAAAAAAGCGAACAGATCGGATTTGGAAGTTGATGATTTCTCATTTCATACGATAGCCGACCTTCAGTATTTGCGGAAAAAGGTTGAGGACCAGCTGATCGGGGTGGCCGAACTGGACCGATTTTACTATTTCGGTTGCCGAAAAAATACCCATTACTATTATGCTCACGTCAATATGGCGGAAAAGCCGGAAGAGGTCATCTTAAGGCAAAAGCTTGTTGAAAAAGCGCTGATACAATTAAAAGGTGTGGATTCGAAACGGTTCCGCAAAGGGCTGGATATGTCAGGGTTACCCCGGTCGAGTATCATCCGGTTGGCGTTAACACGCATTTTTCGAAGCGCTACCGAACCTGATGAGCTGATCCAGGTTGCATCCCAGGAAGCCGTCAGGATTGTAAATGCGGATGAATGTAAAACGCTCAAAACTCTGATCGATAATCATCAGATTACTTTTATGAGCAACATTGTTTATATTTTATGGGAAGAAGTCTCCTATCATTATATGAAAAAGGCATGGGAAACCCTTCATAGTTAACACACACCGAAACGACCAATGCTTTTATGAAATTAAGGTCTTACGGCACGAACGGCACCACATCGCCTTGAATCGATTTGTTTCCTCTGGGTATCTTTGCTGTTATCGGCTGTGACGACATCCACCATTTGAATCCAGCCATCCCGGTAACTTTTAAAGCTGACCGAAGACCAGTACCATTCCGCATTGCCTATCGGAAAGTACGGTTCGGTTTTATAAAGCCTGAAAAGTTCCTGAGGAGTAGGGATTCGCCAGTCCTGGTATCCGCCTGTCCGCAAGTCCGATACATATTGGTGGGCTGTTTCATAATCCATACAACTGATGTCTGAGTAAGTGGAATCCCACAAAGTCCACATCAGGTTGGTGTGAGTGTCGGTAACGATATTCTCCTTTTTCACTACAAATCGGCCTCGTGTTGCCTTAAGGGATTGGAGGTTGCGTTCAAGGGCTTGGGCTCGTTTGGCCTCCTCATGCTTTTGCTCCAGGAGCAAAAGTTCATTTTGTATTCCGCTTTTCAGCGGAGAGTTCGGATTAACATTCAGGTAACTGATAAAAATCTGTTTAGCGGCATCAAAATCCGAACCTTTTTCCTGGGATCTTTTCCGAAGCTCCGCCAGGACCAATTCTTCCCGAAGTCGTTGTCGATATTGCTCCTGGTATTTTTTTAACTCTTCACACCTTGGATCCTCGGGATATAATTTTATAAATGTGTCCGCCAGCTGAATGCATTTTTCATAGGCTTTTTCCTTTTCACATTGAGCCAGTTCATCCTTTATGGTGATGTAATAGGCATGGCCCAATTCGGCCAGGAGTGTCAGAATGTTCCGGGCATACCTTCCATCGGGATACTTTTCGAGGTACTTTCGATATGCGGTTATTCTCTCGACGGTTTCGAGATTCAGGTCGGTTTCTAATGCTTTAAAATCTCTGTCTTCCATGCGTTCGGAAAGACGGGATATTTTTTGACCGATTTCGGATTTTTGCGGACTATCGGGAATCTTTTCATGGTATTGCCGGTAAATTTCCAGAGCTTCATCAAATTTTTCCTGAAAAATCAGGTTGTCGGCGATCGAGACGATATGATCGTATTCATCGAGAATTTTCTGGTTTTCCAATTCTTCATATCTGTTGCGAATCTGATGAAAATACGACTTGTTGGAACTGGTCGCCAGGAAATTTTTTAATACCTCGAGTTTAGCCTCCAACGTTTCCTGGCTTTCAACCATGGCGATTATGTTATGATATTCATTTTCCTGCTGATAGTTATCAAATAAGTAAAAGCTGTAATATGCTCCTGCTGCCAGAAAAATGAATATGGCCGCTACCTGTATCAGAAACCGCGTTCTTCTTTTCTGCTTTTTAGGGAAAGTTTCAATGCTCCAGTTTCTGTTTTTGCAGTATTTGGTGATATAATCGGAAGCTTCTTCAGGGTTCATGCCTAATTCAACGGCACGCTCTACCAGATATTGAAAATTTTCAGCGCGGATAACGCTTTCAATGGCAGCTATGGCAATATCCGCATTGAGTTCGGAAAGATGGGCCTGAGCGATAGTCGCATCGTAGGAGGCTTTGTTTTGTTCATTTTTAAACAAAGATATGCAATGACCCACCAAGACGCCACCGGCTGTGGTGAGTGCATCCTTTTTGCGGATATTGATGATTTCAATTTCTTTTTCCTTGGCCCTTTTCAGAAGATCTTCAGGTTCGGAATCCGGGGAAATTTCAAGAAAATCATATAAGGATGATTTTCCAACAATTTTAAGGTTCTCTTCAATTACACTGCTGACAGAAGGGTCCAGCGGTTTGACTTTTTTTAACAGAGGCGATGTTTCTTTTTTGATGGGGCAGGTAATCCTTTTTCGGATGATCGATTCATCCATGTCATGGATTCGGGAAAGGGTGGCGATTTCCGCTTCGGTAATATACCCTTTTTTCATGCGGTTTTGAATTTGTTTGTCTAGTCCGGAAAACTTTTCCTGCTCCTTCACTTTAATACGGTTGCGGATTTCCACCGCATTGACCTTATGGTGCTTTGCAAGCTTAAATATTTCTTCTTCCTTGATGAACCCTTTGTTCATCAATAATTCCAGATGGCGGTCAATGATTGAAAACTTGGATTCCTCTTTTTTTCTGACAATCTCCAGTGCTGATGCGGCTTCTGTTTCCCGGAGCCTGGGGTTGAGCATGACATTGCGGATCTCGGGAATCATGCCGATATATTGCTGGGCTTTTATCCCCTTGGTCGGATGATTCCTCAGTCTGCTCCATTCGGTCTGTTTTTTCTTGATGGCCTCTTCAATTTTTGTGGTATCCGTTTGAGGCGGATCCACGGAAAGGTCCAGGATGATATAAAAATTTTCCCTTTCCATATTTACCTTTTTCTCGAAAACATACGATTCATTCTCATCAGACCCGAATTAAAGTTCCATCATAAAATCATGTCAGACTGCATTCTCTGAAAAAGAGGACTTTCCTCTGAATCATCGCGGTGGATTGGCGAATTTTTCAAACCGGCGAAAAATGGGAATGGATATCCCCGTAAAAGGACTCGAATCCAGTGCTGATTATAGAAATGGTTAATAGATGATAATGCTCTGGTTTCGAGAAATCGCTTCATCAAGTTCTTTTCCATGAATGACCGACTTGGTTTCAACAGCCACATTAACGGACCTGGACTCTTTGGTCTCCACGGCGGTGATTTGGAGTCTTCCTTCTTCGTTTAATTTAAATGAAATTTCTATGGGTTGTTCAGCAGGAAGTCCGGCGGGAAGTTTTAGAATCGCAGTACCGATTTCCATGGATTCCCCCAGCGAAACGGTTTCCTCCTTGGATTCATTTTCCATAATTCGGATAAAAACGGTTTCCTGGTTTACGACCGCCGTAAAAAAGGCCTTGGTCACATCTACCGGTACAGGAGTATTTTTCACGATCAGGTTGTAAACCAGTTCCTTGTCTTCAGGATTTCGAACCACCACACCAAAACTTTTGCTGGTCACATCCTTGATACTGACCCGTGATTTTTTTACCGCGTCGATCGTATATCCGACAGCATTGGCAACCTCCTGGGCCATCTCTTTCACAATCAGATCAGGTGTCAGATCGATAATGCCGTCCTGATCTATGCCTTCGATGGTTTTTTCCGCAATTCTTTTAGCCAGTCCGTCATTTAGAGACAATTTCCATCCGTAAATTGCCGCACCTTTTGCCACCGCCTCATCAGGGTCAAACATTTTAGGTTCCACATGGAACTCTTCTTTGAGACGACGCGGAATCTGGGGCATTCTAGTTGCTCCTCCCACCAGAATGATTTCATCAAAATCACGGTAGCCTTTTGCCCTGGCCTCCTGGAGCATCTCCTGAGTAAAAGCGATGGTTCGTTCTAGTAAATCCTGGGTGATTTCTTCGAATTTTTCCCGTTCTAAAATGACTTTGATTCTTTCTCCGCCGTGGGTAATGGATATGGGGGTTATGTCCCGTTGTGAAAGGATTTTTTTTGATCTTTCGGCCGAAAGCTGCAAATCCTGCCAGGTATCCGGATCTTCCAGAATATCTTCATCAATCCCCAATGCTTTTTGAAATTCCTGAACCAGATAGGCAACAATCCGATCGTCCCAATCTTTGCCGCCCAGATTATGATCTCCGCCCGTACAGATCACCTCGATTGAATCGATGCGAATCTCTATCATGGTGATGTCAAAGGTTCCGCCCCCAAGGTCGTAAACCAGAACCACTTTTTTCTCCGAGGGTTCTGCCGCACCATAAGCGATGGCTGCCGCAGTGGGTTCATTGATAATCTGTCGGACATTAAAGCCTGCAATTTCACCTGCCACACGTGTGGCTTCCCTCTCATTGATTCCAAAGTAGGCCGGGCAGGTAATCACCACATCCGTAACCTTTTCACCCAGGGATGTTTCGGCATCCTGGGCTAACTTCCTGAGTATGTAACTGGATATTTCTTCGGGGCGATAAGCTTTGTTTTTGTATTCAAAGATGAAGCCGGATTCTCCCATGCTTCTTTTAATAAAACTGACGACCTCATTGGGATAAAGCTTGGAACATTCTTTTGCAATTTCGCCCACCACAATGCTATCCCCATCAAAGAAAACCACCGAAGGTGTTACACGCTGATTTTCGGCATTCGGCAGAATAACAGCCTTTCCATACTCATCAACATAAGCGATGGATGAATAAGTCGTGCCCAGGTCAATGCCGAAAATCCTCTTTAACTGGTCATTCATCGTAAATCCCCATTTCATCCTTTTCAGGTAAATCTTGATAAAGATAGACAGCAACAATTTCCGGTCGAATCACTTTATCACCCCATTCATAACCAGGTTTCAGGCTTTTTGCGACTTTATTGTCCAATGAGGCGTCGGTGGTGATGACACGCTTGAGAACCCTTTGGCGAGCGGCATCAAATTCATTTCCACTGCAAGTAAATGGTTTAACTCCCTGGTAGAAAAAAATATCTTCCAAATCACCGGGTATTCGTTTGAGCAATTGAAGCAGCTTAACAGGTTCCAAATCCTCCGGTTTCAGTGAATGATAGTAGTCTGTGAGTTTGCGGATATCATCGATTATTTTGATCACGTCTACAACCATGGATTGAACATGTTTTCGGATCAGACCACTTTTATAGGATTGAAGCTCCTGATGAAGTGAATCGATTAGCTTTTCTTTGAAGATATCATTTTTAAGCTTTTTCGAAAACTCATTTTGCAGCGAATCAATTTGAAAGGATATGGTGTCAAGCTTTTTTGATATGTCATGCTCATTTTTTAGTGGTGATGAACCATCATGACCCAATTCCGGGGAAATTTCCTGTGGTGAATCCGGGAAATTTTGATCCTCAACAGAACTATCGCTCAGTTCCAAGGATTCTTTTTCCTTTTCGCCGGCAATGTCCATTCTGAATTCTTCTGCCTTGGTGTCATCCATCAAGCCCATGGCTCCTTTTTTTTTCCGCTTTCTACCCCATATTTTCAGGCAATATCCACTAGTGGCTGTTGGGGGAATTGTTTTTGGTCAACATGGCTGAAAACGTATCGCAAATATAAGTTATCTCCCATAATTCTGTCAATTTGATATTTTCAACGGGCATGAAGGCTATACCCATGGTTTATGGCTCAAACCAGAATCGAAACGGCACTGAAATGATCCGGAAAGGCATCTGGGATGTATCGGCAACGTCTCCATAGCTTTTAAAAAGAGACATCATCCCCGAACACGAGATGATGCCTCTTTTTTTATGATCTTTTATAGTTACAAGGATATTTTGACAACATTTTTTGCTTCAGGGCCTCTTTCACTTTCCTCAATATCAAAACTTACCCGATCTCCTTGGGCAAGCGTTTTAAATCCTTGCATGGTAATCGCCGTGTAATGGACAAACAGGTCCTTTCCGCTTTCTCTTTCGATAAACCCGTATCCTTTTTTATCACTGAACCATTTAACAATACCTTCAGCCAAAGCAAATTCCTCCTTTCAAACGAACTATAAGTTTCCGACCTTCCCCCGCTCATATTGAAAAACCCGTAAAAAAAGATTTTCCGGCAAAAAGATCAAATGATGCGCCGGCCGGAGGATTTTTTCGTTTTTCATAGGATATAGGCTGGTAAAGGTCAAGAAAAAAAGAGAATCCACAAGGTTTAGAATGATGGTCAGGCCAGTCTCTCAATTTCAAGAGATTTTTGGGAAAGCCGTTTTTCCGAAACCGGTATGACCGTTTTCAGCTCTTGTGCAAACAAGGACACTTTGAACTCCTCGATAAGCCAAAAAAATTCCTCAACCGCTATTCTTTTTTCCATAGAGGCATCTATATCGAGTTGCGAAAGCATTTTTACCAGCTTATCGGAAAAAGGTTGAATCATCTCTTCTTTTGCCAAATCCTTTTCCGGATTGATCAGCCACTTTTGAGCACGTATCCCGATGGCCCGGATATATCGGACCAGGTGCACCAGTCGTTCATCGGCATATAATTCCAAAAAGTTTTCCGGAACAAGATTTTCCAGAGAATGGCGCATCCGATTGCAAAACTCTATAAAACGCTTGTTTTGCCGGTTTGAACATTCCAGATGATAAATGCCCTGTCGGGTCTCAAAAAGAGTTTTGAGTATTTCCGAAGCTAAAGCTGTTTTATCAATTCCTGCCCTGAGTATTTTCCCTTTTACCGATTTGGCATGCCGGTAAAACGCTTCCCGGTTTCGGATATTTTTAAAAAACAAATCCTTGAGTATGCTTTGAAACAGATGGTTTTCAACATTTTTGTGCCCGCCGCATAATGCGGTGTATTCGGATTTGATATGTTCCATTGCCAGGTTTTTTTTAAGAAATTTCAGGTCATCAGCAAGATAATGCTTAAAAAGGGTCACGATTCCTTGTTTATGGCACTGAATCGCTGTATTACGGTTGCTAAACAGGCGAAGGCTTACCGTGTCGTTGTCAGAAGGTTTAAGCCCCGGGAATAACACCCAGGACTGTCCGGTTTTGCCCCTGACGGTTATGGTTTCAGGAATATCGTCAAAATCCCATTGGTCGATACCGTCTCGCTCCCATACTTTTTTGGCTTCGGCGATCTCTTCCGAATCGGTTTGCCCGGAAAAATTACCGGTAAGGATCTGTTTGTCTCTTCCCGATACAATGGTTTTTCCTTTTTCATCCAGGATTGAAAATCTGATTTTCAGGTAATCCGGAAGATGATCATAAGACCATGCAGAGGCAGGTATATCCACCTTGAAACGTTCGAAGATAAATTGACTCAGGGCGCTCAACAGGGATTTTTCCGACCTGGGCATTTCCTCAATAATGACTTTTACCGTATCGGCTACCGGAACCAGCTTTTTTCTGTAGGCTTTGGGAAGGCCTTTTATCAGGAAAAATATTTTTTCTTCCATAAATCCGGGTGCATGCCAGTCCACAGCCGCATGGTCAACCGAAGAAATCATGGAGGCCGGTATTTTGACCGTGACCCCATCCTGCTGATCTCCGGGAGTGAATTGGTACCGGCAAAAAAAGGTATTTTTTCCCAAGGGAATCTGATCGGGAAAAAGCTCAACCGTTTCAGCATCAGGCAGATAGTTGGCCATATCCTGGAGGGTCATTTTTAAAAGATCATCCCCCCCGGCCTTTTTGATGAATTTTTTTAATGTTGAAATACTGTAAACATGGTGATTGCCCAGTTTGCCGCCATAGATCCGGCACATTTCTTCAGGGCTGATCAGAATGTCCCTTCGCCTTAATCGATTTTCCAGATCGACAATCTTTTTGCGTAAATGTCGATTGTGTTCCATAAAACCGAATTTTTCCCTGATTTCATCGTCCACCAGGGCATTACGGATAAAAATTTCAGTCGCTTCAGAAGGGTTGATTTTTCCGTAAGAAACCGTTCTTTTTTCCACGATGACCAATCCGAAAAGAGAGACTTGTTCAAAAGCAATAACTTCGCCTTGTTTGCCGTCCCATTGGGGCGCCTGATAAGTGTGGCGGCAAAGACCCTTTCCGAGAATTTCCAGCCATTGGCTCCTGATACCGGCACAGGTGCGGGCAAAAAGTCTTGATGTCTCGATCATTTCAGCGGCCACAATCCATTCAGTCCCTCGGTTGAAAAGTCCTGAACCCGGAAAGATCATGACTTCCCGGTCTTTGGCCGCCTTGTAAAAATTCTTTTCCTTCTTTTGAGCGATGTTGGAAAGAAAGCCTGAGAGAATGCTCCGGTGGATCGCTTCATAAAGAGGACTGAATTCACGTTCACCCAATGGAGTTTCAACAGGTTTTATTTCTGAATCCCCATTCATTCCGGATTCTTCAAGAATCGACCTGAGCTGCTCATGAACATCGCGCCATTCCCTCATTCGCTTGAATGACAAAAAATGCTCTTTGCAGAATCGTTTCAATTTGCCGACGCTTTTATGCCTAACCCATACATCCTGATAGCAATTCCAGAGATTCAGCAGCGTGATAAAATCGGATGAAGGATCGATAAACCGCGCCTGCGCCTGATCGGCCTCATCGGCTTTTTCCAGGGGACGTTCCCGGGGGTCCTGGATACTTAATGCAGAGGCGATCACCAGGATTTCTGAAATACAGTGTTCTTTTTCAGCTTCGATAAGCATTCGCGAAATCCGGGGATCCAGGGGAATTTTAGCCATAAAAGTTCCCAGTGGGGTCAGGACGCTTTTCGGTCTCGACTTTTTTCTCTCTTTTATTTCACGAATAGCCCCGAGTTCCTTTAAAACCTCAAACCCGTCTGAAATGCTTTTTGAAGCCGGCCGGTCAATGAATGGGAACGCATCGATATCGCCAAGGTTCAGCGCGATCATCCTTAAGATCACCTCCGCAAGGTTCGACCTAAGAATTTCCGGCGTTGTATACAGGGGGCGTTCCTGATAATTGTCTTCGGAATAGAGTCGGATGCAGATACCGTTTTCCACACGGCCGCATCTTCCCATTCGCTGGTCTGCACTGCTTCGGGAAATCGGCTCGACAGGAAGTGCCGTGGTGCGTGTTCTGGGTAGATACCTCAACATGCGTGCAAGACCGGTATCCACCACGTATTTTATTCCGGGTATGGTGATGGAGGTTTCAGCCACATTGGTGGCGACAATGATTTTGCGGCCGGAGGCTGGGGAAAAAACGCGTTTTTGTTCATCCGAAGACAGTCTGGCGAAAAGTGGAAAAACCGATACTCCCCGATATTTTCTTCCTTCGATCAAATCGCAGGTTTCCCGGATATCCTGTTCAGTGGGCATGAATACCAGAATATCTCCGAACGGGCCGAACTGCTCAAGGCGATCCAATGCAGCAACGGCCATTTCTACATGGGTCATATCCTCATCACCGGAAAACTTCTCTGGGGGCCAGTATTGAATCTCCACCGGATACATTCTTCCGGAAACCTCGATCACAGGGGCATCATGAAAAGCTTTGGAAAATTTTTCCGTGTCAATGGTCGCAGAGGTGATAATCAGTTTCAGGTCGTTTCTTTTGGCAGTCAGTGTTTTGAGCAACCCGAGAACAAAGTCGATATTCAGGCTTCTTTCATGGGCCTCATCAATAATCAGCGTATCATATTCGTTCAAAAAAGGGTCCGTTTGAGCCTCGGCCAAAAGAATTCCATCGGTCATAATCTTGATATAACTGTTCCGGCTGATTTGTTCATCAAACCTGATTTTATATCCCACCGATTGTCCCAGATCCTCATGAAGTTCCTCGGCAATCCTTCGGGCTACAGTGGTGGCGGCTATGCGGCGTGGCTGGGTCAGGCCGATTTTTCCATCGATACCTCTTCCGGCTTTAAGACAAAGTTTCGGGATCTGAGTGGTTTTTCCGGACCCGGTATCCCCCGAAACAATCAGTATCTGATGTTGTTTTATGCTTTCAACGATTTCATCTTGTTTTGAGGCAATCGGAAGGTCTTTATTGATGACGATTTCGGGAACATTTTCTTTTCGTTCTCTTTTTTTGCCTATAGACGCTCTCAGCCGGTGCTCGATCCCCGCCAGCTTTCGTTTCCAACCGTCTGGTTGGGTCTGTTTTTGGGCCAGGCCCTTTAACCGGTATAGGTCTTTTCTGATTTGAAACCGTTCAGACCCAAGACACAGGGGAAGCAGGTTTTCAATTTTTTTAATTTGATCAGCAATCGTTTGCAATGGTTTAAACCTGATGGGTTTTCCTGTCCGACCGGAAACAGCCGGCGCTGTTCATTTCGAACTGGTTTGAAACAAGAATCGACAACCCCTGATGATTATTCCTAAAATAAGCGATTAGCATTTAGCCGTTAGCTTTTAGGCCTAAATGACTACCGCCGCAATTCATCCCCTTCCACCCGGCAGGTTATTCCGGTTGTGAGTAATTTTATTGAAAATATACCGCCAATTGCTAAAACCTGATACCTTACCGCTTTTTTGGGGTCTTTATTATCTTTGCGAAAAATGGATGAAAAACATGGTTTTGATGTGAGGTAATCGATAATCCGCATCAACTGATTACCGATTACCCGATCAATCAGGAAGGAGATGGCAACAGCTCAACTCAGGGCAGAATCTGTCAGAAACCCTGACCGCCGCCGCGTCCGCCCCGGCCTTGTGATCTTCCGCCGCCGCCGCCGCTTCCACCACCTCTGCCGCCTCGTCCCCTGGGTCCTCCTCCGCCACCCCTTCGTCCTCCGCCTCTTCCCTGAGATCCTTCAGTGCGGGGGCGAGCTTCGTTGACCTTGATTGTTCTTCCATTAAAATCCTTGCCGTTTAAGCTGTCTATGGCAGCCTGTCCTTCGGCATCGGAAGGCATTTCCACAAATCCGAATCCTTTGGATTGCCCACTGTATTTGTCTTTGATAATAGCAACCGATTCAACTTGCCCAAACGATTCAAAAGCGTCCCGCAATTGGTCCTCAGTGACCTGGTATGCTAAATTGCCGACGTAAAGTTTCATTCTTTTCTCCTTGAGTTGAAAAATGATTAATTTTTAGCCCAAAACCTCATTTTGAGCCTATATGCGGGCCTCATGAATCACCTTCGGCCAGTCCGCCCAAATAAATAGTTGCGAGTTCGAAATATTCTTGACCATATGCATTTTTATCAATAGGTTTGTCAAGGAATACTTTCCACAAAGTATCACAGCCCAGACAGCGTTTTGCCACAATTTAAGAAACATTTTTTAGAAGGAGTCATTCAGGCATGAGCCAAAACGAACCTAACAAAATTATATACTCTATGATCAGGGTCGGCAAGTTCTATGATAAAAAACCGGTTCTGAAAGATATTTCCCTGTCGTACTTTTACGGTGCAAAAATTGGTGTGATCGGACTCAATGGTTCGGGTAAGTCGTCACTTCTCAAAATCCTCGGAGGGGTCGATCGGGAATTTGTCGGTGAAACCATTCTGTCTCCGGGTTACACCGTGGGATATCTGGAACAGGAGCCTTTGGTGGATGTGGATAAGACCGTAAAAGAGGTTGTCCAGGAAGGCGTGCAGGAGACCATCGATTTGCTGAATGAGTTTGAAGAAATCAATCTGAAATTTGCAGAACCCATGGATGACGAGGCCATGAATCAACTCATCGAGCGCCAGGGAAATGTCCAGGACAAACTGGATGCTTGTAATGCGTGGGACCTCGATTCGAGGCTGGACATGGCCATGAACGCGTTGCGATGTCCCCCGGAAGACACCCCCGTGAAAGTGCTTTCAGGAGGTGAGAAACGCCGTGTGGCCCTGTGCCGTCTCTTGCTGAAAAATCCCGATATTTTGCTTCTGGATGAACCCACCAATCATCTGGATGCTGAAACCGTCGCATGGCTGGAACACCATCTTCAGCAATACCCCGGCACGGTCATTGCCGTTACCCATGATCGCTATTTTCTCGATAATGTTGCAGGATGGATATTAGAGCTGGACCGGGGTCAGGGGATTCCATGGAAAGGAAATTATTCCAGCTGGCTGGAGCAGAAAAAAGAGCGCCTTCGAAAGGAGGAAAAATCCGAAAGCGCCAGGCAAAAGACCCTTGAACGCGAACTGGAGTGGATCCGCATGTCCCCCAAAGGCCGTCATGCCAAAAGCCAGGCCAGAATCAACGCCTATGAGAGACTTTTGGGCGAAGAAACCCGAAACAAGGAAAAAGACCTTGAACTCTTTATTCCGCCCGGACCAAGGCTTGGCGATGTGGTGATCGAGGCCCGGGACGTTTCCAAGGCGTTCGGTGAGCGGTTACTGGTGGAAAACCTGAATTTTGCACTTCCTCCGGGCGGTATTGTGGGGGTGATCGGCCCCAACGGTGCCGGAAAAACCACCCTGTTTAACATGATCACCGGAAAGGAGACTCCGGACAGCGGAACCATCCGGATCGGCGAAACCGTACAACTTGCCTATGTGGACCAGAACCGCGATCTGGATCCCAATAAGAGCATCTGGGAGGAAATCACCGGCGGCGATGACCAGATCGAACTGGGAAAGCGCCTGGTCAATTCCCGGGCTTATGTGGCCCGGTTTAATTTTTCCGGAGCTGATCAGCAGCGGCCTGTCGGCACCCTGTCCGGGGGGCAGCGAAACCGTGTACACCTGGCCAAGATGCTCAGGCAGGGGGCCAATGTGATTCTCCTGGATGAGCCCTCCAACGATCTGGATGTCAACACGTTGCGGGCACTGGAAGAGGCCCTGGAGAATTTTGCCGGATGCGCCATGGTGATCAGCCATGACCGGTGGTTTCTGGACCGGATCGCCACCCATATCCTGGCTTTTGAAGGCGACAGCCAGGTGCTGTTTTTTAACGGAAACTGGTCCGAGTATGAGGCCGACCGCAAAAATCGCCTCGGACCCGATGCGGCCGTTCCCAAAAGAATCAAATATCGCCGACTGACGCGTTAACCGATAAGTCCGGGCGGTAATTTGAGTGTTCGGTTTTTTGTATTCAGGTCAAAAAAAGGCTTAAACGTGAAACAAAACACTGAAAATTTTTTTCACGAACCTGATTTTATGAAAGTTTTGGAACGTGTCGCAGGAAAAATACTTCATAAATCATCCGGGCGCGGAATTTCTCTCAAAAACATTTTCGGCGAATCCCTTTCTGATCCATCAAAACAGGAGTTTAAAGAAATTCTTGTATCTGAAATCTGCCGGTTTCTTCTGGAAAATGCGGGTGAAATGGAAAAGGCCCTGTCCAGAAGCGGAAATAATATGGGGGTCTGCCTCGAAAAGCTTTTTTACCGGCATGTACTGGACCGCGCACGGCATTTGGATTCCGATCCTTTCCGATATTTATACAAGTTTGTCACGGATATGATGAGGGAAAAACCGGATCGTTTCTTTTTATTTCCGGAAGGAAAACGCGGTTCAAGTTACGCTTTGTCGGAAAATAGCAGGCCTGTCGGACCTGTGGCAACGGAAGACTTGAAAGATATTCCTTTTCCCCATGATATGTCCATTACCTCCGATTTTGATAAGATCCGAACCCGGAAAGACCTTGAACCTCTTCTGGTTTACTTCTGGGAAAACCTTTGCCAAAAATTTGGGGATGAGCCGATCCGGGTCCAGGTAAGAGATTTTGTTTCATGGTTTGCCTTGAACATCCCGATTACCCGCATTTTCTGTTCGTTAACCGGTTCGCCCCAGCACTCCGCAACAGCCGGCATGGATTCGCAGTCTCTTGAAAATTCGATGGATATGGGTTCAGCAGTTTCAATTTCACCGCTCAACAAGCTGGAAATCCAGAGAACGCACCAGTATGCCCAATTGTTTGCCAATCGACTTAAGCCGAAGGAAAAAGAATTTCTGATTTTGCGTTTAGGCAGGGATATGGATTTGAAATCAATGGCCAAGGAGTTGGGATATAAAGGACCGTCGGGTCCCGCCAGCCTGATGAACTCCATTGCGCTCAAGATCAAAAAATTTTTAAGAGACCTTCCTTGGCTCTGTCCGGAGGATTTGGACCAGGGTGGGCAGGAGGTGTTTCTTATCTTTTTGGAACAGTTGATAATTATTTTAAAAAATGCCGATCCGACACCGTATGAAAAATAAAAAAGGCTGATAAAGGAGCCGGTGCATGTATACACGAAAAATGGCATTGACTTTTGCCCGGCGGTTTCGAAGCTGTCCAGGGCCGGAAATATTGCAGAAAACCGAATATGAAATGCAAATTGACCATCACCTTTCCATATGTCCCTATTGCTCAGCAGACCAGTTCAACTCGGACCGGACTTTTCAGACCCTGGCAAAAAAATTGAAACGTCCTCAGCAAACTGAATCGACCATTGCAACGACGGGGGATATCCGTCAGGTAAAACCCGAGTATGGTGTCTGGCGTGATGGCTTTTATTATCATCCTCCTGCGGTTTTGGTGGTGGACCTGCTTGAGCAATTCCCCCGGCATATTCTGGTGGCCCAGATTTACGACGATCTGATACTGGCGGGGCCGGGAGATCTGATTGTCTATGATACACAGGCTGGAGCAGGGGATTTTTTTATTGAGAGCTGGAACATGTATCTGTTGACAGAAACGCATCTGGGACCTGCGTTGGCCGGTTTGGATCATGAAATTGTTGCTACGGTCAAAACGATGGTCATCTCACCGGAAAGGGTTCCACGGTGGGTTCCGCTTTGCATGCCCATGACCGAACATGATCCTCGCCTTTATTTCAGGGAACTGGAAATCGAAGTGGGCCGTGCCCTGTCGGATCAAATATCGTTCAGATCCGCGGGAGGTTCCGAAGATCCTGTAAAAATTCTGGAGGCAATGCCCCCGGAAATATTGTTAAACAATTTACGGCGGATTCATTCCGGAATCAGATGGCGAACACCTCCTGAAACCGCTTCACAGGTTCTGGCATTTGCACAGTTGCCGGAACATGAAATTCCCCTT
Source organism: uncultured Desulfobacteraceae bacterium (assembly GCA_964478625.1). Taxonomy (GTDB): domain Bacteria; phylum Desulfobacterota; class Desulfobacteria; order Desulfobacterales; family SKZT01; genus SKZT01. The sequence continues at coordinate 52,243 of CAYZJH010000017.1, forward strand.
GCCGCAGATGATATTCCGGAAAAATCCGTGCCTGTCATATGCTGCCGGATGGAAGATCACGTTTTTTCCCGGATTTTTGTTATGGCAGCCCGGATCAATGATGTCATGGAAAAAGGCCGGGAGATCATCTATGCCGGTGAAATTAAACTCGGAGACAACACTTTTGAGAATTCGAGACTGAGAGCTTATCTGATGGAAGAAAATCGTCCTGAAAAAGGGGTTTGTGTTGCGGAGAACATTTCATGGGATCAGGAGATGGGATTCTTTAAGGCTCAATTTCAGGATGCTTTCGTGCCGAATCACAGGCTCGTGCTGGTGGTTGTGGATGCTGTCAGCACCAACCATCGATAATATCGATAAATTGAGTGAATTCATGAAGCTGGTTTTCTGGATGCCGGATCCCGTCCGGCATGACGGAGAACTTTGTATTGTCAAGAAACCAAATTAAAGACAAAAATCAATGTTTCCAAATGTGAAACCGGCATATCTTGAATTTCTGGCAAAACAGGCCCCGGAAATTCTGGTTCAAAAACTTTGCGAACCATGCCTGATCGATTGGAATTTAGTTTCAGCCGATGATGCCGGAACCATGCTCGAAACCATCCGGTATCAGGTTCACCCCGAGATATTTGACCGATTTTTGCTCTGTTGCACACTTCTGGGCAGCCAAGCGGTACCGGCGTGGTTCACCGACCTGGTTGCCGGGAGAGTGGATATGGACAGGTATCTTCCCGGATGGTCCTTTTCCCGGTCAAAGGATACCCGATGGGCTGTGGCTTCTTTTCCCGCCGCAATGGGGCACGCAGCCCAGATTTGTCACATGCTTATCGGTGTTTGTCCCGGTGCTTCCGGCGATATGCGCTTTCCGTTTAATATGGATCAGTTGATGGAAAAGGAGTCTGTCCAACAGATTTTAACTGCCGTTTCGGCCGTGATGAAAAAAGACAATTTTTCCTGTTGTGATATCTTTGTACTTCCGTTGTTTTCCCATTCACAAGGGCCCAAAATATCGGGCAAGTCCCATGGGCTGGCCCTGGCCCTGGCTTTGAAGTCTTTGATGCGTGAAAAGGCAATCCCTGAAAATCTGATCGCCACCGGCCGGGTAGATGAAAACGGATGCGTGATGCCCGTAGGCGCGTTGGACCAGAAAATCAAGGTGGCAGTCCTTAAAGGATTTGCCCTCTTTCTGTTTCCACGTCAAAGTGCGGAAAAGTTTTCAGGCCGGGCATTTCCGGTGGATAGCATCGATGATGCCTGGCTGATTGCCAGGTTATTTTCACCCGAATATATCCACCAGTTGTTGTTTTTAGACCAAATTACCCGATCGCCGGAAACATTCATCGACAAACTGGATCAGATTCCGGCTGTCTGGTTTAAAAACATGGAGTTTCAAGACCGGATCAATCCGGTCATGAATCAAATCCTAAATTCATCGGCCCTGATGTCGAAACTGGTCGGAATATGCTGCAAAAAATTTGAAACCCTTGACCCGGACAGCCGGAAAGTCCGGGGGCGGTTATTGTCTGAAAAAATGATCGATGATCTCCTTTCGGACAACCCCGAAATGGCTCTGGCGGCATGCACATTTCAGATTCACCTGTGCAATCGCATTGGAGATACGGTCAACACACAGAAATGGATTCAAAAAGGAGACCGCATTGAAAACAGGGTCAGGAACATCAATTTAAACAGCGTGGTCCGGTATTGGAACCATCGGCTCGTAGCACGGCATAACCAGTACAGGTTCGATCCGGAAATTGAAACAAAACTGGCTGAAATTATTCGGATCTATAGCGATCAGCACCAGACCGGTTGCCGGATGGGATATAGCCGAAGACCCAATTTTGGAGAACTCTGCGGCACCATCGCGCAAAACTTCGGTTTCTGCGGGCCTGATTTTCTGGACCAGGTGAGGTATTATACTTCCATGGCCCAGGAAGCATTCGGTATGAATCATTGCCCCGAGGTGCATGAACAGGAATGGTATCGACAGCTCAACTATCTGACCTACGCACTATTGGATGCCGGAAAATACCTGGAAGCCCGGGAAACTCTTCGCCGTTACCTTAAACTGAACCTTTTGGAAAATCTTTCAGAAATGCCCCCGGATCGGTTTTCCTCATGGGAGCACGCCCTGATCTGCCGTTATTTTTCCGAAACCACGGACCCTGCGCTCACTGCAAAAATGACAGACTGGCTGATCAATGCGTCATCTTTGGTTCCGAACACTCATCCGGGCCAACTTTGGGCTTTTAATCTGGGAAAGATCATGACCCGAATGAACTTGATGAAACAAGCCGAAAAATGGTTTTTCAAAAGCCTTCACCTTTGTTTGTCCGACAACGCTGGGGTCGCTATCCGGGTGATGGCTCTTTTGCCACTGTCAAATCTGTTCAAATGGAACCTGATGACAGATCAAAAAATATCCGGATTTGAAAAAATGATTTTAAAAGCCGTTAATGTATTAAACGAAAGGCATTTTGAGATAATAAAACAGCTCAATTTTACCGATGCTCTGGAAAAACTGTATGATTTTCCTGAAATTCTTTTTCCGTTTTCCTATCGATGATACACCATACAAGATCTTCTTTGGCAAAATGGGATTGAGAGGGGTTTTCAAAACGGCATCGACTGAAAAAACCCCTTCTATCCCCGTTTTTGAAATAAAAGAGCCCTTTGCCGGTTTGACCCGGCATGCTGGGTGGGATGTTAAAAAAACTGCGGAGAGACACCATGGCACCAGAAGATAAAGCAATTTCTCGGTTTTCACCGGTTCATTTTTTTGGCAGGCTGCCCCTGTTTCGATTGAAAATCCGTTACCGTTTGGCCTCACAGGCCGATTTGCCGCCATTCACAGGCTTTGCCTGGCGTGGTCTTGCAGGCCATGAGATCCGACGTCTGGTCTGTCCATTCGACAGGAAAACAGTTTGCGAAGATTGTCTGATTCGCAGAAACTGCCCATATGTTCTTTTAATCGAGGAAGAAAACACAACGACCGGTCTTGCAGAGGCCCCACGGGGCTATATTTTCGACCCTGCCTTGAATGAACCGGCAACCAGGGATGGTTCCCAGGACCTGACTCTTACGGTCACCTTGATTGGTGAATGTTTTAAATTTCTGCCTGTGGTGGTGATGGCGGTTATCAAAGGACAGCGAACAGGGCTTGGCTATAAACGAAATCCTTATGTTGTCACGGGGCTGGAAGAAATGTTTCCGGATGGAACTTCCAGGGACCTGCCGGTCGGACCGGAAATTCATTCCCGGGTGGCCGGTCCTTTTCCTTTACAGCAATGGCTTTCTCCTGTTACCGAAACCCCGGATAAACTGATGGTTCGGCTCAAAACCCCGGTGCGGCTCAGAAAAAAGGGAAAATACCTCAGGCAGATGGAATGGCCTTTTTTTTTCGAGTCCCTGACCCGACGGCTTGAATCCCTCAATTGTCTTTTCTTCGAAGGCCAGCCGTTAGGAAAGGAGCCCTGGCTTGATCTGAGACGGTATTTTCACAATAAGGTCAATATCTATGGCACGTTCCGATGGTGGGACCTTAAACGCTACTCTGGAACGCAAAGAAAGAAAGTTCCCATGGGAGGCATTGCCGGAGAAGCTGTCATGGACAATCCCTCAACGACGGATATCCAGTGGTTCACGGCGGCCCGGCTGGTGCATGTGGGCAAAGGGGCGGCCATGGGCCTGGGCAAGGTCGACATTCAATAATTTTTTTATAATCCGGTTAACCCCGATGGTGCCGAGTGAATTCCAATGCAAAATCAGGGTTAAAAAAAGGTTGGAAGGTGTGATTATGGCGAGAAAACTGCTGACATTTTTAGGGACCAACCCGTATGTTGAAGGGATTTATACGCTTGAAAGCCGGGAGTGGAAAACACCCTTTGTTCAGACAGCCCTGATCCGGTTTTTTCAGCCCTTGGATGAAATTATCGTCTTTGTCACCCCGCAGGCGAAATCCACAAATTGGGAAAAGCTGAAAAACACCATAGGTCAGCATTGCCCGGGATCCTTTTTCAGGCCGGTGGATATCACGGAAGGAAAGCGATCAGAGCAGGTATGGGAGACGTTTAATACCTTGCTGGGCCGATATAATCACGCTTGACGTTATTCACGGTTATCGTTATCATATGGCACATGATCAGATCATTTAAATGTGAATACACTGAGGCACTCTCGAAAGGCCATAGGGTAAAAAAATTTGTCAATATTGCCAAGGTCGCTCGACGAAAACTCAGGCAGCTCGAAATCGCTAATTGCCTTGAGGATTTGAGAGTTCCACCCGGCAATCACCTTGAGGCGCTCAAAGGCAGCCGTTCCGGTCAATACAGTATTCGCATTAATGATCAGTGGCGGGTCTGCTTTCATTGGTCGAATGGATTCGCAGAACATGTCGAAATTGTTGATTATCATTAAGGAGTATGCATCATGAAAAAACTTGATCCGATAACACCAGGCGAAATTCTGTTAGAAGAATTCCTTAGGCCCATGGGGCTGAGCCAGTATCGTTTGGCTAAGGAAATTGGGGTGCCTGCACAACGTATCAGTGAAATTATTTCAGGAAAACGTGGGGTTACAGCTGATACGGATTTGCGGTTGTGCCGATTTTTTGGCCTCTCCAACGGCTATTGGCTGCGGGCACAGGCTGCTTATGATACAGAGGTCGCAGAACGTAACATAGGTCCCTTGCTGAAAAAAATTAAACCCTGGTCAGAGCATTCGACCCAACAAGGCTAATTTAGACGACGCAAACAGCCGCGAGATCGATTAGTGGCGTTATCCTATATTAACGAAAATGACGAACTGGTTTTTGAACTGGCACTTTTTATCGAACTGATGGACTGGAGCCAAGGCGCGACGGACTTTATCAGGTACGGCCAAATCAGGCCATTGAACCACCTTGCCAAACAAAAATCGAGTCATCTTCCCAAAAAAACCAGGCAAAATCTCAGAACGGTCGTGGACTCTTTTTTAAACCTTCAGAATGAACATATTATTTTCATTGCTAAAACCCGGTGCCCGACGGCTTATTTTAGTCAAGGTTTGTCGGAACACGTGAAACTTGGAATGCCAAGCCGGATAACTTGAAAGTCCTTTGTTTAAATGAGGTTTGTAAAATCAAAGTTCCTGGTTTTGTGACGGATGTTTTTTGTCATGGAGAAAAAAAGAGGGTTAATGAAATAATTTAAAATAAAATTAAAGGGTTATCCGGAATTATAACGCAAAGGGGTTCGTCATTTTCAATATCTGTAACTATTCCGGAAAGTTAGGTTTAATAATGGCAATTTGTTATATGGGTAAAAATGTACCGGACGCAATTTTTGAAGAGATCCGTCAAAATGTCGTTGTAACCCTCCGACTTTTTATGCAATAAAAAGGTAGCTGTCTGAAGGAATGCCCCGATTCGAGGGGATTGAGACACTTTCCACAAACTGAACAAAAATCATGGGATCTATGTCTGAAGGAATGCCCCGATTCGAGGGGATTGAGACGGTCCTGGAATCCCAATCGCGAACTCAGACGTTGTGTCTGAAGGAATGCCCCGATTCGAGGGGATTGAGACCCTTTAGTTTGATCCATCC
>CAYZJH010000018.1:0-57409 GCA_964478625.1 uncultured Desulfobacteraceae bacterium
GACCCTGGGTTTACAGGTCGTCCCAGCCTGAAATCAATTAATGTTACTTAGAAGATATATAAAGCAAATTTTATAAGCAATCCTACCGTTTGATTTCAGAAATTACCGGAGCAATATTAAAAATCAAATCGATATATCCTTTTTTTTACATTGCCTTCGAAAATATTACGAAATAAATCTCATCCTATATTTGAATAAAGGGGAAGCCCGATATAATACTTAAATCAATAAGCCAAACGCCCCAACGATTTCAATATCAAGGCAAAACCCATGGCAAACATACCCGTCAGGCCCATACCACAAGAAAACCCTGCCAGAAGCACCGGTGCATATTGACGCCACATCGCTCCGTATTTTTTCAGGAAAAAAAATCTTCCCAACAGTGCCCCGATGACTTCAAGAATTAAACCGTGGGGTGTACTTTGCCCAAGCCCCCGGACGACTCCATAAATCAGAAGCACCGGCAACCCAAAAATTGATAAAACAATATAGACGATCACTCCAAACCCCATCCCGGCAAGTACATAAATAAAATTCAATGCTTGAAAAAACAGGGAGTTACCTTCCAGAGTCGAGGTTTGCATCAATAGAGTATTGAGAGCCTGAAGATGCCAAAGCTCCTGTGCATAAGGATAACTGGATGACGGAATGGGGGCCAGGCGCCAAATAAATTGGGAAAACAAAAGACTGGATATCATCACTACAGGAAAAACAACGATTTCAGCCTTGATGATACCCCGAATGCTGGTACCGGTCAACTCGATCATCCTAAAATGCACGGTTGCTTCACCATAATTATGGATCGGAATCGGCGCATACCAGATCTCAATTCCCTGGTACCCAAAAAACCTCGCTCCGGCAATAAAGCTGGCTTCCCGAACCAGCGGGAGGCTGACAAACTGCCCGGCAATACCTTCCATGCGAGCCGTGATATATGAGACAATCGGAGTGTAAACAAATCCGTACCCGAGAAAAAATATCCATGGAAAATTAGGAACCAGCCACACACAAAGCCACACATACGCCAGGGTGGAAAAAACATATATACCAATGGAAATCCAGAAATTAAAATCTCCACGGCCGGGAGGAGGATTAAAAAGATCCTTAAGCGTACCTCTTTGAACACCTCCTTCGCCATTAGTTTTACGGCTGAAAGAACGTATCACGAAATAAATACCCACGGCGGCAATCGCCAGGCCAAGACCGATACCAAAGCTCATGTAAAAATCAAAGTTGTTGGCAAAAACTGTGTCTACGGTTTGCATACCCGGATGCCAGCGGGTCAGGATACCATGTTTATAAAGAATCGGGTTGGCCACCACAGTAATGATCAGTCCAACAAGCCCTCCCATGACAGCCCAGAAAGGAAGCACCATACCGACGAAAAGAAGTCCCAGATCAAGCTGAATTCCTGTAGCCACCGCCGGAAGCACCCCTTCTGTATGCCCGGTAAGCTCAATCCACGGAATGGGTATGATCCTTATCGGTTCCGTAAACAGCAAGCCCGATAATGTGGGAAGAAGCACATAAATAGCACCGAACATAAGACCAATCACACCACCTATGGAAAAAACCCGCCATTTCCAGCTTTTTTGTTTTTCCTCGGTGGATTCTGCAAGCGCCATGGTTCCGAGTGCTCCCACCGGTGCCATGGGAAAGGGAAGCTTTTCCACATCAGAGGTAATCCGATACAAGGCATATCCAAGACCAAAATGGTCGATTCGTTGGACAATCTGAGAGCCTACAAGAAGCAGGATAGGTATAAGCCAGTCCCGGTGAAAAAAGGTTCTTTCCACCAGAGACAGAGACTCCGGAGCAGGCGCAACCCAGTGGGGAATATATTCTGTAAGACCCAGCATTTTTGCCGCGTCCGATTGCACAAGGTACTGGTTCCATAAAAGCCCCTGGAAAGGTGATGCCAACGCAGCTCCGGCCATATAATAGAGGAGAAAGATTTCCTGTTGTTTCAGTTCAGTAAATGAGCGTTTGGCCATCTCCGCAAAGAGGATGATGGTAACCCACCGGGCGGCAGGACCGATTCCCTGGCCTATAACAAGCTGAAGATACATACTTCCGGGCATCATTAGAAAACCGATAAAAATGGCTCCGACAATGGTTTTCCAATCAAACCCCTCTTCAAAATGATCCGGTGCTTTTAAAAGATCTCTGTATTCTTTCAGTTCTTTATCGTCATACATGAACTCATTTTATCCTTTATTAGTCGGGCAACACCAGATAGCTTGCGTCGCTGAACAAACCAATTACAGCCCAGAGACCACCCATTAGAAAATCACCGATAATCAATCCGATAAACAGAAACCGCAGTTTCTTGAACAATGCCACCCCCCCGTAACGCATACACAATGCATTACATATCCATCCTGCAAAAAAACTGAACCACAATATTCTCATGGCCGAACTATAGGTAGTCAGATATCCGATGGGGTGAATGGGCCACCAATAAAACCGGTGATAACACACAACCAACACCAGCATGACTATGGCCCCTGCAATGGCAAAAACAGTCACCCAATCCCCTGGCTTTGAAGGTAATTCCACCATGGTGTTGACATTTTCATATACGGCCAAAGTGGTCCTTGACGCCCAGTCAAGACCAAGTTCACGAATGCCGAATTTGTAACATAAAGCCAGCATTGCAACAAAAGAAACCACAACTCCCATGATGAGCGTGACAATAATGGCTCCTATAATAAGCCTACGATTGATGACATTCCGGGTGACTTCCCTTGCATGGACCAGGGAAGGCATAAGTGATTCCCGAAGGTCAAGAAAAAGAACTTTCTGAGCAACTGCGGCAACAAGCAACCCTACACTGGTAAAAAATTTGGGTCCGAAAAAAACAAGGAGTCCATCCAAAGGCGCAGCGGTTAGGGTAAAATAGGCAAGCCCTCCCTGGCATATGACCCTGGCTGCAACCAGCATGATCATGAAAAAAGCCCCAACCAGTAAAATGGATGGAAGCACCGGAATTCCAAAAAAACAGCACCAGATAATGATTCCTGAAATTCCAGCAAAAAACCCCCAGAAGGAAAGGGGTATGGAAAACCATTCCGTTTTTGATGCTTCATGTTTCCACGGCATAAAAGACCGCTTGAACACATCGACAAGATGAAACCGGGCAAGCCAAAGGATAAAAATGAAAAAAACTCCATAAGCGCCAATCATCTGGGTTTCCTCCGGCCTCGACAGGGTTGGACCGAACGTAATGCCTAACGCTGCTGCAGGAATATTATAACCGAGGATACTCAGCAACCCTATAAGAAGTCCTCCCATGATGAAAAAAAACCAGAAAGAAAAGGAGATTTGCTTTGAGGTTAAAAAGGCAAAACCAATAAACGCAGGGTAGATATAAATGTTTAATTTATAGAAAGCCGCGAACAACCCATGTTGAGGAAAATATGGGCCGGCCAAAATCAGTGTGGGAATCTGAGGAATACCGGGATGGTAAAAATTAAGACCATTGATGGTATGAATGAATATCGGAATCATCATACCGGAAATCATAAACCTGTTGCTGAAAAACCGTCCCAACCCATCGCCATCAAGATGTTCCTGCATCAATTGGGGGACACGAAGCAACGGAAAATTCATCCGTTCATTGTGAAGCCACTGGCGACTTAACAAGTTCACCAGGCACAGCATGGTAAAATAGCTGAGAAACACAAAGCAGCCCCAAGCTAAAAGCGGACCTATCCAGACCTCCCATGGGATTTGCCTGACCACCTCAAACCATGTCATCTGACGCCCCCCCAAAAGCCCGTTATAAAGGCCTTCCACCGCGATTTCACTTTGGGGATACAAAATTTTCGGCATCAGTGGATGAAGGGTTTCATCCCAACGGTTTTCGACCGTGGCAAAATGGAAAGGAGCTGTGAGGTTGATAAAAAATGTGCGAACCAGGCCCGTATATGCGATACCCGACACCAGCACCATCAGGATCCAGGCTGTCAGAAGTTCCTTGCCAGTCATGAAATCATATCGGTGAAATAATTTTCGCAATACCGCAACAATAACCGTGAGCCAGACAAGAACAAAAAAAGGGGCCAGAGGAAAATGCCCTCCTCCAAGGGGTGTTGCCTGGCGGTGTGCGTTGTTGAAAGGTGTGACAATACAAATGATTAAGGCGATCACCATCCCGATAACAATGGCACGCAATCGGATGCCACTTTCTGATTTTGGGGGATCAGGCATTTCGGGTTTTTTCTCCGGTTTTATATGTTGACTATTAAATCAGCATGTATTGCTAAACTCGGCATTCACATTTCAAAAGCGTTTCTCCTTCCGGAGCTTCAGCCATCAGGCCTTTTTCCTGCTGAGCCTGATCAAGAACCTGCTCATAGTATTTTTTCTCCTCATCATCAAGGCTACGCCATAAAAGAAGCTGTTTCCTGAATGCATGGAGAAAGCCCTTATTGATTCGTCTCCAAGCATTGGATTCTCCGGATTCCCTGGTTAAAGTCACTTTAATTTCCAGATAACCTGCCTCTTCTGTCGATGGGCAAAATCGGGTTTGAACCTGCTGCATGATGCCAAAATCAAACGGGGCAAGCCATACCTTTGTTTCAATATCCAGGCAGGAATCTTGGCAACACTGGTTATTATTCCCACAATCAGGTTTATTTTTGGCTAATTGCCGTGGAAAAGGGCAAACAAAACCGAAACCAATATTTCCAATTGAAAAAATTCCGTGGGAAACATCTTTGTGTGAAATGAAATAGTCATAGATAAATCCCCCGATACTCCGGTGCTCGTGATAATTCATTAAAAACGGAAATTTCACCTCCAAATTGTTTCCAAGGGCTTCGGGAAGTTTCCAGGACCGATTCACATCCGGGATGGCAATGTTGGCTGCTACCCTGGACGGATAAATCACCGATATCAAAACTACCAAAATCACAAGAAACATGGCGGCAACTCCGGCTAGAGAGGAATAATTTACCGTAATGCCTGACCATAACCATGTTCCTGCAAACATACCCGCCAAAGTTTGAGCCATCAGGTATCCAAGGACAACGCTTAATACCGCAAACGCTAAAGACTCGGCCACGAATAAGAAAGATACATGGGATGGTGCCAGACCCACGGACGTGTAAATTCCGATTTCACGTTTTCGTTCATAGACACTTCCAATCATGGTGTTCAAAACTATAAAAATTGAAATGATCAATGGAATCAATATATTGGGAACTCCCGTATAACTTAATGTATCACTTGCGTTGTATATGTAAGTTCCATCCGGTTCGCCCGAGAAAAGAGTCAACCCGAAACGATCGACTAAATTCATGGCCATATTTCGAATATCCTCTTTTGAGTCGTAACTTATGGCGACGGCTTTCAACTTTCCACCCGATGCCAAAAGAGTCTGATAGGGTATAATGAGGGTCAATTCTCCTGAAATATGATTGTAAAGACTTTGAAAGGCTCGGACATCTTCCCCGGATTCCATGGCATCCATTTCGGACTCGGTAAGTTCTACGGCAGCTGATTCCCTGGGAAAAATCACCGGAGTCAGCGGTTCACCATCTAAATCCGTTCTCTCATGAAGCTTCTGTCCCGAGAATGTTCCCACAACTTTAAAGGGCTTTCCCCATAATCGGACTTCGGTTTCTGCAGGATCTTCAGGATCAATCCCCAAATTTTCAGCCATCCTCCTTGGAATCAGAACCGCCTGGCGGTCATCTTCATTAAACCACCGACCTCCGACAAGAATATCATCAACACCTGAAACCCTGCTCTCATGAGCAGACAGACCGATCATGCCGCTGGCTTCAAAAGATTTTTCTCCCAAGGTTATCGGAATTCTTTCCGATCTTGTCCGATCCTCGGATTCAAGCCAAACTCTGGGAACAGCCAGTCCTTTACCCTTGAAGCTGTTTGAAATAATGCCAAATGCTTCCGGGGGAAGGCTTTGCCAGTTGACATTTTTCAGTAGAAATCCCGAATAAGGCGAATCGGTTTGATACTGTAGTCTAGCATGAAGCCTGGAGGACTTAACCGAGGTAAAACTCATAATGGTAAAGGTCAAAATGACAAGGGTGGTGCACGTTAAAATGGTCCGGATACGCCTTCGTCTAAGATTGCTTACTCCCAGGAAAAAAGCGGCAACAAAGGCTTTCCAGCGGCTCATTTCAGCACCTTGTCCTCGCCATGCCTTTTTTTGAAGTTGAATCATCTCATCTTCGAACCGGAAAAAAATAATCAAAGACACCATGAAAGAAAGCCCGATGATAAAAAATGCCAGAATGACCACCATTGGGCTGTATGCCAGTTGAAATGCCGGATGAACCTGATAGATCACACCGATTAAAAGGATCAAAATGGTCAGAAATGCAACAAGTCTTTTGTAAATATTCGAATAAGAAAAAACCAGCCTTTCCATACAAAATGCAAATGGAACAAAAAGAGCGATATAAAAAAGCACACCGAACAAGACATCTTTCTGGGTTTTTTCAACCTGGTCGTACACCCTTGCCGCAAGGGCCCATGAGCGGGCCGAAGCCTCTGAGAAACGGTCATATTCGTATGTTGCAAGGGATACCTCAGCCAGGTTTAAAGCCTCCATTCCCTCTTTCTGAAGTCCCCGAATTTTTTCGTCCACGATTCCATGGTTTTCCAGATTTATAATTCTCGGCTCCAAAAGGTTCCACATGTCCCTTGCCACCATAAAGTCGGTACGATGAATAAAAGGCCAGTCATCTACCAGGTAACCAGTACCTTCAGGGGTCGTCTTATCCGAATTGGTTAAAATAAGCTTTTTGCGAAGTAAAGAATCGGACAAAATGAGTTTAAGAGGTGTACCCGGTTCAAGATAAATAGAGGCTATCGTGGATGACCGGGTATCCATCCTGGAATACCAGTATCGCGTAGGTTCGGATTCACGACGACCATCAATTAATTGAATCCTGGTCATGTAAGCGAATGTTCTAGGCTCCAGCAGGTTAAAAATGGTGGTTTCTCTACAGGAAAATAAGACAAGATCCGTTTCCATATAAGGACGCTGCATTTTAACACGGTAAGCATCCTTTCCTGTACCGGGCTTATCAATTGCCCAAACCGCCTCACCGGTCTCAGGTTCAAACCGATATCCCTCAATAATGACTTTATGATAGGAGTTCTTTGAATCTGCTATCCCCCGAAGCTGGAAATTTCCCCTGGCATCCACAATAGCATGAAACACTGACGGACCCTGAAAACAGAGCAGGGTGGTTCCGGGTGCCGCTTGATCCGGAAAAAGCTCACCATGCCGTAAAAATTTAGCTCTTCCTGTAACAGTGGAAAAACCGTCGCGCGGATATTCCCCGTTATGGAGCACCGGTGCTTTGGTTATTTCCCCGATAATACCTGATACCATTTGACTTTGTTGAAATGCATATTCGATATTGACCTTTTCTATGGTGTCGTTTGGAGTACCCCACATAGGCCTGGCATCGTTGACCGTAACAAGGGTTAGGCCATGAAACCCTGCAATAGCACTAACTTCTCCCCCTAGTTGGGGTTGGTCAAGAAAATAGCTGTCCCAGGTTCTAAGCCTACTCGGCCTGAGTGTATCATGATACAAAGATGCGTACTCGGAATGGATTGCCCATTGGTGGATGATATCGTTTAATACCGAATAGGCCGGCACACGATTGATTCGAGGACGTAAAGGAAAAAGCCATCCTTGGTTAAAGGCACCGACTCCATCGCCATGGCTTGACAGGTGCAGAGAAACGATTGCGGCAATCTCCTTTCCTGTGACAGTGGATCGAAAACTTTGGGTGCTTTTAAGCATTTTTTCCTGAATTTCGGCATCTTTTAAAATCGCTTCATGGTCTTTTATTGCCAAGGAAATCAAGGCAGTAATTTCATCTGTTTCCTCATCGGTAAGCTTATTGAAATCCGTACGCCACCCGATCTGGCGAAGCATGAACCGGCGGTTTGCAAGCTTCTGGATCATTCTTTCATCGGATTCATCTTTTTTCTCCATGCGCAGAAGCATCAATTGACGGGCAATCTGATCTGCTTCTGTTTTAATACGATCTGATAGCGCCTCTCTTAAAAGATCTTGAGATAGCTCCGGCCCTGACATGTTCAAATATTTGCCCTGGGTTCTTGCAAGTTGAAGAACTTCGATCATTTTATGGGAATGGCGGATGACTTCTCGTAAATCTCTTTGCATATCTCTCTGAAGCTTCGACCGTGCACGAATGCTCCAGATCATCTCTCTCATACCTGAAAGAGTTTGTGAATGTCCTGATGAAGCAACCAGCAGAACTGACCGTTCAGGAGGGTTCTCTTTAAGGCTTCGGGCATAAGCAAGAAGTGTGGCGATACTGCCCGCCTCATCAGCGCCGGGTGAAGCTCCCAGAACATGAGCAGTGCTGTCGTAAAATCCTTCAATGATAACCAGCTCTTCCTTGAGTTCCGGGTGGGAACCTTCAACTAAGCAATAAATATTTCTGGCCGTAACATTTTCCCATCGTACATCCGAAACTAATCTCACTCGGTTAGTTCTTGGATTCCCCTGAAGATTTTCAATTTCCCCGAACAGTTCTTCAGCCTTTGCCTGGGATATCCTGAGCCTTGGAAAGCGAATCGGTGTTAATTCAAATTTATCCTCAAAAAAACTTTTGGTTAAATTCCCGCGGTCTAAATAAATCAGCCCTTTTGCTCCCAAGGAAGCTGCATGAATCCAGTTTTTTCCTGAATCCAGCTCCATAAGCACAATGGTGCCTTCAATTTTTTTTCCGGATAATTCCGAAAGCTCTCCATGGCCGACATAAACAAGCGGGGCTTCGATACCTGGTGGGCCTATGGTGTCAGGTGAAATGGCATTTCCACGGATTGGATTCAAGGTAGTGGTGTGTCCGGAAGCCAGGTTGGTCAATGAGCTGTTATTGTGAAGCAAAACAGGAACTAAGAAAAGGTGAGTTTTAACATCTCCTAAATCCAGATCTTCCAGTGATTGTATGATAAATTGAGTTGCTGAATTAAAGCCTGCCGTCCCGGTTGAACGATCCCCAAAATCCGAAAGAGTTCGGATATCCGAAACAAACTGGTTCCGGGCTTCATCCGAAACCTCTGCTTTAGCCGGTAATGCCCCCAGCCAAAACCATATTATCACCATGAAAAGAACCCAGACCGAATTCAAAATCCGGATATCCATTTTTTCAGCTATGCTATGCTTTAAAAATCCCATTCCGATTACCATCTTTCACCGACCGTTCCTACTGAAATGGTTAAATCTTTGCGTTCTTCAATCTTCTCAACCTGTCCGTCACGGATCCAGATTACATGATCGGAAACATTGAGCATTTTAATATCGTGAGTCGCTGAAATTACGGTTACCTTTCGTTCCCAACTTAGGTTTTTAAGCAGGGCAATAATCTCCTCTCCAGTAATCAGATCCAAATTACCGGTTGGCTCATCAGCCAATATAATGGCCGGATCATTCGCCAATGCCCTGGCAACGGCGACTCTTTGCTGCTGGCCTCCTGAAAGTTCAAAAGGTTTGTGTTGATAACGATCCCCGAGCCCCACCAGATCGAGAAGTTCCATCCCTTTTTCGATAGCGGTCTCATTGCCCATACCCCCAAAAATCATGGGAAGTGTCACATTTTCAAGTGCCGTCATCACCTGGATCAAATTAAAAGTCTGAAAAATATAGCCGATTTTTCTGCATCTGAGCCATGCCAATTCATAAGCATCCAATTGGGCAATATCCACTTCATCAATAAAGACTTTTCCTGAGGAAGGTTTATCAAGGCCTCCGATCATGTTGAAAAGAGTACTTTTTCCGGATCCCGATGGCCCCATGATTGAGACGTACCGCCCTGCAATAATGTCAAGATCTACTCCTTTTAATGCCTGAACATCAACTTTACCGAGTTTAAAAGTTTTTGTGACTCCGGAGACCCGAATTATTTTTCTTTCCATAATATCTGATGATTTTTGAACAGTGTTTTCAGACGGTTCATTCAACATGGTTTTCATTTCCATATTTAATGTTAATGTTCTGCCCGCATGGCTTCAACCGGCTCCATTCTTGAAGCAATGATCGCCGGATAAAACACCCCGGCCAAACTCAACAAAAACCCCACACCTGTTGCAAACGTAATGGAAAAAAGAACATCGCCCAATAAAACGTGTTTCATTGAAGCACCGCCGAATTGGACGACACTGTTTAATAAGGAAAATACGGCTCCCGCCAAGGCTCCTGCCAAAGCTCCCACAACTCCCTGCATTCCGGCCTCCAACAGAAAAAGCCTTAATATGAATCGGTCCAGGGCCCCCAGGCATTTCATGGTGCCGATTTCCCGAAACCTTTCTGTGACCGCCATGAGTTGGGCATTGACAATTCCAACCACGCAAACCAATATGGACAAAATAACAATCCATCGCTGTTTTGGATTTGTCTCCATTCGAGTATCCTCAGGTCCGATATCATAACCGGCTCGGATAAGCTGACGTCTGAAATCAGGATCTTCGCTGGAAAGAAGCCCGTTGGCCACATCGTTGCTCACGCGGACAAAACTTAAAAAAGAAATGGCCAGTACAAGGCTCAAAGTCGTGATCAATGATCGAAAAAAACGAACCTTAATCTGCTTGTAAGAAATGGCGATGGATTGTTTAAAAGGAAGAACTACCTGTCTTTGAACCGACTCTGCAGGTTGCTCGGCAATCATATTTGGCGTGGTTTGACTCATGATTCTTCAGGTAATTTTTTTATCCGCAGCATAATTTTCAACAAGATCTTTGAGATGAACGGTCTTTATGTCCGATTTATCCGCAAGAACTTCAAACAAAGATTCCAAAAAAAGAAACGCCTCAGCGTTCATAAGCTGATGATGTACCATAATACCACACAGACCACTTGCAAGGGATTGCTTTAACGTTTCAAACAAATAATTCCATCCCTCTTCAGGATTCTTTTCCTTGCGAGTGTGCAGATCTACATTAACATTATACTCTGTTATTCCATCAACTTTTTCCGATCTGTTTCCAGAACTTCTTGAAATGGCTTTGAATTTAAGGTTCTTGAGTTCTCTTAAAGTCTGGTCGTCGCATCGATTCCAGGGAGGGGTGAAAATCGGGTAGAAATCCTTTCCCATAATGTTTTTTAACCGATTCATGCCGTTTTTCAAATCGTTTTTAATCTGGGAATATGATCGACTCTGGCCAAACTCATACTTTTTCCTTTCCATGGAGTGATTCACATGACGCCATCCATGCTGATGCCAACACCACAACGAGGGAAAATCCCCTGTTAATTCCTTGAGCCGGCCCCACCTTTGAACGGTAAGCCATGCCGGAACTACTGCCAAGGAAAGAGGCACACGATACCGTAAAAAAAGCGAAACGAGTCTGGAAAAATTATCAGATGGCACAGCTACATCATCAGCACGGAAAAAAATGACCTTCCCTGCACCCTGATCAACCGGATTATTAAGAGTATCCAGGCAAGCCTCCAGGCATGAAAAAATATTTTTTGGAAATTTTTTCCAGATTGAGGAAACCGTCCGGGGCATACTAACTCCCTGACACTTTAAAATTATATAGGTTTGTTATCCACCTGGCAGTGTTGGTACTTCCTTGAAGATCAATCATACCAGTTGATTCCTTTTTATGCAACAGTCCCTCTTGAATCAAAAGGGCCAGTCGGTCCGCATTCAAATCGGCATCAGTCAAAATTGAAAAAGGAGCCTTCACGGCAAGACGTTCCGCCCTGGTCCGCTGCTCTCGATTTTGTGAAAAGGGCCATAGGATCGCAGGAATTTTTGCGGCCAGTATATTCATACAGGTATTATATCCTGCCATGCTCACGGATAAATCCGCTGCTGCCAGATAAGAAAGAAAATCAGAGGTGAACCTTCTAACCACGAAATCTTCATTTGCTAATTGTTTGAGTCGTGTATACTCTTCATGGCTCATGAATGGACCGGAAAAAACCTCCAAATGCAAGCTTAGATCATCTTTTAGCATTTTTGCAGCTTCAAGGGTTGCTTTCAAAAGGGGAAATCCGACTTTTCCGCCCCCGGCACTAGCAACCACCATTTTTTTTTCCGAATCGATATTCAGTCTCTTACGAACCATGCGATATGCATCATCAGGCGGTTTGGATGTCACAAATCCGGTATAAACGATCGGGATTTTAATATTGTTTTTTTGCGTGAAGCTTTCCTCCAGCGGAAAAATGTCAGGATCAGAATGCACCAGGAGTGCATCAAAACTCTTGTTAAGGATTTTGACAACTCGATTTTCAAATTTTTCGGGATCTTTTTTTTCTACTAGAATGTCTCGGAGGCTGCAAATCGAAAAGCACTTTTTCAGGACCTTATTCTTTCCGACCTGTTCCAATGCCGGATCGAGTTCAAAATTAAATGCCTTGCGACCAAAAGGATACAATTCCACAATAAATACCTCGGGGTTTTCCGATTCTAAAAGCTCTAACAGTATTTTTTTTCGGTCCGATTTGACCTTTTCCATCGACATGTCTTTTTCTGTAGTAAAAAGTTCGGAGAAATCCGGATTCATCATGAGACCCGGAAGGCGAACCTCCCGGATATGGTCAGGAAGCGTTATTTCAGGCCTGGGTCCTCCGGTGACAAAAATCACTTCGTGCTTATCCAGAGCTTTGCAAATTTCCAGACTTCTGAAAAAATGGCCTACCCCTAACACATGTTGGCAATAAAAAATAATTTTCATGGATTTTCAGTCGGTCCGGTACCCCTACTATTTAGGCAACATGCACAACGGTCAAGATACACCGCATTTAATCGTTCTATTCCAAGCTCACCGTTTCGCCATTTCAGCAGATGAAGATGATAGGGTTTAATCAGGGATGGCTCACCAGGCAGAAAGTTTCTTTTCAGAGCACCATAAATAAGAGTTTTGATAACTCCTCCATGCAAAACCAGAAGAAGATTCTTGCCAGGCCATCGAGCAGCCATATCACGAAAAGCGCTGAAGCTCCTTCTCCAGACTTTTAAACGATCTTCACCACCTGGGGGGCAAAAACGCCAACCAGAGGCCACCTGACGCTGCAATTCTTCGGGCTGCTCTGCGATCAGATCCGGGTATGTTTTGCCATTCCAAGCTCCCCAGTCTTGTTCATCAAGGCGGGAATCAGTATCTATAGGGAGTTTTAATTTTTCATTTATGATTTCAGCGGTTTCAAATGATCTGCGAAGACTGCTTACGATAATACGATCCCACTTTTCGGCATCTTCAAGAAATTTGCTCCATTTCTTCACCTGTTCGATTCCCTCAGGGCACAAACCAGGATCATTTTTGCCCTGGATTCTTTTTTGAAGGTTCCACAGGGTTTTTCCATGCCTGATAAGGCCAAACCGTACATTACTATCTGAAATCATGTCGTTAAACATTTTTGTTTAATCTGTTTCAACATGTGGTCGACCTGACGATAGTTGATATCAAGATCGTGGTGTTTTCGGACATATTTACCGGCGGCGCTTCCCATTGTTTTTGCCAGATGAGGGTTTCGAACCAGTTTTTCAATCGCACATAAAAAATGAGGTTCTGAAAATAATGGGGTCAATAAACCGGTTTCACCTTTTCTAACCACTTCCGGGATTCCTCCGTTTTCAAAAGCCACTACAGGAAGGCCACATGACTGGGCTTCCAAAAAAACCATACCCAACGATTCCCGAATGCCTGGAAAGACAAAAATATCTCCTGCTGAATAAAACTGGTACATCTGATTTCTCTGAATTTTTCCTGTAAAAATGACTCTTCCGGGTAGATATTCTTCAGCCAATCCTTTAAGAATATGTTTTTGTTTTCCATCTCCGGCAACAGCCAAAAACAGATTTATCCCCTGCCTGAACAGCTTGCCGCATGCCTTAATGGTCCATGAAAGACCTTCCGATTTGACATCTGCCCGAAACATGGCTGCAGAAAGTACCACAGGTGTTTCTCCCACATTCCATAAACGGCGCAGGTTGTTTCGTGCGGCAGGATCATACTGGAAATCCTTTGGGAAAATACCCGGAGGCACATAAGTGAGACGATCTTCGGGAATGATTCGCCGGAGATTGACGTGATCCTCCTTGCGGTTGGTGAAAATATGCGATGCCAGGCGAAGTGCTTTTCGGTTTAACAGAAAACCAGGCCCTGTTCCTAAATTCCGTCGCCTTTTGGTCGAATAAATACCCTGAAAAAGGACATAGGGGATTTTTTGTTTCTGAGCGACATAAGGGCCCAGCATATCGGGAGCCTTATAATATGTATGGTAGGTTAACCAAATATCGGGAAAAAAAGTATCGGTCAGTTTTTCAGCCCGTCGCTGTTCCTGAAAAACTAAAAGCCATTTCCAAGGTTTCCAAAAGATCCAGCGGCTTCGCAAATGGCTTACCGTCTTCATTCTGTGTCCAAAACCTGATAAAAAGTCGTAAAGTCCCCGGGCAATAATCAAATCCCCGGATGGATTCGGGTGGTTGAGCGGTTTAAAAGGTGTGTAAAAACAGATTTTCATCGAGAATTTTTAAAAAACATTTTTTCAAATGTTGGATGCCTGAGAATTCCTTTTTGACAGCATATGCTTATTCAAAACCTTTGCTAAATCCAAAATAAGCCTTCGATTGTCAAAAAAATTTGTAACTTTTTCTCTTGCAGCAACAATGATTTCTTTTCGCAGGTTTTCATCCTGAAGAAGTCTGACCATTGCATTGGCCAATGCTTCGGGATTTGCCGGAGAAACTAGCAGACCGGTTTTTTCATGCTCTATGATTTCCGGTATAGCCGAAACTCTTGTGCCGACTACCGGCACCCCCATTGCCATGCTTTCAACAAAAACATTGGGAATTCCGTCACGATCTCCATTCTCAGCGATTTCAGAACCTAAAACAAATAGATCGGCTTTTCGGAATTGTTCCAAAACAACCTCATGAGGTTGGGTTCCTAACCACGTTGAAACATCTTCCAGTTCAAGACTTTTTATCAGGGACAATATTTTCTCCCTCTCATCTCCATCCCCGATCAGTACGTGATGAAATGAAAATCCTTTCTTTTTCAACAAATATAAGGCGTTATAAATTGTCGGAAGTCCCTTTTTCGATGTCATCCGGGCGACGGTCATAATATTGAAAGGCGAAACGGGTTTTTCCATGTTCCGGTTCAACCCGGTGTTGCATGAAAAGAGTTCCATATCAATTCCATGATAAATACGATAAATAGGCGTTGCAGCTGAAAGGCGGTCTTCATGCGCAACGTGCTTGAGATGTTTCCGATTGTATTCCGTACAAGTTACCACAAACTTTGCCAGCCCGATCTTTTCGCGCAGCTGACGGGTATCCGAGGTATAAATATCCTTTGCGTGCGCCGTAAAGCTGAAGGGAATGCCAGTCAGAAATGATGAAAACATGGCAACCGATGTGGGGGAATGGGCAAAATGGGCGTGAAAATGTCCGACTCCGCTTTCCGGAAGAAATTTATCGACTAAATAACCGGCCTGAAACAGATGCTTCAGCGTGGCAGACTTTTTAGTACGCCTGAATCGAATCAGAGCTTTCCGAAAGGCTTCTGAGTACAGTCGTGGTTTTTTAACCGCCAAACGGATGTTGTGATATAGAAATTCTGGAAGAGGTTTTAAAAGGGTTTCAGGAAGATAATCCACCTTCGCTTTGATTTTATTGACACTATCGTGGCAAAAAGGCTCTCTGGGCTGTCTCATGGAAAAAATGTGAATTTTAAAACCGAGATTTTCGAGAAGTAAAATTTCATTGGAAATGAAGGTTTCGGAAATTCTGGGGTAGCCCTTCAAAATCATTCCCAGGGTCGTAACCGAACTCAACTCAATCCTCCCTGTTTCTAAATGCATCAAGACGACTTCTCATGGTTTCAATCCCATTTAGAGAAAAATGAGAGATAGCCTCCAAATATCGATGGGGGGATTCAAGCATCATAAAAATTTTATCTTTCATATTTTTAACCGTAAGATCACACCACGGAATATATTCTAGAAGATTTTGCGCCTGAAATGCTTTGGCACGAATCAGCTGTTCTTTTCTTGGGGTTTCGCGGGGTATAACCAGATTGACGGTGCCTTGACTTAAAATTTCGCATAAAGTATTGTATCCTCCCATGCTGACAACCATATCCGCTGCAGCAATGAGTTTTTCCATTTGCCTGTAAAAATGAAATGTTTGAATTCCTAATGCTTTTGCTCGTTTGAAAATTCTCTTTCTTTCCTCTTTAGGCATGAAAGGCCCGGTGATTAGAATACTTTTAAAAGGAAGCGGGATGGACTCAAATTCGAGCATGGCCAAAAAAGTGTCCATCACAGCCGAACCGTCACCACCTCCTCCTGTTGTGACAACGACAAGTTTCTCACCCTTCCCGACCCCCAGATCCTTTCGAAGTTTTCGAACCGCTTCTTTGCCTGGAATTTTTCTGGGAATATACCCGGTAAACTGAATTTTTTTACTTGTTTCTTCCGGAATGGCATATTCTCTGATGGGATCATAAAAATCCTGTCGCCCATAAACCCAGATCTCCGTATAAAGTTTTTCAAGGCTCTCATAAACCCCTTTATCCGCCCAATCCTTTTTAACACTTTCAGAATCATCCATAATATCCCTGAGCCCCAAAATTGTCTGGGTTTTGGGAAGGCATCTCCTGATCCATTTTAATGTGGACAAAACCTCTTTTTTAAGTCCTAGCGGCTCCTTGTCCACGATGAAAAGGTGGGGCTGAAAAGCCTTGGCGGTGGCTGTAATAATTTTTTTTCTGATATCCAGTGCATGACGAGGGTTAATTTTTATGGATAAAGGTAAATATTCATCATTGGTTTTTTTGATCATCCCTGGTATTCGCACAAAATCTATTTGTTCAGGAAATGAAAATCGTCCCGCAATGGGGGAACCCGTCAAAATCAGAATATTGATGTGAGGGCTTTTCAGCTGAGAGGCAATTGCCATGGTCCTTCGAATGTGACCGAGACCATAGGTGTCATGAGAATACATCAAGATGTTGTAAGTGGAATTTCGCCCCATGATTGTCGTTACCTTCCGGATAAAATTAAAACCATTTCTCACCCTGAGCTTTCAATGACTGCGAAAGTTGAAATTTTTTCTTGTTGATAATTTTTTGGATGGCATCATTGTCGGCATCTCTTCGTTCACCGATTTTTCTTGCCGGCACTCCCGCCCAAATTTCATAGGGCCCCGGGTTCCGGGTAAGAACTGAACCTGCCCCGATAATAACGCCATCCGGGATATGCGTAACCTGATATAGGACAATTGCACCGTCATATATACAAACATCTTCACCAATATATTTATCCTGCCAAATGACACCATATTGTGTTTCCATAGCAAGAAGCGGTCGACGGCCCGCATGGATATGATCATGCGTATAGATACGGCACCTGGCTGTAAGATTGCACCATGGACCAATATAGACAGAGCCGGTGCAATCAATTAAAGAAAACCGGCTGATCAAAAGATTTGTCTCATGGCCTTCGGTTTGGAAAACTTTTGGTGATATGATAACACTGCCCTTGTGGACATTTGAATGGGGATGTCGTATTGCAGATGAAAGAGCTTCTTTCAACTCTGCCCGACTCATTGTTGTGGGGCCGAATGACATTGCTTCAGGCTAATTCCACCCTTTCTTAAACCTAAATTCATCTTTTAACACCCTAAAAAATCTCGAGCAAATTGAATGAAAAAATATTATCATTTCAGAAAAAATGCGTTAGCATCCCCTACAATTGGTTAAAATATCAGGAAAAATTATGGCGCAATCCAAAATACATCCCATCCATCATTTTGAACCATGGCAGGTTTGGCCCGGCTCGTTTGGTAATCCACCAACAGATGGTAATTATCCGTTACCTGAAAAAATTCCCCTGCTTGTGAACCGATCAACTCCCATTGCCTCGATGGGTTCATGTTTTGCCAGAGAAATAAAACGACGACTAATCAATAAAGGATTTAACTACATCACCGAAGAAACAGACCATCCCGCATCCATTCATGCCAGTGCGGCATGGGAACGCTTATATAACACATTTTCCATGCGACAGGTCTTTGAATACACTTTTGAAACATTCGATCCTCAGATCCGATGGTGGAAATCTCCTGTAACCGGAAAGGTTCAAGACCCTTACCGGAGAATAATTCTTTATGATTCTCTTGAAAAAGCTCAGGATGATTTTGATCGTCACATATTACATTCCAGAAAAGCGTTATCTTCCGCCCGGCTTTTGATTATCACCCTTGGTCTCACTGAAATCTGGGAAGACAGATTAGATGGTTCCGTAATTTGTCTCCCTTCAGGGCCCTATGTTAATGAGGGAGGGGATATGAGCCGGTATCGATTTCGTATTAGCCGCTATGCGGAAAACCTGAAAAACCTGGAACGTATACATGAGATCATGTTCAAACACAACCCTGAATGCCGGTTGATGGTCACCGTATCGCCAATCCATCTTTGGGCAACCTTCAGAAAGGATGAGGATGTAATCACCGCTTCATGTAATTCCAAAAGTACCCTTCGTGCCGTTGCCGATGAATTTGCCTATAGCCATGATAATGTTTTTTATTTTCCAGCCTTTGAAATGGCAACCATTTTCAAACCGTTTTTAGGCGAACCCATTTTTGCTGATGGCGAAGAAAATTTTCATATTAATAAACTGACCGTCAAATTTATCATGAACCAGTTTTTTAAAAACTACACATCTGATTAACGAGATCCAGCAAGCTTTCAAGCTGATGCGACTTTATGGACATATTTCTTATTTAAGTCAAGGTTTTTTCATAATAGATGCTTTGAAAGAATTTTAGCCGCTTTTCCGCTCGATTTTTGAAAAGTTAAAAAATCAAATTAAGTACATGAATGCCGCCTGTCTCTTTTTCTATTAGCTGAAGTCGAAGCTGCCTTGCTGAACCGGCCTCTCCCGGGAAAAACAGAAAACCGCTAGCGATACTTTGGGGACTTATAGGAACATTCTGGAGAGACTTTTCGCGGAGATCATTGATTATTTCTCTTCGCGCATCAGTATCATCATACCCTTTGGCGGAACCGATCGTCGCACCTGCAGCTGCACCGACAGCAGCACCTTTTCCAATGGCACTGCCAATATTATCACCACTGACAATACCTATTGCCGCTCCTATGATTCCTCCTGCCGTCGCTCCCCACAATCCATGAAAAGCACCCTCTTTAACCATGCTCTTGCTTTGGGAATATTTGGCAGCCCGTTCATAGGCGATTTGGCTGCTCAATATTGGCCAAAGGTTACCGTTCAGATCTTCAAGAAAGGTCTGTGATCCATTGATTTCAAGGGAATAGATCCCCTGGTTATCAAAAATCACCTGGACCGGAAGCATACCAGCTCCGAGAATGTCAAAGCCGAAGGCCTCACGGGCTTCAGCCTTGTCGCTGAAAGCTTTTGCGGCAATCTGTGCATTCCCAACGACCGTAACATTATCATATGCCGAGGGCATCTTGAATGCCATCGGCTGTACTTTATAGGCGGTTGAGCACCCAATCAGCATCATACATACAAGTAAAATAAAACCGTTTCGTTTCACCGGAACCTCCTTTTTTGAAATCATGAAAAAAATAACCTTAATAATACAAAAAATAATACACAATCCGGATTTTGGCATAATTTTCAAAGATCCTCACCCGCATTTTGTTATCAAAAGCCCATTGATGTCCAGCGATGATATGATTCTGTTGCATGAGGTTTGCTTTTCTGATAATTTTAAAAGTACTTAGATGAAAGGATTGCCCTATGGAAACAACTGAAACAGGCGGAACATTATCTCAAATTCCACGCATTGGTGATCAGGCACCCAATTTTGAAGCAGAAAGTACTTTCGGGACTCTTCAGCTTGAAGATTTTAAAGGAAGCTGGCTTGTTTTTTTCTCACATCCGGCAGATTTCACACCGGTCTGTACCACAGAATTTATAGAGTTCTCAAAAAATTATGAAAGATTCAAAAAACTCAATTGTGAACTCCTGGGACTTAGCATCGACAGCATTTTCTCCCATATCAGCTGGGCAAGGAATATAGAGGAAAAATTCGGTATCCATATACCCTTTCCAATCGTTGTCGACCTTGATGCTTCTGTGGCCAAGCTTTACGGAATGATTATGCCCGGAGACAGCACTACGGAAACATCACGGTGTGTTTTTGTGATCGATCCAAATGGAAAAATTCGAGCCATGATTTATTACCCTTTGACCACCGGACGTAATATCGATGAAATTATCCGGCTGGTTCAGGCACTTCAGACAACCGATAAATACTCTGTAGCGACTCCTGCCAATTGGAAGCCGGGGGATAAAGTGATCGTTCCCCCGCCAAGATCCCAGGAAGCCGCCCAGGAACGGATGAACCAAGGATATGAGTGCGTGGAGTGGTACTTCTGCAAAAAGTCCATCGAGAATGATTAACCGTGGCTTGTATCGATAAAGACGGAAACATTACCCGCAGCGCTGAACTCATGCTGCTTGCGGCAGTTGAACCTAATGATGTGGATACCATTATCAAAGAATGCGGGCTTGCACCATTTAGGGTAAGAAGCGGACTCAGGGAGCTTGAAAAGATCGGTTTGATTCAATTGAAAGATAATTTGTATCACATCACACCTTTAGGGATTGAAAAACTGGAAGGAAAACAAAGTCATTAATCCGAAAGTTTTTTCTATTCATTGCTGCATCATTTATTTTTTTCCGGTTCCCCTGATTTCTGAGGCCGATATTGCCATTTGGGTAAAAGTCCCCTTTGCTACAAGTTTTTCAACGCCTTTATCACATGAGAATACTTCCGATTCGGCAACCTTGATTTTTTTTCCGTTGTGGATCACCTTTGCTTTGCACAACACAAGGTCGCCTGTGCAGGGTTTAAAATAATTCATTTTAAATTCAATGGTCAATATTCGATAGTTCTCTGAAACCGTGGAGAAAGAAGCATAGCCTGCCGTATGATCCGCAAGGGTTGCCAAGACCCCTGCGTGAACAAAACCGTCTTGTTGAAGATGTAAAGGGCGGATAGTGAATTGTGTGTCCATTAAACCAAATTGGAGTCGAACCACTTCAAAACCGCAATAGGATGGAAATCCCGTTAAAAAATCTTTCCTGAGAAATTCAAACCGTTCATCATTCATGGGGCTGCACTGATTTATTAAATCCAATCGATTTATTTTGGGTTATTTTGAATCTTTTTTTGAATATATTTCATTAAACCCCCGCTTTGAACCAATTCCTGCATAAATGGCGGAATAGGACGGCTGTGATATGTTTTGCCGGTTTTCAAGTGAGTAATAATCCCGGTATCAAAATCAACGGTCAGTGAATCACCGGTTTCAAAATGATCGGCATCTTCACATTCAAGGATAGGCAATCCCATATTAAAAGCATTTCTGTAAAAAATCCGGGCAAAACTTTTAGCAATGACACATGAAACGCCAGCAGCCTTGATAGCAATCGGAGCATGTTCCCGGGAGGATCCGCATCCAAAATTTTTATCCGCCACAATGATATCCGATGGTGAAACCTTATTGGCAAATCCCGGGTCTGCATCTTCCATGCAGTGTTTTGCCAACTCAGAAGGCTCGCTGGTGTTTAAGTACCTAGCGGGAATAATCAGGTCGGTATCGATATCCTTTCCAAATTTCCACACTTTTCCGGTCACTTTCATTATGTAAATTCCTTATTTAAAATGGTCAGGAAACTGTTTGTCCTTTTTATATTTATTTGACATACCTGTGTTACTAAAGCTGATCCGGGCCTCCAATTTTTCCCAACACAGCGGAAGCTGCGGCTACAGCCGGGCTTGCCAGGTAAACCTCACTTTCAGGATGCCCCATACGCCCCACAAAATTTCTATTCGTAGTGGCCACAGCGCGTTCACCCTTGGCAAGAATTCCCATGTGTCCTCCCAGACAGGGTCCGCACGTTGGAGGGCTGATCACTGCCCCGGCATCCAAAAATATTTCGAAAAGCCCTTCATTCAAAGCTGTCCGGTATACATGCGGAGTCGCTGGAATAATGATTAATCGAATGCCCTCTGCAGTTTTATGGCCTTTAATCACTTTCGCAGCCGTTCGCATATCTTCGATTCTACCGTTTGTGCAGGAACCGATAACGACCTGGTCGATAACCACCTCACCAACCTCACTGATACCTCTGACATTTTCCGGAAGGTGCGGGAAAGCCACTTGGGACTCTATGGTTTCACAATCAAACTCAAACACCTTCACATATTCAGCATCAGGATCACTTTTATAAAAAACGTAGTTGCGAACGGCCCGATCTTTTACATATGCTTCGGTCACGGCATCCGGTGTAAAAATGCCGTTTTTGGCTCCTGCTTCTATGGCCATGTTGGCCATAGTCAATCGGCCTGCCATCTCCATATTTTCAATCGCCTCACCTGAAAATTCCATGGCTTGGTAAAGAGCTCCGTCCACACCAATTTTACCGATGGTGTAAAGAATCAGATCTTTTGCTTCCACCCATTCGGACAATTTGCCGTTAAAGACGAACTTAATGCTTTCCGGCACTTTGAGCCATACTTCACCTGTAACCATAGCCGCAGCCAGATCCGTACTTCCCACACCTGTTGCAAATGCTCCAAGACCTCCATAGGTGCAAGTGTGACTGTCTGCCCCGATAACCAAATCTCCCGGAAGAACCAATCCTTTTTCCGGCAGGAGTGCGTGTTCCACCCCCATTTCTCCGGCATCGTAGAAATAGGTTAAATTATGCAGCCTTGCAAAATCCCTGAGAATTTTAGCCTGCATGGCCGACTTGATATCCTTGTTGGGTACGAAATGATCCGGAACAAGCACCACCCGGTCCTTATCAAATACGGTTTTCGCTCCGCTTTGATTAAACTGGTCGATGGCAATAGGAGCGGTGATATCATTTCCAAGGGCAATATCGACGCGGGCATTGATCAGCTCACCCGGTTTAACATGGTCAACTCCGGCATGGGCTGCCAGAATTTTTTCCGTGAGGGTCATCCCCATTTTCAAATCTCCTTTGTAGGTTTTCAATAATATTTTGATCCATTTGGATTATATTTTAATCCTTATCTGTTTTCAGTACAGATAAAAAAGCAGATTGAGGTATCATGACATTGCCGACCATTTTCATCCGTTTCTTTCCTTTTTTCTGCTTTTCAAGAAGTTTTCGCTTTCTCGTGATGTCGCCTCCATAGCATTTGGCGGTAACATCTTTTCGGAAAGCGCTAACCGTGGAACGGGCAATAATCTTAGCACCAATTGCTCCCTGGATGGCAATTTTAAACATTTGTCTCGGAATTTCTTCTTTGAGTCTGTCACAGGCATTTCTCGCACGTTCCACCGACCGCTCCTGATGAACCAGTTGACTCAACGCATCAACCCGCTCTCCGTTCACAAGAATATCGATTTTCACCAGTTTTGTGGGCCTGTAATCAATGATTTCATAATCAAAAGAACCATAGCCCTGGGTGACGGATTTCAATTTATCATAAAAATCGTAAACGACTTCGGCAAGCGGCATTTCAAAAATCATCTCCAGCCGGCTGCTGGTCAGATACTGATAGTTTTTATTGATCCCCCTGCGGTCCAGACAAAGTTTCATCACTGCTCCCATATATTTGTCAGGAACAATAATAGATGCCTTGATAAATGGTTCACGAGCTTCCTTTATGTTTGTAGGATCAGGATAAAGGGAAGGATTATCTATGGTTACGACGGAGTCATCATTTAAAACCAGCTCATACTTTACCGATGGGGCCGTCAGGATGAGTGACAAATCATATTCCCGCTCCAGACGTTCCTGAACCACCTCCAGATGCAGAAGTCCTAAAAAACCGCACCTGAATCCAAAACCCAAAGCAGCGGAGGAATCCTTTTCATAAATTAAGGATGCATCATTCAGTTTCAATTTCTCCAATGCAATGGCCAGATCCTCATAACCATCAGAGGCAACCGGATAAATGGATGAGAAAACTACAGGCTTTGCTTCTTTAAATCCTGATTTTGGGCTTTCGCAAGGCCTGTCTTTATGAGTGATCGTATCTCCGCACCTGGTGTCGCTGACGGTTTTAATTCCCGCAATCATGTACCCGACTTCCCCGGCCGACAACGACTTTTGAGGAATCCTTCGAATTTGAAAAATGCCCACCTCTTCGACTCGGTATTCGGCATTATTAGACATAAACCGGATAGTATCTCCCGCCTTGATGGTTCCATCGAAGACTCGAAAGTGAACTATTGTGCCTCGAAACGAATCATAGTGTGAATCAAAAATCAAGGCTCTCAGGGGTGCATTGGAATCCCCCTTGGGAGGAGGAAGTTTATTAACAATGGTCTCTAATAATTCATCTATGCCAATACCCTCTTTTGCAGAGGTCAGAATTGCCGTTTCCGGATCAAGACCCAAATCTTCACCGATTTGCTGCTTGACTCTATCAATATCTGCTGAGGGCAAATCGATTTTGTTGATCACCGGGATGATCTCCAAATCATGTTCCATGGCCAGAAACAAATTGGCCAATGTTTGAGCCTCAACTCCCTGGCTGGCGTCAATGAGCAAAAGCGCTCCCTCGCACGAGGCCAAAGCTCTTGAGACTTCATAAGTAAAATCAACATGACCGGGTGTATCAATAAGATTCAAATCATATACCTTACTGTCTTTTGCCTTATAAGGAAGACAAACGGTCTGGCTTTTAATGGTTATGCCGCGCTCTCTTTCAATATCCATGCTATCTAAAATCTGATCCTTAAACTCTCGCTCGGTAACTATTTCTGTTGCCTGAATCAGCCGATCCGAAAGTGTAGATTTACCATGGTCAATATGAGCAATAATGCTGAAATTTCTAATATTTTTCATTTCTAATTTCTAACGGTCTAAAGGAGTAAAACACCCTGGCCTAAAATGGGTAAGGTTATACAAGTCATTGTCTTAAACTCATTTCCGGATAAAACAGAAAAATCCCCAGGTTATGTTTCAAGGCTCATGGGGATTTTCTCAAATAGTTACCCTGTGCAGAATTACACCTTGAAAGGAAAAGCCGGTTGACACCATGTTTCTTTCCGGTTAAGATTGCAGCTAATCCCTTAGGGTTATTATCAATCGTTTAGTTATCAAAAATCAACAATTACTGTCAAGCCTGAGACCATTTAAGATAAAAGTTTAATATATTACAGTATTAAAATATAAAAGAACAGGAAAAAATCAAAAATATGGACACCCGTATTTTAATTGTGGATGATGACACCGATATCCGGGAACTCATGTGCAAGTATCTAGAAATGATGGGTTACAAAACCTTTGGCGCCGCAAGTGCCGAAGATTCTTTGGAATTTCTCAAAGAAAAAAAGATTCATGTGGTCATTACCGACATCCTGATGTCAGGAATGAACGGCCTGGAATTGACTGATTCTATCAAAAAAGATTATGATATCGATGTTATCGTCATGACGGGATATAGTGGGGATTTTTCCTATGAAGAAGCTATCAGTAAAGGAGCCAGCGATTTTGTTTTTAAACCGATCCGGTTTGAAGAGCTGCATCTTAGGTTAAAACGAGTCCTGCGGGAACGTCAGTTGAAAAAAGAACGGGATCAAATGCTTGATAGGCTTCAAAAACTTGCAATTACCGATGGCTTGACTCAGCTTTATAATTCTAGACATTTTTATAATCGTCTCGAAATGGAAATTTCCCGAAGTATTCGGTATGGAAACGATTTGTCCCTTCTGCTTATGGATATCGATTTATTTAAAAAATACAATGATCAGTACGGGCATCTTGAAGGGGATAAGGTAC
Organism: uncultured Desulfobacteraceae bacterium; assembly: GCA_964478625.1. Classification (GTDB taxonomy): domain Bacteria; phylum Desulfobacterota; class Desulfobacteria; order Desulfobacterales; family SKZT01; genus SKZT01. Next base: position 25,796 of record CAYZJH010000018.1, read on the forward strand.
TGGTGAAAATCGGAAAAATTATCCAATCATGCCTTCGTCAAATGGATTCGGCCTATCGCTATGGCGGAGAGGAATTTACCATCATCTTGCCTGAAACAAAAGCCGAGGATGCCTATACGGTTGCCCATCGTATCCGCAAGGCCGTCGAAAACCACAAATTCATTCCTGAAGGCAGAGATCCGGTGACCATCACGATCAGCATAGGCATTACAGAATACTGCCCAAAAGAAGATGCAGCCACACTTATCCAAAGGTCGGACAAAGCCATGTATATATCCAAACAGAAAGGACGAAACAGCATTTCCTTCCTATTGCCACAAGATCAAAAATGAACCTCCATGTTGCATTATAATTTTTTTGACAACCCTGAATTCACTCCTCCTGACCTGTTTATTGAACAAATCATAACCCTATACCGAAACCAGGGATGGTGGAATGGGCCAGACAATCCTGAACTTGTGCTGCGCATTATTCACGGAAGCCATTGCTTCATGGTTGCTCAGGACGGCCAGGAAATCGTTGGTATGGGACGTGCTATCAGTGATCGAGCCAGCGATGCCTATATCCAGGATGTTACCGTTAGAAAAAAATTTAGGAGCCAGGGTGTCGGAACGAACATGATTCGCTTGATCATAAACAGACTCCAATCGGATGGAATTTTCTGGATTGGGCTTATTGCGGAAAAGGGCTCCCATGGATTTTATGAACCCATCGGATTCAAGCCGATGATCAACTCCACCCCCATGATTTTAACGCAACCATGAATTTTAAAAAGCTTTCTCCACAGGATTATACAAAATTTAAACATTTTTTTGTAAACCAACCCTATAAGCATTCTGCCTATTCCCTTTCCTCAATCATTGTCTGGAGCACGAAATTTTTCCAGCCTTATGGTGCCGTGAAAGACGATACTTTTATTGTTGCTGCCGAATTTACACAGCATAAAGAAAGACGGCACCTGATTTTGCCGGTATCTCTTAATGGAGAATACAACCCGGAAAAACTTTTCCAGTTGGCAAAAGATACCGGTCATGACCAATATTTTTTTGTGACCGAAGAATATATCAATACCTATGGCAAAGATCACCTGTCTGCTTTTTTTGAAATTAGCGAACAGACGGCATTCAAAGATTATGTTTATCGGACAAGGGACTTGGCCGAATTGGAAGGAAACAAATATTCCAAAAAGCGAAACCTTATTAATCAGTTCAAACGGGAATTCGTAGCCCGTAAACGCGTAAAAGCAGAGCCCATTACAAAATCCGTATCCAGAGAATGTATCGAATTTCTGGAAAAATGGTGCGAAGAAAGAGATTGCGATCAGGAAACCCATGAAGAATTATTTTGTGAAAAACAAGCTGCCAAGAATACCCTGGAAAATATTGACTTATTAGGTATCAACGGTCTTTTGCTTCGCATCGACGGAACAGTAAGCGCTTTTGGAATGGCCTCCCGTCTTACTTCCGATATGGGAGTATTTCATTTTGAAAAGGCTTTTTCCAGCATCAAGGGACTCTATCAATATTTCGACAATCTATGTGCCAAAAAACTATTCAAAGGATATACCTATATAAATAAAGAAAGCGACATGGATCTTCCCAACCTGGCAAAAGCAAAAAAATCATATTACCCGTCCATGATGGTCAAATCATTTCGGTTGGTTCTTCGGTGAGGAATTTTTCCTAATTGACCGCAACCCGCCAAAATACTGCGACCTTTGGTGGATCTTTTTCGGACAAAGATCTTTTCATCTACAAGCCATTCCAAAAACCGAGACACATCCTGTTCCGTGGGCACCTCGAATGGGGAATTGTTGAGGGGATTATAGGGTATCAAATTTACTTTGATTTTCAATGGGATCAGATAATTTGCCAACTGCCTTGCATGTTCCCGGTGGTCATTTAAATTTTTTATCAGCACATACTCAATATAAATGGCTCCATTTTTTTTCATGGGAAAATCCAGCAAGGATTTCCGAAGTGTATCCATTGGATAAATGTTGTTTATCGGCATGATTTTTGATCGTATTTCATCATTAGGGGCATTCAAGGAAACAGCAAGGTTGAGCTGGGGCCAGCCCAGGGCAGCAAGCTTTCGGATCCCATCGACATGGCCGCATGTGGATACTGAAACATACCTCTTGGGAATATCCATCCCACGCTGATCTTCCATGACCCGAATGGCCTGCACCACATTCTCAAAATTATCCAACGGTTCACCCATCCCCATAAATACCACATTTCGTATATGGGCACCAAAAGTGAATCTGGCCCTGTACAACTGCCCGATGATCTCCTCAACTGAAAGATTTCTCATGAATCCGTGACGGGCAGTTTCGCAAAAACGGCATCCCATTTTACATCCAACCTGAGTCGATACGCATAGGGTATTGTGAGTGGCCATGGGAACGATAACCGACTCGATTTTCAAGCCATCTTTTAAGTCCGTAACAAACTTGGTTAACCCCTCTTCTTTTTTGATTCGCACAATGGGATTAAGATTAATTTCAAGATCACGAATAATGTGAGGATAAGATTTGATAGAATTTAAAAATGTCGGAGCTTTTTTGAAATCAGTATTTCCATGGGCATAAATTTCTTGGAATATGGCATTTGCAAAATAAGCGCCTATACCATAGCGATTTTTCAGCTCCGATGTTAACTCGGAAAAGGTTAACTCAAAAAATTTAAGAGGGGTGACACTTTTTTCCAAAAATCAATATTGCCCGGATCAAAAGGTTAACAAGGAAAGAGAACTCTCAATCATCACAGCTGGCATATTGGTCCTCTTTCCCATATCTGTTCGGGTTAAGCTTCAATGGGTGAAGGTTTGCAAAGGTGCCCTTCTTCCATGGCAACTCTTCCGCATCCTTCACAATAATACTTCATCGCAGCAAGTTTATCTTTACAAATATGTTTGGAATCCACCTTAGGTGAACCACAGAAACTGCACTTGGATTGGTCTCCGCAGGGGTTGCACAGATGCCCCGGCTCATTGGCAACCGCGCCGCATGTTTTACATGTATATGCCATGACTTATCTCCTTGTTATTTTAAGTTTCAGAATTATTGTGTGTCATTGAATATTGAAACGGATTCCTGAAAGTCAAGAAGCGAATTATATCATTCGGAACGTTTGTAACATTTGCTACAGTATCAGAAATACAATTTTTATATAATATGCCAGGATCAAGTCCATATCTGTTATTTGAAAAATACTCAATTAATGCGGTTATCATTTTTTTTATCGGAAAAACAGCCTTAAACAACCAAAGTACTAAAGGAGAATAAAAATGAAAATTCTTGGAATTTCAGGAAGCCCCCGTAAAGAAGACGTATCCGGTACTTACAAGTTGGTCGGAACCGTGTTGGAAGCCTCCGGGTGTGATTATGAACTGGTATCGCTGAGAAAATTACAGATATCAGGTTGTATCGCTTGCCTAGGATGTGTGAAAGACAACGTCTGCAAAGTCAAAGATGATCTTGAACCGATTCGCGAAAAAATCGTCGCGGCTGATGCGTTTGTGATCGGAGCACCCAATTATTATTCCACCCTCAATGCAAATACCCATGCTTTTTTTGAACGGTGGTTTCAATTCAGACATCAGGAAGGCAATCTTTTATGGGGAAAACTGGGTGTTGCCGTGGGTGTAGGCGGTTCTGCAGGTCAAGCCCCTGCGGATGACATCGAAAAGTTTTACCTTTATAATTTTATTGAAACCGTAGCCAAGGTCTCCGGTCAGGGCGCAGCATCCTGTTTTTCCTGCGGGTATGGAGAAACTTGCAAGGTAGGTCTTCCTTATCTTCTCTACGGTGAGGGCGTAAAAATCAAACCGGAGAATATTCCTGATGTCGAAAAACAACCCGGTGTCATTGAATCAGCTGTTAATGCTGGAAAATTGTTGGGCCAACGCCTTAAAACCGGTCATGATCGACAAACCGTGACAAAAAAAATGCAGGAAAAAATGATGTCCCTGCTAAAAAGCTCGGTTTAATCATGGAATCTCATTTTTTAAAATGATCCCAACCGGTAGAAGTTATGGTCGCCTTTTTTCCGTTAGGAAATTCCATTTCCAACTGATTCGAATCAGTAATTTCGCCTATATCAAATAAGGGACTATTAAACGTTTTGCGGTATTTTTCTGCGAGTTTATTTGCCTGATCCGGATCTACCGTAAAGAGTAACACATAATCTTCGCCCCCGGCTATTGCATAGGACACAGGATCAAAATTAAAACAACGGCAGAATCGTTTCAAATTATCAGAAATCGGAATTTTTTCAGCAAATATTTTGGCTCCGACATGGCTTTGTTCTAAAATATGTCCAAGATCTGAACTGAGTCCATCGCTGATATCGATGGCTGCATGGACTCCATGGCTTTGAGCCAAAAATCTGCCTTCAATCAGGTAAGGTCGGGGAATCAAGTGAGCATTCTTTAAAATGTTAAACGGTTTCGATTCATCTTCAATGTCGTTAACAATCAAATGGCAACCCGCTCGACTGTCCCCCAAATAGCCGGTGCAAAAAATGATATCCCCGTTTTTTGCACCGCACCGATACAAGATTTCCTCTTTGGGGGCTGAACCCACCACCACCACATTAATCACCAGATCCTTTTGTGAACCGGTAGTGTCCCCGCCCAAAAGATTGACCTGAAATCCGGCAGCCAGGTGTTTCATGCCCTTATAAATATCTTCGATAAATTCAATGGAGCAGTCTTCAGGGATCGCAATACTGATAAACGCCTCCCGGGCAGTGGCACCCATTGCGGCAATATCACTCAGATTTACAGCCAGAGATTTATAGCCCAGGTTATATCCTGATGTGGCATTTCTCAAAAAATGGACCCTTTCCACCATCATATCGGTCGTCACAAGAATCGCTTCATCATCAGGTTGCGTAAATACTGCCGCATCATCACCAATTGCCTTAATCACGCGATCCTTTCTTACCAGGCACCCGTGAGAAAGCTGGTTAATAAGCCCGAATTCCCCGATTTCTTTTAAATTCATTATTTTTGGCCTTGATAATAATTTTTTTAAGTTCCCTGGCCGCTGTTTCCGGATTTTTTGCGGATACAATCGCAGAGACTACGGCAATACCATCTGCGCCACATTGAATAGCCGACTTCGCATTCGAGGGGTTTAGTCCTCCAATGGCAACAATCGGAATTTTAACCAGTCTCCGGATGTGCAACAACCCATCGAGCCCAAGAGGTTCGCCGGTGTCCGCCTTGGTCGATGTGAGATAAATAGGACCGACTCCGATATAATCGGCACCTTCCTTTTCTGCCCTGGAGGCATCTTCCGGGGTTTCGGCCGATATCCCGACAATCATGGAATCACCCACAATTTTTTTGGCCATCAAAAAAGGCAGGTCCTTTTGCCCCAAATGAACACCATCCGCACCAACTGCCATAGCCACATCCACCCGATCATTGACAAACAAGGGAATGTTTTGTTTTTTTAAAAACTCTTTTAAAATCAGGGTCTCTTCGATGAATTCACGAGTACTGCAATTCTTCTCCCGGATTTGGACACATGAAACACCGCCTTGGACCGCAGATCGTACAATTGAAAGATTGCTCCTTCCCATAGAAAGTTCCCTGTCGGTGACCAAATATAATGAGTAATCTATGGCTTCTTTTTTCATAACACTTAACTTTCGATAATCCTGACCCCCTGTTCAAGAATTTCAGGTGTGATATGATAAAGAGCATCCAGAAGCCGAACCATAAATGTTCCTGGTCCGGGAGCATCTTTTCCGGCAAATTCTCCTGCCAGGCCAAAAAAAGAAAGCGCTGTGGCTGATGCGATGATGGGATCATCATCAACAGCAAGAAACGCTCCAATGATGGCCGTGGCCATACACCCTGAGCCTGTGACATAACTCATGAGGGGGTGCCCATTAAAAATCCGGATCATTTTCTTGCCATCGGTTACAAGGTCTTCAGGACCGGTAACAGCCAAGGTTGTTTGCATTTTTTCCGCAAGTCCTCTTGCAGTATCCGCTGCATCATCAACGCTGTGAATAGAATCCACACCTTTAGTTTTGGAATCCGTATTTTGAAAAGATAAAATTTCAGAAGGATTCCCGCGGATTACACTGATTTTTAATTTTTCAGAAATTTTTAGTGCGGAAGTCGTTCGAAAAACCGTTGCCCCTGAACCCACGGGATCTAAAACAATCGGAATATTTAACCCCGATGCTGTTTCACCGGCTGCCATCATTGAGGCTATCCAATCTTCAGACAGAGTTCCGATATTGAGCACAAGCGCACCGGACAGTTTAACCATCTCCCGGACCTCATTTTGAGCATGGGCCATCACGGGTGAAGCACCCATAGCCAGTAAAGCGTTGGCGGTCACATTCATGACCACTAGATTAGTAATGTTATGAACTAAAGGTTTTTTTTTTCGTATTAAATTAAGATTTTTCGCTGCCTCTTTTGCAAAATCCGGCATCTTTATCTCCTAGTTTTGCTGTTGATATTTTGATGAATTGCAATTGATCGGGTTGATTTTACAATGTTTCAATTCTGTTATCAATGAATTGATTTTTTGTGATCATTTTTATTTAATCCGCATAATAGGTATGGTATCTTTAATAATATTAAATATTACTTAAAAGCTTGACAAACGACTTGAAAGAACGGTACCTGACATTCTAAATGGTTCATTGCTCTCACGCTCATTTAATGTAATATTATATGAAAAAAAGCCTCACGCTAACGACGATTTATCCCAAAATCTACAGGAGCACCCAATGAATATGACACATTTTTTTCGTTTAAGCAGAACCGGCGTTTTTTTCTTTTTTTTCCTTGCATTGCCTGTTTGCCTTTTGGCTCAGGATAAATATCGCGTCATTGAAACCGAAACCGGTTTTTACTACACTGTCCAAAAAGGAGATACCCTTTGGGACCTTTCCAAACGATTCAATAACTCGCCATGGCTTTGGCCGGATCTATGGAGTCAAAACCCTCAAATTTTAAATCCCCACTTCATTTATCCCGGTCAACAAATTCGGCTTTTTCTTCGCAAAGACTGGAACCAGTTTGCCCAAAAAAAACCTTCGCCTGAAACTCTTAAAGATAGTGCCACAGATCGATTTATGCCCCGTGAGCCTGTCTATTATTATTACAGCCCCATAGAAAGTGTCGGGTTTATCCGAAAAGATCCCATAGTACCTGATGCCTCTATTATTAAGGTCGGAGATGAAAAGGTAATGATTAATACCGGTGACACGGTTTTTATCAAACACTTGGAAAAAAGCTCTTTTTGCCCAGGTGAACACTATGTTACCTATCAGATCATTTCACCGGTCATTCACCCGGTCACGAAACATAAAATCGGATCTCAATTTCTACTTACCGGTGTAATTGAGATTAAACGAAATGAGCCTGAATTTTCTGTGGCTGAAGTTGTTAAATCTTACAGAACCATTCGTGTCGGCGATTTTCTGATGCCCTATGAACCGCGTTCTTCCAAAATTCCGATCAGTGAGAGCCTATTTGAAATATTCGGCAATATCATTGCCTCTGAAAAACAAACCCGTCTTTTCGGGGATGATACAATTGTTTTTATTGATAAAGGTGATATCGATGGGATAAAACCCGGTCAAATTTTTCCGGTATTCCAACGGGATGAATTTGAAATCAACACCGTTAGCAAAGAAACAGTCCAACTCACACCAATTGTGTTAGGTTCAATTATTGTTCTTCAAACTGAACAAACCACCTCAACAGTGTTAGTGAGCCAAGCAAACCGAGAAATTCCAATAGGCGCTAGTTTCGGAACGCCTCTTCCTTAGCAAATGAATAAAAACAAAAATATAAATATCTGTCCGGAAGAATATATTGATCCGATGGCGATTATTTCCGCCATCAATGAAGGAATCGTTATTCTTAAGGAAGGAAATATTATTTACGCCAATTACGCATTTTCCAAAATGGCCGGACAAGACCTCACCGATATATTGGGTACCTCTTTTGTCGATGTTGTTGCTGAAAACGAAAAAGAAAATGTCTTGGAATACCTGCAAACATCTATCAATCAATATTCTCAACAAGATGGAATTGAATTCCAGTTTGAAAATGATCCGGATAGATATGTTTTTATGAAAGCCAGCCCTATTCAATGTGATGAAGTTCAGGGAATTCTCGGATATATCAGCGATATCACCAAAAGAAGAAAGGAAAGACTCGAAATAAGAAGACTTCACACAAGGTTGAGAAGTATCCTTGATCATATGCGCGAATTGGTCATTTCCTTTTCTTATCTTGAAGATATTGACAAAGAGGAGATGAATGATTTCTCATTCTTTGATGATCATATCGTAGAGATCAATTCATCTGCACTGGCTTTCTATGAAATCCCCGCATCTTATTTTCTCAATAAAAAAGCGAGTATATTCGATTTTGTTCATGAAGACGATAAGGATAAGGTGTTAAAACATTACATCAGTCTTTTTGATAAAGGATTTGGTGAAATCAGTTACAGGATCATTACTCCGAAAGGTGAAAGCAAATGGGTTCTGGATTACGGAAGAGTCGAGTATATGAAAACCGGAAAAGTAAGGCGGGTTAATCATATCATAGAAGATATTACGGAAAAAAAGAAGGCTCTCGATGAAATCAAGGCCAGTGAGCAAAAATACAGAAGAATATTCGAACTATCCAAGGACATGATTTATATTCTCAGTTCCAGCGGAAGAATCCTTGATATAAATCCGGCGGGCATAAAGCTTCTTGAACTCGGTAGCAAAGAAGAAGCCGCTCTGAAAAATATGAAAGAGTTTCACGTTGATTCGAATGCGAGGGATGCCCTTATCAAAGAAGTTATGGAAAAAGGAGAAGTCACCAGGCCTAGGCTCTTGTTCCAAAATGCCAAAGGAGAAAAGTTTGAAGTCGGTCTTAATGTTATTGCGCAGAGAGATGCCAATGGAAAGATTGTATCCTACCAGGGAATAGTCCACAATATCACAGAAGCCATAAGACAAAAGGAACTTGAAGCCATAAGCCAGCTAGCCGGATGTTTTGCCGATGATTTGGCCTCCCCTCTCAGCGTAATCCTGATCGGCATCGAAACGATCAAAACCTTCCTGACCGATATTGAGAAAATAGTTGAAAAACTGGCTGATCCGGATAAAACAAAGGATTTGGAAGAAATTACCTATGAAATAAGGTACAATGTTTCGGATATCAATTATTTTATTAATGAAGTTATGATTGCTGTGAACGATATCAAAGACCGGTTAAAGGAAATCAGGGATCAGTACTGGAATTTAAAGAAAGTTTCCGATGGCTCGGGAGGAATTATTTACGAGCGAGGTAGTAAAAACAATTGATTCAAAAAAAATGACAATTAACCGGTGCTCCAAGGCCTGAACCCAACCAATCGATTCTTATATCTTACCTGTCTTTTTTATAAAAAGCATAATATTTCAGGACTTTTTCGACATAATTGATGGTTTCGGGATACGGAGGAATGCATCCAAATTTATCCACTGCATTGGGACCTGCGTTATAGGCCGCAAGCGAAAGGGATAAATCCCCATTGAATTTATTCAGCATGTTTTTAAAGTACCTGACACCCGCCATAATATTTTCATAAGGATCAAACGGATCATTTAAGGACAGGTGTTCAAAATTAAAAGGCATGATTTGCATTAGTCCCATAGCCCCTTTTTCAGATATTGCAGTAGGGTTGAAATCTGACTCGACTTTTATCATCGCTTTGATCAAAGGAAATGATACGTCGTGATAATGGGATGCTTGAGTGATATAGGTATCAATATTGTTAACGCCGCTATATTGTTTATCTTTCCGTTTGGCTTCCTTTTGATAAAAAAGAAACTTGACGGATGTACCCTCCGATTCCACGGGAGTGTTTGTAAAATGCATCACTCCATCTTTGTCTATGTACATATATATGTCCGCACATACATGCCGAGGTGTTTTAAAAAGAAAAACGGCAAAAAAGCCGACAATCAGACATCCGGTTTTAAAGAAATCGATCATTGATTATTCCGTTTAAACATTTAGACCTGGAATTGTCCATTTCCTGTCATTTTTCCACCCACATCGGTCTGCAATGCCGCCACATCCAGAAACTCAGGGATATTTTTGTCAAATTGCCGGGAAAAATCAAGTAAATTATTAAACACTTCTATGCTGGAGGCGTTATAAAAAAACTCTTCCCAAATCGGGTGATGCAAACAATAAAATATCAGGCAAAAAAGCGAACGCTGTTCGGCAAGACTTTTTATTATCCACCAAATGGGCTATTCCAAAGTTCCCTCTCACCTTCCTTAAAAATTTTAATACGACCAAATTCTCCGTCATAACCCGGAACAATATCTATTTTATGTTCCCTCATTCTGGCGATGGATTCTTTTAAAAGAGGTATTCCTGTTTCTTCAATCTTTTCAAGGGAAAGCGTTTTGAGAATATCTAATTCCGGACCCAGTTTTTCAAGAATTGATTGATAGGATTGAGAAACTTTTTTAGTGCGTGGGCCCACTCGCAAAATTTCGGAAAGAATATCGGTCAATGGAATAATATGATTATACGGGTGATTTTTTATGGGCTTTACACCTTCCGGACGATCCGAAAGCGCATTAACACGGTAAAGTACTCCCAATGTCAGCGCCTTATTGCATTTCGGACAAATGTTGTTATGGAAAAGAGTCTGTTCCGGATGAAAACTGACTTCGCATTTTCGATGACCGTCATAATGGTACTTGCCTTCTTCCGGATAAAATTCCAAAGTTCCGAGAAAATGATTCGGATTGCCGGTTTTCATGGCATCGATGATGGCATCATAAGTCAAATCCGTATCAAAAATATTGGCTTCTCTTCCAAGATTCGCCGGAGAATGGGCATCTGAATTTGAAATTAAGGTCATATTTTCCAGGTCCGATACTCTCCAGTTCATCGCCGGATCAGATGAAAGCCCGGTTTCCACCGCGTGAATGTGGGGTGTTAAATCTTCGAAACACCCCGAAACCGAATCAAATCCGGATTTCGAACCCAAAAGTGAAAACCAGGGAGTCCAAATGTGAGCCGGTACGAAAAATCCCCGATCTGTCGTCTCAAGAAGAATTTCCAGCAAATTTTTAGCATCCAAACCCATTATTGGCCTTCCATCGGATTTCACATTACCGATAGCTGAAAGTTTTGCCCCCAAACTCGCGGCCGAATCCAAGTCCGGTACAAATAACAGATTATGATTTTTTCGGGTTTTACCTTTCTTTTTATAAATATTACTGATCTCGGTCACGAGCATAAATGAAACCTCGGAACGACAGGAAAGAGGTACGGTTTTATCACATTCTTTTGCAATGTCCGGTTTTAATTTAAAAAGGCCATTTTCACCATATACCAGTTTTTCCTTTAATTCCGAAAACCATCCGGGATGGGTGAAATCCCCGGTGCCAACCACAGCGATACCCTTTAACTGAGCAGCTATATGAAGATTTTCAAGATTCAGGTTTTTGGCTGTTGCCCTTGAGTGATGGGAGTGGACATGAAAATCGGAAATAAATTTCATAAGGGATATCTTTCAATTTTTCATAAGGTTTGAATGCAAAAAAACATTTTGAACAATCTGTTCTGTAAAACCCGATAAACAAGAAAATGTTTTTAAACATCATTTGGACTTTTTTCAAAAAGCCAAAAGTATTGAACATGACCTTAAACGGTTATCATATGGTCTTAAAATCACTTTTTATGATTGAATCAAGCATGTTACAAAGTTATGATCACTATAAACAAGGATATATTAAATTATATAATATAAATGAAATTTATTTTGATAGTACAAAATTCTCCTTTATACCGGATTTGATCCGGCATTCGGAAAAACCAACTTCTTGAATCCACCTGGATAGCGTTACGTTTCACTTCATGCCCGGCCTTCAACCATTGGCGTCAAGTTAAGGCACTATCAATTACCGGCATCATGGTCCGAAAGGTTTCTTTTGCATGTCATTCTGAGGGAGGGACTCAGAACGGCTTGATGCTTGAAAAGAAAATAGTTCCAAATAAGTTGCTTGAAACCACAGCGACCGAAAAATCTCTCTTCTATAATCCGGACAAATTATCAGGTCCGACCTGGAGTTAACATAAGATAGGCTGTGCCGGCGTGATGGAAAGATTCTTCGTCAGCCATCGAGCACGAACCGTATCACCGTTTAGCATGTTGACCTCCTCACAACGACAATCCTTAATTCTATCTTTTCAAACCATGCTGGTTTGTTGGACATGTGCTTATCGTTATGCAACATCGGGGTAAACTTTTAAAAAAAATATTGTTGAAAGATCCCAAAAAACCGATCGATTTTTAACAGTTCATTTTTTGTCGTTTGAAACATCAAGATAATAAACTGGCCTTTAGACTTTTTGTTAACGAATTAAATAAATTAATATCTTTAAATTTTAATGGGTTATATTTTTTTTATCAATATAAACAACCCATAACAATATTAAAAACATAATAAAACAAGTATAAATTGATGATAAAATTTCCAAGTAAAATGCTCTTTCGAAAAAATCCTTGTTTCATTTTGATAAAAATTATATATTTCTATGGTTATACTGAATGACCACAACTTTAATTTAGAGTGTCATCATTTTAAAATTCAGATAATCATCATCTAAAAAACTCATTAAAAGAAAGCATAGGGTTGATATGGGGATTTTATCGCCTTCGGTCTCTATCACTTGTTACAAAGTTGATGGCACACTCGAAGATCCGGTAGTGGACACTGTAGAAAAAAAATTAAAACAGAATATGGTTATGGAAATTGATGACGATGTTTCTGAAAAAACTGCCGGATGGACATCTCTGGAAAATCCATATCAACCAAAATTTGAGGGATCTTCCTTTAGTATAGGCACTTACCTGATTTTTGCGCTCAGAATTGACCAAAAATCCATACCAGCCAAAGTTTTTAAAAAATTTTATGTCATTGAAATGCTCAAAATGCTCTCTGAGAGCGGAAGGAAGTATCTGAACAAAACCGAAAAGGGGATGGTGAAAGATCGAGTTCATTTGATGCTGTTAAGGCGATATCCAGCAACTCCAAAAATTTATGATGTGATATGGAATTATGAAGGAGGTTCTCTCCTGTTTTTAAGCAATCAGAAATCAGCCAATGAAGAATTTGAAACACTGTTTTCCAAAACATTTCACCTCAGCCTGATCCGTCTTTTCCCTTATACCATAGCAGATTTGGATGCCGGGTTATCGGATTTGCAAAGAGAACAGGTGAATAAACTTTCACCCACCCAATTTTCGGAGTAGCCCATGTTGGATGTATCTGTTTCGTATAATCGGTATAAATTTTTAGGACATGAATTTCTGACCTGGTTGTGGTTTTTAATGGAAAAAGACCGAAGTTTTCTGCGGAAAGAAATTCCAGATCTGACATCCCTGGAAATCGGCAATCGGATAGTCCTGGAAAACAGACTTAACGATGGAATTGAAATGATTACCATAAAAGGTGATGATGCCGGGCTTGAAGAAGGGATGCTTTCTCTTCGAAAAGGAGCAGTTGTGACGGAATTTCAGTTGTCCTATACGTCCGGAGACCATCAATGGCAATTTGTTTTAAAAGGGGAAAGCCTGAATATTTCCAACCTGAAAGTTCCTAAAACCGGTAATATTGAATCAGGACAGGAATTGGAGGGAGCTGTTCTGGAAAAAGTGTATCTTTTTGAAAAGGTCATTGAGCTGATCAATGTGTTATACAAAAGTTTTATTCAATTAAGAATTTCCAGTGAATGGAAAGAAAAAACAGTGCCTGAGATTAGAAAATGGATATATGCATCATAAATAAGGATAACCATAACCAATTGGGGAGCATGACATGGAATTTACGATAAAAAAAGAAGATATTTTACATGTGCTCCAAAGAATTCAGGGACTCACCGGAAGAACCACAAATCTGGCGATCACACGGAATGTATTGATCAAGGCAGCGAATGATTTCATAACATTAACCGCAACGGATTTGGATACGGGTTTTGAAGGAACTTATCCTGCCGTCGTTATAGAAGAGGGGGTTATCGCAATTCATTCCAGAAAATTATATGAAATTATCAGGGATTTTCCAAGCGATGAGATCCATATGACTGAACGCGAAAACCGTTGGCTGGAAATCGGAAATGATACGTTACAATATAATATCGTATGTGCCGATCCGGATGACTTTCCAGAGACTTCCTTTAGCGAAGATATCGCATACTTTGAAATGGAGTCGGCGGCATTAAAAAAGATGATCGAAAGAAATTTGATGATTGCAAGTGACCCTAATGATACCAGAGCACACATGAATAGTAGTTTTTTCGAAAAAATTTTTGAAGACCAGGCCAACAAGGTTCGCATGGTATCTACTGACGGAAGCCGCCTGTCATTGGCCGAGTGCATTTTTGATAAGGAAAAGCAGATGCCTCCTGAATCAGGTGTTTTAATTCCAAAAAAAGAACTTAACGAGGTTGTGAAATTCCTGGACCTGGACAGCACTGTGATGATCGGGATTGAACAAAATAGACTGGTGATTAAAAAAGATACCGAAACCATCATTGTAAGACTTGTTGAAGGTGAGTTTCCCGCATATGGGGCTATCTTTGAAGCTGAAATCAAAAATGTTTTTAAAGCGGATCGCGAAAAGCTTTTAATGATGCTGAAGAGAATGTCGATATTATCATCCCAAGACTATAAAGGTGCTATGTTTAAATTTGACAAGAATCGTCTGAAGGTAACAACAATAAATCCGGAAATCGGAGAATCCAAAGAAGAAATGGAGGTCGAATTCGATGGGGAGCCTATCGAAATTTCGTTTAATCCGAAATATTTTATTGAAACGCTAAACGCCATCGAAGACGATACAATTTTTGCCAGAATAAGCGATCATGAAAAACCATGTCTGGTGGAAGGTGAAAAAGACAGAACCTTTTTAAGTGCAATTATGCCCATGAGAATATAATGGAAAACATATATAACGAAGGTAGCATCCAGGTTTTGGAGGGACTGGAGGCTGTTAGAAAACGCCCTTCAATGTATATCGGAAATGTCGATGTGGAAGGGCTTCATCATCTGGTGTACGAAATTATAGACAATAGTATCGATGAAGCCATGGCCGGATATTGTGATAAGATTCACGTGGTCATCCATACGGATAATAGTGTCAGTGTTGAAGACAATGGAAGAGGGATTCCCATTGGGATTCATAAAACAGAAAAGGTACCGGCCCTTGAAGTAGTTATGACAAAACTTCATGCTGGGGGGAAGTTTGATAACACTTCATATAAAGTTTCCGGAGGACTCCATGGTGTAGGTGTCAGTGTGGTGAATGCATTGTCATCGTTTTTGGAAGTGGAGATTTATGACGGCTCAAAAATTTACTATCAATCTTACGAAAAAGGTAAAAAAACCTGCGAATTAAATGTTATCGGCAATACTAAAAAAAGGGGTACCAAAATAAGATTTGTTCCGGACATATCCATATTAAATGACAACAATTTTAATTATGACATTATATGCCGAAGAATCCGTGAACTTGCTTTTTTAAACGCAGGGATTCAAATCAGTATTGAAGATGAAAGATTCGATAGAAAAGAAACATTTCTCTACAAGGGAGGGATTGTTGAATTTGTTGAATATCTGAATCGGCGAAATGTACCGCTTCACAAACCCATTTTTATCCAGGGTATTAAAAACGATGTTCAGATTGAAGTGGCCATTCAATATAATGAAACCTTTACGGAAAAAATGTTTTCCTTTGCCAACAATATCAATACAGTAGAGGGGGGGTTTCATCTGATTGGATTCAAAGCGGCGCTCACCCGGTGCATCAATCAGTATTCCGCCAATGAAAGCATCGTCAAAAACCTGAAAACAAAGATCAGCGGTGATGATGTTCGCGAAGGAATGACATCGGTCATCAGTGTTCGGATTAAAGATCCTCAATTTGAAGGCCAAACCAAAACCAAGCTTGGCAACAGTGATGTCAAAGGGCTTGTTGAATCCTTAGTGAATGAAAAGCTTAGTGAATATTTCGAAGAAAATCCAGCTGTTGCAAAAAAAATCATTCTAAAGGCTGTGGATGCATCAAGAGCCCGGGATGCTGCAAAGAGAGCCCGAGATCTTGCAAGAAATACGGGTTCTGTTCTGGATGCGACACTTCCCGGAAAACTTGCCGAATGTCAGATATCGGACCCGGATCAAAGAGAACTGTTTCTTGTAGAAGGAGACTCCGCCGGAGGTAGCGCAAAACAGGGCCGCGACAGAAAATTCCAGGCCATTCTTCCGTTAAAGGGAAAAATCCTGAACGTGGAGAAAGCAAGGTTTGATAAAATTTTAAGAAGTGAAGAAATAAAAAATATTATCACGGTTTTGGGGACGGGTGTGGGCAGCGAAGAGTATGATATTGATAAGATCAGATATAAAAAAGTTATTATCATGACCGATGCTGATGTGGACGGGTCCCATATTCGCACGTTGCTTTTGACTTTTTTTTATCGCCAAATGCGAGAGATCATCGACCACGGTTATCTCTATATTGCTCAGCCGCCCCTGTTTAAAGTTGGAAAAGGAAAAAGCGAATTTTATCTGAAAGATGAAAAGCAATTTAATGAATATGTATTAAAACGGGCCTCTGAATCAAAGCGGGTTAAAATCGCCAATAAAGAGGAGTTTTTATCTGAAAAAGACCTTTTTCTTTTTATGGGAGATCTTACGGAATATTTCGCATCCCTGAACAAGCTCGAAAGAAACGGCATAAAATCCGAATTTGTTGAATTGCTAATCAGGCAAGGTGTTGAGGATAAAGCCTTTTTGCAGGATCAGGAAAAAATGTTAACCCTTTTTAATATGCTTGTCGATAAAGGATTCAATGCCCAAAGACCCTCCTGGAACCCGGAGCGTGAAATTTATGAAATCATAGTTGAACCTGAAAAGAAGAAAGAAATTTTTTCTGCAGATGAAACCATGAAGGAAATGTATACCCACAAAATCGGAAGAAGTTTGATATTTTCCTCAGAATATCAGAAAGCACTGGTTACCGGAAAAAAAATATTCCATTTGGATTATCCTCCATTCAAAGTCTATTCAAGAGAAAAAGATGAAGACCCGATCATTATGGATAACAAAAAACAACTTTTAAAGTATCTTATCGAAGAAGGTAAAAAAGGTATCGGCATACAGCGATACAAAGGTCTGGGTGAAATGAATCCGACCCAATTGTGGGAAACGACGATGAACCCTGAAAAAAGAAACCTGCTTCAGGTCAAAGTCGATGATGTGGTTGAAACAGATGAGGTGTTCACCATTCTGATGGGAGACGAAGTGGAACCGCGAAGGGAATTTATTCAAAACAACGCACTTGAAGTCAGCATGTTGGATATATAGAGTTTTTCCTGAGACCGGCTATGAACCGTTACAAAATGGAGACCGCACTTATGTTGAACGTTTTTTACATCACCGCAAGAGATATACCGGATGCATGGTTTCAGGCGGTATATGAAATTATAGATCATGGTCATGAATATGTTATCGACCGGGGCAGTTTTGAAGGCCAAAAGCGTCTCGAATTCGATTATGTCACAATTCAAATCAAATACCCCGGCACACGTCCACTGATTCCTGATATTCCTCCGGCCCTGGGTATACCGAATCCTGTTGCAGAAGGATACATTGAAGAATATCTTCCTTATTTGATGACCTCGGATAAAAAGCCCAATGAAGATTATACCTATGGTCAATATTTGGAAAATCAGATTGCCGAAGTGATCCGGATGTACAAAGAAGACGGCCATGGAACCAATCAGGCTTATATGACCGTTGGTGATCCTGCGGCCCTATTCCTAAATGATCCTCCGTGTCTGAGAGGAATCGATACGAGGATCAGATACGGAAAGCTTCATTTCATGGTTTATTTCAGATCATGGGATTTGTGGAACGGTTTTCCCGCCAATCTCGGAGCCATTCAATTGCTCAAAGAATATATGGCCGAAGAAATCGGAGTTGAAGATGGTGAAATCATCGCTTCCAGCAAAGGACTTCATTTATACGATTATATCTGGGAATTGGCGAAACTTCGTACCATGAGATCCACAAAATAACTTCCCGCATGTATCGTATTTAAAATTCAATATTTTTGGGTGTCCTTGGAAAGGGAATAACATCCCGAATATTGGAAATTCCTGTAAGAAACATCATCATTCGCTCAAAACCAAGACCAAATCCGCTGTGAGGGACGGAACCAAATTTTCGTGAATCAATATACCACCAATAATCCTGTTCATTCAATCCGAGTTCTTTCATACGGAAAACCAGCGTGTCCAAACGCTCTTCGCGCTGGCTTCCACCGATGATTTCACCGACAGTCGGCAATAGAACATCCATGCCCGCAACCGTGAGATCGTCATCGTTAAGTCGCATGTAAAACGGACTTATTTCTTTTGGATAATTGTAAACGATAACCGGTCCCTTAAAGTGAGTTTCAGTCAAAAATCTTTCATGTTCGGCCTGGAGAGCGTTTCCTTCAGATAGTTCAAATTCGAATTTTTGGCCGGAATCACCGATGATTTTGACTGCATCTTTATAGGCAATGTGGATAAATTCTCCTGAAAGGGTTTTTTCCAGGCGTGTGTGCAGGTTTTTATCGACAAACTGGGCAAACAGTTCCAGGTCTTCGGAGCAGTAGTTGAGCATGTGGGAGGTCAGGCTTTTAATGAATTCTTCAGCAAGATTCATATTTTCAAAAAGGTCACAAAAAGCCATTTCAGGTTCGACCATCCAAAATTCTGCAGCATGCCTCCGGGTGTTTGAATTTTCTGCTCTGAAGGTCGGGCCAAAGGTGTATACGTCTCCTAAGGCCAGGGCAAACATTTCAGCAGATAATTGTCCCGATACGGTGAGGTTGGCCTCTTTTCCAAAAAAATCGAGAGAATAATCGATTTTACCACCATTTTTAGGAATATCACCAAGATCAAACGCCGTAACCCGGAACAGTTCTCCAGCTCCCTCACAATCAGAACCCGTGAGGATTGGGGTGTGAATGTATTTAAAATCCCGGTCCCGGAAAAACTGATGAATGGCAAAGGATAGCTCGGAACGAATACGAAACGCGGCGCCATACTTATTTGTACGCGGACGTAAATGGGCGATCGTTCGTAAAAATTCATCGGTGTGGCGCTTTTTTTGTAACGGATAGGTTTCAGGGGCTGGTCCGATAATTTCAATTGCTTTGGCATGAAGTTCCCATTTTTGACCTTTGCCAGGCGATTCGAGCATTCTGCCGATCACGGAAATTGAAGAACCGGTTGACACGGTTTTTATCTGTTCATAATTTTCAAGCGTATCGGCTGCAATAATCTGAAGGTTTTTCAAACATGAACCATCATTTAATTCAATGAAAGAAAATGATTTTGAATCTCTTCTGGTACGGACCCAGCCTTTGACAAGCGCACTTTCCAAAGGTGAGTCCATTTTCAATAATGCATTGATTTTGGATCGAATCATATACGGATCTCCGGGAATTTTCAGGAATAATAAATTATTCAACCAACAGGTTATAGTCTTACGGTGATATAATAGCCCTTGTCTGCTCTTTGCAAAAGGAGAACAACGGATGATTTTAGGCGGTATTTGATAATTTTTTTTTCGTAATCCTTAACATTTTCAATCACATGTTCATCAAGTTTTAAAATGGCATCTCCGGGACGAACGCCTATTTCAAAAAGATATGAATTTTCAAGGACTTTATTGATTACAACGCCTTTGTCGGTTCTGATGTTATACCGATACCGGTTTTGAGAAGAAAGGTTTTCAACCCGTATGCCCAGTAAATTTTCAGATAATTCCATTGCCCTGTCTTCAGGAAACTGGGATGCAACCAGGTCCACCTGATGCCGGATCCCTTTTCTGAATAAAAGAATACTGATTTTATCGCCCGATGCGAAATCCCTTAAAGACGATCTGTAAGATTGAAGGGAAACCACAGGTCGGTTTCCTACCGACAGGATAACATCACCGGGAAGGATGTTCGTCTTATGAGCGGGGCTTGATTTTTCAATGTCTTTTACCAGTACTCCCAATGTATTTTCAGGAAGTTCCATATAAGCTGCCAGGCGAGGATCAAGCTCCTGAACAATAATGCCTGTCCAGGCAGGAATTACCTCTCCATATTGAATCAGATCGGATACAATTCTTTTGGCGGTATTGATCGGTATGGCGAATCCGATCCCCTGAGCTTTTGAGTAAATAGCCGTATTGATGCCGATAAGTTCTCCGTTAATATTTAAAAGAGGCCCTCCGCTATTTCCAGGGTTAATGGAAGCATCCGTTTGAATAAAATTATGATACACGGCATCATCGGTTCTGATACTTCGATTGACCGCGCTGATTACACCGGTTGTGACCGTATGGGAAAATCCAAACGGGTTTCCAATGGCGATGACTGTTTCACCGATCATTAAATCTTCGGAATTTCCCATGGAAACCGATGGAAGAGGTTGGTGTGATTCAATCTGGAGAACGGCCAAATCAGAATCCGTGTCCGATCCTTTGATTTGAGCCTTGAATTCCCTTTCATCATTTAAAAGTATGGTAATAGTACCCGTGGATTTGATGACATGGGCATTTGTCAAAATAAATCCCTTTTCACCGTCGATAATGACACCAGATCCTAAACTGGTGCGTTTATATTTCCGGTCAAAACCGGGGTCAAAAAAATCTCTGAAAAAATAATCAAAAAACGATTCCGGACTACTCCCTGAAAAGGGAAATGCTCTTCTTTGAACTTCATATTCGCTGCTGATATTTACAACTGCAGGGCTGATGTTTCGAACAGCCCTTACAACTGCCGTTTCTCTTTGATATGATTGAGAAAAAGCAACACAAGGAAAAATGATACAACACAGAAAAATAAATATTCTGATATTGAATAAAAACAAAGAATTTTTCATCTTAGGATTGATATAATTGAATAATGAACGCATTATAGGATCCACAACCGAAACTCTTTTACGAAAAAATTGATACGGAAAAAAATGAATATATTAAATACGGTTTGGATAACGATTCAAACCATAACCATAATTAAAATCCAACACAAATCCCAAAAAAAAAAGATAACATGACCCTTTATACTTATCAAGACATCTTAAATCATATCACCATGCCAAGCCGGTATCTCGGCACTGAAATCAATGCCGTCAAAAAGGATCCGGATAAAGTTAACTTGCGGATTGCTCTGGCCTTTCCGGATCTTTATGAAATAGGAACCTCCCATTTCGGCATCCAAATTCTATATTCAATCCTGAACCAACAAAAGGATATTGCAGCGGAAAGGGTTTTTTGCCCATCAACCGATATGGAACGACAATTGAGAGATAAAAAAATCCCGTTATTATCTCTGGAATCCGCAACGCCTTTAAAATTGTTTGACATGGTAGGATTCAGCTTGTTGTATGAACTTAATTATACCAATATTTTGACCATGTTGGAGCTTTCGCAAATTCCGGTGCTTGCCGATGACAGGAATGAATCTCATCCGATAATTATTGCCGGCGGGCCGTGTGCTTGTAATCCGGAACCTGTAGCTAAAATTTTTGATGCGATCGTATTCGGTGATGGTGAAGAAGTCTGTCTTCAAATGGCCCGAAAACTCATGGAATGTAAAGAAGACGGTTCTTTCAGCAAAACTGAAATTCTTAAACAATGGTCTGCCCTTGACGGAGTTTATATTCCCTCTTTTTTTTCGGATCAAAGCATCAAAATTGACCATTCTGAAACGGTGATTCCATCCCCTTGCTTTGAGCACTATACAACCATTACCAGGGCAGTTGTTAAAGATTTAAACATAACGCCTTTTCCTGAAAATCCAGTCGTTCCTTTTGGAAAACCGGTTCACGATAGGCTTAGAATGGAAATTGGAAGGGGATGCACCAGAGGCTGCAGATTTTGTCAGGCAGGAATGATATACCGTCCTGTAAGGGAAAGAAATAGCGACAGTATTGTTGATTTACTCCAGAAATGTATCTGTTCGACAGGTTATGAAGACATTTCCTTAATGTCGTTGAGTACCGGAGATTATACAAAAATCCAGAATCTTCTTGAAACCCTGATGAGCACCTATCAGAAAAAGCATATCGCAGTATCTTTTCCCTCATTGAGAGCCGGGACTTTGACCGCAGCTCTTATGGAACAGATTAAAAGGGTTCGGAAAACGGGATTTACTATAGCTCCGGAAGCCGGAAGTCAACGGCTGAGAAATGTTATTAACAAAAACATTACCGAAGCTCAAATCTTTGAAACGATTCGGGATGCCGTAAAATCAGGGTGGAAATCCATAAAACTCTACTTCATGATTGGTCTGCCAACGGAAACAGAAGAGGATATCATTGAAACGATCAATTTTATAAAAAAAATTCGAAAAATAAAGGGGCTGGAAAAAAGCCATTTCAAAGTCAACGCCAGTTTTACAACGTTTATTCCAAAACCTCATACACCGTTTCAATGGGCCGGTCAAGCATCCTTGGACTATTCCGAACAAGTGCTTTTTCGGATAAAAAAAGAATTGGAAAGCAACAGTGTCCACGTAAAATGGCAACAACCCGAAACCAGCAGGATAGAAGGTTTGTTTGCCCGCGGCGACCGTAACCTGACAAATTTGTTAATCTGTGCCCATGAGAACGGATGCCGCCTGGATGGATGGAGCGACCATTTTAATTATGGAAAGTGGATTCAAAGCGCAGAACATGCGGATATAGACATTAATCATTATACCACCCGCAAAAGAGCCCTTGATGAACCATTACCATGGGATCATATGGACAGCAGAATTCACAAACAGTTTTTCGTGGAAGAATGGTATAAGTCCATTGAAGAAAAATCAACGGCAGACTGCAGGGAAGGATCTTGCCGGCAATGCGGCGTTTGTGATTTTAAACTCATTCAACCTGTGTTCAATCAAACTGAAATCAATTCGGAAGAAAACCCTGCTGATGAAAATCGGGAGGAAAAGCAGTCCAAAATAATTATGGTGGTCTATTCGAAAATGAATCACGCAAGATTTTTTGGGCATCTTGAATTGGTCAATATGTTTTTGAGGGCCATCAGAAGACTCAATGTACCGATTCGGTTTTCGAAAGGATTTCATCCCATGCCGAAAATTTCATTCGAGGATCCTCTTCCCATCGGGATGGAGAGTGAAGAAGAAAAATTTTTTATTTCGGTTGACAACGACTATAATCCTGATGATTTGGCACAGCAATTGGCAAGGTTACTTCCTGAAGGTATAACAGTCATAGATTGTCAGGTTGTAGATAAGGGTATAAAAAATGAAAAAACCGATTATATATCCTATTCCATAGAACTGGCGGATGGTTTTTTTTCTGAATCGCTGCTTCAAAACTATGTTAAATGTGAGAATTTTGATGTAATCAAAACCGGAAAAAAGGGTAAATCCAAAATTCTTAACCTGAAAACTATCGTCGATGATATCAAAATGGTGGACCGGAATAAACTTCTGCTGACAACAGCGGGTGAGCCCGGAAAAAAACTCAGACCATCGGAAATCATCAAAAATATTTTTGGTCTTTCAGAACAAAGTATCCATCAGGCAAGAATAATCAAGCTATCGGTCGGGAAAGGGAAACATGTTCAAACAACTGGTTATTAATGATTTAGAACACGAAACACGGGTTGCTCTTGTAGAAGACGGGACCATAGCGGAATTATTTATTGAAAGAAAAGATGAATCTGATATCGCAAGCAATATCTATAAAGGAAGGGTTAAAAGGGTTCTTCCAGGAATGCAGGCGGCGTTTGTTGATATCGGGTTGGACCAGGCCGCTTTTATCTATGTCAATGATCTGGTCTTTAGCAGATCCAAAGAATATGAAAAATTATTTATCGATGAAAACCATAATGATCATGATACCGGGAAAAAGGAAAATGAAAATAATCATGATGAAATGCAAGATGATACCCCTGTTAAAAATGGATTTCCAATAGAAGATCTTATCGTTGAGGGACAAGAAATTATGGTCCAAGTGGCCAAAGCCCCTATGGGTACAAAAGGTGCTAGGGCAACCAGCTATATTTCAATTCCTGGGAGATTTCTGGTACTTATGCCCAATGTGGAACATATTGGTGTGTCAAGAAGAATCGAGGATGAAGCTGAACGTAAAAGATTGAGAAAACTTGTTCAGGAAATTAAATCCGATGAATTTGGATATATCGTTCGCACTGCTGCGGAAGGGATTCCAAAAGAAAAGCTTTTATCTGAAATGGCTTTTTTAAACAATATCTGGAAAAATATTCAAAAAAAATATCAAAAAGCCGCTCCATCCACCCTTATTCACAGAGAATTGACTGTCAGCTTAAGAGCCGTGCGGGATCTGCTGACCCATGAAGTTGAAAAATTGATTATCGACTCAAAATCCGGGTACGATACAATTATTTCATTTTTAGATAATTTCATGCCCGGAATGAAAAGTTCTGTAGAATACTATGATGGTTATGAACCTATTTTTGATGCCTATAACCTGGAAGGAGACATCACTCGTGCATTAAAACGAAAGGTCTGGCTGAAATCAGGCGGCTATATTGTTATTGAACAGACGGAAGCCCTGTCAGCCATTGATGTTAATACCGGCCGATTTGTCGGTAAGCATAATCTGGAAGAAACCATTTTAAAAACCAATTTAGAAGCCGTCAAAGAAATTGCTTATCAAATTCGATTAAGGGATTTAGGGGGTATCATTATCATCGACTTTATCGATATGGAAAAAAAATTAAACCAGGAAAAAGTGTATAAGGCACTTTTAGATGCGCTAAAAAAGGATAGAAGTAAAACTCACATATTACCCATGTCGGAACTAGGACTGATTCAGATGACGCGAAAACGCATTAAAAAACCGCTGACTCGATTTTTATGTGAGCCTTGTTTTTACTGTGATGGTGAAGGATATCTCATTTCAAAAAAAACAATTTGTTATAATATCTACAGGGAAATATTGAGAGATGCCCAGGATATGGCACGTTCCTCATGTACCTTGAGAGTCAACCCTGAAATAGCCGAGCTTTTATTGGGTGAAGAAAACAGAATTATTGTTGATCTTGAAAAAAAAATTAAAAAACAAATTGTGATATTTCCAAACAAACAGTTTCATATGGAACAGTTTGATTTTTTCGAAGTTTTATCGGAATGAAAAAAATTCAATATTGACAGATAAATGGATATATGATTTATTTCCAAGATTCGACTTATGAACATGGATGATTCGGTTCAATTTTAATATAAACGATAAAAAAGGACTCGAAAATGAAACGTACATTTCAGCCCAGCAGACTAAAAAGGGCCAGAACACACGGATTTTTAAAAAGAATGTCGACCAAACAGGGTCAAAAGGTCATTAAAAGAAGAAGAGCAAAAGGACGAAAACGGCTTTCTGTTGTTTAGTATCAGGTACAGAGGTGGTGGCGGTCATTTCTGATCCATATAAAATTAGCGGTATCTCGGCAGGAGCATATCAGATATAAGCGGGAAGGGCGTTTTTAGCAGGTAAAATTTGGTTTTTAAAAGATTCACCAAAAGCGACAGGCTCTTAAAGCGAAGCGACTTTTTAAAGCTATCTTCAATTGGAACAAAGGTACAGAATAAACACTTCGTTTTGATTTATTCCAATAATGAAAAAGGAGTAAACCGCTTGGGAATCACCGTGACCAAAAGGGTTGGAAAATCGGTCATCAGAAACCGAATTAAACGGTATTGCAGAGAGTTTTTCAGGCTAAACAGGGGAATTATACCCGGCAACAAAGATATTAATATTATTGCTAAAAAAAATGCATTGACTCTGGAATCAAAACAGATGTTTCAAACACTTGAACATATTTTCAAAAAAATTAATTCACATGGATCTCTTTAGCAAACTGATCAAGATGATGTTTCTTTTGATGATCAGACTTTATCAGTTGTTGGTCTCACCGGTATTAGGTTCGAATTGCAGATTTTATCCGAGCTGCTCCAAATACGCTTATGAAGCAATCAATATGCACGGACCCATCAAAGGTTTTATTCTATCGGGAAAAAGACTTCTCAAATGTCATCCGTTTCATCCTGGTGGTTATGACCCCGTACCCGAAAAAATTTAAAGGTGGACACACATCATCTCCGGATTTAATGCATTTAACAGGCCGAAAATCAGGATCAAGAAAAAAAAACATGAGCCGGTCAAACTTATCACCCATACCCACCTGTTATATTTAATAACTGAAAAGACTAACAAAAATAATATCTTCTATATACTGAAAACTAGCAAAAAATGGAATTCCATAAAACCAGGAGAGTGAAATGGAGCAAGCTCGCATATTTATTGCTATCACACTGTCATTTTTAATATTCATACTCTGGGAAGTTTTTTTTGTTGATAGAGACATCGAAAAGGCCCCTCAGGCTCCAAAAATAATAGCTGAAGAAAATCAAGGCCAGAAAGAACCACAAGTATATATTCCTCAAGTCAGCGACGAAACATCAAAGGATGTCGCAGAGATACCGCAAGATTACCAGGTCCGGGAAACCCAAATCAATACCCCCTTATATACCGTGACGATTTCTGAAAAAGGGGCTACTTTTAACAGCTTTGTGTTAAAAAACTACAGAGAAAGTGTCGGAGATCAGGCACCGTTTAAGGAATTAATCTCCGAAAAACTACAAGAAGGGACACTGCAATGTTTTTTTCCGCAAAACAGTCTCCCTGACCTTAACAATGTGATCTATGAAAGTGCGGTTGCCGGTAAATCCATCGATGTCTATAATCAATCTGAAACCATTTCCTTTTCATGGAGATCGCCGGTGGGGATTGTTTTTATAAAAGAATACGTCTTTTCACCCGACAACTATATCATTTCCATGACTGTTCGGGTTAAAAATGGATCCGAAAAAAATATTGACGATCAATTAAAAATCACACTGGCAAATCATCTGGAAAAAAGAGATGCTTATTATGGGTTTGTGGGCCCAAGCGGATTAATCGACAATAAAATGAAAGAGGTAAAAGTTGAAGATATTCAAAAGGAAAGCTTTACCGAAGGAGAAATCAAATGGGTAGGTCTTGAGACCATATATTTCATGAACAGTATTGTGCCAAAAGAAGTCAAACATGCCGGGATGGTCCTTGGACAAGGAGAAAACAAGGTTGTCTACAATAGTTATCTTGAGCCATCAGTAAAAATCGAAAAAGGAATGCAGGCATCCTTTGAGTACGATATTTATTTCGGGCCGAAAAGCCTTAAAATTTTGAGTCAATTGGGTAACGGACTGGATCGGTCGATCAATTTCGGAATGTTCGATTTTATCGCCAAGCCGTGTTTATGGTTGATGAATTTTATTCACGATTATATCCCCAATTATGGAATCGCCATTATCATCCTGACCATCATTGTGAAAATCATTCTCTGGCCATTGGGAAACAAGAGCTACAAGTCCATGAATGACATGAAAAAGCTTGCGCCATTGATGAAAGAAATCAGAGATAAATACAAAGATGATAAGAAGAAAATGAACCAGGAAACAATGGCCCTTTATAAAACATACAAAATCAATCCAATGGGCGGTTGCCTTCCGATGATTTTGCAAATTCCGGTATTTTTTGCGTTATACAGAATGTTATACGAAGCAATCGAATTGAGACATGCTCACTTTTTTTTATGGATTAACGATCTTTCAGCACCTGACAGGCTTTTTAATTTTGACATTTACATTCCACTCATGCAGCCTCCATATGGGATACCTGTTTTAACGCTGATTATGGGAGCGAGTATGTTTCTTCAGCAAAAAATGGCACCTGCACCGGCTGATCCGGCTCAGGCGAAATTAATGACTTTTATGCCGATTCTTTTTACCTTTATCTTTATAAATTTTTCATCGGGACTGGTCCTCTATTGGCTTGTTAATAACCTTCTGTCCATGGGCCAACAATACTATGTGTCAAAAAAGCAAGGATAAAGACGGAGGTTTTTCATGACATCAGGGTTGGAATTCGAAGGAAAAAATATTGAAAATGCCATTAAAAAAGCATGTGATAAACTCAAAATCAAGGAGGATAAACTTAAGTACGATGTCATTTCATATGGCTCAACAGGAATATTCGGACTGGTTGGGACTAAAAAAGCTAGAATCAGAGTAATATCCCCAAGACCGATGAAAACCCGAAGAGCTATCGAAGATGACAATTTGGGTCTACCTGAATCATCGTCAAGAGAAAAAGACGAGAATGAAATAGAAAAGGTAATTGATGAAACCAATGAGAGAAATGACATCGATCCGGAAAATGTTTCCGACATTGTGCATTCTGAAACCCAAAAAAGCGATGATACCAATGATGGTACCCTGTTGAACAATGAAACCGATCCATGGGATGATCAGGCATCGATCGCTGCAGGAGAAGAGGCGCTTAAAAAAATTGTAAACTTGATCACAACCGATGCTGAAATTATGGTCCAATCTGAAAACAAGAAAATTCAATACCATGTTAAAGGTGGCAATACCGCCGTATTGATTGGAAAAAAAGGACAAACTCTTGAAGCCATTCAATACATTGTAGAGAAAATCGTCAACAAAAGAAGCCCCGAAAAAATCAGGGTTCATATTGATATTGAAGGATATCTTGAAAACCGAAGAATCAATTTGGAACGGCTTTCTACAAGGCTTGCCGAAAAGTCAAAGAGAATCGGAAAACCGGTCACTCTGGGCCAATTGAATTCATATGACAGAAGAGTGGTTCACCTGGTTTTAAAAAATGATTCCGGTGTGAGAACCCAGAGTATTGGGGACGGTTTTTATCGAAAGCTCGTTATTTTTCCAAAAAAGAACCGAAAATAGTATTTTCCAAAAAATGGCAACCGTACATGAGCATTGCTGCGAAAAAGAATGCCGGATGAATCCGCCCGGTGAAACCGAAGCGGTCAATCTTTTTCAATAT
Organism: uncultured Desulfobacteraceae bacterium; assembly: GCA_964478625.1. Classification (GTDB taxonomy): domain Bacteria; phylum Desulfobacterota; class Desulfobacteria; order Desulfobacterales; family SKZT01; genus SKZT01. Next base: position 54,791 of record CAYZJH010000018.1, read on the forward strand.
CCTGATAAGAATTGGTATCTAAAAGATACGATCGCAGCCATCGCAACACCTCCAGGAAAAGGTGGTATTGGAATTGTTCGGATATCCGGAAACATCGCTTTTGAATTAATCAAAAAAATATTCCGAAAAAACCGCCTTTCTAAAAAATCAGTATCTCCGATTAGAAGCCATCATCTTTACTATGGAACCATTATCGATCCTGAAAATGAAGATGAAATCGACGAGGTAATCCTTTGCCCTATGCAGGCTCCCAAGTCGTATACACGCGAGGATGTAATTGAAATCCAGTCCCATTCCGGAAACGCGGTTCTCGGAAAAATTTTGGAAATTGTTCTGACTCAAGGTGCAAGAATTGCAGAACCCGGAGAATTTACCAAAAGGGCGTTTTTAAATGGAAGAATCGACCTGACTCAGGCAGAAGCTGTTCTGGATATGATTAATGCCGAGAGCGAGAGTGCCAGAAAAATGGCAACACTCCAACTCTCCGGAACTTTAAAAAATCAATTGCTTCAAATCAAATCCGAAATCATTAGATCACTTTCAGAAATCGAAGCCGAAATCGATTTTTCAGATGAACAAGGAGAATCTTTCATCCAACCCAGGGGCTGGGAAATAAATATTTTATTTCCTCTTAAACAGTTATTGGAGAGTGCTGAATTAGGGCAAATATATAAAGAAGGAATATATATCGGCCTGGTTGGAAAGCCCAACGTTGGCAAAAGCAGTCTTCTGAACCGGCTTATCAACTGCGAAAGAGCCATTGTAACCCCCTTTCCGGGAACCACCAGGGATCCCATTGAAGAAGGGTTTGAAATCGAAGGAATCCGGATAAGGTTGGTGGATACCGCCGGTATACACAGAAGCCAAAATCCCATAGAGATTTTGGGGATTCAAAAGACCAATGAAATCATTAAAAAGGCAGACCTGATTCTATTCATCGGTGATTTATCCAGTTCAATTACCCCGGAAGATGAATCTATATTCAACCTTATCCAGCATAAAAAGAAAATTATCGTATTCAACAAAAGGGATCTTGTTGATGAAAATCACCCACATCAAATTCCATCAACTTGGAAAGATGAAACGGTGATCAGAATATCCGCATTAAATAATACCGGGATCCATGACCTTAAAAAACTTATTGTGAATCAAATCACGGGAAATACTCACCCTGAAAAGGAAAACATTCTGGTGTCAAGCCTGAGGCAAAAAGAGCATATTGAAAGCGCAGTTAAGGCCATCAGCAATGCTGTTGAAGCCCGAAAAAATCAGGTGCCTCTTGAAATGATTGCCCTGGATCTGAAAGAAGCTGTTTTCCAAATAAACAATGCATTGGGCGTTGAATTTTCCGATGATATCCTGGATCGGATATTTAGTGATTTTTGTATAGGAAAATAATGTTTCACGTGAAACATCGATTTCATCAAAACAGTGATGGGGAATTAAGGCCTAAAGGAGATTACAGTAATGGAGTTTTCATCATTTTTCGAAAAATATAAAAAGATCGTTGAGTCGGCAGATAACATATTTGAGCGGATTAAAAAGGAATATTCGGATTGTGTAAAATGTAAAATCGAATGCTCGGATTGTTGCCATGCTCTTTTTGATATCAGTTTTGTGGAAGCATTATATATTAGTCTAAAGTTCAGGGAAAAATTCAGCGCAGCCGAACTGGACAGATTGCTGGAAAAAGCCAATAGGGCAGATCGGCAGATATATAAGCTCAAAAAAGACGCTTACAAGGATTTCAAAGAGGGAAAAGATGAAACCGAGATTTTTGAAAAAATGGCTGAAGAAAGGGTTCGCTGTCCCATGTTAAATGAGTCTGACAAATGCGATATATATGAATTTCGTCCCATTACCTGCAGATTGTATGGCGTACCGACAGCCATCGGAGGAAAAGGTCACACTTGTGGACTCTCCGGTTTTGAAAAGGGAAAAAGTTATCCCACAGTGAATCTGGATGCAATTCATCAGGCCCTGTTCAATTTATCCAACGAGCTTGCCCAGCATATTGGTTCCAAATATTCCGGACTCGCAGAAATGGTGGTGCCTCTTTCCATGGCCCTGTTGACCGTATATGATGAAGAATACCTGGGAGTCAAGGACAGTTCAAAGACCATTAAAGCCACAGATGAGGAGAACAAAAAAGATGAGGAATCAGGGGACTGAAGAAGAAAAAAGAAAAAAGGCGATATTTGATTCCATGTCTCCGAGGCGACAAGCTTATATTCAAAGAAAAGGCTATGAGAAATGGGACCCGTTTATGGAACCCAAAGACCCCATAGACATTCGCAAGGATCAAAGCAATAGGACCAGTCAAATGCTGGTTCGGGAATTTCTGCAATCCAGAAGTCTCGAAGGCTACAGCAATGCGTATGGACGTGGTGTGCTTGAAATGGCTATCGGTATTATTAACAATGATGACCGCTTTCTAGGTATGTATGAGTTTGTGGTTTGGCATCAAAATCTGTTGAAATCGGATAACCAAAAATAATTTGGTTGTACTGATCAGGCGATAGGTCTGTGCGATATCTTTTTTGGCCGGACACGTTTTCCTAACCGGATGAAAAGGGCATGTTTCACGTGAAACATGCCCTTTTCATCAAAAAATTCGCA
>CAYZJH010000019.1:0-57139 GCA_964478625.1 uncultured Desulfobacteraceae bacterium
TCTAATATAGCTTATTTTAAAACCGGAATTCTCCATTTCCCGCTGAACCAAGACACTCCGCAATTATTTGAAATAACAGGAACACAATGGGAATTTGCCAGGAAACTATATAACGAGAACGAAGGCGATAAATACAAAATATACGTAGTAAGTAATGCTGGAAATGAAAACGCTAAAATAAAGTCGATAAAAAATCCTACTAAATTATGGAAAGAAGGTAAACTTTATGCACATCCTGTTCATTTTAAATTGTAAAAATGCCTTATAAAAATTGGCTGCACTTGACGGCGGGGGCGCCGTGCAAAATTCAGAGTTAGTAACTTGTCTCAAGTTCTGTGGTGTATTGATGTTCTGTGCTCGAAATCCCCGCCGCAAGTGAGCCAAAACGTTCGCTGAGAGGAGAAACAAGATATGGACATACCGATTGCAACGTCTGTGAGCATACGAGAAGCCGGTTTCGACGAATACTGGTTACGCGACCAAATCTACGACAATCCGGCATGCCTCAATCTTGGCGATCTGGAGTCGGTGTCCAAGGAACGTATTCAATCGTCCGGTGGCCGCAACGCCAGCACTACGCTGTTCTTGTGGCCGAGTGCATCACTCGACGCTTTTTCAACGTGATTCAGCTTCTCAGCCACTCTATCCCTATCATCGCCGTTCAGGTCAACATGATCGAGTCGGGAGGGCACAAGGCCCTCCACTTTTCGAAGATACTGGATACCTACGATGAACCTGACGACGGAACGGGAGACGGCGAGGTGTACGACGAAGCCTTTTGGAAGAAAAAGGCACCGTGGACTATCGAGGCGGCGCGTGCTCTGCTCGAATGTGTCGGGGACCTCTTTGAGGCCCCGACCATTCGTTTTGTGAAAAACTATGTGGCGTTCAACGTCATGGGCAACAACTACTTCTGGTTCCACAAGCGTAGCGCTAAGAAATCCCTTCTCGGATTCCGCATATCGGACGAGCATATTGACGATGTATCACAGCTTCTCGACGCGCAGAATATCTCTTTCGTTCAGAAACGAAACCGATTCAAAATCACGTCGGACGCTGAATTTGTAAATAAGAATAGGGATCTTTTCCGTCACATCGCGGAGTTCGTCAAGAAGACATGGCAAAAATGAGATCAGCGAACAATCCCCTGCACTCGTACCGCTGAAAGCCTCGCGATGCGCGACTTTCAGCGTCCGGTGAGGGGTGACGTTATGCAGTGGATCACTGCAAAAAGGAAAATATGTTTTCACGGAAAACAATTCTTGAAATGATCAAGGCTTTGAATTTTCAAACGCACGATGAAATTGAACGATTCAGCCTTGAATTCGGCCTTGAAAGTGTAATTTTTGGCACCTATGTAAAAGAGAAAGAAACATCGATTGCAAAATACCTCATCGCGAATCCACAAGCTACCGGACCAAATGGGTCAGATTTATCGATTGAAGTCATTGAATATGCACTAAAAAACTACCGAGGCTTTGAACCATTCAAGGAAAAACATCCTGAGTTTGCTAATTCCCTCGACAGAGATGGATTCGAGATCACAGGCAACGTACTTAAAAGAAAACTTCCGACAGAACTTCCGATAGTTGATCAGGAGAATCAATTAATCTCACTATTGTCGAAACATGCATTTGACACCGCCAAGGGGCACTATGAGCAAGCGGTTGCAGCACACGCTCGCGGGGATTGGGCGGCGGCTAATTCACAACTCCGGACATTTGTAGAAGAATTTTTTAACAAAGCACATACCATCATTTGTCCTGAGCAACAACCCGCATCAAGCAATGATAGGAAAATTGCTCTTGCGAAAGCAGGCTTTTTTATCAAGGAATATAATGAATATTTATTTAATGGAACTGGTTTTGTTGAAGGTTTCTGGAAGCGACTTCATCCAGAAGGGGCACACCCAGGCCTATCTGAACAGTCAGATTCAACTTTCCGGCTTCATCTCGTGATTTTGGTTATTCATTATTTCCTGATACGGCTAGATTCAATTATGTTAATTGCATAACAATGCAATTAAGCGGAAAAGTTGGCCTGCGGCCAATTTTCCGCTTATCGCAGACGTTAGCGCTGAACTCGTTGCACCTGGAAACATGGACGAAGAATCTGCCAGTAAACGCATGTCAGAGGTACCGTATAATGCCAGTCTTCATCAGCTACTCTCATGAGAATGAGTATTTCGTGAACAAACTGGCTGCCCATTTGGTCAAGGCCAAGGCTAATGTGTGGGTCGACCAGTGGGAGTTGCACGTCGGTGACTCCTTGATAGCAAAGATTCAAGATGTGATTCAACAGGCAAGCGCTCTCATAATAGTGCTGTCTAAAGCCTCAGTTGCTTCTGAATGGTGCAAAAAGGAACTGAATGCGGGACTGGTTCGTGAACTAGAGGAAAAACGAGTTGTTGTTTTGCCTCTCCTTCTGGAAGACTGCGAGATACCGCTCTTTCTTCGCGAGAAAATGTATGCAGACTTCCGTGCGAACTTCGATAAGGGATTGCGGCAGGTGCTTGAATCCATAGCAAGAGTCACTTCAGATACGCTGGGGCGGGTTGAAGAACCGGAATGGAATATCGACTGGGCAATCGACTGGTTTGAAATAGACGGTAGATTTTGCCTTCGTCTTACCATGGTTGAACAGGCCCAAGACAAGCCGTATTCTACGCTTACTGAAGTATCTATGGTTGCAAACGACGTATTAACGTTCCGTTACAAACTGTATGAGGAGGCAGGGCTTGAGCATTTTGGGAGACAAGTTTTGCTCGAGCTTCTGAGGGGCTCGGAGACATTCCAAGACTTTCAACTATTGATTACAGACAACCTTGAAAAAGAGAAGGAATTCGGGGCTTATGACCCAAAGACTGAGGCTGCTCTCCGTGTGCATGTATTCTGTCGCAGGCTTGGTGAGGACACCGGCAGAGATATCGTTCTACACTTGGGCAAACAAGTAGTAGGAATTATTGAGGACATCGGTAGAAACATGAGACGTCCGACGAAAGAGGAATGGCAGGCAATACAGAGGATTCTGTCTACACCTTTTTCGAGTTCGGGTACTTAGATCCGTTGGTTCAGTTTTTCGCTAACCAAGGGCTGGAGCCGAAGCGGGCCACACGTGGGCATTACGTTAATCTCTGGCACTTCGGCCCGCTCGGCTCAGCCCCAATGTTCGATTCTACCATATTAAGTTGACATCCTCCTGGCATGGTATTACCATTACAGGTAATACACGTATTCGGAGGTTTCATCATGAGAGTAACAACCAAAGGTCAGGTCACAATTCCTCTACATATTCGCGAGAAATTGGGGATTACCCCGGCAACTGAGATCGATTTTGTCGAGGAGGAAGGCCGCATTTTTTTGGTAAAACGAAAAGAGGCAAAGGCAGCTGTTCGGAAATTTGCAAAGTTGCGTGGTTCTGCAACCGTTAAGATGACCACAAATGAAATTATGGCTTTAACGAGGTCAGATAAGTGAATGGCCTTATTGTAGATTCGAATGTTCTATTGGACATTTTTCTTGATGATCCTGATTGGGCAGATTGGTCAGCAACTGCATTGGCGAATGCCAGCAACAATTCAATACTGTATATTAATCAGATAATATACACCGAAGTATCTATTGGTTTTAATAGAATCGAGGAATTGGAATCAGCGCTCTACAAAGGTGGATTCCAGATGTTGGAAATACCAAAAGAAGCTCTTTTTCTAGCCGGAAAAGTTTATCTCAATTACCGAAGGAACAAAGGAAACAAGAGATCACCTTTGCCTGATTTTTTTATTGGAGCACAAGCTGCTGTGCTTGGCATTGATTTGATCACGCGGGATAAGGGTAGATATAGTACTTATTTTCCTACTGTAAGAATAATCTGTCCGGAGTGATCGCGAACCAGGCGCTAAAAAGGGACCGGGCGGGCCGTGCCACTTTCGAAAATTTTTCTGGAAACAAATGGCAGGGCTTTCGGCCGAGTCGCAGGTGAAAACCCGCCCGGCCCCTTAGCTTTGCCGTTATGCAGTTCTTTCTGAAGCGGAACAGGCCTAATTGCTCTGACCAGCGTGATAAAGGGGAATGAAAATGAAGGAAACGCATGCTCGCTTACTGAAGGAGTTTGCTGATATGGCCGCTGATGGTCAGTTTGGTGATTCGATCAAGAAGGCGCAAAAGGATTATGATCGGTTACCACCGGGCATCGCCATTCTGCTGAAATTCGTTCTCGATTTTTGGGAGGAGATCTTTAAGAAGAACGACGAATTATCACAGATACGTACCCTTTCCTGCCAATTGCTTATAGTAGCCTATCGAGAGGCCAAGCAGCGGGATCCTGAGATCGCTTAATCATTGGTCAACGGCTTCACTACTGATTATCCAGGTGTTCCAGAATCGACCCTTCTGCCGCGTTGGTGTTCGTTGGCACAGGCAAGCCTTGCCATGCGCGAGGTGGCGCACTCGAAAAATCGTCTGATGGTCTGGCAACAAGCGTGCAAGCAATTCCAGGCCTACAACGAATTCTTGAACGGGCTGCTTGCCTATCTAATTATCCTCTGGCGAACGAAGGAGGGGCAACCAGTCAGGACTAACGTATTCGACACTGCATATGCAAATAAGAAAGATCAGTTTAGTTCATTGACGGGTGGTGAGGACGGGGCCTTTTATCTTTTTTGCCGGCTTGCTCGTCCGAAAATCCGAAACGCGATTGCACACGAAACCATATGGCTCGACGGAGATGAAAATAAAGTGAGATACGAAGAAGGACGACATCCTCGAACTGAGCATGAAATGGATCTCATCGAGTTTATGGGGCTTGCTGCCGCAGGTTCACATCTCGCACAGTCGTATCTTGCGGCCATTGCCGTAATCGCAATAATGGAAGAGGACTACGAACTGGGGACGAAAGTACTTCCACCGCAACTGGTGAAGGTGTTTGAGTTTCAAACTGGCAAGGCATAACCTTGCCCTGGAGCCGACGCGGAACCACGTCCGAGGTGCCGTCTTCAAGTCCCGGCCGCGCGGCTCAGGGCTATCGTTCGCAGAAAGGAAATATGAACACCGACGACCTGAAATCCGAGCTTCAAAATGCAGTAGGCGGTGAAGAACCGCTGTTCCTCTCGCCGTCTCAATTGGGCAAAGTGTCGACTGACGACATCCCTGAGGCTGTCATGGTGTCGGTAGGGAGCCTAAAAGATGGCATCATGCACATCGAATGGGACGGACATTTCTTCAAGGAAGCCGGGGCACTTAAGGCATACTGTCAGTACATATGGACGCGAAAATACTGGGAAGCCCCGTTGGGCATGCCTTTCTATCTTGACCTAGTTAAGCGCTCGGTGGAGGTCAGGGAAAAAAGCCAGAAAGACGTTCGTCTGCTCACTTGGGATGATGATGGGGCATTTATTCAGTTGAGCTTTGAATGCAACGGTCTACCAGAAAAGTTATCAGATGCCTATGCAGAGATCAAACAGCGAATCAGTTGGCTTGAGGAGGGCGCAGAGGACGTTTCACTCAGAGTTGGAATTCTTGCGGCAGAAGCGGCTCAGGTGGCATCAGGGTGGGGAAAGTCCTCACTCGAGCAACTCGTTACCATTGTAGAGACAGCAGAGAACAACAATGACAAAGGTAGGTCGCTCGAGGAACTGATGTCTCGCCTTTTTGCGTCGGTTCCGGGATTCACCGTTTCTGGTCGTGTTCGGACTCAAACTGAGGAAATCGACATTTCTATCGTCAACGGCAGCGAAGATCCACGCCTCGCGAGAGAGGATGCATTGATTCTTGCTGAATGTAAGAATTGGTCTTCCAAATGTGGGAAAAACGAGTTCGTGATCTTTCGTGAAAAACTTGAGAATCGAAGGACACACTGTTCGTTGGGATTCCTTGTTTCTTGGAATGGCTTCAGCGAAACCATTACCAAGGAGATGCTGCGTGGCTCGCGTGAAAGGGCAATGATCGTTCCGCTTGACGGGCAGCAGATCAGGAACGCAGTCAAGTCAGAATCCTTCGATGACTGCATACTCAAGGCGTGGGAAGAAACAACGAATATTTGAAAATGCGAACAATCCCATACACTCGGACGGGAATTCCGCTACGCTCCACTCCCGCCGGTGATGGCTACGTGTGTGCCAGGCATGGCACGTGACTAGCAGGGTGAAAGTCCCTGTACCAGGTATTCGCGGAGCCGAAGGTTAGGAGAAGGGCAAGGGCGTCATCGTGAGGTGGGGTCTGAAGGCGGAGCGAAGCGGAAGGTGAGCCGAAGGCGAAAGCGACTGGAAGGAGCGGCCAACCCCAATCCAAAAACGCGGGACAGAGCCTGTCCCGGACCTGATCCGGGCAACAGTAACCGGATACGAGGTGTGGTACATCCGGGGCGAGCGGGCATGTGACTGCAAAGCCCTCCATCCGCAAATGGGATGTGTTTTATAAATCCGGCGATTACGCGTTGAAAGCTCTGTGTCTTACCCCGGGAGACCTGTATGGTGTCTGATTTGAAGGTATGGTCGAAATATTGTGGCACCGGCGGAAAACCAGCCGGAAACAGAGAAGACAAAGTTTGACCTGGAGCCCGAATTGGACTGAGATACGAGAGATCGTGTCGATCGGCATACAGGAGTCAGCAGAGGGCATAGTAGGTACTTGAGCAGGCAAAGCTAGTGAGGCACTCCAATGCCGAAAGGCGGAAGATACGGATAGGCCGAGCCGCAAAGCCGGTGCCGAAGGCCCGAACGGTTCCCGCAAGGGATTAAATAATAGGATAAGTAGAACGGAGCCCGTATGAACATAAAGCCGTCAAAACAAAAGTGGCTGCCCCTGGAGTACCAGGGCGATGTGTTTGTATCGGGATACGAAATCGAATGTCCGGTCGAAGATGAGCGTTTGATGGAACGAATGCTGGAACGTGAGAATGTAATGTCTGCGTTACGGCGAGTAGAGGCAAATCGGGGCAGTGCCGGTGTAGACGGTATGCCTGTCAGTCAGGTTCGAAACTATCTAAAGAAGCATTGGCCCTGCATAAGGGAGCAACTGCTCACGGGGCAATATATTCCCTCGCCCGTCAGGAGGGAAGAGTTGCCTAAGCCTGGTGGGGGAATTCGTAAGCTGGGTATTCCCACAGTGCTGGATCGATTTATCCAGCAGATTGTGTTGCAGGTATTGCAGGAGGACTGGGACCCGTCATTTTCAGACGCAAGTTTTGGGTTTTGCCCCGGACGAAGCGCACACCAGGCAATAGCGAGGGCTCAGGAATATGTCAAAGCGGGTTTTACATGGGTAGTTGACATGGATCTGGAAAAATTCTTTGACAATATGCGAAAGGATCAACAATGATAAAAGAGCTTGAAACCATCGTCCTTTCACGTGATCTTCCCGAGCACGGACTTAGCCGGGGTGATATTGGCGCTGTGGTACATTCATATAAGAGCGGCGAATTTAACGAAATTGAATTTGTTACCGGTAAAGGTAAAACCATAGCTTTGGTAACTCTCGACGCCAAAGATATAAGGTCAATGAATTCAAATGAAATTCTTCATGTTCGAAAAATCAGAGCAGCATAACAATGGCATGAAGAACAGAAGGGCTGGACAGCGGAGGTATGCACATATTTTCATTGTAATCAATGCCGATGGTTATTGATTTCCTTTCTTTTCAAACCCGACCGCCGCTTATGCTAGGCGTTGGGCAACGGGAAGCACACCTGTGAACCAATAGGAAAGTCATAAAATGAGAATTTATCTTGATTGCTGCAGTCTGCAACGACCCTTTGATGATAGATCACAACCAAGGATAGCGGTTGAGGCTGAAGCGGTACTCGTCATTCTCGCATTGTGTGGGCAGATCGTTTGAAGCTCATCTCATCAGATGCTCTGCTATTCGAGATTGGTCGCATTCCCGATCAGGATCGTAAGGACATTGCTTTAGCAATTATTAAAATAGCTAAAGAAGCTGTTGAGTTGACCTCAAAAATAGAATCGCTGGCCAGAAGATTTGAAGCTTTAGGCTTGAAACCGATGGACGCTTTGCATTTGGCATTTGCACCCGGTTCAAAAGTTGATTATTTTTGCACATGTGATGATAAGTTTTTGAAAAAAGCCAAGAGCTTATCAGGATTAAATACCAAGGTGGCATCCCCCACCGAGCTGGTGATGGAGTTGGACATATGAATATAGAAACAAGACCAATATCTGAAATTAGCCGTCGGGCTACTCACATTCTATTCCAAGAGATGGGTGTAGTTGACACCATTCGGTTTCTGAATCAGTTCTCGGTAGGCCGTGGTGACTATACAAAAGAGCGTGAGAATTGGCTGGGTGAAATAACCCTGGACGATGCCATCTCTCAAATTAAAGCCGGGATAAATAAAGCCCAACCTGTCACTTGAGCGGACCGGGAAGGCCGTGCCACTTTTGAAGAATTTTTGTTTATCAAACTTGTCTGTCTTTTCAATTGTTACGGTTATCATTTCCCGGCCGCTCAGTTTGCCGTTAGCCGCTTCAGAAAAAGACGCAGAGGGGCATTGTTATATAAAGGAAAGAATGAGATGCTGTTTCAGATTCAGCCAAAAATCCTGGGACGCCTACTCGGATTTCTTTTGGTAGGCATAGGGTCTTTGGTGCAATCCGCCAGCGGGGACAACGAGTACAGGCCGCTGACCGTAGATTACCAGCGCGAGGTGATCTACAGGAATCGGCCCAAACCTTCAACCTTGGAGGGTGCGCCCTTCATTGAGATCTATCGGAAAATCAAAAAGTTCTCTATTCTTCCACGTTTTACGGAATACTATATTGGTCTTCGTGACACCCGCGCTCCGGCTAAAGATTTAACGCATTCGCTCACAGATTATAGTATTCCGTCGTTGTCACCGGATGGTCAAACTTTAGCATATTTTGATTATACAGAAGATTCTAAATATCGTCTGAATGCCTACGATCTGAAAACCCGTAAATCAGCTATCGTTTTTGAAGTCGCCGACGGTCAAACCTGTTACTATGTTTGGATGAAAGATAACACGTTGTTTGTTCAGTTCCTTACACTCGAACAAAAGCATCGGTCATTCGCTTGGTTGCAAATAGATGGCACTGTGATCTACTCGGCAACCGTGCCAATTGCGATTGCACTTGTTGATGTGCCGGCAGTCGCCTATACCAACAACGGCCATCAGTACTTTCGCTACGATAATATTTCGGGCGAACTTCCTTGGTTTGGTTGTTCAGCGCAGACCGAATTCATAGAGTACAACCCATCCAAACCGGTGCGCGTTGCTATACTCGATAAAAGCAAGCAGCAGCCCTCAAATTCATCTGAACATAATAGAGTAGAATATACTGAAATCAAGATACCGTGGGAGGACGTCTCCGTAGGGAAAAACGGTTGGAAGTTGTTACCGAAAAAGCTTGGCTGTGAGGCCAATTAAAAAGTATCATTGATTATGGCTAACAAGTACCTCCTGTGGACGCCCGATGACGGACGCCCCAGAGGCTGGTCGTTGCCTTCCGGGCCTTTTTATTTTCCTTGATTGACATTTTAATGTTATGACGCTATGATGTTATAAAAGCAAATCCACGGAGGAAAATTATGACAACATTATCAAAACGATCAACGATATATCTGGACCCTGCGCTCCATCAGGCGCTGCGTCTCAAGGCACTTGAAACATCACGCTCAATGTCTGAAATAATTAATGAGGCCGTCAAAGAAGCACTTGCTGAGGACGCAGAGGATCTCGCTGCCTTTGATGAAAGGGCTGATGAACCTCTCATCAGCTATGAGCAGATGGTCAAAAGGCTAAAAAAAGATGGCCGAATATAAAATATTTTTTAGAAAGTCAGTTTGGAAGGATTTCCAATCGATCCCGAATGACGACTTAAAAAACATTTTACGATGCATCGAATCATTAAGTAAAAATCCGCGACAACAAGGGTGTAGAAAATTAAGTGGACAGGAAAGATACAGATTACGGTATGGGCGGTATCGAATTATCTATTCTATTCAAGACAACGAGTTTACTGTCTGGATAGTTAAGGTTGGACACCGGAAAGATGTATATCGCTAAAGCGAAACAATCAGTAAACCGGACGCCGCAAAGACTTGCGTCGCTTCGCGGGAGGTATATTGGCGGCGCTGTTGAGAATCCCGTTATCATGAAAAAAGAGCATTTTGAGAAGTTGGTTGCCGGCATTAAGGAAGCCGGGGAAATTAAGGCTGGACGTTAGACACCAAGCCGTATTTTCGAAATTAATCCGCCGGAAATTAAAGGTATACGAGAGAAACTCAATGTATCACAAAGTGAATTTGCGCTTATGATTGGAGTCAGTGTCTGAACTTTACAGAATTGGGAGCAATGCAGAAGGAAACCTGATGGCCCGGCCAAGACATTGTTGCGAATAGCATCAAAAAATCCAAGTGCTGTTCTTAATGCTTTGCATTCTGAATAAAAGGCCAATGGGATAGGCTTGGGTTTTTTCCCCACCTCCCACAACACCCGGCATGCGGGTCCGCACCGGGCGTTTCACCTAAATTACCGGACCCTAGTCGGGTAATGAATTTTCACCCTGTTGAATTCCCAAAGGGAAACCCATTCAACAGGGTAAACCCACAGTTTTTTGACAGACAGCAGACCTTGATCCTTAAGCTATAGCGCTATGATAAATTGATACGAGTTGATTATCACGGTTCAAAAGAAGTGCCGACAGGTACATGTTATCAAATCCTAAAGGCAGCAGGAATACAAAAACCATAAAAGGAGTAATTAGAGATGATCGAATTACCCTATTCATTAATAATTGAAGCAACCCAGGAGCCCGATTATTTTGGATTTTATTCACCTGATCTGGAGGGGTTCTCAGGCATAGGCCATTCGGTCGAGGATTGTTTGATCAAAGCCAAATGGGGTATGAAAGAACATGTAGGCCTACTTAAGCAAGAGGGTCTTCCAGTTCCTCCTGAAAATGCAGATCCTAAGATTATTGTACAGAACGAAAAGAAGGTGTCAGTTGCCTAATCCATTAAAGATTCTGCTGAGTTACAGGTCAATGGACGAACATCCGGTTGTCCGGAGCGCTGGATTTAAAAAAATAACAGCAAACAGGCGGATTGAATGCCAATTATACTCAGATCGGGTCCATATCGATTCTTTTTTATGCCGGTGATCGCGATGAACCGCACCACATACATGTTGAGACATGGGTGTTGTGACACCATCCGGTTTCTGAGTCAGTTCTCACCGGGCTGTGGTGGCTATGCAAAAGATCGTGAGAATTGGATGAATGAAATAGCCCTCGATGATGCGATCACTCAAATTAAAGCCTGAAAAAATAAAGGCCAATCGGTTGCAGCGGACAACGCGGACACTCCTCCACTGACCGGCATGTTATGCTTCAATTTTTGTTCTTGACAAAACGTACGTTAAGACGCACTGATTAATTATTTGAAAACATAATCATGAGAGGTCAAATATGCCCACAATAACAGCAACTGAAGCACGATCAAAACTTTATCGGCTGATTGACGAAGTAGCCTCGACTCATGAGCCAATTATTATCACGGGTAAACGCAGCAGTGCCGTTTTAATTTCGGAGGACGACTGGCGTTCCATCCAGGAAACTTTATACTTGCTGAATATCCCCGGAATGCGTGAATCTATCCGCGATGGATTTGCCACTCCGATTGAAGAATGCTCTGAGGATATTGAATGGTAATGTGGCGAGTTGTTTTCACAAAACAAGCTTGCAAGGACGCTGGAAAATTATCAGAAGCCGGTTTGCGATCCAAAGCTGAGATACTGTTGGAAATCCTGCGGGAAAATCCATTCCAGGCACCACCTCCCTACGAAAAGCTTATAGGCGACTTAAAGGGTGCCTATTCCCGGCGTATCAACATACAGCATCGTTTAGTATATCAAATTCTTGAGAATGAAAAAGTGGTCAAGGTTATTCGAATGTGGACTCACTATGAGTAACTCATTAAACAAAAAAAGATTAGTTCCGAGTCGAGGAACAAGTACCCGGAAATAATCCTTGGGTTCGAGAAGCCGCGGCCTATAAGGAAAAGGTTGATGATTTCAGGGTGGGGTTGCACTTCGAAATGACAACCTAAAATTGACCCCCTGCGACAACCCAATTTTGACCCCCTATGAGTAAAATAAATTTGTCTATTACCATGAATGCAGTTCTTTTTTTCGGGATGGGCGTGGCCGAAGAGAGGGGATAGCCGCGAGATTTCCTCCTATTCCGATTATGTGGCAGAAGCAACTTGACACGACAACATCTTTGTATTACATCTCGTAATACGGAGGTGACGATATGATCACAATAAGACTCGATCCGAATTTAGAAAAAGAGATTAGTACTGCTGCCAAAAATCTTGGTCTAACAAAATCCGATTTGATCCGTAAAAGCTTAATTGAATATCTCGGAAAGCTTGAAAGTCCGAATGCTTGGGAATTGGGTAAAGATTTTTTTGGCAGATATTCAAGCGGCTTAAAAAATTTGTCGGTTGATCGAAAAACGATCTTAAAAGAAAAAATTCGGGCTAAAAGAAAATGAAAAAAATTCTAATAGACTCTGGCCCTTTAATTGCGTTGTTCGATTCATCTGATAGATACCATCAAGAATCGGTTGATTTTATCAAACAAAATAAATGTACTCTTATCACAACGATTGCCTCGATAACAGAGACACTTTACTTATTAGATTTCAATCGAAACGCTCAGATAGATTTTTTAGAGTGGATTGGCAGAGGAGGAGTTGAGATTCATGATATTCAAAATAAAGATTTTCACCGACTAAAAGAGCTAACAGAAAAATATCGTGACTTACCAATGGATTTTGCCGATTCATGTCTTGTATATATGGCTGAACAACTCAACATAAATACCATTGCAACTATTGATCCTGATTTTACAGTTTACAGGATCAAAGGAAGAAAAAAGTTTGAAATTGTACTTTCTTGAATGAATCCGCCACATAATCCATTGTTCAGGAAGCCCAGCAAATCGGCACGAAAATTTCTAGAGGGGAATTGCTTGCGAAGGGTCGGGGGATTTCGGCCCGGCAGAACCGAAATTTCCCCCGAAATATTAATTTCTTTGAAATGCATTGATAAAAAAGGGTACCTAAAAGTTAAATTTTTAAACCAGATAAGCCAAAACGTCGCCGGATTTATACCAAATGGCCAAATTCAGGGCGCAAAAATCCATCGCGCAGTTTGGCGTCTTTTTTTGATTAAAAATTCTGAAGAAGTCTCGATTACCCGCCGTCGTTATAATCAATCAGCATATAAGGCAGCACTGAATACCGATAGTGCATTTTGCCCCCGCAATCCAGACAATACACATATTTTTCCAGTGCAATAACTTCTGCATTTTCAACGACCTCAAATCCGAGACGGATTTCAATCAGACCTTTGATGTCAGAAAGAGAAACCGAGCAATTTGCACTCCTGGTTCGAGAGCAGACCAGTTGAAGCACCAGTTTTTTCCATGGTTCAGAAAAGCCTTTTGCTAAAATTCCTGCTGCACTCTGACCGGTGTTTCGCTGTCGCTCTGCACTAGCAGGTGAGGAGCCCGTTGGGACACACCCTTATATCATAACAAAAAGCTTGACATGTGTAGCCTGATGGCTACAATATTTTTATAGTTGAGATTCGCAAAACCGAAACTTTTGCCAAATGGATCGATGGGTTACAAGATATCCGCGCTCGGGCTAGTATTCTTGTTCGTATAGAGAGATTAGCGGCAGGAAATCCGGGAGACACTAAGCCAATTGGTGAGGGGGTATCGGAGATGCGAATTGATTATGGCCCCGGATATCGGGTCTATTTTAAAAAGATGAGACAAAAGATGGTTATCTTACTGGCTGGCGGCAACAAAAATACCCAGGCTAAGGACATCAAAACCGCCTTACGACTATCACGCAATTTGTAGGAGTGAATCATGGCAAAGACTAAAACATCCAAATATGATGTCGCAGAACACCTTCGCACCCCTGAGGAAATGGCAGCCTACCTTGAAGCTTGTCTTGAAGAGGCGAATGGCGACGCCGCCTTTATTGCTAAAGCCTTAGGAGACATAGCACGTGCCAAGGGCATGACACAAGTGGCGCGAGATGCAGGTTTGTCCCGCGAAAGTCTCTATAAAGCGCTTTCCGGCGAACGAACCCCCGGTTTTGACACAATACTCAAGGTCATTGGTGCTCTCGGATTAAAACTTCATGCTGAACCGGTCCAATCAAACACCTAAATTATTGCCCAAATAAGGTTCTCCTGGCAACGCGGCAACAAGCGGAGGTTATCAATGAAACTTACAGCCATTATTGAACGCGAGAGTGACGGATATGTATCACTCTGCCCGGAGTTAGATATTGAAAGTCAAGGGGATACTGTCGAACACGCACGAGACAATCTGTGCGAGACGTTGGAGTTGTTTTTCGAGACCGCATCCCCTGGATAGGTCAAGCAACGTCTTCGTGGAGAGATTTTCGTAACTCAGGTTGAGGTGGCACTTGGGTAAGCTCCGCCCTTTTTCAATAAAAAAAACCTCCGCATCTGGAGGCTCATTTTTTCTGATAATATTTCGTCCCTGTCAAAGTATTTTGATAATATTCGCTTCTATTTGATTATTTATCCTGGCAACCTACAGGCACACTGCAATCCATCATTCGTCAGTCAGGGCTGCCTCGAAGTGAATTTGAATCATCAACTTTTGATGACTAACAAAAAAAGGATTAGTTCCGAGTGGAGAAATGAGTGTTCGAAACTGATCCTTGATTCAAGAAGCCGCGACATATAGGGAATATGGTGATGATTTTAGGGTGGGTTTAATGATATTGAGCAGATCCCGCCGGTCATTTTTCTTTCTCATGATGAGGGTTCCAGCAGAAAATAATTTTGCTTACATCAGAAGCGACTCCGGCACGGCTTAACGGGCAACCAAGACCGCTGTCGTATGTATAACTTTCATCATATTTGTAAACATTGATACCGTTCTCGGATCTGAGAATGATTGCCAATCCTTCGTGCATGCCATCCCAGGCCACAAATTGATTATCAAGCATGGACCATGTCACGGTTCCGGTGGTCCCGGCATCCAGATCGCTTTCACCGAACAAGGAACGAATCATTTGGTAATCTCCAACCTGATCGCAAATCACGTTACCTTCCGGACCGACATTGTAAAATAATGGTACAATTCCCCTGCTGGAAATCGGCAGGCCCGGCGACTGGCCTATCCCAACCGTAACCCTCGCAAATATAAGGGCCATGGTCACTACCAAAACCTGAAACATTTTTCTTGAACTCAATTTTGTCTCCTTAGGTGCTTTTTACCTTTTAGCAGGCACTTTTTCTCATTTGTAACACTTTGGCCGGAAGTATCCAAGAAGCTTCTTGAGAAAAATTACACCTCTCATTTTTTCTGACCCATTATCCGGTAATCTCCCCTCTAAAAATGTCGTGCCGGACTTTAAAAGGGCGTTTTGAGGTAAATTTCAAATCGACAAAAGGCTTCACCTTTATTATTTTTAAATTATTCGGTTATCTAAAGGTCATAATTATTTCCTGTATTTCCGTTCAGCCAATGACGGGAAAAAAATCGAATTGATTAAACAAAATAATCGTGTCGGTTTTGCAATTGATATTTTCCATGAAATCATTATGGCAGTAACCCCCTGTAAATGGGGTACAAACTATGAGAGATTTCAAGGATTTGTCCCTTTTGCTTGTCACTCTTATCAGGGTAAAGATTGTTTCTATAAGCGGGAAAGAAAAGACCTAAAAACAACAGCCTAAACGCGGGTTGGGAAAAGCTTCGCCGCTATGCTATGCAGCTTTTCCCGATCGGTTATGCTAATCGTCAGGCAGCTTGAGACAAGACATATGAGCAAAGTCAATATTATTCCTTATCGGTTGGCGTTCCGCGAATAGGTTTTGGACCTCTCACTCAGCGCCTGGAGGGGTGTTTTTCCAAAACTGCGAAACGATGTGCCGGATTATGTTTATGACAATTTCTGGCCGCAAGGCTGGGAAGTTCGACAAAAAACCGAAGTATCGAATATGCTTGACTCTCAGCCGGAAAAAATTTGGTTAGCCTTCCAAGGTGAAGTGTTAGCCGGATTTGTGGGAATCGCCATTCACCCGGAAGACCGAATGGGCGAGGTTGCCATTATTGCCGTGTCGCCCGACCGCCAACGCAGGGGAATCGGCAAGGCTCTTATGGAGTTCGCAGAAGAGCAGATTCGAGCTATTGGAATGAAGATGGTTATGGTCGAAACCGTAGGCGACACCGGCCACGAACCGGCTCGGTGTACCTATGAATCTCTTGGTTATGAACGGTGGCCGGTAGCCCGATACTTCAAGAAACTGTAAAGTCACAAGTGTGGTCTGCCCAGTCTGCGGTTCAACCAAATGCCGAGTGGATTGGCAATTTATTTCAGAAGCCGGGCGGCGATGGTTACCCTTGCCGTTGGGCGGGAAGGATTAAAATATGAAGACCTTGACCTGCTCAATCAGAATCAACGCGCCAAAAGAGGCAGTTTGGAAGCACATGCTTGACCCTTGGGATTACCGTCGATGGACACAGACCTTCTCGCCGAATTCTCAGTTTATTAGGGAATGGAAACAAGGCGAGACCATTAAATTTATGGATCCGAATATGGGCGGGATTAAAACCTTACGGGATAAAGCCACCCCCCATGAACGACTGAGAGCCAGACACGTTGCTATCATCAACAAAGACGGCAGTGAAGACACATCAAGCGAAAAGGATCAAACGTGGGTTGGAGCCACTGAGATCTTCAAAACACTGGAGCGTCTGCATTAAGTGAATTTTTCGTTATTTTTTAAAGTGAGAGAAAAAATTATGAGTGATATTAAGGAGATAATTTAAAGTATTTTTTTATGGCAATTAATTTTAATAGTAACCGGTACTTTTGCAATAATAGAGTGTTGGCAATGAAAAAGGGACTATCCCAAACAAAAATTTACAAAATATGCAAAAGGTGATTATTTTTCATTGCCTTAAGGGTTCCAAGTAAAAATGCCTTTTTAGGGCTAATAACGCTCTCAGGTATTCAAAGGACCTCACTTTACTCCTTTCTTTGAGCAACGGATCTTGTGAATTCATGCCATGCTCTCCAGCAGTTTAGCAAGGGATTCTTTGGCGTTTCCCAGAAGCAGAATCACACCGGGTTGCTGGTAAAGGGGATTTTCCACTCCTGAATAGCCGGGTCGGGTATCCAGGTTGCAAATGATCACGTTGCGGGCCTCATGCGCATTGAGAATGGGCATGCCGGATATGGGCGAATTATCTGCAAGATTGGCCGCGGGGTTGACCACATCGCATGCGCCTACGATCAGGGCAGCATCGGTGGATGAAAAGTCCGGGTTTATGGTATCCAGGTCATGGAGTTTTTCATAGTCGATATCGGCTTCGGCCAGCAAGACATTCATGTGACCCGGCATGCGGCCGGCAACCGGATGAATGGCAAATTTGACCGTTTTTCCCAATTGTTCCAGGCGGTTTCCCAATGCGACCAGGTTGAACTGGGCCTGGGCCAAAGCCATGCCGTAGCCCGGAATAATAATGATATTTTCAGCGGAGTTCAGTGTATCCAGAGCAAGCTGGAAAGGATCCGGTGCTTTTTCCTCCCTTTTTTCTTCTGGTTTTTCCTCATCTATTTCAGCCAGGGTCTGATCCAGGACTGGTGAATCATCAGGCGGCTGAATATCATGGATAAAAGATTCATTCTTTTCAGGCGGTTCAGGAGACTTGGAAGGCAAAATCCCACCGAAAAACACATTTTTCAGGTCGCGGTTCATGGCCAGGCACATTTTATGGGTGAGAATATAGCCGGATGCCGCCACCATAGCCCCGCCCGCGATTAAAAGCCTGTTTTCAACCACCATGCCGCAAAATGCTGCGGCAAGTCCGGTGGTGGCATTCAAAAAGGAGATCAACACCGGCATGTCGGCGCCACCAATACGAATGGAAAACAGAATTCCAAGTGACAATGCCAGAATGATCACCATGATCGAATAAAACATCATGCCGGTAGAAGCAAAAAGACCGGTCCAGAGTGCAAGTAAACCGACTGCCGCGAATAAACCCGCAATCAGATGGTGATGCATGGGCAGAAACACCGGCGGACTTTTTAATATACCTGAAAGTTTTCCTGCAGCAACCATGCTTCCGCTAAACGTTACGGCTCCGGCAATCAGTCCTACGGCCCCAAAAAACTGGTTTATAGCTCCCAAAACCATGCCCGCGCGGTTCAGCTCAATTAAGGACACCAGCATGGCCGCACATCCTCCCGCACCGTTCTGAAAAGCAACCATTGCCGGAATCTGGGTCATGTTAACCTTCATCGCCCAAATCCAGCCTCCCCCGGCTCCGATAGCCAGGGCAAGAAGCACAAATTCCGGTTTGAATAATTGATGGCGCGACAGCAATAGAATGAATGCCGCTGACATGGCAACAGCTACCAGCCTGTTACCGGTGCGGGCATCCGGGGGTGTTCTGAAACCCTTAATGCCGAATATAAATACCGCGATAATGGCAATGTCCCAGGAATATTGAAGCAAAAGATCCATAATCATAGAGTTTTTTCCTAATCCTGTTCGCCGGCCTGATCATCCCGGGTTTTTTTAAACATTTTCAACATGCGGTCTGTAATGGCAAAACCACCGATCACATTTAATGTCGCAAGAATAACGGCTATAAAACCCAACATTGAAGATAGCCCTGAAATTTCATGGCTGAAAACCAATACGGCCGCCAGGATCGTAATTCCGGAGATGGCATTGGTCATGGACATCAGGGGCGTATGCAGCAGCGGGGGAACCGCGGATATCAGATGATATCCAATGATAAAGGTCAGAACCAAGACAAGAAACATCAATACAATGTCAAACATATAACCTCTTCTAATCTAAGAAATCAAACCGGGCATTGCATGTTATTCCTGCGAAGCGTTTCCCGGGCTTGAACTGGAAGCCGAAATCCACAGTGAATTACCATCGGACACAGATACTGGCTTTCGCCGGTATGACGATATAAAAAAGATCAATAATTATTGATCTTAGGTACTTATGAGAACGTAAGGCTGCCAAGTTGGTAAAAAAAATCGGAATCCATGTTGTCGGTTATCACTTTTATTTCAAAGGGAATCTCTCAAAGACTTAAGAGTGCCTGCATGAACAATTTTTCCCTGGCGTGTCACCAGGGAATGGCTGACGATGTCATCGTCAAAATCCATCTCAGGGATGCCTTTTTTAAAAAGGTTTTCCACATAGTAATACATATTGTTGGCATATAACCAGGTTGAGTGGACCGGGACCGAACCGGGAATGTTTCTGATACCGCAGATATATATATTGTTTTTTACAATTTCCTTTCCAGGTTCGGTCAGGGCGAAATTGCCGCCCTGGTCAATGGATACATCAATAATGGCGCTACCTTGCTTTACGCTTTCAAACATGGTTTCAGTAACCAGTATGGGAGCCACTTCGCCCGGCACCAAAGCGCTGAGAATAATCACATCAGCCTCGCTTAACAAGGGCCTCAGGGCTTCCCTTTCCTTGTCGAGCCATTCCTCGGTCAGTGAGGCTGCATAACCGCCTTCCCCAAGGGCCATCTTTTCGGGGACTTCAAATCCCGCAATTTTGGCTCCCAATGTTGAGGCTTCTTCACGAGCAGCCTGCCGGATATCCACCACCCTGACAACTCCACCCAATCGTCTGGCCGTAGCAATAGCCTGCAGACCCACAACTCCGGCACCGATAATTAAAAAATTGGCCGGTTTAATCATCCCAATTGAAGTTCCGATCATGGGAATAAAAATGGGTAGGAAATTGGCGGCCATTAAAATGGATTTGTATCCGGTTATGGTACTCATGGATGTCAGGGCATCCATTCGCTGTGCCCGTGGGGTTCGCGGAATGCTGTCCATGGTGAAAGAGGTGATCTGCTTGTCGCGCAATCGTCGAACCATATCATGGTTGGAAGGAGCCGCAGGATGCAAAAAGGTGATTAAGGTCGATCCTTCTTTCAACATATCCAGTTCATGCAGACCGACCTTCTGGTTCAAGCAGGGTTCTTTGACTTTTAAAATGATATCGGCTTGACGGTAAAGGTCAAAAGCATCCATGACGATTTCCGCACCAGATTGCTGATAGTTCAAATCAGTTTCAAAAACACCTTCCCCTGCGGATGTTTCAACCAGCACCTTAAATCCGAGTTTGATATATCCTGAAACGGTTTTCGGCACGGCTGAGACACGTCGTTCATTTTTCAGGATTTCCTTGGGAATGCCTATGATCATGGTCAAACCTCCTTAATCATTTACAGAGGGTCAGGTGTAGCTTTTTCTAATATCTGGTGCGGCATTGGTTTTCAGGTTTTTCAAGAGCACTTATACGGATAAAAATGATAGAAACAATATCCTCCGGGGTCTCCATACATTTGTTCGGTATCGGCTAAACACGTTCCGATCATATTTTTAGATAAACTTTCATAATCGGGCCGTTTTTCTTCCTCCTGTTTGCAGGACATGCAAATGGGTTGATGGTCGATTACGGATAAAATACGTTTATCATCAGAGGCCAGTTTTTTTTCACACCGCGAACAATTTAAGGCGCAAGAAATAACATTCTCCCAGGTGTCTTTCATTCTGATTATTCTCCTTTTCAAAAAGTAAGGTTATTTTTCTCAAGACCCTTGTATCTGAATTGTTGAGTGTTCATAGCACATTTCCGATATTCGGGGCAAAACAAAAAATTTCCCACATGATGAAAATCCGGGTACTTTTTTGCTTTGTGCCTTAGTCATGTTTGTGGTCGTGGGGTTCCTCATTATGTCCGCTGTGATCATGTTTATGGATGTTTCCCACGGATGTATGAGTATGTTGCGGATCTTTGCCGTGCATATGCTCATGGGAATGAACATGAATATGAGGGTGAGAGTGAGTGGTGCCATCATGGGTATGTTCATGTTCATGTTCGTGAATGTGTTCGTGGCCGTGAAGATATGTGTGTTCATGATGATGTGCCTGGTTCATGGTATCCTCCTTCATCGATTGGAATTATATATATCTGAATGCTTAAAATTTACATTAAGCAGTACTGCAGGTAAGTCAAGTTAAGATTTTTCTTGAGGAGTAAACTTTACTTTGACTTGACTTGTCAAAGGTGATAATTGAAAATTTTATGTAAAGTTTTTTTTATAATTTCTCAGGAAATCGGGTAGTAAGGAGTTGTTTATGTTTACACCGGTGGATATTCTTGATGTAGCCGTTCAGTTGGAGCGAAACGGGGAAAAAGTATTCAGAGATGCTGTCAAAAAAGTTCGCCATCGCGATCTGGCCGAGCTTTTGGAGTGGATGGCCGATCAGGAGAGAGTCCATATTCAATGGTTTACTGAATTAAAGTCCAAAATTAAGGAGCCTTTCACCGATCCGGTTCTCCAGAGAATGGGACGGGAAATTCTTCAGGAAACTCTTGAAGGTGCGAGCTTCAACATGAAAAGTGTGGACTTTTCAAAAATCGATGAAATCAAGGAACTTTTGTATATATCGATTGAATTTGAAAAAGATACGGCCATTTTCTATGAACTTCTTTTAAATTTTGTAGAAGACCAGGAAACGAAAGATCTAATTGAGAGAATTATTGATGAAGAGCACAACCATGCAAAACTTTTAAAAGAGTTTGTGGAAACGCTACAAATGGCTTGACAATCCGGAAAAATTTCAGTTAAGAATACGTTCTTTAGAGATGAATCTATTAACTGGACCATCTGACTCTTAAAGCGGATATTGTTTCAATGACTCTGACGGGATTTTCCCAGAATAAAAAAAGCGGTTTTTTCTGGTTTTGGTGGTGGCCATTTGACCTCAGAGGGTGTGCTGCCGGGTTCCGTTCAGGATGATGTAAAAAAAAAGAAATGTGGAAAATAAGGACCGTGGGCACACGAAGTGCTCACGGTCTTTTTTTTTAATTTTGTTGAATATGGATTTCAAATTATTCATCCATAATTTTCATCAATACAGGAGGCGTTATGTTGATTGTCATGCACCAAAGAGCGACCCAAGAGCAAGTGGATAAAGTTGTGAAAGAAATCGAGGCCAGAGGCTATAAGGCACTTCCCATTCCGGGCGGAGACCGGGTTTCAATAGGGGTGTTGTATAACAAAGGCGCAGTCGATCCGACCATTTTCATATCCATGCCGGGAGTTAAGGAGGCTATCCCGATTACCCGTCCTTATAAACAGGTAAGCCGGGAATTTCATCATGAGGACACCATCATTCAGGTGGGAGATGTGACTATCGGGGAAGGCCACATGGTAATCATGGCGGGGCCTTGCGCTATTGAAAGCGAAAAACAGGCATTCACCATTGCCGAAAAAGTCAAACAATGCGGTGCCCATATGTTCAGAGGCGGAGCTTTTAAGCCGCGGACCTCGCCGTATACTTTTCAGGGGATGGGTGAGGAAGGTTTAAAAATCCTTGCTAGAATCCGGAAGGAAATTGGAATTCCCGTGGTGACGGAAGTGATGGATTATGAAACTTTTGATATGGTGGAGTATTATGCGGATGTTATTCAGATCGGCACCCGTAACATGCAGAATTTCAGTCTGTTAAAAAGAGCCGGGAAAGCCAAAAAGCCGATTCTTCTAAAACGGGGAATGTCCGCAACCATTGATGAGTGGCTTATGGCTGCCGAGTATATTCTCGAAGGCGGAAACCAGGAAGTGGTCCTGTGCGAAAGAGGCGTCCGAACCTTTGTGCGCCACAGCCGAAATACGCTCGATATTTCTGCGATACCTTATGTTAGAAATGAAAGCCATCTTCCTATTATTATCGACCCCAGTCATGCTGCCGGACGACGGGAACAGGTCATTCCACTGAGTCGTGCGGCCATTGCGGCAGAGGCTCACGGATTGATTGTGGAGGTTCACCATGAGCCCGAGAATGCTCTGAGCGACGGTGCCCAGAGCCTTTATCCGGAACAGTTTGAAATTCTTTGCCGACAGGTCCGGGATATTTTCGGTATTTTTGAAAAGCACCGCAGGGAGGTACAACTTCAATGAAGGTTCTGAAGATTAAAGGAAGTAGACGGGAATCGGCCATATATGTCGGAGAAAAACTCAGAAATGTGTCCAACTTTATACCTGTCAAACAAACTGTCATTATTACCGATTCCAATGTTGCAGCCCATTATCGCGGCAATTTCCCACCTTGCCCGGTAATCACCATAGGTATCGGAGAAAAGATTAAAACACTGGAAACGGTTCAGGAAATTTTTGCTGAACTCTTAAGGCTTGAAACCCAGAGGTCATGGTTTATTCTGGGAATCGGCGGGGGCATTGTCTGCGACATTACAGGTTTTGTAGCCTCCACCTATCTTCGGGGGGTACGGTTCGGATTCGTCTCAACAACGCTTCTGTCGCAGGTGGATGCCAGTGTAGGAGGTAAAAACGGCGTTAATTTCGAAGGGTATAAAAATATGGTGGGTGTATTCAACCAGCCGGAGTTTGTCCTCTGCGATATGGAACTTCTGAGAACACTTCCTGAAAATGAACTGGTCAACGGTTTTGGAGAAATTGTCAAGCATGCGGCCATCGGGGACCCCAACATGTTTGCCTACCTGGAAGAAAATTATGAAAAAGCCCTGTCCTTGAATCACAAGGTGATCGAAAAACTGGTTTATGATTCGGTGGTGATCAAATCGGAGGTGGTCAACAGGGATGAAACAGAAACCGGTGAAAGGAGAAAACTGAATTTCGGACACACGTTCGGGCACGCCATTGAAAAAACCATTCAAATACCCCATGGTGAGGCCATAAGTGTCGGAATGGTCGTTGCAGCCGCCTTGTCGGTGAAACGGGGCCTGCTGTCACCAAAACATGCGGATCGTCTAACCGGTCTTCTCAAAAAGCTGAAACTTCCGACAAGTTTTCACATGAACATGAACGAGGTTCTTGATGCGCTCAGAAAAGATAAAAAGCGGGAAGGTGACTCAATTCATTTCATTCTTCTTGAAGAAATCGGAAAGGCTGTGATACAGGAGATACCGATAAAAGAGCTTGAAACCGTTTTGAAAACAGTGTGAGATTTGATTATGGTCAATAAAATTATTTCAGGAGGCCAGACCGGAGTCGATCGAGCGGCATTGGATTTTGCCATAAAATTCAACATTCCCCATGGCGGATGGATTGTAAAAGGCCGAATCGCTGAAGACGGCGTTCTTGATGAGCGATATAAACTTCAGGAAATCCCTGAATTCAGTTATCCCAAACGTACATTAAAAAATATTCTGGAATCCGACGGAACTCTGATAATCTCTCGAGGACCTTTGACCGGAGGGTCCGATTACACCCGAAAAATGGCCTTATCCCGATATAGACCCTGTATGCATATCGACTTGAACCAAATGAATTCGTTTCAAGCAGCAGAAAATATCCGTGCCTGGATTTTTGACAATAAAATTGAAATCTTAAATGTGGCCGGCCCTAGAAACAGCAAAGATCCTCGCATTTACAAAGATGTATTGGATATTCTTGAAACAGCCTTTTATCTGGATATTATCGATACCAATATGCCCCATGCTTCAGTTTCATCAGGCCTTTTTCATGAAAAAAAAGACACCTTGTCGCAACTCCCTAAAACCGTTGATCAGGCTGCCGATACCCTTATTTCAGGCCTGTCTTTTAGCGACAGGACCAAAATCGCCAATCTTTCACCATCGAAGCTCAAAAGTTTGACAGAATCCATGAGTGAGGAAATCATCACCCGTTTTTTCATAGGCGAGCACAATCCGGATTTGATGTCCTCCTGTCGGGAAGCTGTCGGAAACGATAATGATGATCCACATGCCGCAGTGGAAATCATTATGGAGCGTGTCTGGGAAATGCTTCGCCAAAAAAGAAACGTATTAAAGCTGGTAAAGTCCTGATTACGGGTACTGACCGGAAGTCTGCTTTGATTTTTTCGAGGTTAAGGCATGGCTCCGATTAAAAAATCGCAAATACTGTCATGGAAGCGCATCCCTGGCGGAGTCAGTGCACAAAATGCAGATGAAATTATCAGGTAGCCTTTTTGCTCCAGTATTTTTAAGGGTTTTGAAAAAAGCTCGAAAAATACAGGCCCGAATTTTTTTTCAAACCGTTTAAGATTGATTCCGTCTGCTGTTCTCAATCCCAGGAATATGGATTCCATCATTTGCTGTTCCATGGTCAGAGTCTCTCTGCCGGCTGTTGGGGATTTTCCTGATTCAATTGTGCGAAGATACTGATCTAGAGTCTTCACATTCCAAAAACGCTCCGGATCCATATAAGAATGAGCGGAGGGGCCCAAACCTAGGTAGGGAGAAAAATTCCAGTATTTTTGATTGTGCCTCGAGCGGTATAATCCCTCCATTTCAGAAACTTTTCTGGAAAAGTTGGAAATTTCATAGGGGAGATATTCATGCGCAGATAAAAACTCCCACGTAAAAGTGAAAAAGTCTTCTTCAAGGGTTTCATCCGGAAGAAGAATCCGGCCGGTTTCCCTTGCTGCATAAAACGGTGTGCCCCGCTCATAGGTGAGCATATAACAGGAAAAATGCTCTGGATGAAAAGATATGGCTGTTTGGAGATCATTTTCCCAGTCTTTGAGGTTCTGGCCCGGCAGGCCATAGATAAGATCGATCCCAATATTGGAAAAACCGGCCTTTCTTGAAGACATCAAGGCCGTAAATGCATCTTTGGAACTGTGGATTCGTCCTAAAAATTCCAGGTGTTTGCTTTGAAATGACTGAACTCCGATATTCAACCTGTTGATCCCGGCATCGAAATAGCTGCGGAAATCTGTATCCCTGGTGGTGCCCGGATTGGTTTCCATGGTTATTTCAACATCTGGATTGATATTAAAATGGTCGAAAAGTTTATTGAGTATTGAGGATATTTCTTCGGCTGAAAACAAAGAAGGGGTTCCGCCGCCAAAATAGATGGTGTCAAATGGCAACGGAAATTCCCCGATGCTGTCAATTTCTTTAAATAAAGCCCGGATAAAATTGTTTTTGAAAGAAAGATCGGTAATGGAATAAAAATTACAGTAAGGGCATTTCCTTACACAGAACGGAACATGGATATAAAGTCCGGCTGGTTGAAAAATTGTACATGGAGTCGCCAAATCATGCCGTGGCATATTGCCTAACCATATCCATGCCGATTTCCAGTGCTTTCCGGTTGATTTCGAGAAAATCGGGATTGATTCTTGACTGAAGTGTCTTCATGATGGATTCGGGTTTGACCAGTTTAGTTATCCCGATCACTGCTCCCAGCATGCAGATATTCAACACGATCGGCTTTCCGATATGTTTCATGACATTTTGATAAATTGGAAGTTCCCGTTGTATGGCATCCACTTTTTTTGAGGTCTTCACATAGTGATTGTCGACAATCAGGATACCTCCGGGGCGTGTGATATTATAAAATTTGTTATATGCCTCCTGGGTAAGGCAGACAAGTACATTGGGCTGAGTCACCTTGGGAAAGTAGATCTCGGATTCACTGATAATCACATCGCTTCGTGTGGCACCGCCTCTGGCTTCGGGGCCATATGACTGAGATTGGGTCGCCACCAGCCCTTCATGAAGCACTGCCGATTCAGCCAATATGATGGCTGCCGTAATGACGCCCTGCCCGCCTGAACCTGAAAAAACCAGTCTGCATCTTTCCATGTGTTGTTACCTCTTTTTCATCGCCCTTTCGATCACTTTGTCGTATTCCCGGGTATATTCCGGTAAATCTTTCTGGACAAAAATGCCCCTTTCAATTAGCTGAGGAGATTCTTGTTTCGCCTTAGACCCGATTGGAGTCGTATTTTCCTTAAAAAACCTAACCATATCCACGGCATCTCCAGCCTTGTTCTTTCGTCCGAAATAGGTGGGGCACTGTGTCAAAACCTCAACCACGGAAAACCCTTCGTGTAAAATAGCCTCCTTAAAAAATTCCGACATCTGTTTTATATGATACGTAGTGGTGCGAGCCACAAAGGTTGCTCCGGCAGCCTTTGCCAATTCTACAACGTCAAATGCATGATCGATATTGATAAATGGGGATGTGGTTGCAAGTGTTCCATAGCCTGAGAGAGGAGAGTACTGCCCTCCGGTCATCCCATAAATCCGGTTGTTCATCACGATAGCGGTGATATCGATGTTTCGACGGGCAGCATGGATAAAATGGTTTCCACCGATTGCCAGAGCATCGCCATCGCCCATGGGGACAATCAGATTCAATTCCGGACGGCTCATTTTCACCCCTGTGGCAAAGGCCAGAGCCCGGCCGTGAATGGTATGAAGGGTGTGAACATCGACATAACCCGAGATTCTGGCAGAACAACCGATTCCGGAAACCATGACAATTTCGTTTTTACTTATTCCCAAACTATCAAATGCTCTCAGAAGAGCATTTAATACCATGCCGTGCCCGCAGCCCGGGCACCAGATATGCGGAAAAAACCTTTCACGGATATAATCTTTAATGGCCATGAGCTAGACACCTCTTCCCTGAATAAGCCTCAGCATGTTTTTGATATCTGTTGGAGTAATAAAAACACCATCCACCCGATTGGCAAGAAAAACACGCTCTGGTTTGTCTACAGCAATTTTGACCTGACGATACAACTGTCCCATGTTCATTTCGGTGACCACGACCAGTTCTGCATTTTTGCATTTTTCACGGATCAGATCCCCATGAAAGGGCCACAGGGTTTGAAGTTCCAGAAGTCCGATAAATTCTCCCCGTTGTCGCCGGTTTAACACATGGTGAAGCGCAGACCTCGCAGAACATCCGTAAGAAATCAACAAGGTCCTGGCATCCTCGATAAAATACTCCTTATATTTTGTGATCACATGCACATTGTTTCGGATTTTATCCGTTAAATGATGAATCAGACCATCCACCACTGCAGGGTTTTCGGATGGAAACCCCCACATGTCATGGTAAAGACCCGTGACATTGTAGCGATGCACTCCACCGAAATCGGACATGGGAAGACGCCCGTCTTCACGGGGCAGGTATGGATGATAATCCACTCCCTCTTTGACCGAAGTTCTCAAACGCCCCACAAGAGGAATTTTACCGCTTTCCGGTACAATTAACCGTTCTCTTGTGTGACCGACGACTTCATCAAACAGAAGGATAACCGGAGTTCTATAGGTTTCGGCAACATTAAAGGCCTCAATGGTGATATGAAAAATATCCTGATTGTTTGAAGCGGTCATAACCACAATGGCATGGTCTCCATGGGTCCCCCATCGCGATTGCATCA
This sequence comes from uncultured Desulfobacteraceae bacterium, assembly GCA_964478625.1. GTDB lineage: Bacteria > Desulfobacterota > Desulfobacteria > Desulfobacterales > SKZT01 > SKZT01. The sequence goes on from CAYZJH010000019.1 coordinate 28,283, forward strand.
CATCTCCCTGAGCCCCTTTTGTGGGAAGGCCGGTGGATGGGCCTCCTCTCTGAACATTGGCAATAACACAGGGGATCTCCGCCATGATTGCATATCCCAAAGCTTCCTGTATCAGCGAAAAACCCGGACCGGATGTGGCTGTCATGACTTTGCTTCCGGTCAATGATGCTCCAATGATGGCGCACATGGAGCCGATTTCATCTTCCATCTGAATAAATTTTCCACCCACTTGCGGAAGTCGGTATGCCATAGATTCGGCAATCTCCGTGGATGGTGTGATCGGATATCCGGCAAAAAATTTAAGCCCGGCATACAAGGCTCCTTCAACGCAGGCTTCATTTCCTTGGACAAATTTAAGAGTGCCATTCATAACAGTATTCCGCGGGTATTGAGTTTCGAGTATATGATTAACGCACTGAGTGTCATTGATTTCGAGATATTAAAGCTCGGTTTCAACTTCTATTGCCAAATCGGGACAACGAAGTTCACAAAACCTGCAGCAGACACAGTTGTTAATGTGTACGGCAACAACCTTATCCTGTTCATCCAGTTCCAGGACTTTTTTAGGGCAGAATTCAACACAAATGCCGCATCCTTTGCACCAGTCACGGTTGATATGATGAGCTTTCAGTTTGGGCTTGGCCATCACGGGTGATCCTTTTATCCAAAAAATTCACAAATACTAAGATGATGATTAAAATCGACATTGCGATTGTCAAGCAAAATCCTCAAGGATTTCTTACAACCCGGGTGCCGGCAATTCTGTCATGAAGGGTTCTTCTTTCAATGTCGAATATGGCGATCAGGTATCCGATGCAAAAAATCAAACTGCTGATAATCTCGGCAAAATAACGATAGCATGCCTGTGAATAGCTAACTTTTCCACCATCAGGGGTTACCACTTTAAGATGGCAGGCCATTTTGCCGGGTGTGGCGGAGTATTTTCCCAAAAAATAGGTGGTGTAAGATACAGCGATAATCAACTGGAAAAAGTTGGCCAAAATAGGAAAAGTCATGGAACCCTCCGGATCATAAGACGGCGAAATAAAAAAGCCCAGAAAAAACGTGACAAACATACCGATGGTCCAGAGTATAAAGATATCAATGAGCTTTGCACCGGCCCTGACCCAAAAATTCGCATATTGCAACCCTTCTCCGGCGACAGAGGCTTCTTCGGCCCTTTCTTCGGGTATCACTTTGCATAACGGGCAAATCCAATGGTCCTGGTATAAAATCATTTCCTGTCTGTCAAATTCCTTTCCGCACTGAGAACAGACCATCAGATTATCAACCGGTTCATATTCAGCTTCAACTTCTTCAACCGTTTTAATCTCTTCATGCTTTTCATATTCGGTGGTTTCTTCCGAAGCCCCTATTTCTGCTATGTTGACTTCTGATAAAGGTTTCCATTCCTTCATTCCAGAGCGCCAGATCAATGTGTCGGGCTTAATGGTACCGTTGTCGATGAGGCTTTGAAATTGTTCCTCATCAATGGGTCCGATGGGCTTTTTTCTTTCAGCATAATACCATTTCATAGATGTCTCCTTGATAGCATTTGAACGGGATCTTTTTTTTGAGCCTATAGAGGTATGAGAAAAAATTCAAGCAAAAACAGGTTTAAGAATATCGGGCAGCTTTTGATCACACCTTGGGTGGGATCCGCATGACGAAATTGATGGATAAGTGGAAAAGAATATATTGTGTCTTGGCAGGAGAAACGGTTCTGCGGCAGATAAAAATTACTCTTTATATTCAGGTCTCCTGATCTGATGAGGCGGGTAACGGAATTTTCATGAATTTGACACCTTCTTTGCGCAGTATTTTTTCTTCCTCATCAGAACTTACACCTCGGATATTTCTCGGTTCTGCAACCCCATAATGGATTTTCAGGGCCTCTTTGGCAAAATTGCTGCCTACATTATCAAAATTTTTATCAAAAAACTCCATGATCTCGCTTTCAAGCAGCGCAGGCATGGGTTTTTGTTCAGGATAATCCTTAACAGGCTGTGCGGACTTGATGGCAAATGTTGAAGGTATTCTGGAGATATCGGTATCGTCGCAGAACGGACAAGAAATAAACCCATTTTTTTTCTGGTTTTCGTAACTTTTCCGATTATCAAACCACCCTTCGAACGTATGGCCTTTGCCGCATCGCAGATCATAGGCAATCATAAATATTCCTTCTACCCAAAAACCGAACAAACCGGTGAAACAAAATGGAACAAAACTCAGTCATTAAGATTAACATAATTATGGTAAATTTTAAAGAAATTATTGACAGAATCAGTCTTTATCCTCAATATAACAATTTTTTAATGGTGGTGTAACCGTAAGCCATAGTCGCTGGATTTTCACCATTTCCATTCAAAAACCAACTATAAGCAGATGGGGTTTTTTCAGATGAAAAAAATAAGCCGACTTGGATTATTTCCGGCAGTGTTGGTCCTCATTTTTTCTCATGCGGTATGGGCTGAAACCAAATATGTGGTCGAGCATTTACAGATCAATGTCAGAGCCGAAGGCAACGCTGAAAGTAAAATTGTCGGCACGCTGCAATCCGGGCAGAAAGTGGAGCTTCTGGAAGTCCAAAGGGAATGGTCCCGGGTTAAACTTGCGAATGGCAGAGAGGGATGGATCTTATCCAGGTTTTTGACCGGTTCCGAACCCCGAAGACTGGTTCTAGAGAGATTGCAAGCCAAATACAATGAACTCAATGATCAGATGGCGATATTATCGGATGAAAATAATTTTCTGAAGGATGAAAATCAGATATTGAAATCTGAGTTGGCTATAAACAAAGATGCTCTGAACACGATAAACATAAATTATGAAGAATTAAAACAGGCATCCTCTGAATTGCTTAATTTGAAAGCCAGCGAACAGGAGGCCAGATTAAAGGTGCAGGAACTGACGTCGAAGGTTGAAAATTTGGAGGAAGAGGCTTCAGGACTTCGTAATCAGCAAAATATCCGGTGGTTTCTTTCCGGAGCCGGAGTTCTTTTTTTGGGGTTTCTGACCGGTTCGATCAGCAAACGAAAGCGCCGGCGATCATCACTGCTTTAACCATGTTAAGGGTTTACAAATGAAAGTAAAAACGGATTTTTTAATCATCGGTAGCGGGGTGGCAGGACTTACCTTTGCATTAAAAGTGGCCGATCATGGATCAGTGGCCATTGTCACCAAAAAAGGCGTCATGGATACAAACACTGCCCAGGCCCAAGGCGGAATTGCTTCGGTTTTTGGAAAACTCGATTCTTTTGATCTTCATATCCGTGACACGCTTGTAGCCGGTGATGGGTTGTGCAACCGTGAAGTTGTGGAGATGGTTGTTCGAAATGGGCCGGAGCGGATTCGTGAACTCATCGACATGGGAGTTCGGTTTAATCTGTCCGAAAGAGAGCGTGAAAAGGGGGAAGAACTTAATCTGGACCTTGGCCGGGAGGGGGGCCACTCTCAAAAAAGAATTGTCCATGCTGAAGATATGACCGGAAGAGAACTTGAACGGGTGCTGGTTGAGCACGTCAAACATCATCCGAATATCAGGCTCTACGAAAACCACATCGCCATCGATTTGATTACCTTTTCAACCCGCATGAAACGAGGACAGATAACCACCACCCATGAGGATGTTTGCTGCGGTGCCTATGTGTTGGATCGTGAGGCCAGTCAGGTAAAGACATTTGGTGCTGAAATCACCCTTTTAGCCACCGGTGGGTCGGGTAAGGTTTATCTTTATACGAGCAACCCCGACATTGCCGCAGGAGATGGTATCGCCATGGCCTATCGTGCCGGGGCAACGGCAGCCAATCTTGAGTTTGTCCAGTTTCATCCCACCTGCCTTTATCATCCGGATGCAAAGAACTTTCTGATTTCCGAAGCGGTTCGCGGAGAGGGGGGGACCCTGATTGATTCAGCCGGCAACGCATTTATGGCAAAATATGACCCATTAAAGGATCTGGCCTGTCGTGATGTTGTTGCACGGGCTATTGACCGTGAACTCAAAAAAAGCGGGGATGACTCCGTTTTTTTGGATATTTCACATAAGGATCCGGAATTCGTCAAAAAGCGGTTTCCAAACCTCTATAAGCAATGTCTGTCTTTTGGAATCGATATGACCAAAGAGCCGATTCCTGTTGTTCCGGCGGCGCACTATATGTGCGGAGGGGTTGTTACGGATATTTTCGGCAGGACAGATATCAAAAAATTATATGCTGTTGGAGAAACCGCGTGCACCGGTCTTCACGGAGCCAATCGACTGGCCAGCAATTCTCTTATCGAAGCTCTGGTCTATGCTCATCAGGCAGCAAAACAGGCGGTGATCGATGTCAACACCTCCGATTTTAAATCTACGCCGGAACTTTTTCTCTGGGATGAAGTAGGCACTTCGGACAGTGATGAATTGATTATGGTTTCCCATAATTGGGATGAAATCAGACGGTTTATGTGGAATTATGTGGGTATTGTTCGCTCAAACAAACGCCTTGAAAGAGCCTGGAGAAGAATTGAAATCATTCAGAAAGAAATTCAGGAGTATTACTGGAATTTCAAAGTGACTCCCGATCTGATTGAACTGCGAAACATTGCCATGGTGGCGGAGCTGATTGTTCGATGTGCCATGCATCGAAAAGAAAGCCGAGGCCTTCATTACAACATCGAATATCCCCACCGCGATGATAAACGCTGGCAAAAAGATACGGTTGTCAGACGGCCGTTTTTAGGATAGTAAATTGCCTCGTTATCATGGTTTGTGCTTGAATCACCAATGATTCGGCATTGACAAGGCTTGTTTTTGGTTTATTTTAGTCCAAACTTAACACATTCGGGTTGTGTTTTTTGAGGTTTTGGGATTAATCGTTAATTAAGCACGGGATTGACATTGACAGAGATATTTTATGGGTAACAAACGTGATTACTACGAGGTTCTCGGCGTAAGCCGCACATCAAAAGAATCCGAACTTAAAGCCGCCTACCGAAAAATGGCTTTGAAGTATCATCCTGATCGGAATCCGGGAGACAAAGCTGCTGAAGAGAAATTCAAGGAAGCCGCAGAAGCCTACGAGGTGTTAAGGGATCCTCAGAAACGACAAATCTATGATCAGTTTGGTCATCAGGGACTGGAAGGAACCGGTTTTTCCGGTTTTGGAGGATTTGAGGACATATTCAGCAGTTTTGGAGATATATTCGAGGACTTTTTCGGTTTTGGAGGTGGAGGAGGAGGAAGGTCAAGAGTTCATCGGGGTAGTGACCTTCGCTATGACCTGGAGCTGAGTTTTATGGAGGCTGCATTTGGTACTGAAACCAAATTGAACGTCAACAAATTGGAAACCTGTCCGGATTGTCATGGGTCTGCTTGCAAGGAGGGAACTTATCCTGAGAATTGCCGATCATGTCATGGTGCGGGCCAGGTCAGCCATTCCCAGGGGTTTTTTACGGTAAGAACCACCTGCCCTTCATGCCGCGGTACCGGTCAATCGATTCCGAATCCATGCGAAAAATGTTCAGGAACCGGTCGTGTAAAGGTGAACAAAAAAGTATCCGTCAAAATTCCCGCCGGGGTGGACTCGGGATCAAGACTGAGGCTGAACGGTGAAGGTGAGGCCGCACCCTACGGAGGTCAGCCCGGAGATCTGTATGTCTTCATCCATGTTAAACCCCATGAGTTTTTCGAGCGAAAAGATATCGACGTTTATTGTCAAATTCCCATATCCTTCATTCAGGCCGCCTTGGGGGATAAAATCGAGGTTCCCACTTTAAACGGTAAAAAAGAATTGGACATTCCAAAAGGCACCCAGCCCGGAGAGATTTTCAAATTCGAGCAAGAGGGTATTCCTTCTCTGAGAAATGGAAGACGGGGTGACCAGATCATTCAGGTGATGGTCAAAACACCCACCAATTTGAATAAAAAACAGGAAAAGCTTTTGAGAGATTTTTCAAAACTTGAAAACAATAAACTTTCCAACAAATTGAAAAACATTCTGCGAGGTGGTTAATGTTTGAGCTTAAAATTGTGACACGCTTTGCAGCGGCGCACCAGCTGAAAATGGTATCTCAAAAGTGCGAAAATCTCCACGGGCACAACTGGAAAGTCGAAGTGAGAGTCGCCGGCGAAACCCTAAACCCCGCCGGTGTTCTGGTGGATTTTGGAGAGTTGAAAAAACATGTTGCTGAAATCATCAACGAACTGGACCATCGTTTTTTAAACGAAACCGAATTTTTTAATCCTGATACTCCGCCTTCATCGGAAAATATTGCTTTTTACATTGCCAAAGGTCTTGAAAAAAAACTTGACGACGGTGTCCGGGTTACCCGTGTCAGTGCCTGGGAATCCGATGATGCCTGTGCAACCTATATCAACGGATAAACAGTTAACCGATTGCCGACAGTCGAAATTGCTCCAAAAGTTCTTCACGATTGATAATGGCTATAGTGTCTGAGATATGGCGACGAATATTTTCAAGCCCGCCTTCTTGCCTGTCGACCAATATAACGACCCTGACGACTTGAAGCCCTTCGGATTGCGCCCTTTCAACGGCTTTGAGGGTAGAACCTCCCGTGGTGGCCACATCATCCAAAATCACCACTTTTTCCCCCGGATGCATATCGCCCTCGATCCAACGGCTGATCCCATGATCTTTCTTTTCTTTTCTGATGGAAAATGCTTTTAACGGCGATTTTTGAATTTCCGAAACAAAAGCAGTTGCGATAGCCATGGGATCGGCCCCAAATGTCAGACCTCCTACTCCGTGAGCTTGACAATCCTTAATGGCCTCAAAAATCAAATTTCCGGTTAAATACATCCCTCTGGGGCTTAAGGTGGTGGGTTTGCAGTTGACATAAAAACAGCTTGTTTGACCGGATACCAGTTTGAAAATCGGCTTATTACTGTATTTAAAAGACTTGCGGCATAAAATTTCAATAAGTTCCTGTTTCAATGGCCTGTCCCCGTCGGTTTCAATACATAAATAATTTAACAAAACCTTGATTTTATACTCATGTTCGGATAAGAAAAAGCCTCCACGGAATAGGAAGAAGCCTGTTTAATGGGATTCAGTGGAGGCAAAACCCAAGGAAAACTGAAGACAGCACTCCTTGGCCTTTTTTTAAGTTTTCTTATATACCAATTAATTCATTATCGGTCAATTCTAAACCGGATATGGAGTTATGGTAATTTTGATAGAAAAGCACCCCCAGGGAATTATCGATAAGATCAAAATTTTGACTTTCACCCTTATTTTAATGATCAGCTCAGGAATTTCGGGGCCAAAATTTGCCTTTTGTCAGGAGCAGGCCGATCATTACTATTCACTGGAGCGTGCTGTTCAATCGGCTCTGGCAGCTAATCTGGGCCTTAAATCCGCACAGGAGGAAATCAGGGCTGCAATGGCGAGAAAGAATTCCAGGCGCACCGATTTTTTCCCGACATTTAACCTGACCTACCGATACATTAGAAATGATGACAAAGAACGGGCCGAAAATGTTGGTTTGATTGCACCCCAAAATGAATTTTCTTTGTCGGCAACTTTTTCTCAGCCACTGTTTACGGGTTTTTCGATTTTGAACCGCTATAAGATATCCGAGTTATCCTTGCAGGCATCCCAAACCGGTGAAGAAATATTTAAGCAGGATATTATTTTTGTTACCATGGAAGCCTACTATGACCTCCTTAAAAGTATCAAACTTCGAGAAATCGCTCTGGAGACGGTGGCGGAAATCGAAGCCCAGAAAATTGTGGCTGAAAATTTCTATGAAGTCGGCATGACACCACTCAACGATCTTCTTCAGGCCCAGGTCGAGCTAGCCAATGCTCAGCAGGCTTCGATTATTACCCAAAATAATATGGAAACCGCAGAAGCCTATTTTAATACTGTTCTTCGACGACCGATCAACGCACCGATCACTTTGGAAGATATCAAAGATTATCAAACATTTAAGCATGACCTCGAATACTGCCTCATTCAGGCCGAAAAATATCGACAGGAACTCCGGTTGGCCGATTTGAACCTGGAAATCGCCGAAAAAGAATTCGAGGTGGCTAAAAAAGACTTTTTTCCGACAATAAGCCTGGATGGTCGATATTTTCAACAAGGAACGGAATGGGATGCCAAAGGCGGCTTGGGTGTTTTCGGAAGATCCAGCGGATGGGATGTCACGGCAGTAGCCACGTGGAATTTTTTTGAATGGGGAAGGACCTACTATGGTGCAGAAGAACAGCTCCATAGGGTCTCTCAGGCACGTTTAGCCCGCATGCAGCTTTTGGATGATATACGTTTTGAGGTCAAGCGGGCCTATTTAAAAATGCGGGAAACGGAGAAGAATATCAAAACCGTTGAACTGGCCATAGAGCAGGCAGAGGAAAACTTTCGCATTAATACAGAACAGTATAAGGAACAGATTTCAACACAAACGGATGTTTTAATTGCGCAGGTGCTTCTTTCCAGAACCAGGACCAACTACTTTAATGCCTTGTATGAATATGAGATTGCCAAGGCGGCCCTTAACCGGGCTATGGGACGATATGATTCGACTGATTACGCGACAATTCAATGACCGGAAAGCTAAATAAAAATTCCATTATTCGCCTGTTTCGCGTGCATAGATGCTTCGGAAAGAAAAACGCCCTTCAGGACATTACGCTGGATGTGGCAAAAAATGAATTCATTTTTATCAGCGGCCCGAGCGGTGCGGGAAAAACTACTTTATTGAAACTGCTTTATCTGGGAGAACGGGTCGATGAGGGTCATCTGCTGGTTGATGGAATGAATCTGTCAAGAATCAGCAAAAAAAATATCCCTGATTTGCGTAGAAAATTCGGAATCATTTTTCAGGATTATAAGCTGATTCCTTCAAAAACTGTCTTTGAAAATATCTCCCTGGTGTTGGAAGCCACAGGGCTGAAAAGAGGGCTAATTCCCAATAAAGTGCGAAACGTTTTGCGGACGGTTGGTATGGAGGGCAGTATGGATAGCTACCCACCAACGCTTTCAGGGGGAGAACAGCAACGTGTGGCTTTCGCAAGAGCAGTGGTTACCGATCCGAAAATCATTCTTGCGGATGAACCCACGGGAAATCTGGATAAGGAATCTGCGGCCATTATTATGGATCTTCTGATTCGATCTCATACCCGTGGAGCCACAGTCATTGTTGCTACCCACGATCCGGACCTGATCAAAAAAAAGGGAGGACGTGTGGTGATGTTAAGGGAAGGGCGCATCCAAGCAATTTTAATACAGGAGTCTCCCAGGAAATTATGGCAATGACACTGTATATTCTGAGGGCCATAAGAGATATCCGCGATAATCGGTTTGTCAGTTCGGTGACAATCGTCACGGTTGCAATGCTGGTTTTGATGGTCACTACTTTTATATTGTTTTTAGATAATGCTGGGCGAATCATGGAATACTGGCGAGAGGGTATTCGGATTATGGCTTATCTGAAACCTGATCTGAATGAAGAGACCATTGAGGTGCTGCGAAAAGATATTCAGGAAAAACCAGGCGTTAAAGAGGTCCGGTTCATCTCCAAGCAGCAAGCCCTTGATATTTTGAAACGCCATATGGACCGCCAGGCATCCATCCTGGATAGTCTTGAAGACAACCCGCTTCCGGATGCTTTTGAAATTATTACCGAAACCGTTTCCGGTGTTGCCGGTGCTACAAATATCAAACAGATAGAAGCATTGGTTGCGGAAATAAAGGCGATTTCCCAAGTGGATCAGGTCGAATATGGACAGCAATGGCTGGAACGGTTCTCTTCCATTTTTGACTTATTTCGTTTGGTAGGATTTGCAATGGGTGGAATTTTTGTTGCTGCGTCAATTTTTATTATTGCCAATACCATTCGCCTGGTAATCTACACCCGTCGGGACGAGCTTGAAATTATGCGTCTGGTAGGGGCTTATGATACATTCATCAAGATACCTTTTTATTTGCAGGGTCTTATTCTGGGAGGTATGGGAGCTTTGATCGGAATTTCGGTTCTGTATGCCGGATATTCTTATCTGGTATCTTCGGTGAATACGGGGTTTTTAATGATAGATGTCTATTTTTTCTCTATGAAGGCTTGTCTGACCATTATCGCTTCAAGTATGTTGCTGGGGATTCTGGGATGTTTTGTGTCTTTAACACAATTTTTAAAAGACTGATATTTTGTTCAATCATGCTCTCATTGCCTAACCTGGTAATTGCCGGCGATAAAGAACCCATTTTCGAAGAGTCCGCAAAAACATATCAAGAGCAGGCCGGGAAACTGAACGAAAAAATCAAACATTCACGTAAAGCGCTTGAAACTTTATCCCGGGAGGAAAACTCCGTTTTAAGCATGCTTGATAAGGTTGATATCACCCTGGCTGCGTGCAGAAAACAGATTTTGATATACCAGTCCGAGCTTTCAGATTTGGAAAAAGAAATCAAAAAGACGGAAATACTCTCCCAGGAACTAGGAAAAAAAGTGGCCTCTTTGTATGAATATGCCCGGAAGCGTATGGTTGCCCTTTACAAAATGAACAGACTGGGTACCCTGTCCATTTTGGCTTCGGCAGAATCATTCTCCGAATTTTTATTCAGAAAGGACTCGCTGGAACGTATTTTTGCTTATGATGAAGGAATCAGAAATAATCTGATTCAGGAACAAGAAAAGCTGAATTTGGTTTTAGCTGAAATTGAAAGTCAAAAGAAAAAAATGCTTGACCTTGAAGCAGAACTTAAAAACCAAATGGCTGAAATGGCCTTGGAAAGAAAAAAGCGAAGCGAGATTCTTGCTGAAATCAGAAGGAAAAAGTCCCTGGAAAAAGAACTGATCAAAGAGTATCAGGAGGCCGCGGTGATTCTGGATCATAAAATAGCCTCCCTGAGGACTGAACCCGATAGGTCAGGTTATATAAAATTTAATTCGGATAAGTCCTTTGGCACGTTTAAAGGCTTGCTTAAACTGCCGGTGAAAGGTACAATCACAACTCATTTCGGGGCCTACAGAGATCCGAAACTTAATTTGGAACGTTTCAACAGTGGAATCTCAGTTCGCGCCGACCGGGGAGAGCCGATACATGCAGTCAAAGATGGTCGGATCATATTTGCCGGCTGGTTTAAAGGATATGGAAAAATGATTATTATTGATCATGGACAACACTATTATACCGTTTATGCCCATGCCGAAGAACTTTTTAAAGACAAAGGAGACCCTGTGGAATCCGGAGAAGTTATTGCTACTGTGGGTGATTCAGGCTCCATTTCCGGGCCCGAGCTTTATTTCGAGGTTCGCCACTATGGAAAACCGGTTGACCCCTTGGAATGGATCAGGAAAGGATAAATTTAAGGAGACACTATGAGATTTAAGCATCGACCTTTAAAAATTTGGTTAGTCATCGGGGTTGCCGTTTTATTCTGGGCTATCGGATCGAATCTTTATCGGGACAATCTGGCCAATGGAGAAGAAACGTACAAAGGCTTAAAACTGTTCACGGATGTCATTGAGCTGATTGAAAAAAACTATGTTGATGAGGTTGACACCGAAAAACTGATGCAAAAAGCCATTCAGGGTATGGTTCGCAGCCTGGATCCACACTCAGCCTTTTTGCCCCCCGAAGCATTTGAAGAACTTCAGGTCGATACCCATGGAGAGTTCGGAGGTATTGGTATCGTAATTACCATAAAAGATGGAATACTCACCGTTGTGTCTCCCATTGAAGGCACACCCGCTTACAAGGCCGGTATACAGGCCGGAGATAAAATTGTTAAAGTGGATGATGAATCCACCCAGGAAATGGAGCTGTGGGAAGCGGTCAAAAAGATGAGAGGTAAACAGGGAACCAAGGTCGTCATTACGATCATGCGTGATAAAGAGCCGGATCCCATAGAATTTACACTGGTTCGTGATATCATTCCTATTGAGAGCGTTAAATCCATGATGCTTCGTCCGGGATACGGCTATATATGGATAACCAACTTCAGAGACAATACCACCGATGATATTGTTAAAGCCATAAAAGGATTTGAGAAACCATCCGAGCCGTTAAAAGGACTGATCCTCGATTTGAGAGACAATCCCGGAGGACTTCTGAATCAGGCGATTACAACCGCAGATCTCTTTTTGGACAAAGGCAAGATCGTATCCATCAAAGGACGCCTTGAAAAACATACAAAATCCTACGAGGCCCGCGCAAAAGGGACCCTTCCCCACTATCCCATGGTCGTTCTCATTAACGGAGGAAGTGCCAGTGCATCTGAAATAGTCGCCGGAGCACTTCAGGACAATAAACGCGCCCTGATCCTGGGGACCGTTTCGTTTGGCAAAGGTTCTGTTCAGACAGTCGAGGCGTTAAGAGATGGATATGGCCTCAAATATACCATTGCGCTTTACTATACTCCCAACGACAGATCCATTCAGGCTCAGGGGATCGAACCGGATGTCCTGGTCAAACAGCGCTGGCTGGATGAAGATGAAACCCAAACCGATGAAATCAGGTTGAAGGAAAAAGATTTAAAAAACCATCTGGAGGTGGTTCCCGATGGTTTGGAGAAAAAAGAAATGCTTCCTGAAAGCGATTCTCCGAAACCGGGATCACCCATGATGAGAAGCCCTGAATCCAGGCATGGTCCCTTAAATCTGGATACGCTTCGAGCCGATAATCAGGTTATGAGAGCGCTGGAAATTCTTGTGGGATATGAAATTTTTAAAAATAATAACAAAAATTAGTGGCTGAACGAAAACTCACCTCTCAGCAAGAGTAGCAGGAGATGAGAAAAAAAGAGAATGACGGATTTCTCGTTCAGGTACTCATTATAACGAATCCCGGTGGCAGGCAGCCTTGGGTGCTTGCCACTTATTGATATGACATGGCCCGAAAAACAGCCTGTAAAAAAAACGTTGCCAAAAAGCCCAGAAAACGATCTCCTAAAAAAATATCCCTAAAAATACAGCTTTTAAAAGCAGTTGCAGGGCTTGGTGTTCTTCTGGTTCTGGTGGTTGCGGCGGGGTTAAGTCTCCATTATTTTCTGCTGAGAAAACATCATGAAAAGCCGATAGTTACGGCTACGGAAAAAATGGCCGTACCAGGGCCAACCATGGACAAAACTCCTTTTTCAAAAAACTTCGTTGAACCAAATACTGAACCAAAAATTGAAAAAAAAATAACTCCACCTGCAAAAGAGATCAAGACGGCTAAAATTCCTCCATCCCAGAAGCCGGAAGTCTATGAGATTTTTCCTGAGAAAGAGTTACTGCCTGAAAAGGTGAAACCGACACCGCCAAAGGTTGCAGCAATTCCCCCGACCAAAGTTCCTCTGAAAGAACGGACCAAAATACCCTTAAAAGAGCGACCCAAAGTGGCGATCATCATTGATGATCTGGGCTATGATCCTGATATCGCCAGAAAGTTTGCAGAGTTGGATCCCAATTTCACGTTCTCAGTGATTCCCCACACTCCTTTCCAGAAAAAAGTCGCTGAAACGGTTCGCAAAAAAGGGGGTGAACTCATGATTCATATGCCCATGGAGCCCAATGAATATCCGGATATTAATCCCGGTCCCGGTGCTCTTTTGACAGACATGGACCCGGATCAACTGATTGCTCAGCTCAAAACAAATCTGGATACTATTTCCGATGCCAAAGGAATGAATGGGCATATGGGATCAAAATTTACCGCAAAATCGGAACAAATGTATCAGGTTTTCACAGTTCTTAAAAAGAGAAACCTTTACTTTGTCGACAGCCTCACGACACCCGACAGTGTTTGTAAAGCCTCTGCAAATCTGTTTAAGGTGCCTTTTGCTCAGCGGGATGTGTTCATCGACCATTTTCAGGAACCGGAATTTATCCGAAACCAGATTCATCGCTTGATTCAAACGGCAAAAAAAAATGGTGAAGCCATCGGAATTGCTCATCCCCATAAGGCAACCCTGGACGTTTTGGAAGAATTGATGCCCGAGATTAAAAAAAATGTCAGGCTAGTTCCAGCATCACAACTGGTGAGGTAATGCCAGAGTAAAACCAATTTTCCCTTAGAAAGCTCTTTTTAACTGCTTTTTGGCCTCTTCTTCCTGAAGCAATTTTTCCTTCGTTTCTTTTTCGATCAGATCTTCAATGTTTGCAACATAATAGATCATCAGGTGATATTGCGGGTTTCCGAATTTGTCAGGCTTGTTAGAAAATACCAGAATATCGCCGTGGCTTTTCCAGATAAAAGCCCATTCTTCGGGTCCTCCCCACACAATTTTTTCAGATTCCCCATATCTTGATTTCAACACCTCTAAAATCTCAATACCGTCATCTTTGGCACGTATTTTACTGTATAGGGGTTTTCGGGAGTGGTTTGAAAAAAGCAGTTCGACATAATTGAAGGATTTGATTTTGTCCGGAATATAGCGAAAGGTGATTTTAATCGTATCGTGTTCGATGCGTTGCCTTGCATTTTCGTTAAGCTTTTTGTTCAATTGGTGAATATCAGGAAGATAATCCAGAATAAAGCCGGAATAAAGAATTTCCAGATTTATGGTGGTCCGGGTTTCGATGGCATCCGAACCGAGTGTGTTTTTCAGTTCTTCACGAAGATTTCGATTAATTTCCGTATGAGGCCCGACCCCGAAAAAAGTAAATGCGTTTTCCGGGTTTATATCGCCGCCTTGGCCTGATGTGGGAATTTCTTGCCTAAAAAGAACATAAGCTGCCGTTAATAGCAACACTGAGAAAATAATACCTGCAATAATGTACAGCTTTGTGTCGGTCTTATCCATCTGTTTGAAAATTCCTAAATTACAATCCTAAGTTAATTGGTCTGCTGAAACTATATTTTCATTCAACAGTTTGTCAAGCAGTATGTAGATGACAGGAAAATGAAACCCCACCATCCTTTTTATGGTTCGCCTGAACCTGAGGGGCATAGTCTCCATGAAATAAAAAATGATAAAAATAACAAATTTGAAAGTATAATTATAATAAAATACAATTTTGTTATATAAATGAGCTTAATAGGCATTATTGTAACCGTGAAAATTGAGCTGAAAAAATAAGGTAATAAAATAAAAACAACATGTTATGGAATAGTTTCGATGTCGTCTCCATGTTTGGCACATGTCTTGAAATGTATTGGGACCAACAGCACATGCTAGGACTTAAACGGTATGAAGCATGGAATGCGACCCAAAACAAATGTCATCATTTAAGAAAGGAAAAAGACTTCATGAGAAAAATCGCCATTTATGGAAAAGGAGGCATCGGAAAATCCACGACAACCCAGAACACGGTGGCCGGGCTTTCAGAGATGGGGAAAAAAATTATGGTTGTGGGATGTGACCCCAAAGCGGACTCGACCCGCTTGCTTCTGGGGGGTCTCTCACAGGAAACGGTTCTGGATACGCTTCGAAATGAAGGCGAAGATCTGGAGCTGGAAGACATCCGAAAGGTCGGTTTCAACGGCGTTATCTGTGTGGAATCGGGCGGGCCTGAGCCTGGGGTAGGTTGTGCCGGCCGCGGAATTATCACCTCCATCAATATGCTTGAACAACTCGGCGCATACGCCGAAAGTGAAAAACTGGATTACGCCTTTTATGATGTTCTGGGCGATGTTGTCTGCGGTGGTTTTGCAATGCCTATCCGGGAAGGCAAGGCTCAGGAAATTTATATTGTCGTATCCGGTGAAATGATGGCCATGTATGCGGCCAACAATATCTGCAAGGGAATCGTCAAATTTGCCGAAGCAGGAGGTGTTCGACTTGGAGGCCTGATCTGCAACAGCAGAAATGTGGATAATGAAAAAGAGATGATTCAGGCCCTGGCCGACAGGCTGGGCACTCAGATGATCCATTTTGTTCCCAGGGATAATATGGTCCAGAGGGCTGAGATAAACCGTAAGACGGTGATCGAATACGATCCGACCCACCCGCAGGCCGATGAATACAGAACTCTTGCAAAGAAAATCGATGAAAACCGGATGCACGTGATTCCCAAACCTCTGGCGATTGAAGAATTGGAAAGCCTTTTGATCACCTATGGAATCGCTGCCTGATTAAATTCAACCCTATATAAACGAGAGGAAAAATATCATGTTGATGATTCGTTCCATAATAAGACCGGATAAGGTTGACAGCGCATTGGCAGCACTGATGGAGGCCGGTTTTCCGGCAGTGACCAAAATTTCGGTTGTCGGCCGTGGTAAGCAGAGAGGTATAAAAATCGGTGAAATTCGATACGATGAGATCCCCAAAGAATTGCTTTTAACCGTAGTTCAGGACAAAGATAAGGATTTTGTGATCCAGACCATCATCAAGGCCTCGCGAACCGGCGATAAAGGTGCATTCGGAGATGGCAAAATTTTTGTCTCACCCGTTGAGGAAGTATACACCATCAGTTCCGGAATTAAAGAGACCTCGTCAGGCGAGATAGAAGAGGTGAAAGCATGAAAGAAATCATGGCGATCATTCGAATGAATATGATGAACAAGACCAAACAAGCCCTGACCGAAGCCGGGGTTTCATCCATGACGGCCAAGGATGCTCTGGGAAGAGGCAAGGGCCTTGTGGATATGCAATTGTTAAAAGGTGCGGAACAGGGATATGAGGAAGCCATTATCCACCTGGGACAGACCCAGCGATTAATTCCGAAACGGATGCTTTTGATGGTCGTTCAGGATGAAATGGTCAACAGGGTGGTGAAAACCATCATGAAGGTCAATAAGACAGGAAAGTCAGGTGACGGCAAGATATTTATCATGCCTGTCCTTGATTCGATCAGCGTCAGAACGGGCGTAAGAGGAAATGCCACTCTCGATGATCTGTAATCTTATCTAAAAACATTGTGAGGTAATCTACATGGAAACATCTTGTGAAGCATGTATTGGTGGCGATATTGAACCCGAAGAAGTCAAGAAGAAACTGATCGGAAAATATCCGGCAAAAGTCGGGAGAAAACGGTCAAAACAAATTTTGATCAATAAAATAGATGAAGAAAAGTGTGTTCCTGAAGTCATGGCAAATGTCCGGACCATTCCGGGTATCATTACCCAACGCGGGTGCAGCTATGCCGGATGCAAAGGTGTGGTGCTGGGACCTACCCGTGATATCATCAATCTGACCCATGGCCCGATCGGATGCGGTTTTTACAGCTGGCTGACCCGAAGAAACCAGACAAGACCCAAGGGATCCGATGACCATAATTTTATGACTTACTGCTTTTCCACGGACATGCAGGAGAACGAGATCATTTTCGGTGGTGAGAAAAAGCTCAAGGAAGCGATTCAGGAAGCCTACGATACATTTCATCCCAAAGCCATCGCCATATTCGCCACCTGCCCGGTGGGGCTGATCGGCGATGATGTGCACGCAGTTGCCCGGGAGATGAAAGCAAAGCTCGGAATCAATGTGTTCGGATTCAGCTGTGAAGGATATAAAGGGGTGAGTCAATCCGCAGGGCATCATATCGCCAATAACGGTATTTTTACTCATGTAGTGGGATTGGATGACGAAATCAAGGGAGGCAAATACCGGATCAATTTACTGGGTGAATATAACATTGGAGGGGATGCTTTCGAAATCGACCGTATATTTGAAGACTGTGGAATCACAGTGGTTTCCACATTCAGTGGCAACTCTTCCTATGATTATTTCAAAAACTCCCACACCGCAGACCTGAACCTGATCATGTGCCACAGGTCCATCAATTATGTGGCGGAAATGATGGAAACCAAATACGGCATACCCTGGATTAAGGTCAATTTTATCGGGGCCGAGGCCACAGCCAAATCCCTTAGAAAAATCGCCCAATACTATGATGAGCCGGAGCTTACCGAACGTGTGGAGGAGGTTATCGCAAGGGAGATGCCTCACGTGGAACAGGTTCGCAAAGAGGTCAAAGCCCGGTGCGAAGGAAAACTGGCCATGCTGTTTGTGGGAGGGTCCAGGGCCCACCATTACCAGGAATTGTTCAAAGAAATCGGAATGCGCACCGTGGCTGCCGGATATGAATTTGCCCATCGCGACGATTATGAAGGTCGCCGGGTGCTTCCGGATATTAAAGTCGATGCCGACAGCCGCAATATTGAAGAACTTGAGGTTCATCCGGACCCGCACCGATATAAGCCCAGAAAATCGGCTGAGGAAATTGCGGAACTTGAAAAAAAGGGCTTCAGGTTCAAAGACTATGAAGGAATGATGGCCGAAATGGCCAATGGAACGCTGGTCATCGACGATATCAACCAATATGAAACGGAAAAACTGATTGAAATTTTCAAACCGGATATATTCTGTGCCGGTATCAAGGAAAAGTATGCCATTCAAAAAAGTGGGATCCCCATGAAACAGCTCCACAGCTATGATTCAGGCGGACCCTACGCAGGGTTCAAGGGAGCTGTCAATTTCTATCGGGAAATAGACCGGATGGTCAACAGCAAGATCTGGAAATATGTCAAGGCGCCCTGGCAGCAAAACCCGGAACTGGCCGCCACATATGCCTGGGATTAACCTCAATTCTGGAATTTCGTTTTTAATTTTTCGGTATCAATCCAAGTTGAAGAAGGGATTTTTTTATCATGTTACTCAGACACACGACCCATAAATTAGCGGACCGGCATGCGCTTACGGTTAACCCCGCCAAAACATGTCAGCCCATCGGGGCGATGTATGCCGCACTTGGGCTTCATGCATGTCTGCCCCACAGCCATGGTTCCCAAGGGTGTTGCGCTTATCACCGAAGTACCCTGACGCGTCACTATAAAGAGCCGGTGATGGCCGGTACCAGTTCATTTACCGAAGGTGCCTCGGTTTTCGGCGGGCAGGCAAACCTGATCCAGGCCATCGACAACATTTTCACCATTTATAATCCTCAGGTTATTGCGGTGCATACCACATGCCTTTCCGAGACCATTGGAGACGATATTTCCCAGATCACCGCCAAAGCCAGGGAATCGGGAAAAATACCTGAAGGCAAACATGTGTTTTATGCCAGCACACCCAGCTATGTTGGGTCTCACGTAACCGGTTTTGCTTCCATGACCAAAGCGATGGTCGAGCACTTTGCCGAAAAAAGCGGGAAAAAGCGTCGCCAGATCAATATTATTCCCGGCTACGTGGAGCCCTCGGATATGGAGGAAATCAAACGCATCGCCAAAATCATGGATATCCCCGTGGTGGTTTTCCCGGATACATCCAATGTACTCAACACTCCTCAAACCGGTCAATATCATATGTTTCCGAGAGGGGGTGTGACGGTTGATCAGTTAAAAACCACCGGCGACAGCATGGGAACACTGGGGTTGGGCAAACTCGCCTCAGGACCGGCAGCTCATGCTCTGGATACCAAATGTAAGGTACCCTGCCAGGTACTGGATTTGCCCATCGGCATCAAAGCCACCGATCGTTTTATTGATTCCTTGCGCTCCATGGCCGGAGTCAATGTGCCGGATGAAATCGATATCGAAAGAGGAAGGCTTCTCGATATCATCACCGATATGCACCAATATTTTTTCGGAAAAAAGGTTGCTCTGATCGGAGACCCGGATCAGATCATTTCACTGACCGAATTTCTGGTGTCCGTGGATATGTGGCCGATCCATATCCTCACAGGCACACCGGGCAAAAAGTTTGAAAAACGTATCCGGGAACTGACAGCGGAAATTCCGGGTCCGGTCAATGTCAAAGCCGGAGGAGATATGTTTCTGTGGCATCAATGGATCAAAAACGATCCTGTCGATCTGATGATCGGAAATACCTATGTGAAATATATATCCCGGGATGAGGATATCCCTTTTGTCCGGTTCGGGTTTCCGATCCTGGACAGGGTAGGTCACAGTTATTTCCCAACTGTCGGATACCGCGGAGGGATCCGGCTTTTGGAAAAGATTCTGGACGCTCTTTTAGACCGCCAGGATCGTGATGCTCCCGAAGAAAGCTTCGAACTGGTCATGTAACAGGAGATTCAACCATGTCGACCATACACATTTTAAAAGAAAGAGAACGGCAGATCCATCAAAAAGGAAGTCAGCCTTTTGACATGGTTTGCGACAAAGTCAGCATTGCCGGATCGGTCAGCCAGAGGGCCTGTGTGTTTTGCGGATCAAGGGTTGTGCTTTATCCCGTTTCCGACGCTGTTCACCTGGTTCACGGGCCTATCGGATGTGCCGCCTATACATGGGATATCCGAGGGGCCCTGTCCTCGGGACCGGAATTGCACCGGATGAGTTTTTCAACAGACCTGACCGAAACCGATGTCATTTACGGGGGAGAGAAAAAACTCTATGAGGCGTTGACCCAATTGATCGATATACACCATCCTAAAGCCGCTTTTGTTTACTCCACCTGTATTGTCGGGTTGATCGGCGATGATGTCACCTCCGTGTGCAAAAAAGTGGAAAAAGAAAAAGGGATTCCGGTCCTTCCCGTGCATTCCGAGGGGTTTAAAGGAACCAAGAAAGATGGCTATAAAGCTGCTTGCGATGCGCTTCTAACGCTTATCGGAAAAGGCGAAATCGGTGATATCAGCCCCTTCAGCATCAACATATTGGGTGAGTTCAATATTGGTGGCGAAGCCTGGATTATCAAGGATTACTACCAACGCATGGGAATTCAGGTGGTGTCCATTATGACCGGCGATGGACGTGTGGATGAAATCAAAAGATCCCACGGAGCAGCATTAAACGTGGTGCAATGTTCAGGATCTATGACCCATCTGGCCAAAGCTATGAAGGAAAAGTATGACATTCCCTTTATCAGGGTTTCCTATTTCGGCATCGAGGACATGGCTCAGGCCCTTTATGATGTGGCCTCTCATTTTAAGGGTCAGCCGGAAATCATGGAAAAAACCCGGGAACTTGTTCGTAAGGAGGTTTCAGATATTTATCCGACGCTTCAACAATTCAAGGCGGATTTGAACGGCAAGAAAGCGGCCATTTATGTTGGAGGTGCATTTAAAGCCTTTTCCCTGATCAAGGCACTGAAACACCTGGGAATGAAAACGGTCCTGGCGGGTTCGCAAACCGGGGATCAGGATGATTATGAAGTGTTGAGGAAAATGTGCGATGATGGTGCCGTGATCCTCGATGATGCCAACCCGCTGGAACTATCCAAGTACATCATTGAGAAGGATGCCGACTTGTTTATTGGCGGGGTCAAGGAACGTCCCATTGCCTACAAGCTGGGGGTGGGATTTTGTGACCACAACCATGAGCGGAAAATACCACTGGCCGGATTTGTAGGAATGCTCAATTTTGCAAAGGAAGTTCATGCCACGGTGACCAGTCCGGTGTGGAAGCTTACACCACGGAGAGAGCGTCTTCGCTGATAGGGACCAGGTTTAAGTGTTCAGTGTCCGGTGTTCAGGAAATAAAGATTCTTCGTCGGCCATTAATTTCCGTGGTAACTGATAAACGCTGTTGCTGGCCTCCTCAGAATGACATCGGCTAGGGAAATTGTCATTATGAGGGAGCGACACGCAGTGGTTGATGGCGGAGAAAAAAACATTGAAGCATATTTTGACTGAAACCCCGGCGACCGAAGAATCTTACTTAAAGTCGGCACCGACAATCATCAGGACCTCGCTAACCAACTGAAATCTGAAACCTGAACACTGAGCACTGAACACGTGAAACCTTGTTTTTCTTAGCTAAAAGGGAAAAAAAAGTTTCTTTCTTCTTAATCCATTACAACCATAAAAATTCAACAACATCCCGTGGGAGGCTCTTATGAGTTCATCTATCTTAAACTTAAAAAAGCAGGAACACTATACACCGACAACCAACCCATGCAAATTGTGCACCCCTCTCGGGGCGTCGCTGGTCTTTAAGGGCATATCCAGATCGGTACCCCTGTTGCACGGTTCCCAGGGATGTTCCACCTATATCCGTCGCTATGTGATCAGCCATTTTAAGGAACCCGTGGATATCGCTTCCACAAATTTTTCCGAAGAGACCGCTATTTTCGGGGGAGGTGCGAATCTCAACCTGGCCCTGGACAACCTTCGGATACAATATGATCCGGAAATGATCGGAATTGCCACCACCTGCCTGAGTGAAACCATTGGCGACGATGTGGCCATGTTTTTAAAATCGTACCGGGAACAACGGACAAAGGAAAAATTACCGGAAATAATCCATGTATCCACCCCGAGCTATCGCGGTACTCACATGGACGGGTTTCACGGGGCTGTTCAGGCAGTAGTGGAGGGGCTTTCCAATACGGATTCCGATGCCGGATCGGGTCATCAGCTCAACATTTTCCCGGGGATGGTGTCCCCTGCAGATATCCGCCATCTGAAAGAGATGATGACTGCATTCGGAATAACCTATGCCATGCTTCCCGATTATTCGGATCGCCTGGATGGTGGTCTCTGGTCTGAATACCAGACGATCCAAAAAGGCGGTACGGAAATATCAGATATCAAAAACATGAAAACGGCACAGGCATCGGTGGAATTCGGAAAAATTCTCGGAAAAACCCGCTCCAGTGCCGGAAAATATCTTGAAAACATTTTTGGCGTAACCTGTCACAGTCTTGGCCTTCCGATTGGGGTGCGTGAAACCGATGAATTCATGAAAGCTCTGGAAACCATATCCGGAAACCCGACGCCCGATCGGTATGTCTCACAGAGAGAAAGGCTAATTGATTCTTTTGTGGATGGTCACAAATATGTTTCGGGAATCCGTGCGGTGGTTTATGGCGAGGAAGATCTTGTGGTGGGCATGGTTTCATTGTTGCGCGAAATCGGGATCATTCCGGTGCTGTGTGCATCCGGAGGAAAAAGCGGTCTGATGAAAAAAACCATCGAATCCATGGTTCCGGAATACGAATCCCTGGGTATCCATATCAGGGAAAATGTGGATTTTATGGACATCGAAGAGCATGCCGCGGGTCTTTCTCCCGATATGTGTATCGGTAACAGCAAAGGATATACCTTTTCCCGTCGTTTGGGCATCCCTCTTGTAAGAGTCGGGTTTCCTGTTCATGACCGCATCGGAGGAAGCCGTATCCGTCATCTATGTTATGAGGGGGCGCAGGAATTGTTTGACAGGATCGTCAACACCCTTATTGAAAAAAGTCAGGAAAATTCTGAAATTGGTTACACCTACATTTAAAGGAAACAGAGACAATGAATCTGGAAAATCATCCCTGTTTTAACGATAAAGTGCGACATCAGTACGGACGAATCCATCTTCCAGTGGCCCCGAGATGCAATGTGCAATGCAATTTCTGCAACCGAAAATATGATTGTGCCAATGAAAGCAGGCCGGGAGTCACCAGCGGAATTTTGTCTCCGGAACAAGCGCTGGAATATCTGGATCAGGTTCTTGCCATTAAAAAAAATATCAGTGTGGTCGGCATCGCTGGTCCCGGAGACGCATTTGCAAACGCGGAAGATAGTCTTCAAACACTTCGGTTGGTCAGGAGAAAATATCCGGATATGATTCTTTGCGTGGCCACCAACGGCTTAAACCTGGAGCCCTATGCCGGACGGCTTTCCGAACTCAAGGTTAGCCACGTCAGTGTGACTGTGAATGCTGTTGATCCGGCAATTACTGAAAAAATTTATTCCTGGGTGCGAAACGGTAAACGTGTGCTTCGGGCAGAACAGGGGGCAGTAATTTTACTGGAAAATCAGTTGAAAGGTATCAAAGCTCTGAAAAAAAACGGTGTGGCCGTAAAAATCAATTCGATTATTCTTCCGGGTATTAATGATCATCATATGGAAGCCATTGCTGCAAAAATGGCTGAGTTAAATGTGGATATCCTGAATTGCATCCCCTACTATCCCAACGAGGGTGCCAATTTCAAAGAAATGAAAGAACCTTCAGCAGAAATGGTTTCAAGGGTTCGAAAAGCTGCCGGGAAACATATAAAACAGATGCATCATTGCACCCGATGCAGGGCTGATGCGGTCGGGCTTTTGGGTGAAAGCCCGGAAGCACGGATCATGGAGGCTCTTAAAAATTCCAGTTCCCAAAAAACAAAAAAAGCTGAAAATCCTCATCGTTCACATGTGGCCGTGGCATCCATGGAAGGTGTACTGATCAATCAACACCTGGGCGAAGCTTATCGGGTTCAGATATATGCTCGGTCCGATAATGGGGAAATCCGCATGGTTGATAACCGGTTAACGCCTGAACCCGGAGGAGGGGATCATCGATGGTTTAACTTGGCCGAGACATTGAAAGATTGCCGTGCGCTTATGGTATCCGGAATTGGTCCAAATCCCCGGAAAATTTTGTCGGACAGCGGCATTGAAGTCCTTGAGCTTGAAGGGCTTATCCATGAGGCTGTGGAAAAATATTTTGCCGGAGAAAATATACATCATCTGATCAAACGGGAAATGACACGGTGTAAAGCCGCATGTTCGGGGACGGGTGCGGGATGTGGATGAGAAAAATAGACTACTAATCAAAAAAAATGGAGAAAAAACATGGAAAAACCAAAACATCACATTTTTGTTTGTGCAAGTTTCAGAGCCGGAGGAGACCCCAAAGGAATTTGTCATAAAAAAGGCTCGGTGGATTACCTTCCTTACATTGAAAACGAAATCCTGGATCGGGGGATGACCGATGTTATCGTTTCCAGTTCCGGATGCCTGAAAGGCTGCGATAACGGTCCTGTTATGGTGATCTATCCGGATAACCTGTGGTATGGGAATGTCGACGGGGAAGAGGCCATAGATGCCATCCTGGATGCCATGGAAAATGGGGAGACTGCCTCGGATTACCTTATTTCGTAAGGCTTTTTACTGATGAAAGTGATCATTCGAAAGGCAAAATCTTCGGATATACCGGATTTGGTGGAACTTCTCCGGGAACTTTTTTCCATTGAAGCTGATTTTGATTTCAATGCCGGGCTTCAGGAACAAGGGCTTTTTTTGATGCTCCAATCGCCTGATACACGCTGTATCATGGTGGCGGAAACGGTCAACAATGTTGTGGGCATGTGTACGGCGCAACTGGTGGTCTCAACGGCAAAAGGTAATTTTTCGGGTCTTATTGAAGATATGGTCATCAATAAAAGATATCGGGGAAAAGGTTTGGGAAGTTGCCTGCTTAAAACTGTCGAAAAATGGTGTATTGATTCCGGAGCACATCGAATTCAGCTTCTGGCAGATAAGAATAACACAAAAGCCCTAAGGTTTTATGAAAAGTGCGGATGGAATTATACACAATTGATTTGCCTCCGGAAAACCGCTGATTGATAGTTAGTATGGGATTATCCGTTTAGAGGATTCAGAGTATGACACAAACTGAGCTAATTTAGCAGGAAAGTATTCGTCATACCGGCGAAAGCCGGTATCCATGAGGTATATTTATCTGACTCGATACCGGCCTTTGCCGGTATGACGAAAAAATTCATTCTACATTAAATCGCTCAATCTATGTATGCTATTAGTTCCCTGAATGTCATTCTGAGGAGTTCAACAACACAGCATGTCGGTCGGTACTAAATTTCCGACCGACGACGAGTCTTTTGCCTCAGCCGGTACGGTGTTTCCATTGGCACCCTTCAAAATCAACTCCGGTGACCGGTGCCGGTCTGAAATCGGAGATTCTTCGGTCGCCATGGTAATATCAGCATTTAGTCAGCCATTGTCTTTAGAGGCTTTGTCCTTCTGGGAGCGCTCCCTCAGAATGACAGAATAAAAACGAATTCCAAATCTTGAACCCAGTATCCGAAAAATTTTAGATTATAAGTTCTTTCGAAATCATCACCCTTCAAAGAGATATAAAATGAGAATTCAGATTTCAGACACTACGTTAAGAGACGGCGAACAAGCTCCCGGTGTTGCTTTCAACCGGAATACAAAAATTCGGATTGCCCAAATGCTGGCGGAAATCGGTGTGGATGAGCTGGAAATCGGCATTCCCGCCATGGGAGAAGAAGAACGAGCTGTCATCAGGGAATTGGCAGGCTTGAAAATTTCTTCTCGCCTGATCACCTGGTGCCGCGCCAAAAGAAAGGATATTGAACTGGCGGCCGAATGTAACACGAACAGTGTCCATATCAGCTTTCCGGTATCATCGGTTTTGCTTAGGGCCATGGGAAAAGACCAAGGCTGGGTATTGGAATCTTTGGAAGATTTGATTCCTTTTGCCTCGAAATATTTCGATTATGTGTCCGTTGGGGCTCAGGATGCTTTCAGGGCCGATGCCCTGTTTTTGAAGCAATTCCAATATCTGGCTCACCAATGTGGGGCCCGGCGGTTGAGAGTTGCTGATACGGTGGGCTCTGCGACACCTTCGCAGGTCTCTCATATGATTGAATATCTTTTGTCGAGTAACGATGGGTTACCTATCGAATTTCACGGCCACAACGATCTGGGCATGGCGACAGCCAATGCTTTATCGGCTGCGGAGACCGGAGCAAAAATTATAAGTGTAACCGTCAACGGTCTTGGAGAAAGGGCGGGAAATACGCCCCTGGAGGAAATCGCCATGGTCTTGAGCCTTCACGACAATATGCATTGCAATATTCGGACAGAATCTCTGATGAGCCTATGCCGTTTTGTTTCGTCGGCATCTGCAAGAAAAATTCCTGAATCCAAACCGATCACCGGAGGAGCAATTTTTACGCACGAATCCGGTATTCATTGTGCCGCTCTTTTAAAAGATCCTCTCAGCTACCAGCCATTTCTGCCTCAGAATGCAGGCCGGAAAGAAACCCGTTTTGTTTTGGGAAAACATTCCGGAAACCGATGTCTGCGCAAATCTGCGTAAACCTCAGCGGGCATCTGCGAGAGCCAAATAGGGGTTTCACGTTGCTGTGAACATATTTCTCACAGAGTTGCGCGGAGTGTTGCGAAGATGTTCGCAGAAATCTTGGATAAATTGATTTTTACTGAAGACTGTCAAGTTGCTAAATGAGTGGTCATTTATTGTTTCGATCCTTTAAAATCATAACGGCTTGAAACAAAAATGCTTAATCTTTTAAAATATCGGGGTAAAATTTCTATTTAATCTGGTCAACAGGGTTGGCAGAATTGGTTGAAGTCTTTTCCTTACGGTTTTTCACCTTCGATTTATCCCCTATAATGACAAAGCCTCCCTCATCTCCGGAAAACAGCCCACGTCCTGCCTTTTCATCCAGATCGTTATGGTATTCGAAGGGCTGCGGGGTCAAAGCGCAACCCGCAGTCCCCAAAACCACCAGGATCACTCCTGCCATAAAAGCATGTTCCCATTTTTTCATTTAAAACTTTACCCGCATGCCGGTCATAACAGCATTAATATTGTCGTAATCTTCTCCTTTGCGGTCCAGTTTGTGGAACCGGTAACCCAAATAAACCTCGCTGCCCCAATTTTCGAGATCCTGAACCATCTGAAATCCGATGGTATCGGTATCGTCACCGTCAGCGATGATATCCGAAAACCGCCCGTAATCTGCGGACAGGGAGGTAACTCCCATCGGGCACCAGTCGGCCCTGTAGCCGAGCTTGGCATAGTAAAAGTATCCGTCATCCCGTCCGGACTCCTGTTGGTTGCGGGTTCCCAGGGCAAAGGTGCAGTTGAGTCCGGAATCGTGAAGTATTGACATTGAACCGGCCAGCTGATTGTCGATAGTGTCCGATGCGCTTCCAGGATCGGCATATGCCGCAGCGGCTGCAAGCTTGAATGTGGAGATTCGGGCATTGTAGCGCATGGCGACATCGCCGCCCCCGTCCGTGATGTAAGAGGTTGATCCGACAAACCCTTTGAACACGGGCGTATCGTAGCGGATACGTTCGTCTCTGCCGAGTCCGTCCCAGTTGCCGAATACATTGCGTATGGCTGTATCGGTGAGACTGTCGGCGTTTTTATCATAAAACAGCTGTCCTCCAGCCATATCGGGAATACTGGAGTAACCCACGACACTGGTGCCAGAGAGGTCTACCTCCGAAGCGCTGTCCGAGGCTGCGGAACCCCATCCCAGCGAGAGCTTGCCGAATCTATTGGTATCGACATAAAGATCCAGGTGTCGCTTTTCAAAATCTGCGTCTCCTTTGCGTTTGTCGTTCTGACTGACCAGGTTGCTGGGGTTGGTCTGGTATTCAACCTCAATAAGAGTACCGAGTTCGAAATGATCGTTCGGCTTGATGGAACCTGACAGACCCAAACGGGTTGAGGAGTTGTCATTGTCTACCAGGTAAGTGTTGTCATCATTGCCGTCATCACTGAAAAGCACTGCTTTGTTAACATGACCGTAAAGTTTGAGTTTGGCGTTGGGGTTGCCCGGTTTGATGGTTGTTACCGGAGGCTCCGTTATCGTCTTGTCAGCCTTTTCTATACTTGTGGGCATCCGGCCTTTAAGGGATTCCAGTTCTCCCTGGAGTTGCTCGAGCGTTTTTTGCTGGGCTTCAATCTGCGCCTGCTGCTGCTGGATAATTTTTTCAAGGCGGTCAAGGGTTTCCTGATCTGCGGCATAGGTGCAAGTAACGCTCAATAAACAGGCCGATGCGACACCAATGAACATTCGAAAAAATCTGTTTGATCTGATTTTTGCCATCACTTACCTCACAATAGGTTTTGCGGGTGGATGTTAATATTCTCCTTCTCTATATCTTATAAATTATTCAAAATCAAAAAAATAATTAACCTGTTTATCTCTTACCTGGTTTCTGTAGAAAAACCTCTAACTTGCTTCACGCTGAATAAAATCGGATAAACCATCGCAGACATAGGCCGTCATTGAGCCTTTCAGCCAATTTCCTCCAGCTGTACTGTTTGAGTTGTTTGACAATGGCCGTCTGTAAAATCTGCTCGGCACTCATGTGCCACGACATCCTGTATTGGAAGCATTATCGGTGAGCTGTTTATGGATACAGGCAACGGGGATTTCGTTTTGGTCGCTGAACGAATCCATTTGTTTGAGAATACGTTCCGGACGAATCAGGGTGTTCAATTAATCAATGGACTGGTCAAAAATTGCTCTT
>CAYZJH010000020.1:0-56462 GCA_964478625.1 uncultured Desulfobacteraceae bacterium
CCTCTGTTTCCGTTATGATTTCGGAAATGCGGACCGGATATGGCAAATATGGATTCTGCACGGTCTAACCCCCCTTGCTAAATCGTTACCGGGCAAGCTTCTGAACGGTTCATTAATTCACAAACCCTTCGGATATCAATATTCACAGGGCAGTAACGGACACATCGCCCACACCCGACACATTGAATACCCGCATCGTATTTATCCAGATAATATTTCAGTTTATGCATGAATCGTTGCCTGACCCGTTGAAGTTTTTGCCCTCTTGGGTTATGCCCGGATCCATGGAGTGAAAAAAGCGGATACATACAACTATCCCAGTTTCTCATACGAATACCGCAGTTTCCGCAAGTTTCATCCTGTACATCAAAACACCAGCAGGTAGGACATAAATATGTGCATGTTCCGCAATTGATACATGAAAAAGATACATCCTCCCAATACGGCTCCTCATAGACTTCCATGGCCGTTTTGTTTTTCAGATTTTCAGTGTTAATAAAGGAGGATATCCGTCCTTCAGCACTTTCTTTCATGATTGCAATTCGTTCTTTTGCCTCACTGCCCGCCTCGGTGTCCCATCCGGCTGTCTTTGCCAGTGCCTCACCTTTTTCCGTTAAAATTTGAGCCAAAAACCGATCCTGATCCTGCACCAAAAGTATGTCCAGGATATCAGAGTTAAAGGGACCGCTCCCTGCAGTGGTACAAAAGCAACTATTGCATGGATAATGACACGCCAGTCCAACCAATGTAGTGGATTCAAACCGCCTTAACCAATAAGTATCCTTATATTCCGGGCTGTCAAAATTTAGCTTCACCAAGGAAAAGGCCTTGGCATCACATGGCCTGATACCTACAACCACCTGCGGTGAATAATCCTTTTCAGCCTCTTTTAAAATATCATGCTCCGGATCATTTTGATCCAGGGTGTATTCGAACATCTTTTCAGATTGCGGATATACAATCGATTTGGGCGAAAGTCGGGTATTTTGGAAGTTAAAATCCGGAAGTTCCCCCCGGCCAAGTTCCTTAAAATTATGGAACTCCCCGTCTTTCAATGGGCCGATTATTCGACAGGATTCTCTGATTTTCTCCAGTCCTTTGGCCCAGCCTTCCTTAGTTATATTCATCACTTTCATACCATCTGCCTCTGTCTTTACTAAGTGAGTTGTCCGTTACCAAACTATCATTGGTCTTTTGAAAATCGGCGTTTTTACACCAACTCATTATTTAATAAAATCTTCAGGATCCTGAGCCTTATAGACATCCAAAGGCGGCCTTACATCAGGATCAAGACCGGCTTCAAAATTGAATAGTTCCTTGACATCTTTTTCCAGTTTTTTTGTAAAGGTCCGAACTTTAATGCCTACAGGGCACGCCCTCTCACATGCACCGCAATCAGTACACCTTCCTGCACAATGATAGGCTCTTAAAAAATGAAATGTCCTGGTGTCCGTAGGATCAATGGATTTACCGACCCACTGAGGACGGGATTCATCAACAAAACATGTGGGACAGTAACAAAGGGGACATGCGTTCCTGCAAGCGTAACACCTGATACAGTTTTTAAGCAAATCATCAAAGTAGTTCCATTTTTCATCGGGTGTCATTGCCTCGATTTTTCGGACATCCTCATATCGATCCACATCTTTTTGCTCTTCTACAAGATCACCAACCAGATCATCATAAATCACCGGATTTCTGTGAATGCATATGGCACAATTATCCTGAAGCACATCCTTTTTATCATACACCTTGGCGGTACCATCACCTTCAACAACTATTTTTTCACCGTCCTCTTCTACATTTGAAATTTCTCTGCCGAATAAAACGGCTATTTTTCTTTTATCAATCATTCCTTTGCAAGGGACACCAATAATATGAAGTTGTTCCCGCCTGATTTTGTTTTCAACGATGTGAACGCAAATATTGCGGCTATCGCAACCTTTGGCAACGATGGCGATATTTTCTTTACGGTTGGTCAGATAATTGGCCAGGTTGATCCCGCAGTTACTGTCCCAAACCAATTGGCCGACTTCATTGACGCTTTTAATAAAGGTGGGTTCATTCATCATAGGCACAGTCCCTTTTCGGAAACCGATCACCATATCCACCTTACAGTCTTTCAGGAGCTGTTTGGATATTTCTCTTATTTTTTCCGTATATTCCAGCATCTTATGCAACCTTGGCTTCTTTTTTGATAAAATGTTTTCTTGGCCCAAGCAATTTAATGGTTTCGGTGACTTCTTTGACCACTTTTGTAAATTTGGTCGATTCTGCCGATGATATCCATGAAAACTGGAGACGACCAGGTTCAATTCCCATGTGTTCCATCAGATTTTTGAACAGGGCAAACTTACGACGGGCATAATAATTACCTTCCAGGTAATGGCATTCTCCCGGATGTCAGCCCGAAACCCAAACACCGTCAGCCCCTTCCCTCAAGGCAGCCAAGAAAAATTTGGGACTCATCCGACCGGTACATGGGATTCGAATAACTCGAATATTTGGCGGGTATTCCATGCGGCTGACTCCGGCAAGATCTGCCGCACCGTAACTGCACCAATTGCAGAGAAAACTGACAATTTTCGGTTCCCAATCAGACATTCGCACATCTCCTTCAAATTTTTGTAATATTCAAAATTCATAAAAAATTGAAGTTATCCTTTGGAAACCGACTTGTCAATAAAAAACAATGAAAAACTTCCTGAAAAATCTATCACGAATATCGACATAGATCATTGAATTTTTTAAAACTTGATTCTCCTCAGAGATACAAGCCACTCGATATTTTATCCATTTTAACCTATATAGAGAAACTAGTAAAAAATAAAATTTAACCCGGATTCAAGGCATATATTGATTTGTCATTTTATTCTAATTATTATATAGACTAAATAATTAGGTTTGAATAAAATAGATATTATTTTCAGACTATTGACATCAAGATTGCTAATGGGTCAAAATATTCTCCACTCTCAAACTGAAAATTACATGGGGTGAAAATGCGAATTCTCATTTTAGGTCTACGGCTCAAATCATGCCTGTATTTATGAATATAAAATTTTCTATTTAAAAATGGAAAGGAGAAAACATGAAGTTTGAAAATTTAGAGGCCATCATTGATTTCGCGATTGAAAAGGAAATAGAGGCAGCGGAATTTTATGAAACAGCCAGCAAAGAAGAATCCTTTTCGGGTGCAAAAGAAATGCTTATAGAATTCTCAAAGGAGGAAAAAAAACATCAGGCCCTTTTGGAAAAATTTAAGACCCAAGGGATGGATAAAAGCCTTTCTGATTACAAACTCAAATGGATCAAAGATATCAAACGCGGTGACTATCTGGTTGACATTAAGTATGAAAAAGGTATGGCCTATAATGACCTTTTGCTGTTGGCCATCAAAAGAGAAGAAAAAGCATTGAAACTCTATAACGACCTTTTAAAAGAAGTAGAAACCGACGACAGTAAAAAATTGTTTCAGGTACTCTGTCAGGAAGAGGCAAAACACAAACTTAAACTTGAAACTTTGTATGACGATTACATGGCAGAAATGGGAGATTAAATCCAGCCTATCAAAAGTTTATCGGCGGCCGGCATATTAAATTTTAAACCAATACCGATTCAGCAGGCCGCCGAATTTCATTTAATCCAAAAACTTACAGCTTTTTTTCAGCTTCGCAATTTCAATTTTTCCTTGCATTAAACCCCAAAATCCTTTTTTAAGAACCTCGATCATGAGTGCAATAAAATCAAAAATCATCATCATTTGCGGTCCAACAGCAGCAGGAAAAACATCGGCGGCCATAGAAATTGCCAGGATTTTTAATGGTGAAATCATCAGTGCCGACTCAAGACAGATATATCGATACATGGATATCGGGACAGCAAAGCCGACCAAGGAAGAACTTGCCCAAGTCCCCCATTACCTGGTCGATTTCATAGCCCCTGACCAACATTTTGACGCCAGAAAGTTTGCTCGGATGGCCCATGAAATCATTTTGAAACTCATCAGGAGAAACCAAGTTCCTTTCATTGTCGGCGGTACCGGATTATATATCAAATCCCTTATCCATGGTCTCTTTGACGATAATTTTTCAGATCCTTCCGTTCGGGCCCGGCTTAAAACCGAAGCTACTGAGTTGGGAAAAAATGTGCTCTATGAAAGATTAAAAACAGTTGATCCTGAAACGGCACATCGTTTGCACCCTAATGACACTTTTCGTATTGTGCGTGCATTGGAAGTTTTTGAAATTTCGGGCAAACCTATATCCAGTTGGCATCAGAAACACCGTTTTTCACAAAATCGATATGATGCATTAAAAATAGGTATTTATTTGGACAGAGATATTCTTTATAAACGCATTGACCGACGAGTCGATATAATGATATCAGAAGGCTTGGTTGAAGAGGTCCGGGCAATTCTTGACCGAGGTTATTCACCGGATTTAAAATCGATGAAAGCCATCGGGTATCGTCATATAATAGACTATCTTTTCGGAAATTGCACCTTAGAGGAAACAATCAGAAATTTAAAACGAGACACACGCAGATACGCAAAAAGACAAATGACATGGTTCCGAGCCGACCATGAAATCAACTGGGTAAAGCCATCAGAACTCAACACCCTAACTCCTCTTCTAACCAAGTTTTTAAACATTGAAACATAAAAAAATTTTTTAATGACTCGATTTTATAAATATTATCATTATCAACATTCGAGATTAAAAACAGGTGTGACATCTCTATGGCTAATGCCTTAAATCAAAACCTCCCCCATGAAAAAGGTCTAAAATCATTTCCCGTGCTCTTGGCCGAGGATCAGGAGATTTCCCGTAAACTCACCGAAAAAATTCTTCGAAAAGCAGGAATCAGTGTTACATCGGTTGAAAATGGGAAAAAAGCTCTGGAGCTGTTTAAAAAGCAATTTTTTCCGATCATTTTATCCGACTGGATGATGCCTGAAATGGATGGCCTTGAATTATGCCGTGCCATAAGATCGACCAAATCAACAGGGTATGTATTTATAATCTTATTGACTGCAAGAGACTCCAAGGAAGATATTATTGCTGGGTTAGAGGCGGGGGCTGATGATTACCTGGCAAAACCGTTCAACCCCGGTGAACTCAATGCCAGAATCAAAACCGGAATGCGTATTCTCGATCTGGAAAGGTCGCTCAAAGAAGCGAACGAAAGAATTAAAAAGCTATCTATTCGAGACCCGCTAACAGGTTGCTTCAATAGACGTTACCTCAACGATCAGCTTTCAAAGGACATCAAATATGCACTCAGATACAAGCATCCGCTTTCGCTGATACTCTGTGACATTGACCACTTTAAACTTGTGAACGATACCTATGGGCATTTAACCGGAGACCAGGTATTGATTGAATTTGTAAACACCATTAAAAAGTCCTTTCGAAATAAGATAGACTGGATTGCCCGATATGGAGGTGAAGAGTTCATTGTAGTGCTTCCTGAAACCAATATTGAAGGTGCAAAAGTTCTTGCAGAACGATTGAGAATAAAAATTTTCAATCAGAGAATCAAAACAAATAATTTAGAAATAAAAATCACCGCAAGTTTCGGAGTTGCCGGCTTTTCCTGCCATACACAAAAGGAAGAGATAACCGACTCAAAACTGATTGCAAAAGCAGACCAGTTATTATACCAAGCTAAAGAAGAAGGCAGAAACCGAATTAAAGCTGCGACGCTGTAATTTTAGGAGAATAGCTATGAAGGAAATTGACAGGGAAAATCGCGCTTCATTTTTAATTTTGGTCGTCGATGATGAAGATCTGATCCGAGATATGGTTTTACAGAGCGTAAAGCAGGCCGGTTATACTTGTATCAGTGCTGCCGATGGAATTGAAGCTCTTGATATCATGGAAAAAGAGATGGTGGATGTTGTTATCACCGATATCAACATGCCTGGAATGAATGGCATTGAACTGACCCAAATCATCAGAGAAAAGTATAATTCTGATATTATTATCATGACCGGATTTGTGAAAGACTTCAGCTACGAGAATGTGATTGTGCAAGGAGCTAGCGATTTTATTCAAAAACCCGTTACCCTTGATGAATTGGAGCTGAGATTGCAAAGGGTCTTGAGGGAACGCATCATCCTTGCCGAACGAAATAAAGCTGAGGAAGAAAACAGACAAGCTCTTCAAAAGCTTCGCAAGACCATCATTGGGACCATCTATGCCATGGCCATGACTGTTGAAATCCGAGACCCTTATACGGCTGGTCATCAACGAAGGGTGGCCAATCTATCAAGAGCCATTGGTAAAGAACTTTGTCTTTCTCCCGTTCAAATCGAGGGCCTTGGTATGGCCGGGGTGATCCACGATATCGGAAAAATTTCCATCCCGTCCGAAATTCTTTCAAAACCCGGTAATCTTAATCATCTTGAATATGAAATAATGAAAACACATCCGGAAGTTGGGTATGACATTTTAAAGTCAATTGAATTTCCATGGCCTTTGGCAGAAATCACGGCACAACATCACGAAAGACTAGATGGTACCGGGTATCCTTTTGGACTCAAAGAGAACGAAATTATATTTGAAGCAAAAATTTTATCGGTGGCGGATGTAGTAGAGGCCATGGCTTCCCATCGGCCATATCGGCCATCAAAAGGTATCAGCTATGCCCTGGATGAAATTTCCAAGCAGAGAGGAATTGCATATGATCCTCAGGTCGTGGATGTCTGCTTGTATTTATTCAATCAAAAAAATTACAGTTTTTAACCCAAGGCGTTTTTTTTTATTTTTTCAGCTTTGAACAAGCCGATACAACTGCAGGTGATTTTTTTAAAACCCCACCGGATTACCCGGCTGCATATAAACCTGATCTGTCCGATGCAATCTGCATTTATAAGTTTCGGGAAATATTAAGGGTTCCAACCTCGACCGGCATGCCGCTCTTTCTTTCCAGTTCCTCTTCAAACCGGACCGGATCCACAGACTCCATCAGACCAAGGTCGGCCAGCTTCTGGTAACCATACTGATAAAAATCTGAAATTTTTCCATAAATATCTCTGTGGACCTCAGCATAGATCTTGCCATTGAGAAATCCTATTTTTACCGGTTCGTAAACAATTTCCACAGGGGTACCCAAAGCCACTGTGGGGAATAAGAACTCTATGTCCTCAGGATAGAGCCGAATACATCCATGGGTGACCAACCGTCCCACCGACCAAGGATTGTCTGTTCCATGGATCCCATATGCATTGCCTATTCCCATAAAATAGTCTCCTAAGGGGTTATTCGGACCCGGAGGAACGATTTTAACGGGATGATATTTGCTGATCAGCGAAGGGGGTATGTACCATGTGGGCTTGATTCGTTTATCAATGATTCTGAATGATCCTACCGGGCTGTTCCATGTCTCGTCACCAATTCCTACGGGATAGGTGCGAACAAATCTTACAGTGGATTCATCATTAGGGTTGGTTTTCTCAAAGTAATTTAAAGCATCGCTAAAGACCCCTTTCTTTTCAAGAAAATGATATAATCTAAATTCCGCAAGGTTGATCACAATTCCGGTCTTTCGAACCTGAGGAAGCACCCAAATTCTTGGGAGTACCAACTCTTTTCCCACCGTCGGAACCCATGGATTTAATTCCGGGTAAAGATCTTCCAGCTCATTGTATCCGAGGCTGTAGTTTCGAGCAATATCCAGTAATGTATCCCCATTCTGGATAACATAGGCTAAGGGATGACCGATGACGGTGACCGTATCAGCGCTTGGAGGAAGATCTTTGGTATTGTCAACAAAAGTGTATGTGAGCCCGCTCTGGGCCTGAGTATCCATTGCAATTCCAGATACCGCAAAAGCAGCGATCAGCGCGGTCATTAAAATATATCGATACAGGGTTTTTGATTTTCCGTCATTTGCACGTTTCCATAACACGTAACTAAAATACTTTATCATTCGCTTTTCCTTGTAATGGTTTTGTTTCGAATCCGGATTGTTTACTGTCGGTTCATAACTCATTATAATCAAAACTATAATACATTTTTTATCCTTTAAAAAACACTTTTTTAAAAAAGTAAAGCAAACACTGAATGAGAACATCATTTTTTTAACCAAATTCTTGCATATTAAGAAAAAATGAGATAATATTCCCGCAAACTAATCTGTTTACCATTTTGGTAAACTAGTGGTCTTTGATCATGCCGGTTAAATCAAATCGGCATCATCAAGGAGGGTGACTGTTAACGAACAAAAAAAAGGAGAGAAGACATGAAAAAGAAAGGTTTGGGTAAAGTAGTGGTTTGCTGGATGTTGATTATCGCGTTCTGTGTAGCCCTTACCGGCTGCGGTGCGACAAAACATGACATTCAGCGTATAGAGGCCATGGCGCAGCAAGCTTTAGATAATAGCGAGGCTGCAAAAGCCGCATGTGCAGAT
This sequence comes from uncultured Desulfobacteraceae bacterium, assembly GCA_964478625.1. Classification (GTDB taxonomy): domain Bacteria; phylum Desulfobacterota; class Desulfobacteria; order Desulfobacterales; family SKZT01; genus SKZT01. Next base: position 8,416 of record CAYZJH010000020.1, read on the forward strand.
GATGCACAACGGGCCCAGAATGCTGCTGCAAGAGCAGAAAACGCAGCAGCTCGTGCTGAGACTGCAGCCGCCCAGGCAGAACAAGCAGCTGCCAAGGCAGAAGCCATTTTTATGAAAAAAATGCACAAGTAGTTATTGAACGTCCGGGAAAATGGTTTCCCGAATGGTGGGAGTTATAGATCCGCCGGTGTGTATTCACCGGCGGATTTGTTTTTAAATCACCCACGCTTGAATGCGTTAACCCCGAACTGGAATGTTTTTGCCTACCAACCTGATAAGACTTTCGATATCAATATATTTTTTAAAATGTTCTGCAAGCATGTCATATTGGGAATTTCTGGCAATAAATCCATGAGCACTGGAAACTTTTACACCTTTGATTCCAACCTGAAAAAACCATCTGGTTAATATCTCCGGTGAATCAAAAAGTCCGTGCATATACGTACCCATGACTCGTCCGTTCCGGGCAATACATCCATCAAAGCTTTCACATTTTACATGATTGAGTTCATGAACCCTGAAAACAGGGTCGCCTTCGATCCTGTCCGTTCGCCCCATATGTATTTCATACCCTGTACCCAAAATATTATCCCAACTGAATTGAGCAAGCGTGGTGGTTTTGGGTGCGAAAAGCCGGGTTTCAACAGGCAAAAGTGATAATCCTGGGGTTGATCCGGGGATTCCTTCAAGCCCATCCGGATCATGTACTGCATGGCCGAGCATCTGATATCCCCCACAGATACCCAGTAAATGGCCGCCGGATTCGTAAAACTGATACAAAGCTTCGGTCCATCCGATTTTCACCAACCAATCCAGATCATCTCGGGTACATTTGGAACCCGGAAGAATCACAGCTGAAAACAGAGTAAGCTCCTGAACTTTTTCAAGGAAATGGACTGAAAGCCCCTGCGCGGCATATAACGGATCAAAGTCCGTAAAGTTGGAAATGTGAGGAAAACGAATGATTGCCACAGCCGGTGATTTAACATCTTCAGGATTAATCGAGACCGGTCGTTCGATAACGACGGAATCCTCAGCTTCAATCCGAAAATGGTTGAACCATGGCAAAACCCCAAAAGATTTTTTACCTGTTTTCTGTTCGATCCATCGCTCGCCTTCATGAAACAGGGATAAATCTCCCCTGAACCGGTTAATCAGAAATCCGGCGATCTGATCTTTTTGGTATTGATCCAGACATTCGAGGGTGCCCACGATCTGTGCAAACACACCACCTTTATGAATATCAGCAACTAGCACCACCGGCGCTTCGGCATATTTGGCCATTCGCAGATTCACCATATCAAAGGCCATGAGATTGACCTCAGCACAAGATCCGGCACCTTCGATGATAATGATTTCGTATTGACAACGAAGCCGATTCAGTGCCTCGCAGGCAACATTAAAGAGTTGCTTTTTCTGCTGGTAGTATTCACGGGCGGTCTGATTGCTCACCGCTTTCCCCAAAACAACCACCTGTGAGCCGTTTTCACCTGTGGGCTTTAACAAAACCGGATTCATGTCCACATGAGGCACAATTTTTGCCGCCTCTGCCTGCACAATCTGGGCACGGCCCATCTCCACTCCCTCGGGAGTGACTCCGGAATTGTTGGACATGTTCTGGGCCTTAAACGGACAGACTTTTATTCCCTGATCCGCTAAAATCCGGCAAATGGCTGTGACAACAATGCTTTTTCCTACATCGGAGCCGGTGCCTAAAACAGCGATGCATCGGGCTTTTTGTTGAATCATTTCATTACTCATATTATTCCATCCGTTATACTCAAATTGTATTTATCACCGTATCCTCTTGGAGTCACCATCCGGTTTTCAAACACAAACGTCTTGCTGTTTCCGATAAACACCGTGGTCTGCATATCCACCAGATTTGAATCCAGATTGGCCAGAGTGGTTAAAAAAACTTGCTGGTTTTTCCGCATAGCACCGGTGACAATGCCTGTAGGGGTATCGGGTTTTCGAAAACCGAGCAGGATTTCCCTGGCCTTGTCCAGCTGCCAGTTGCGTTTTTTACTCCTGGGATTATAAAGTACAATCACAAAGTCAGCCCCGGCTGCGGCTGAGAGTCGTTTTTCTATGATATTCCAAGGGGTTAAAAGATCGCTTAAGCTAATCGCCGCAAAATCATGAACCAGAGGAGCACCCAGAAGTGCGGCACCGGCACACAATGCCGGTATTCCGGGTATAATCTCTACATGTAAGCTTTTACCATCCTTGTTGTTCCCGTCACTCAGACAAATATGATTTTCCCTGCATAACTCAAAAACAAGGCCTGCAAGAGCGTATATTCCCGGATCACCACTTGAAACCAATACACACGATGTTCCTGAAAGTGCGGTTTGGATGGCGATCCACACCCTTTCCACCTCTTTTTTCATGCCGGAAACAATGATTTTTTTTCCTGCAATCAAAGGCCGGATCAAATTAAGGTAGGTTCCATAACCAGAAACAGCCTCCGCCTCCAAAAGAACCTGCCGGCCTCTTTCGGAAATAAAATGATCTTCTCCCGGACCTATTCCAAGAACATAGAGTATCCGATTCCTACGGCGATGGTCACATTTTTCATCACTTGTTTCGGTACCAGAAGTTTTCCCTGGTTTGATGACAAAATCGCTGCTGCCTCGCATATGCTTGCAACTCCCATATGTTTTTTTACCACCTCCGATGGAGTAGGCACCTTACCTGCCCGTTCAAGGTCGTCCCGGCTGAAAAATTTGACCTGTACCCCCAGTAATCTTGCAAGTTTCAGGATTCCTGGTTCATCATCTTTTGCATCGATTGTGGCAATGCTCTCAATGCTGTTGATTGAAAGTTTGAATTTGAAAAAAACATCTCTTACCGATTCAACAATTTCAGCAATATCCGTATTTCTGTTACATCCAATCCCTACTGCCAACAGTTTGGGTCGCAATACCAGAATATGATCTGAAAGCTGGTTTATTCTATAATCCACATAAACACCCGCTTGTGGATCGACATCATTTGCCTTGTCGGTATCCGTCCATACATGAAGTTCTTTGATTAAAATTTTCATGGGATCATGAAACCCAACTTTTAGACCTTTCAAAAACGCCATGTTCACCCGCTTAATGGCCTCAGGGTTTTCAATAAGCAGGCCGTGTTCCTTAGCCAAAAGGTCTATTGACGGCACATGATTAATATCCGTGGCAGTTGTAATTACCGGAACGGCATTTAGATGCTCTGCCACTTTTTCAGCCAATTCATTTGCGCCTCCAAGGTGTCCGGAAAGGAGACTGACGGCAAACCTGCCGTGATCGTCCACAATGATGACTGCCGGATCGATCAGTTTATTTTTCACTAACGGTGCGATTACACGAATAACTATACCGGCGGCCATGATAAAAATATGGGAAGAAAAATTGTAAAATTCACATTCCACTGATTTTGAGAGTGATTTAAACTTCACGGTTCCAGAAGGCGGGTTTGCTATGGAAGGCCCTGTAAACAATTGTCCGCAATCCATTTTTCCCATGAGCCGACCGGCAACATGAACGGCCTGTGGCGTCAGTGCCCATATCGCCGGATTCATTTTTTGGGATATTCGTTTACTCATCGGCGCTTCTAAACCCGTGAGAAAAAGTCCGGTCGTATAGTTTTGATACCGGAAAATGTTCTTCAGAAAAATCCAGAACCTTTCCAGCAATAATCAACGCCTGTCGATTGATATTTTCAGTTTTCATTGTTTCGGCAAGATGCCCGGCGGTGGTCCGGATAATTTTCTGGCCAGGTTGAGAAACCCTGTAAGCCACCACTACTGAAGCTTCGGCACCATAAGTTTCTGAAAGAACTTTACCGACGTTTTCAGCAAGATTCGATGAAAGATAAATGGCCATAGAAGCCTGGTGTTCCGCCAGTGATTTTAAGGATTCAAGTTCCGGTGTTGGGGTTTTTCCGGCCATTCGAGTCAAAATAAGAGTCTGACAAATTTCCGGCATGGTATATTCAAGACAAATGGCCGCTGCAGCAGCAAAAGCGGCGGTCACCCCCGGAATAACCTCATAGGGAATACCCAGTTGTCGAAGCAAAGCCATCTGCTCAAAAATGGCCCCATAAAGACTGGGATCTCCGGAATGAAGCCGCACAACTCTTTTACCCTGGTAAAAGCCTTCTTTTATCGACCCAATAATTTGATCAAGATGCATGGATGCACTATTTTCAAGATACACACCAGGTTTTGTCCAGCGGGTTACGGCCTCGGGTACCAAAGATCCTGCATAAATCACGATATCCGCATTTTCTAAAGCCTTTTTACCCTTAAGCGTAATCAGTTCAGGATCACCCGGGCCCGCACCAACAAATGTAACCGCATGTTTTTTCAAGATGATCACCTCAATTGGAAATGCTGCAAATAAATTTTAGTTACAACAATACTTAACCCTGTGCAGAAATGATCCAAACCTGATTTTTCGCAACAAACCTTGTGCCTGAAGACATGGTCTCCCCCCGGCTGATCTGAACCTGCACCACATTCGTGGAAAAACCCAGTTTGCCGAGAGTGGTCATGGCAGAAACCATGGTCTCTGCAACCACTGAATTGACCACTATGCGTCCCTGGGGCAACAGTCTTTGAGCCACTGCTTCCAATATCCGGCTCAGGTCGATTCCTCCTCCCCCGACAAAAACCCGGTTTGGAGCCGGCAGGTTTTCAATGTCTTCAGGAAATTTTGCTTTAATTACCCAGATATGTTCTACACCGAATTTTTTTAAATTATTTCGAATCTGTCCGACTCTTTTTTCATTTTGCTCAATGGCAATAATTTGTCCCCTGGTGACAAAAATCGCCGATTCAATGGCCATTGAACCGCTTCCCGCACCCAAATCCCAAAATACATGGTCAGGCAAAAGTCTTAGTTTGGAAAGCGAAACAGCGCGCACCTCCGCCTTGGTAATCAGTCCCCTCTCGTGCTCGTACCAGCTCTCGGGAGCACCTGTAAAAAGCGGGTATACACGTTCATTTTTCTGCCTATTCAACAAAACTACGGCATTAGGTTCCTTAAACTGCATACGGGATGCGCCTTCGGGCGAAATCAGCCTGACTGATTCATCAGGCTCACCCATCCGCTCAAACACCCACATCCGGCAATCGCATGAATGGGTTCGGCAAAGAAAATCCCCTACCCAAGCCGGATTGCGTCGAGGGTCGGTTAAAATAAAAACCGGGCTGTCCTTTCTTAAGGCACGGGCAAGTTCAATCTGGTGCTCTTTTCCATGGAGACTGACAACAATTGCCTGATCCCAGGGCATTTTTAAACGTGAAAAACAAGCCGCCATCGTGCTGATGTTGGGATATATCCGAACACAGTCTTTTCCCAGCGCACTGACAAGCGTCCGGCCTATACCGAAAAAAAGCGGATCACCTGATGCAAGAACCACCACTCTTTTGTCAATCATCCATTGTCGAATATCCTCTACCACCGAATTCAGAGGAGAGACAATTTCTCTTTTTTCTCCCGGATAATTATCAAACCAGGCCAGGTGTCGTCGTCCTCCCACCAAAATATCGGAATCATAGATAATATCCAGGTATTTACGGCTTAAATCCGAATAACTTTGTCCGGATCCAATAATTTTGACTGGATTCATGATACTAATGATTACTTTCTCCCATCCCAGGCCACTTGTTCCTGATAGTCGAAAATGACCCCTTTTACATCCAACCGATAATCTGAATGAATCATTGCCGACCTCACCATACGTTCTCCCACCACTGGTATCAGACGGGGATATTTTTTCACTATACATTCGAACGCCTGACGGGCCGTATTGGCTGTAGCCATTTTTTGAGCAAATTCTTTCCCGCAACCGTTTTGAAGACCCCAGGCAGCCAGTGACCGCAAAGAAAGCCTGGTTTTCGCTGCGTGGGTGCATTCAGCACCCTGAGCCATTTTTATGGCTTTTCCAAAAAAAGCGGCAATGAACACTTGAGAAAATCCAAGCTTTACAGCCATTTTGATTGAATCAGAAAAAAAATCTCCAATTTGAATAAATCCTTCAGGGGTAACTTCAAAAAACAGATTTTGTGCACACCGCTCACTTCGTCTTCCGGGAGACAGGACCAATTCTTTTGCATCCGCTGCCCGGGCTACGGAAAGAGCTGAAAAAATAGTGGCTTTGTAAGCCTCATGTGACATGGGGCGGACAATTCCCGTGGTCCCGAGAATGGAAATACCGCCGATAATACCTAAACGCGCATTGAACGTCTTTTGGGCCAACTGTTCGCCATCCGGCACAAAAATTTCCACGCAAACCGCATAATGTTTTTTATTACGTTGTAAAACGAATTTCACCGAGTTTTCGATCATCTTTCTTGGACCCGGATTAATCGCCGGCTCACCCGGAGCAATTTCTAAACCGGGTTTTGTGACTCTTCCCACACCCTTGCCACCTGTAATACCAATTTTATCCCCCTGATTTTTTTCCGAAAGGACCACCCTTGCACCAATAACCGCATGGTTGGTCACATCAGGATCATCCCCGGCATCCTTGACAACCGTGCATTGCGCTTCTGAACCGTTCATTTTAGAGATACCCTGAATTGGAATGCGCCATGTTTCACCATTTAAAAGTTCAACCAGAACCGAATCGGGAAATCTATTTTCAAGAAGGCAAATCAATGCTCCTTTTGCAGCGGCCGCAGCAGCCGTTCCGGTAGTAAATCCCGATCGAAGTTTTCGACCTTTGTATTTTGTGGAAACCATGGTCTAATTTTTACCTTTCCGGATTGTCCTCATCAGGTGACCGGCAAAAAGGTTGTCAGGTTCTAAAAAAACGTCGAGCAAATAATCACCATAAAACATAAAACGCAGCCCCCACAACCATTATGCTTAGCACGCGAAAAAACTGGCCCAGAAGCAAAATTTGGGCTCCCATTCCCGGAGAAAAGATACCCATGTATCTTGGCAATTGATGCCTGAGGGCTCTAATAGGAAATGCGATCACATTGCCCAACAACAGAGCAAGTACGGTTTCTTTGGTTGAAATCACCCCCGCGTCCAATAGTGCACCTGCTGCAGCAAAACCGCTGGAAAATTCGGCGACAAAACTCAGTATCACCACGGATAAGGCCTCAACCGGTACAAATGTCACGGTAATATAGCGGGCAAGCCAGTCCCGTACCGCATCAAAACCACCCATCATGTTGATTAAAAATATGACCACATAAATGGGAATCACATATATGGCAATCTTTTTGAACCGTCCCGGAAAACTTCTTTTTACAATAGAAAATAGATTCTTGATCTGTTTTTTATTTTCCATCCCATGATCCGGCTCTAGTGGACAAACCGCTTCCGAGGCAGGTATTAAAAAATAACGACCGAATAGTACAAACAGAAAAGACCGAAGCACTACGGCAAGAAAAGTCAATCCAAAATATAGCAGACCCGCAATCCTGGTCAAAGGTACGACAATAAAAAATGTAGTGGGAAGATGGAGAAAATAGGCCGGAAACTGGTTGATAAAATTGGTCAGGTACACTTGCTTTTTTGATATTTTTCCTTCTTTGTAGAAATCCACCAGCATGGCATTTGCTGCAACCCCGGAAAAAAAAGCGGTTGAAAAAGCGGCGCTGCACTTTGGGCCTAAATTGGCAAACCTGAAAACCGGTGCGGCCAAGACTCCTAATTTTTTGGTCCATCCCTTGGCCTCAATAATCTGGGCCAATATAAGTCCCAACCCGATCAATGCCATCAAAATCATCAAGGGTTTTACAAGCCTTGCCCACAAAAAGGAAACTGTCAGGCCTTCAATTAGTGCCATCCCACCTATCAACAGCAAAACTGAAATAGTCAGGGATGTTGCAAGCCTATGATCACCGCCTGTCGAATCTTTTCTGCTCATGGTCATTTTTTTCGTTTTGAAAATATGAGGGTCCAGTAATCAGGAGCGAGTTTTTCAAACTGACGAATATCACTAATAATTTTCTCTTGGGGTAATCCGCAGCTTGATATACCGATGCTGGTTTCCAGACACCCTTGTTCCTCGATCGCCTTTGTGATATCTGAAACATTCTTGTATGCTTTCATAAACACAACATTTTCGGCATTCCCGGCAAGCTTCCGGAAACGATCTCCTCCATGTACACCGGAAAGAATCAAAAGGGATTCTTCGCCTTCCACTAGTGGACGGTTCAAGCGGGCGGCGGCTGCCTGGTAGGAAGTAATGCCTGGTATGGCAACCATATCGACCTCCGGAGCCATTTTTTGAACGTACCTTCCGAGATATCCATAAGTTGAATAGGTCATACAGTCGCCCAATGTTAAAAACGCCGCATCTTTCCCCTTCTTGAGCATCTCAACGATTAATGAGGCATTATCATTCCAGGCCTTTTCCAGAATGCTTTTATCCGAACACATGGGAAATGAGAGCCTGATAACAGGTGTAGTCTCCGGAATATGCTCTCTTGCGATATCCACAGCCAGGCTATGTTTATTTTTTGATGACGAAGCCGAAAAAATCATGTCCACCTTTGCCAACACCTTTGCCGCCTTCATAGTGATCAGGTCAGGATCACCCGGACCGACCCCAATGCCGTAAAACGTTCCGATTCGTTTATCCATTTTACTTTCCTTAAATGAATGGTCTCGAAATAAGTCTGAAAAACAAAGGTTGGTCATTTCAAGCAATTTAAAAACTCTTAAAATGACATTAAAATTAATGCATTAACAACTGCCGCAGCCACATTGGATCCGCCTTTTCTCCCCACATTGGTGATAAACGGTACATTGAGGCCTGCATTTAAAAGGGCATGCTTGGATTCCTCGGCATTGACAAAACCAACAGGAAGTCCAATGATCAATGCCGGAGCCGCTTTTTGTTCACTGATCAGATCAATCAGCCTTAAAAGCGCAGTCGGCGCATTGCCGACAACATAAATTCCCCCCTTCATAGGCTCAACCGCAGCATCTACAGCAGCAAAAGCACGGGTGGTTTTTTCCTTTTGTGCCTTTTCAATCACCTCCGGCGTATCGATAAAACAGTTGAGGTGACATCCAAATGTAGCCAGGTCCTTTTTTCGAATTCCGGCTTCGGCCATATGCGTGTCTGTAATGATATTTTTCCCAAGGCAGATGGCTTTCTTGCCGGCAGCTACGGCATGATCATGAAAGCGGACGGTTTTGAGATAATCAAAATCCGCACTGGTATGAATCATACGGGAGACTACGGTCCATTGATCAGACGAAAACCCGTGGTCTCCGGCTTCGGCTCTGATGATTCCAAAACTCATTTTTTCGATTTCAGCAGGAAGCATTCCCGTTTCTACCTTTCTTTGTTATATGCCTTGCAGGATGATACAAAGTTATGGCCTATTTCGGGACAACTTCTGAAATGCAGGTGGACATAACTTCCAAGGCATTGATTCACCAAATAGCCTGGGCAACTTCGCTCGGCCCCTAGCCGATCCTTTGTCTCATAGACCATCTGGATTTCCGGTGTAATATTTTTTTCTTCCAGGTAAGAATAATGAAATTCATGTCCTCTGGCTTTAAGACCTTCTTTACCCAGCGGAGTTGAGCTTGAAAACCTGATTTCGCGATACCCAAGGGCGGCCAGTTGATTTGTCATACGGCATTTAAATGGAAAGCATCCGACCATGTCATAAGCATTGCCCTGTGTTGTTATCAGTTTTCCGCAAAGATACATGAAACCTCCGCACTCAGCATACAGAGGCATTCCATCGTTAACCTTAGTAAAAACAGCCTTTCGCATGGATATGTTGTCGGAAAGTTTTTTGGCCTGCAGTTCGGGATATCCTCCTCCCAGATAAATTCCATCCAGATCTGAAGGAAGCTCCTGATCGACAGCCGGAGAAAAAAATACAATCTCGGCACCATAATCTTCCAGAACTTCAAGATTATCCGGATAGTAAAAACAAAAGGCATTATCCCGGGCAACACCTATTCGCACTTTCCTTAAACCGGAACTTAGAAATGGAGGAGTTCTTTTATTAACGGCACCCATGTTCTGTTCTGCGGATATGAGATTGTCAATTTTAACTTCGGAAATCGATCTGATGAGCCGGTCCAGGTTTAAATGTTCTTCGATAAAATTGCCCAACTGGTTAACCTGTTTCTGGTTCAACCCATGGTCTTCGGCAGTCACAAGCCCCAAATGCCGGCCTGGAATAGAAATTTCGGGGTTTTTGGGGATCACCCCCAGAACCGGAATGGAAACTTTTCCTTCAAGAGCTTGACATAAATACTCCCCATGACGAGCACTTCCTACATTATTAAAAACAATCCCACAGAAACGGCAATCAGGATCAAATTGGGTAAATCCATACACCAGTGCGCCTGCACTTCTTGCCATGGCACGCGCATCTACAACCAAAAGGATACTAAGCATCAACCATTTGGCCATCTGTGCTGTAGAACCAGCTTCGCTTCTACCATCATATCCGTCAAACAGCCCCATGACACCCTCCACCACAGCAACATCAGCACCTGAAATGGCTCTCAAAAATATTTTTTTGTTCTCCGATTCAGAAAGCATCCAGCCATCCAGGTTACGACTTTGCCTACCAGTGATGTGCCGATGATGCCCCGGATCGATAAAATCCGGTCCGACTTTAAAGGGTGCAACGCAAAGCCCACGATTTTTCAGAGCAGCCAGAATTCCCATAGTGATGGTCGTTTTCCCACTTCCACTGTGAGTTCCGGCAACCACAAGACCTTTGGGCATGGATAGGCCTTTTTCAGAAATATGGTTTTCTTGCGCCCTATTTTTATCTGCACACTTCATCGGTTTTATTTTTTGGTGTCGCATGGTTATTTTGCTAAACAATCTCCCAAGATTCTGTATCGGGCATCATCATTAAAAATATCCGGGTACAAAAGTTCACCGATTTGAAATATCCCCAAAAGCAGCCTCATGGTCGGACGGGCAACCAATTTTTCATCCACAAGATAAATTTTTCCTTCCTTTATAGCCTTAATCACTGAAAATCCCGGCTCATTTCGGATCATCCTTTCCGTAGAGGTGTTCATAGTGCCCTGCTGAGCTAGATAAACATCAATCTGGTCCGCCAGGGACAATATCCGCTCCTTTCCGAAATAGGCGATATTGGTTCCGCGAACAGACTCCGCATCCGATGCCACATTGATTCCGCCAGCGGTTTCCAGCGCAAAAACCGGCATTGCACCTGGGGAAAAGGTTTTCATTTTGCTGTGAACGGCTTCGAAATAGACTTTTTTTCTTTTGCCTTCATCGATGTTTTTCACAAGAGAACGAATCTTATCAACACGTTCATGGAAATGCCGGACCATGTCCCGGGCTTGACTCTCCTTTCCGGTAAGACACCCCAGAATTTGCCAGTAAACAAACATCTCCTCAATATCGGATGGTTGAACCGAAACCACGGCAATCCCAAACTGCTCCAGTTTTTTAATCAAAGATGAATATCCATGGTCGATCATTGGGCGAACCAAAACCAAATCAGGTCTTGCGGATAAAAATTTCTCGGGCCCGTCATGAACTGAATACCGGGGCTTTTGATGAATCCTTTCAGGATAGTCATCGCCCCGTGACACACCAATCATCTCTTGATCTATTCCCAAAAAAAAGAGATTTTCAGTGTGGGCGGGGTATAAGGATATTATTCGGGTAAACGGCTTTTCGACCGTAACGATACGTCCTGCACTATCCCGGATCTGCTTTTTTGAAACCAGAGCCATCGATTTTGCCTCGATCGTTGTGCTCGTAAGGACTAATACCATCAAAACGCAAAGCGCATATCGGATATGCTTGATCAGGTTCATTTCAGAAACACCACCTGGGGGACATTAAGGCTTTGTTCCATGGCCACCAGTGACTCGACCTCAAAAACCTCCTGAATGATTTTCGAATCAAGTGTATCCCTGGCAGGACCGGATACAATCCGCTTGCCCTGTTTCATAAATATAAGATTATCGGCAAATCTGGAGGCCAGGTTGATATCATGCATAACCGCCACGACGGTCACGTTTTTTTGAATCACCTGTTCCAAAGCGACATTCAGTATCTTAAGTGCATGTTTGACATCCATGTTGGCGCAAGGTTCATCCAGGAGAAGCACAGCTGTTTCCTGAGCAATAGCTCTGGCAAAAATGACTCGCTGTTTTTCGCCACCCGACAGCTCCGTAATAAATCGTTCGGCCAGTTCCTGTGTTCCACATATTTCCAGGGCATTGTCAATGATTTGCATATCCCGCCGTGTCGGATAACTGAACCGGCCTTGATGGGGATATCTTCCCATAGCCACCGTTTCCCGTACCGTATAAGGGAAATTGACCCGATATTCCTGAGGCACCAGAGCAATATATTGTGATAGATTTCTTTTGCTGTAACCGGAAAGTTTTTTGCCATTAAAATGGATTTTCCCTGAATCCGGCCTGATATAACCCGACAACAAGTCCAACAGTGTTGTCTTGCCGCAACCGTTCGGGCCTAAAATAGCATGAAAACATCCGGAACTGATGGCAATCGACAAATGGTCTATGACTTTATGGCTGCCATAGGAAAAACAAACATTATCCAGTTCAAAAGCCATGCTTCATTTGCCTTGTTTGTCGTTTTCTAAAGATGTAGCAAAAAAAAGGTCCGCCGATAAGCGCGGTAAGAACCCCGATAGGCACTTCCACAGGAAGTAGCGCTCGGGTGATCGTATCTGCCGACAGTAAAAGAATCGCTCCGGACAAAAAAGAAACCGGTATGAGCCGGCGATTATCCGGGCCGGTGGCCATTCTTGCCATGTGCGGCACCAGCAGTCCTACAAAACCGATAATTCCAGATACAGACACACACACCGCTGCCATAAGCGATGCCGTAACCAAAAGCATCGGCAACATTTTGGAATGATCCACGCCTAAAGAACCGGCTGTTTTTTCACCCAAAGACATCAGATTTAAATCCCTTGAAAAAAACAGACACACTCCAACACCCAGGATTGAAAAAAATGTCAATATCGAAATATCTGTCCATGACTTGGCACTTAAACTTCCCATGAGCCAGAAAATAATTACCGAGACTTGTTCGTCTGCCATATATTTGAGGAAACTGATTCCGGCGGACAAAATAGCCGCAACAATAACTCCTGACAAAATGAGGTTATTGGAAGAAAAATTTCCGGCCGAAGACGCCAGATACATCACAACCACAAGGGTGGACAAAGCACCGATAAAAGCAAACACAGGGACATTGAAACTTCCTAGAAAAGCGATATTTAAAAGCAGTGCGATGGATGCCCCGAAAGCGGCACCAGCAGACACACCAAGCGTATACGGGTCTGCCAGAGGATTTAATAAAATTCCCTGAAACACGGCTCCGGAAACAGCCAAAGTCCCTCCTACAGCAACTGCGGTGATAATTCTGGGAATACGCACATCCAGAACAATGGCCTTAAGAATGGGATCCGTATTTCCCCCCAAACGACCCTGACCCAGAATCTCAGCAGACAGAATACGGATCACCTCGAAAAAACCGATTTGCATATAGCCCATGGAGGAAGCTGCCAACACCAGAGTGCATAAAAGAATTCCGAGAAAAAGAACCTGACGCCACAGCTCCATCGTGCGAAGAAGATCATAAATCGTTTTCTTACTTTTTTTATCTTGCAAAGGCATGAAAAATTAACCTTAACTTAATGGGTTTCAAGCCGGCCCATAAATCCTAAAACGCTTCCATGGCATTCCGAACATGATCGATCCAGATTTCCACAAATTCATCGTATTCCCCGATTCCGCGAAGTATGACTTCACAATGGATTCCCTCGCGATTTAAGACGGATTTCCATGAATCTTCATCCGGACCGGCCATATCATTTCGGGCATGATCACCAGCAACAGACATGAAAGGCATCAGCCATGCTCTTTGAATATTTCTCTCCTTTAACTTGGGCAGAATATCGCCTATTTTGGGATACCCATCCACCACGCCAATAAACAGGTTTGGATCCTGGAGCTGCAGTTGCCACATGGTGGCTGCATAAACGGTATTGGAAGCATGCGAGGTTCCGTGGCCCATGAGGAGCACGGCCTCTTCAGGCTTTCGCTTTTCGGGGAGGGTGGATAGGATAGCCGAAACGACCCGTTCTGAATCATTTTGATCACCCAGCAGCGGAAGCCCCAGGGAAAGTTTCTGAAACCCTTCGGGAATGTGGGCAAAGGCCCGGATGGTCTGGCTCAGGTCATGGAATTCCTCTCCAGGAATAATATGCAATGACTGTACAGTTACATGGGTGAAACCTTCCTCAGCCATGTTCGAAAGAGCCTGCGCCACCGAATCAAGGTTTTTTCCATCCCCGGCCATTTTTTTCCGGATGATCTGCGAAGTGAAAGCCCATCGAACCGGGATATCCGGAAAAGCTTGCCGGGTTTTCTTTTCAACATGCTCAAAAGCCGCATGGGCCTCGGGGATGCTGGAGCCGAATGACACCAGCAGGATCCCTTTTTTTTCCGGTTTCACCTTCCCATGGTGCATGCCAAAAGCAGGAATTGATAAACTCAAAATCAATACCCAGCCAAATAAAAGAACTGCAATTTTGTTTTTCATTTAAGTTCCCCTTTCTTTGTTAAATGGTTTTCCGGATTTCCACGGACAAAACCTCTCTCAGGATAAAACCTGATCCAAGAAGGGAAAAAGCCACCTTTGGGAAATAAAATCCTGATGAGCAAAAAAAAAGCCCTCCAAGCCGATTCGGCTCAGGGGGCTGCACCCGCATTTCTTGACCCACTGGCTGCTTTCCCCTTCGTAACCTCGCGAGGGTTCAGCTATTTTCGACAAAACAGGTCTTCTGGCTCTCGGATCATCCTGTCTTCCGCACCTTCCCATTCAAGACATTGAACAGTGGTATTTTGCGGATTTAGTCCCCGATTACAGCGGCGGGTCCGCTCCCGACTTTCACGGGATTCCCTAAAAAGCTCTTCACAGAGCATTCTGTCGATAGTTTTTCTTAACTCAATTGATTCTGGTTGTCAACACATCTGTTAAGCAGCTGAAAACCCACGAAAAGCAGCTTGATCCAATAATATCAATCATGCTTATTCCTGTTATTTTACCTCTTTTTTTGGTTCGGTCTTTGTGATAAATAGTCGTGCTCATGAATGATCACCAGATTGAAAAGAACAAAAAAAATGCATCACCTTTCAAAAAAGGTTTCAAGGAAGCTTGGCCTATCTGCTTGGGATATGTACCGATCGGCATGGCTTTTGGGGTACTGGCACAAAAAGCAGGACTAACCCCCATTGAAATCGGGCTCATGTCAGTCATTGTATTTGCCGGAAGCTCCCAATTTATCGCAGTATCCATGATTTCTGCGGGCGCTTCCGTTGCAGCAATTATCCTAACCACTTTTGCAGTCAATCTTCGGCATCTTCTGATGAGTTCATCCCTTTCGGTTTTTTTAAAACGATCAAGCCGACTGAAACTCACCCTATTTGCCTATGGTGTTACCGATGAAAGTTTTGCGGTAAATTATGTGCGGTTCAAGCAGGGAGGATGGGATCCCAACAGTGCTCTGGTAGTCAATCATCTTCCCAATTTAACCTGGATTGTTTTTACAGTTATCGGCGGATTCGGGGGGCGTTTCATTCCTGAAGGAGCATTCGGAATCGATTATGCACTAATCGCCATGTTTATCTGTTTGCTGTCATTCCAGTTGAAAGCATGGAAATATGTGATTACGGCGATTGTGGCGGGGTCGTCCGCCGTTGTTTTGGCCCTGGTGATACCCGGAAACTGGTATATTGTCCTGGCATCAGTGATTGCCGCCACGATAGGGGTTTTGGTTTCAAATGGATTTGACTGATTATCTTTTGCTAATCGTGGGTATGGGGCTGGTAACATATATTCCCCGGTGGATACCCTTGTTTTTTCTGACTCGAAAAAGCCTTCCTCCGTTGATTGTCGAATGGCTCGATCTGATTCCCGCTGCGATTTTAAGCGCCTTGCTTCTTCCGGCTCTTGTCACTTCCGGAGAACCGCTTCAGTTTAGTCTTTGTTTACCTCAGCTTTGGGTGGCAGTACCTACGTTACTATTTTCCTTACGGACCCGATCGTTAGGGGGAACCGTTGTGTTAGGGATGTTACTTTTCTGGATTGCCGAAAAAGTCATGTCCTGAATAGATTCTTTTTTCGCCGGCGTTTGGTGACAGGTTGTTTTCTCAGAAGCACATAGGTGGCACCGGCTCCACCGTCACAGCTGCGAGCGCTGGAAAAAGCCATAACCCATTTTCTCCAGGGGCCTCTTGTGAGCCAATGATAAACCTGCGTCTTTAAAACAGGCTCATTAGGAGAGGAAAGTCCTCGACCATGGACAACCAGAATGCCTCTTTTTCCCGTAGAGATAGATTCTTTTAAAAAGGTTTCAAAGACTTGCCGGGCTTCGGCAACGGTCAATCCATGAAGATCGATAAATCCCTGGATTGCAAAATTTCCCCGATGAAGTTTTTTGACCACCTCACGACATACTTCAGGACCCGTTCCCTCAATATACTCCGACGTACTTTCCACATTGAAACCTTTGCCGTGCAATATAAGGTTTTTCAGGGCAAGAACCGTTTCATCAGCATTCTCTGGATGGTTTTGAAGATTATCGACACCATGGTTGGTTTCAAATTCGATTATATTTTTTTTGTCAATCGGCGAGACATCAGCCATTGCAGCTTCGAAAAGGACATTGTCATTTTCGTGGTTGTACTTTTTGCTTAACAGAACTTTTTCCACAGGAAAGGGATTCAAGGGGACACATTTCGTTTTCATGAGAGATTTCAGATCAGCAAAAGGGGTATGAAAACCAGAAGACTTTGATTCTTTCATCGGTCCCTCCTTCTACTAATCCGGGTAAAATCAGCCGGTCTATCAGCTAATCCATAATGATGAAATTTATAAACAGGTCGGGGAAAAATTAAAAACCATTGTTTTGAATTTCCCAAACAAAGGCATATTCAACTTGAAAGTACAAAGTCCTCCGTCATGCCGGACTTGATCCGGCATCCAGAAAAACCAGCTTCCTTAATCCAACTGGATAGCGCTGCGCTTCACTTTGTGCCCGGCCTTCGCCGGAATGACGAACTAATAAAATCGATAATAATAAATTCCAAGTACTTATGAGAACTTAAGACTGTCAAGATATTCAATTGATTTTTAAAAAATTTTAACACGGTTCGTGATGATTTTCAATTCGTTTTAATTCCAACCCGGAACTCTTTGGTACATCAGGCTGTTGAGTGAAGGGGAAAACGCTGACGGGGGTTCATGGATCATTAAGATTCATATCGAAAATATTTTTTTTTGATTCTCCTGAACAATAGCGGAAATAATCACCAATAATTTTTCCGTGATCAAAAGCCATATTTTCAGGGATTCTATTCCGACTGAAGAGTTCAGCTTCCGCAGCATCATCCCCGGCTTCAGGCAGCCCATCTGCCTTTGCAATATAAACGGTTGTTATCGTATGCTGCCTCGGATCTCTTCCGGGATCCGAATAGGTATGAAATTGTTCCATCAGAGTTACCCTGAGTTTTATTTCCTCCATTGCCTCTCTGATAGCAGCGGTTTCAAGGGATTCTCCATAATCGACAAATCCCCCCGGAAGCGCCCAGCCATAGGGTGGATTTGCCCTTTTGATTAAAACAATCCTGTCCGCAATTTCGATAATCAAATCAACGGTAACTAAAGGATTTCGGTATTTTTTTTCCATCAGCTAATTCTGAGATCCCTGGGAACCCTCCTCATATTCTTCAATGTGTTGCTGATCAGGGTTTTCAATTTCAGCCGGGATCCCGTCGGAAGATTCTTCGACAGGATTACTTTCCTCCTGGGGATATGGAACCTGGTTTTCAGGATCCTGCTGATTCACGGTTTCTTTCTTGTTCTGCTCCGACCCAACAATGATCACCGTTGGTCCCTCATCGGAAGACGCACCGGAAAATTGCGGCCACACCACCATGCTGAAAACCATCAAAATGACCACCCCTATTTTTATCATGTTCTTTATTATCCCTTTCCTTAATAAGTTAGAAATCACTGAACAGATCCGGTCTGAAGTTAGGCCGGAAAGCTTTCGCCGACTCCCTGTTCTAAAAGTTTAAATTCCTTTATTTCAATTGACTTTCCACCGTGCATATTTTTCTTAACAATACCCTTTGCAAGAATGAATTTTCTTAAAACATCGACAAACGACAACCCGTTTTCGATTAGATATTCATCCTCATCCATAGAAAAAAGCTTAAGTTCCGTAACATTATTATAATCATCCCAGCCGGATGCCGTGACAAGTCCTGTAACGGATGTCTCAATGACATCTGAATTCGCATTTTCATCGTCATATCCCAACACCATATCTACCCCCTGAAAATGGACCCGTTTTCTTTTCTTGGCCTGCTGCAATAGTGAGTTCAGGAATGGATAAAATTCAATTTAAAGCGAATTAAAAAGCAAATCTTATACCACATAATTTTATCATTACATTGATGGATTTTTTTAAAAAACAGGGGAAAAAATCAGACTTTTCAATTCCGAACAACTGAAAATTCGGAATTGACGGTTCCAATTCGTTTTAACCCTTTTGGATCATTTAAAATCTTCCTTCCTGATCTTATATTTGGTCAACAACTTGTGTAATTGCCGGGTAGTGATACCCGCATGTTTTGCCGACTCATTGATGATTCCTTTTTTTGCCTCCAGAAGGTCGATAAGATATTTCCGTTCGGCATTTTCAGCAGCTTCTCTTCTGACTTCGGCCAGGGGTCGGGAGGAGTCAATATGGATTGAAGCTGAGTTTGACTGATGGTCAAAAAGCTCGGCAGGAAAACAAGGAGGCGTCAGTATGGCTCCGGATTCTAATATATAGGCCCTTTCAATGAGGTTTTCCAGTTCACGAATATTTCCCGGCCATGGATATCTTTTAAATGCCTCCAGCACATCCGGATGAATTTTCCGGATATTTTTAGAATAATATTTATTCAGCTGTTTGATAAAGAATTCTACAAGGATGGGAATATCTTCCTGTCGGTCTTTTAACCGGGGGATCTCTATCGGGAAGACATTCAACCGGTAATAGAGGTCCTTGCGAAATGTTTCTGCCTGGCACATGGCCTTTAGGTCTGTATTCGAGGCTGCAATAATTCTCACATTCGCTTCAATAAGCTCCTCTCCCCCGACCCGTTGAAAAGTTCTTTCCTGTAATACCTGAAGAAGCTTGATTTGAGCGGCAGGGGTTATCGTGGCAATTTCATCCAAAAAAATCGTTCCCCCCTGAGCGATTTCGAATTTTCCCAGTTTTCTTTTTACGGCACCGGTAAAAGACCCTTTTTCATGTCCGAACAACTCGCTTTCCAATAGAGTATCCGGCATAGCCCCACAGTGAACACTGATAAACTGGTTATCTCTTCGATTACTATGACGATGAATCAGGCGAGCCAATAAACTTTTTCCGGTACCTGTCTCTCCGTACAGCATTATTGTCGTGCGGGTGGGTGCGGCAGAGCGGATTTTATCGTAAACTTTTTTCATATCCGGGCACTGAGAACGAATAATATCCAATGAATCTTTTTGCCAGAATTTTCCCCTCAGGTAATCCAGTTCGGATTGCTTTCGCTGTTCCTTTCGAACATTTTCCAGGGCATATCGAACCTCATCAGGATCTATGGGATAGATAATAAAACCGCTGGCACCGGATTTCAGCGCATACACCGTATCCCGGATTCTTTCCGGTGTGGCCATAATGATAACCGATACTTGCGGATTTATCTGCCAAAGCTGGGATAGTGCTGTATTCAAATCCATCTGGATGAGGTTCGAATCATGGGTATTGATCAGGAACGCAATGTCGACAAATACATGTTCGTATCGTTTACGTCGAAACAGATCTCGAAATTTTATCATACTATCAGCAACATCTAACAGATATTTTTCTTCGAGACAGTCACGAAACGATTGAACTTCAGTCGATTTATTGGTGCCGATCAGAATTGATTTTTTAGTGAATCTCATGAGTTTTAAAAAAAATTTATCCCTTTTTATGCCTTTCCGAACAGTTGCCTGCGCCGTCTCCTTTAGTAAGTTTTACTTTAAAACTCAAACTCTTTTTTGATATTTTTTACCATTTCCGATTGATCACGCTCATGGCCGAAACAAGCACAGAATCTTTAAATCGATAGGTCAGGGCTTTTTTAAGCATTTCATAGGAAATGATACCGATATCAAGATTACAGAGAAATGATAAAGATGCCAAAGCCCAATCCTGGGTTTTAATCCCGCTCTTTTTAAAATCAACCTCAACGATTCGATGGGTATTAAAATTTCCCAAATCAGGAAATTTCACTCCTCTTGCAACAACAATGACGCAGTTCTCGTCAATTACTCTGAAAAATTTCTTTCCGCTCTTTATTCCCTGCTCATCGAGAGCAATAATTACCGAAGGTTTGCCAATCCCGGAATAAAGGATCGGATCGGGCGATAAAATCAGTTCACTTATGGAGGGTCCTCTTAATACGGTAATGTTGTAGTCATTTTTTTGTGTTGCATAAAGACCGCTGGTCATCGAAGCCAGGCACAGGATTTCTCCTGCAGTGATCACCCTCTGTCCGGCACTTCCCAGAAAAAGCACCTCTTTTCGCTTGGTCAAAACCGGTTCAAACTCTTTGTTAACTTTTACAGGATATGAACCCCCACCCTGTTTTGTCGCCATCTGGCGATAATGCCTTCCATATTCCTGGCGAATATTTTCCCGAACAGGACCCAGAACGGGAAAATAAGCGGCCATGGAATCTTCGATCATTTTTGGAGTTAAACGATTTTTTAAGGCATACCGCCCTGTGCACACTCCGTGAATATCTACCACTGAAAATCCTGGGAACCGAATCGATTCTTCGATTTTATTTTCTAGGGTTTTGTCATATACGGAACATCGTATTACATAAGGAGCCCCGGCTGCCGCAGCCAGCTTGCAAACATCAATGGGTATTTCGATTTTATTCAAAAACCCTGACCCTGCCTGTGCATCCGAAGGTGTGGTGACCGATGACTGACCTCCGGTCATACCAAAATTAAAATTATTAAAAACAAGGAGAGTCAGATCAAGGTTTCGCCGGCATGCCGCAAGAAAATGAGCTCCTCCGATTCCCAATCCGCCATCACCCATGGTAACCACAACGTTCAATTCCGGTTTCG
Source organism: uncultured Desulfobacteraceae bacterium (assembly GCA_964478625.1). Lineage (GTDB taxonomy): Bacteria > Desulfobacterota > Desulfobacteria > Desulfobacterales > SKZT01 > SKZT01. The sequence goes on from CAYZJH010000020.1 coordinate 29,599, forward strand.
CCAATTTCAACCCAGTGGCATAGGTTAAGGCCCGCCCGTGAAGTCCGTGCAGGGCGTGGGTGTTAAAAAAGGTGTCCACAAGACCTGAACATCCGATATCACTGACTATTGCCACCTCATGGCCTTTCAAACCCATGGTGCAAAAGGCCCGGTCCATGGCTCGTATCAACGGCTCATGAGAGCAGCCCGGACAAAATACAGGTGGACGATCTTTGTTTAACAGGCTGTGCATGGAAAAAAAAACTTTCCTTATGCCTTAAAGGGTTAATTTAGCGGCTGGGAGAGAACGTTGAACATCTGTTCCGGAGTAATCAGCATGCCGTCCATGCGGCCTAAGAATTCGACTTTCTTTGATGATAGCACCCGTTCAATTTCTCTGACATACAATCCCAGATTCATCTCTGCCACAACGATTTTATTGGCCTTTTGTGCAATTTGAACGATGATTCTCTCTGGCACAGGCCATAATCTTTTTAACACAAGCAATGAAAAATCAATTCCCAATTCATTCTTGCGGAAAAAACAATCCATTGCAGCACGGGCTGTTATTCCATAGACAATTAAAAGGGTATCGGCTTTTTCAGCCTCATAATACTCGTAAAATGAATATTTTTCAGGCATATTTTCCAATTTCGCCTTAAGTCTCTCCAGATTTTTGGAAATTTCTCCACTATCGGTGGTAATATATCCATCGGGACCATGGGTCGAAGAAGTTTGCCTTACCGGTATTTTACCGCCAATCGGAAGAAAACCGGGAACCTTTTGGCCTTTCGGCACATAAAAGGGATAATAAACACCTTGCATGGAATTTTTTTTTCGATTGATGATTCCAGGCTTCTCAAGGGAATCCAAGTCAACACTTTCCCTGGTCATGCCAATCTCTTTATTGGATGCAATAAACACCGGGCATCGGTAAAGCTCTGCCAGATTAAAGGCATGCATGGTTAAAATATAGCAGTCCACCGCATCAACAGGAGACAAAACAATCCCTGAAAATCCCCCACTGTTTCCCCACTGTAAAAACTGAATATCACCATCAGCTCCTCTCGTGGCAGACCCGGTACTGGGTCCCAGTCGCTGGACATCGACAACCACCAGTGGAATTTCACTTCCGATGGCAAAAGAAAGCTGTTCTGAGCAAAGGCTTAGTCCGGGCCCCGATGTCGCTGTCATGGCTTTCCAGCCTGCCATGGAAGCACCAATGCAAAACCCCATCGAAGCGATTTCATCCTCTCCCTGAAGACAGATTCCTCCCTGCGGGGGGAGAAGTTTCAGCATCATGTTAAAAACAGAGGTTGCCGGAGTGATTGGATAGCCTGCAAAAAATCTGCATCCGGCATCCACGGCCCCGTATGCTATCGCTTCGTTGCCTTCCACAAATGATAATGCCATAAAATTCCTTTCATCGGATTATTTCATAATAGCGCGATTTTACCCGGATACATACTAAAAACTGTTAAAAACTACATTTCATTGATGATAGAAGCCGGGATGATCAAAGAATCTAAATGACTTGCAATTCCATGCTCTATAGTTTAAACTTTGAATACCATTCATTGCACTCAACATCATTCACTGTAATAATGATATGAATACACCGAAGCTTAAACATATTAAACACAAAGACCTTCGGGATTTCGGCCATAACCGGAAATACTTAATTTTCAGTATCCAGACTATAAAAAATCCAACATTCCTAACAGGAGGTGTTTATGAAAGCAACTGAGGAACTCAAAAATGAACATGAAGGAATTCAGCTCATGCTCAGGATTTTGGATGCTGTTTCAATAAAAATGAATACTGAAGAAAAAATACCGACTGACCACCTCGATAGTATTCTGGAATTTTTTACGATATTTGTGGATAAATGCCATCATGGCAAAGAAGAAGAATTTTTATTTCCTGCCATGGAAAAGGCCGGAGTAACCCGGGAAAACGGTCCCATCGAAGTGATGCTTAACGAGCACAATATGGGCCGTTCATTGATGGCCAAGATTGCAATTGCAGTGACCCATTACAAATCCGGAGATGAATCTGCAACAGATGAATTCGGATTAGCAACCACGGAATATGTTGCACTTTTAACCCGACACATTGACAAAGAAAATAATATCCTTTTTCCTATGGCGGATATGAGACTTACACCTCAGCAGGATGATAACTTAATGGAATCCTTTGAAAAACTGGAACATGACCGCATTGGTCCTGGCAAGCACGAAGAGTTTCATAGCCTGTTAAGCCGGCTTGAACAGATATATCTCGGATAGGTGATTTTTGCTCATAAAATATTTCAGGGACCAGGCGCCGGTGCCAAAACACCTATCCGACAATCATCAAAAGTGAAAAACAATGGAATGTGAAAGCAGTATCAAGTGTAAAGCCATAGAGGCTTTTCGAAAAAAACTTGTTATCATATCAGGGGATTATAAAATACTGGCTACCAATCAGCATGCTATGAAAGACCTTGATGAAAGCATCACGGGAGAACTTTGTCATGAGGTTTTCTTTGGCCTCACCACCCCCTGTAAAGAATGTCCCGCAACAGAAGTCATGCAGTCGGGTCGGCCTTCTGTTCGCCATTTTCAAGACGATTCGGATAAATCCGAAAAAATCCAGTGCTTATATTCTTATCCTATTTTATCCAAAACGAATCAGACCGAAGCAATCGTAATTCTCGATTTCGAGGTTCCAACGCTTGGCTTTCTTGAACATAAACTTCGTCGGTCCAATGCATTGCTGAGAAATTTGATTTTAAGTTCCGTGGATGCAGTCATTGCAGCAGATATTGCGGGAAATATCCTTATTTTTAACGATGTTGCTTCCGAGATCAGCGGCTACAGTGCTCATGAAGCCCTTACCCAATTGAATATCAAAAACTTATATCCGGGAAAAAAGGCTTTTGAAGTCATGAAAAAGCTTCGTTCGGAAGAATTCGGAGGCAAGGGCAAGCTTAAGTCCTATCAGGTCGATTTTTTGAGAAAGTCCGGTGAAGTGATTCCTATCAGCCTGAACGCTTCCATAATTTATGAAGGGGAGAAGGAAGTTGCCACGATCGGTTTTTTTCATGACTTAAGAGACGAACTCAAAATAAAAAAGGAACTTGAAAAAACACAGACTCAGCTTCTTCAGGCTGAGAAAATGGCATCTCTGGGAAAACTGGCGGCCGGTGTCGCCCATCAACTCAACAACCCGCTGGGCGGAATCACGCTTTTTACCCAACTGGTGCTTGAGGATTATGATCTTCCTGAAAAAGCTAGAGAGGATCTGCACCGGATATTAAAGGATGCCCAGCGTTGCCGTGACACGGTAAAGGAACTGTTGGAGTTTGCCCGCCAAACCCGCCAGGAGATGCAACCCCATGATTTAAACAGAGCCATTAATCGCACACTCTTCCTATTGGAAAATCAAACGCTGTTCCATAATATCCGGATCGATAAACAATTGGCGCAGTCGCTTCCGCCCGTTTATGCAGATATTCAACAACTAAACCATTTGCTGATGAATATTATCCTGAATGCGGCCGAAGCCATGGAAGGTCAGGGGAAACTGACTGTAAAAACGGAACTGTGTGAAGATAAAAAACGACTGCTGATTGCCATATCCGACACCGGACCCGGCATACCCGAGCACATTCGTCCACACATTTTCGAACCCTTCTTTACCACCAAAGAGCCCGGGAAAGGTACCGGCCTGGGCCTGAGCCTGGTTTACGGAATTGTTGAAAATCACGGAGGCAAAATTCATACCCTCAGCCGATCGGGTGAGGGCACCACCTTTATCATTGAACTGCTTAGAGCCGATTCTAAAAATGAAGGAGAATTCAGTGAATAACCCGCCTGACACCATAAAGGTTCTTGTGGTGGATGATGAACAGGATATCCGCGATGCATGCGAAAGAATCATATTGAAAATGGGATGTATCGTGGATAAAGCATCCCGGGGCGATGAGGCCCTGGAAATGTTCGGGAAGACCCCATATTCAATTATTCTTTTAGATATGAAAATGCCCGGCATGGATGGCCTGGAAGTGCTTCGCCATATCATGGATCGCAATGTTGAGACCATTGTGATTGTCATTACCGGTTATGCCACAGTGGAAACTGCGATTCAGGCCATGAAGCTCGGAGCCTATGATTTCATTCCAAAACCCTTTGAAACCGATCAGCTTCGAATTGTTGTCGGCCGCGCTCTGGAAAAGCAGCGATTAAAAAATGAAAGGGAAAAACTTGAAAAAGAAAGCAAAAGAACTTTGGCGGATCTGGCTGCTGAAAAAAGCCGAATCAGAACCATTGTTGAGTCGCTTCCAAACGGTGTGATGGTGACCAATGTCGATGGCCGGGTAGTACTCATGAACCCGACTTTTCGTTGGCATATCGGACTCGATGAATTTCAGGGTCTGGGAGATCTGGTCAATGAATGTGTCCTCGATGACGGTTTTTGCAGTTTTGTTCGGGATATATCCCAGGGCAAGCATATGGATCCGGGCAACATTCCCACCTATGAGTTTTCCCTGGCAAACGAAAAATATCTTCAGGTACGGGGACGACCGGTTTTGGGAGAAGACGGAGAGTGCCTGGGAGCTGTCGTGGTCACATCCGACATTACCACTATCAAGGTATTGGATCGGTTAAAGTCCGAGTTTGTCGCCAAGGTCTCTCATGAGCTTCGATCTCCCCTTTCAACAATCCATGAACAGCTTGCCATGGTCATACGGGATCTTGCCGGCCAAATCGAACCGGATCAGGATCTGCATATGCTTTCCCGTGCAAAAGAAAAAACCAGCGGGTTGATCTCCCTTATCGGTGATCTTCTGGATCTGTCCCGTATCGAGTCCGGAACCGTTTGTCAGGAACCTCGTCCGGTTCAGTTGGAAGACCTCCTGGAAAGTATTGTGGATTTTTTGAAAATCAAGGCTGAAAGTAAGAAACAAACCCTGACTTTTAAACGCAAAAAAGAAAATCTTCCAAAACTGATCGCAGATCCTCTTTCACTTGAGAGCATTTTTGGGAATCTGATCACCAACGCAATCCATTATACCCCTGAAAGCGGGAACATTCGAGTTGAAGCCGATTTGGAGGATAATAAAGTCAAGGTAGATATCATTGACAATGGTTTCGGCATTGCTGAAAAACATCTTGACAAGATTTTTGAACGGTTTTACCGGGTCAAGGATGAAAACACCCGGTATATCACCGGCACAGGATTAGGGCTTCCCATTGTTAAAGGTCTGGTAGACTCTTTAAAGGGATCCATTACGGTTAAAAGCCGTCCGGGTGAAGGCAGCACATTCACTGTTTATTTGCCTGCAGAATAAGGAAAGCAGAATTCTTCGAATTTCATGTATTCCGGGTCTTCGCTACGCTATGCCCGGAATGACGGGAAATGGTGGTATCCAGACCACTCAAAAACACCGCAGGAGAAATTTGAATACCGGTCCACAAAGAAAAACTCCGACTGGCCTGATGGGTCAACATTGGGAGGCCATCCATAAAACGTACTCCCAGCCTTTGAGCCAAATCCATCCAAAAATTGGCCCGACGTCCGTAATTTAAATCCATAACCCACCGACAATTTTTTATTTTCAATTTCTCACACAGTAAAGCCATTTTCTGTGATTCAGTGGGGCTGGAGACCGATGTGGCGTTAACCAGCAACTCAGCCCCAATAATTTGAGAGTCAACATCTTCAATGGACAAAGCTTCGCCTCCCAATTCCCGGACCAGCGCTCTTGATTTTTCGATGTTTCGGCCGACTACAAAAATCGGGGCGGCCCGAAGCCAGTTCAGCATGAAAACAACTGCGCGTGCCGCCCCTCCGGTTCCAAAAACAAGTGACGCCCGGCCTGAAGGTTGATACCCGACTTCCTCCATAGCCTTCATAAAACCTATGGCATTGGTATTGAATCCTTTGAGCAGACCATCCTTGATTGTGATGGTATTGATGGAACGAATAATATTGGCACCTTCGGAAAGAATATCCAGATAGGCAATGGCTCTTTCCTTATAGGGAACGGTGATATTGGCGCCGGCAATGTTAAAAATCTTCAGGCTTTCAAGGGCCTGGCCCAATTCATTTTCCTGCACCATGAACGGAACATATACTCCATTGATTCCGGCATGTTTGAAAGCCGCGTTAAAAATATTGGGTGACTGGGCATTGAACACCCGGTCGTCACTTATTATGCAAAAAGTCCGGAGTTGATTTTCCAAAGGTCACCTCAAAGCCCCACTTCGGCCAGGTCTGGTCCGAGATAGACTCTTTCATTTTCGCCTAACATGCCCATGGATAAGCAGATCAGAGTCCACAGGTGCACACTGTGATAATGGCCCCCATAATGTTCTCCAATATCATGAATTTGGGCATGGCAGTTATGACATGGAGTAATACAGTAATCCGCTCCGGTTTCCATAATCTGGCGAAATTTTAGCTTGCCATACTCCCTGCGAGCTTCGGGATATCCGGATTGCAAAAATCCGCCGCCTCCGCCGCAGCAATAATTATTGGACCGGTTTGGTTGCATGTCCACAAAATTTTTCTCACCGACAACACTTTTGACAACAAAACGAAGGTCCTCTGCAATGGGATCTCCAAGAGATTTTCTGACCAGTTGGCAAGGATCCTGAACCGTGAATTTCACCTTGAGATCCTCATTCCAATCTGAACTGACCTTTAGTTTACCCTCACGAATCCATTGAGCATAATATTCAATAATGCTTTTGGTTTCAAAGTTGTGAGGAATATTGAATTTTTTCAGTCCGACCCGGACTGCAAAAAACTCATGCCCTCACTCGGTATTGAGCCATACCTTGCAACCAAGATCATCCACTGCCTTGGCTTTGACCCTTACAATATGTTCCCAGTTTTCAAGGTCAGCACAGAACAGACAATAATTTTCCGCTGCCCATCCTTTGGAACCGTAGGTCCAGTCAGCTCCGACCGTATAAAGAATTTTCCATAAAGGAACCATCTCATCCGGCTCAGTAACAGGCTCCCGGGAATTCTGGTTTAAAAAGAAAACCGCCCCTTTTTTATCCATAGGTACCTGAAGGTCTTCAAACCCGGGTTGGCTTTCCCGAACCTCTTCGGCCACATCCTCCACCACAAAGCGCCAATCTTCTTCAGTGGCTCCCATAGCGGAGCACGTATCATTTTTCAGCGCCATTTCGCATGAGCCTCGGATTCCCTTGGGCTGCCTGTCTTTATCCCAGCTTCTTCTGACATTAAACACCAACTGGGGAATATCAATTTTCATTGGACACATATAAATACATCTCTGGCACATGGTGCAAAACCAGGCCCAGGGAGAATTCAAAAGTTCTTCATCCAACCCCAGAGAGGCCATGCGCAGAAATTTTCGGGCATCCATGTTTTCGATACCTGTAGCGGGACAACCTGATGAACAGAGTCCACAGGTAAGACAAAGGTTCAAATTGCCGCCATCAGGCAACAACTCCATGACTTTGTCCTTAAAGGTACTCCCCTTTTTTTTATTAATAACAATCGGTTCTGCCGCCATGATTGTTTCCTTTTATTTGAGGGATTAGGTATAAGGTTTTAGGTATTAAGGTACAGTATCAGGGTTTAGGGTTATAAAAAGTCTTCAGTATTCAGGAAAGCAATCCAGTGTTCAGGAAAGCAATCTAAGAGCCCCTTAACCTCCTGATTCCAAAACCTGAACACTGAAAGCTACCCTTTTGGGTTTTGTCAGACATTCAGAAGATTTCTGACACTGTTGGTAATTTGTTCTGCCGATGCCGGTTTGGCGAGATAATCATCCGCCTCCATACTCATCCCGTCATAATGGGAATACCTCGTTGATGATACATGGGATGCGACGGCGGTGAGCATAATAATCGGAATTTCACAAAAGTTTTTATCCTTTTTTAGTTCCTGACATACCTTAAAACCATCCATTTCGGGCATCATAACATCCAGAACAATACAATCGGGCGGAGATGCCTTGACTCTTTCCATTCCTTCCACCCCGTTGTAGGCAACATCCACCTCAAAGCCCTCCTTTTCAAGGTTGCTTTGGACAATAGCCACGAAATCAGGCTCGTCATCCACAACAAGTATTCTTTTTTTAGCACTCATGGGTTCCTCCTTCATATGTTGTCGGTTGCTATACTTACATTATTTCACACATATGGACCCGATCACGCCGCTTCGGGCCTTGGATACAGCCCTGCTCTTTCCACGATTTCAGGCACTTTTTCTTCCCACTCAATGGCCATGATATGAAAACCGCTGACCCCTTCAACTTCTTTGAGTCGCTGAATGGATTCCACACAAATTTTGATGCCTTCTTCTGCCTGGTTTTCCTTGGGCACCCCGGCCATTCTTTTAACAACCTCCTCTGGTACATCCATGCCGGGAACCCGATTTTTCATATACCTGGCCATGCCGGCGGATTTAAATGGAGTCAACCCCGCCAGGATATATACATTTTTATGAAGACCCCGATCCCTGGCTATTTTCATCCATTCTTCAAACTTGTCCAGGTTGTAAATGCACTGGGTCTGAATAAACTCCACTCCTGCAGCGATCTTTTTAGCCAACCTGGGTACCCGGATTTCAAACGGGTCTGCAAATGGGTTGGCTGCCGCTCCGATAAACATTTTAGGCGGACGCTTAATTTCATCCCCTCCCAAAAACTTACCTTCATCGCGCATTTGTTTTACGGTCTGGATCAACTGCATAGAGTCCAGGTCATGCACATTCTGACCGGTTTTACAGTCTCCGAAACTCTGGTGGTCTCCTGACAGACACAAAATATTGTGAATATCAAAAGAGGCTGCTCCAAGAATATCGCTCTGGAGAGCAATCCGGTTCCTGTCACGTGTAACCATCTGCAGTACCGGTTCCAAACCCAACATTTTCAGTCGGATGCATGCAGCAAGGCTGCACATCCGGGTTACCGAAGTCTGGTTGTCCGTAATATTGACCGCATCCACATGGTCTTTGATCAGGTTCGCCTTTTTAGTGATCACCTCAGGATCACTTCCCCGCGGTGGTCCACATTCGGAGGTTACGGCGAAGTGACCTGCGGTCAGGACTTTTTCAAGTCGGCTAGGTGTTTTGGTTTTCATAACTGAATATCCTCCCTTACGACTTTCCTTGGTCCTCCGGCTCTATCAGTGGACCAGTCCTTAATGGGGAACAATTTTTCGTATTCATCGAGTCTCCCTAATGCTTTAAGACGATCGATGATCAGTTGCCATGCACAGTCAATCTCCTGGCTGATTTCACATTTGCCTTTGGTTGAACCGCCGCATGGACCGTTCATAAGCCGTTTGGCGCACCTTGTAATGGGACAGACCGCACCTGTTTTAGCCAGAATACACTGTCCGCACCCCTGGCATCGCTCCACCCACAATCCTCGTTTCTCAGTCGCCCCCATGAAACAGGTGTTGACACCCGGATAAACCGGAAGTTTTGGGTATTGTTCAGCCATAAACTGAATCCCCACCCCGCAGGCTATGGACACAACCGCATCATACTGATCAACAACATTCCGGATTTCTTCGAGATATTCATGATCGCACTGACGCTCCAGGGTCACCTCATCCACTTTAACTTCCCGGCCCTTATTCAGAAAATACATCCTCAGCGCTGATGCCAGAATGCCTACCTCCTTCTTGCCCCCGGCTTCGCAAACCGTAACACACTCGTTACATCCTGCGATGAGAAGGTTGGTCGCAAAACCGACCTCCTCGACGATTTCTTCAATAGGTTTTTTGTCCGCAACAATCATAGGTAGTTCCCTTTCCTCGCTTATGCAGCGTCTTTTTCCTTTTTCAATCCGGCCTTTGCCGCTTTTAAAGGGTTGGGTCCCAATGCTTTTATCTGCTCAACCATTTCTTTGGCATATTTCACAAACAGTGGTCCCTCGCCTGAGGACAGGTTCCGCATTTGAACCCTCCGGCCACCGACACCGACTGTTTCCAGAATTTCAGCAGCCCGCTCAATTCTTTTTCGCGCTCTTAAATTTCCTGTGTTATAGTGACAATCCCCCTCGAGACAACCAACTGCGTATACTCCATCGGCCCCTTTCTCAAACGCCCTTAAAATATGAAGAATATCCACTTTTCCGGTGCATGGAACCCGGATAATGTTAATGCTTGTCGGGTACTGTAGCCTCATGGAACCTGCCAGGTCCGCAGCACTGTACCCTCAGAAATTGCAGCAAAAAGCGATAATGATCGGTTCAAAATCATTCGTCATAAAACCCCCTCGAGCAAAGCTTCCACTTTGCTCAATACCTGTTGATCCTCATACCAGTTAAGTTCAATGGCTTTTGCCGGGCATTCCGAAGCGCAAACACCGCAACCATGACAAAGGGCGATATCGATCTCACTGACGCCATCCTTGTTGATTCTCGGTACCCCATAGGGACAAGACCGCACACAGATCAGGCATGATGCACACAAATCAGGTTCAACCCTGGCCGTCACCGCAGAAAGAGTCAGCTCCGTCTGGGATAAAAACGTGGTGGCCCTGGATGCGGCCGCCATGGACTGGGCAATGGACTCGGACAGCAATTTTGGACTATGGGCGGTACCGCAGACAAAAATACCCTCTGTTGGCATTTCTACCGGTCTTAATTTGACATGAGCCTCAAGGAAATAACCATCCGTGTTTCTGGCCAGCTTCATAATGGAGGAAAGCTCTTCGGTGTCCTCTGCCACCATTCCTGCGCTCAAAGCAAGACAATCTGCAATGACTTTCATATCCTTCTGCAGAATCTGATCCCTGAACACGACGGAAATGCCGTCATCGGAAGCCTCCACCTTCGGCATCTGCTCCGGGGTGTACCGGAAAAAGAGCACACCGAGCTTTCGGGCCTCAGTGTAATAATCTTCCATAAGCCCGTACGTACGCATGTCGCGATAAAGCACCACGACTTGAGCATCCGGATTGGCCTTTTTGATACTCAGGGCGTTTTTAACCGCACCCTGACAGCAGATTCTGGAACAATTGGGATTATTTTCATTCCGGGACCCTACACACTGGATCATCACCACCTGGTTCAAATCCAAAGCCCCTTTATCCGCAAGCCTTCGGGCCAGTTCCACCTGGGTTACGACACGATTGTCCACACCGTATAAAAATTCGGTCGGCTTGTATTCTTTTGCCCCGGTTGCCAGAATGACCGCTCCATGGTTGATTTTTCGCTCGTACATCCCCGGCCCTACAATGACTTCCGTGGTAAAATTTCCCTTGAAACCGGTAAATCCAACAATCAATGTCCGGGTCAGCACCTGAATCTTTTCATGACTGGTGACTTTATCGACCAGATTTGAAACATAGGCCTGGACATCGGCACCTTCGATTGTTTTCACCAGATTTCGGGCCATACCGCCTAACTGGTTTTCCTTTTCTACGATCACCACCTCAAAACCCTGATCTGCCAATCCCAATGCTGCATTCATTCCGGATACGCCACCACCGACAACCAACGCCCTCTGGTTGACCGGTATTTTTTTCTCGTGAAGCGGGTTCAGGGTTCCGGCCCTTGCCACAGCCATTTTTACCAGTTCCTTGGCCTTGGCAGTCGCCGCCTCAGGCTGTTCCGAATGACACCACGAGTCCTGATTCCGAATATTGGCCATTTCAAAAAGGTACTTGTTCAATCCGCATTTCTGAAGCGTATCCTGGAAAATAGGCTCATGGGTTTTCGGGCTGCAGGATGCCACCACCACACGATTGATATTGTGTTCCCTGATGAGTTCCTTCATTTGGTCCTGGGAATCCTGGGAACATGAGAACAGGTTGTTTCCGGCAAAAACCACTCCCGGAAGGTGTTTTGCATATTCTTCAACGCCGGGGACATCCACAACTCCGGCAATATTGATGCCGCATTTGCAGACAAACACACCGATCCTAGGTTCCTGACCTTCAATATCGATTTCTTCGGGCATTTCAACGGATTTAACCAGAGTACCTCTTGCCGGAAAAAGACTTCCCCCGGCAAGACACGCTGCGGCACCGGCTTCTGTAACGCTTGAGGGTATATCTTTTGGCCCCTGAAAAATTCCACAGGCATACACCCCCTCGCGGGAGGTTTTCACCGGTGCGAAGACTTCGGATTCAGCAAAGCGGTATTTGTTCAGAGACACTCCCAGACGCTGAGCAAGACCAACAGATGATTTTGAAACCTGAAGCCCTACTGAAAGCACCACCATATCAAAAGTCTCCTCCTGAAGACTTCCGGTTTCATCAGGATACCGGATCCTCAGTTGTCCTGTTTCATGGACTTCATCGATGGTATGGATTCGAGACTTGACAAATCGGACTCCCGATCCTTTGGCCCGCTCGTAATATTTTTCATAATCCTTTCCGAAAGTTCTCAGATCCATGTTGAAAATGGCACAGTCCAGACCCTTGCCGGCATGTTCCTTGGCGATCATGGCCTCCTTGACCGCATACATGCAACACACCGAAGAACAATATCCGTTTCCGCTTCTGTTGATGTCTCTTGAACCGATACATTGCAGCCACGCAATTTTCTGAGGCTCTTTATGATCCGAGGGCCTCACCAGATGCCCCATGGTGGGGCCCGACGCACTCAGAATGCGCTCGAATTCCAAACTGGTGAGAACATTGGGATTGGTTTTATAATGAAAGCTATGCTCCAGATCTCCGGGATTAAAAATATCATTGCCGGGGCACAAAATGACCGATCCGACCCGGATTTCTTTTTCCTCGGTTTGCTGATCATGATCGATCGCTTCGGCCAGGCATGCTTCCACACATTGATAACATTCCGAGCAGACCCCACAAGACAGACACCGACCGGCCTCGATGCGAATCTGGTTTTCGGAATAGCCGAGCTGAACCTCCCTGAAGTTGGTGATTCGCTCAGCCACATCAAGTACCGGCATTTTTTGCCGGGGTATTTGTTCTTTTCCCACGATATCCACATCTTTGACGCTTTCCCACTGCTTTGGGCGGCCCTCTTTCAGGTCAACTCCCTGAATAAACCGATGGATGGAGACTGCCGCTTCTTTTCCGGCCTGGATAGCTTCCACCACTGTCCGGGGTCCTGTAACCGCATCACCGCCGGCAAATATGTCCGGGTCATGGGTCTGAAGTGTTATCGGATCGACTTTCATGGTACCCCAGTCACTGAGGGTGCATGCACACTCTTCGGTGAGACAGGCCCAGTCCGACTCCTGACCGATCGCCGGAATCAGGGCATCGATTTCGATCACGAATTCGGAACCTTCAATGGGCTCGGGACGACGGCGACCACTGGCATCAGGATTTCCAAGCTTCATTTTGATGCACTCCACCGCTGAAACCCGCCCGTCCTTTTCAATAATCCGCACCGGGTTGGTCAGGGTCATAATCTCGATACCTTCCTCGGCACACTCCTCGATTTCTTCCTTATTGGCGGGCATTTCTTCGTAACTTCGCCTATAGATCACAAAGGGATTTTTCGAACCTGTCCTTAATGCCGTTCTTACAGCATCCATAGCCACATTTCCGCCGCCGATCACCGCCACCCGATCGCCCAAATGAATCTTTTTGCCAAGATTGACCTCCCGTAAAAATTCAACTCCTGGAAAAACCCCTTCCAGGTGTTCGCCTTCGATTCCAAGAGCTTTGCACTCATGGGCCCCGATTCCTACAAAAAACGCCTTGTATCCCTGACCACGAAGTTGACCGATGGTGAAATCCTTACCGATTTCAACACCGGTTTTAAATTGGACCCCCAGGTCTTTGATCACCTGAATTTCAGCTTCGATAACATCCCTTGGAAGCCGGTAGGAGGGAATACCTACGGTCAGCATACCTCCCAAAACCGGGAGTTTTTCAAATACCGTCACCTGGTAACCCTCGATGGCCAGAAAGTATGCGCATGTCAAGCCTGCCGGACCTGCACCGATAATGGCAACTTGCTCTTTGTTGGAAGCTTTTTTCTCAGGTACATACCGGTTGGTGTTCATATCCTGATCAGCGATAAACCGGTGAAGATTCATAATGGAAAGGGTTGTATCGACCTGGTTTCGAGTGCAGGACTCTTCGCATGGATGATGACAGACTCTTCCACACACTCCGGGAAAAGGATGATCCGATTTGAAAAGCTTTAACGCTTCATGATACTTACCCTCTTGGATCAGCGCGATAAAACCCTGGGCACTGACATGGGCCGGGCAAGCAACCCTGCAGGGTGCCGCACCCTTTTTGCTGATGGCGAAGGCTCCGGGTATGGCCTGCGGATATTGCTTAAAAGCAGCCTTTCTCAGGGAAAGCCCTTTGTCATATTCGTTGGGCACCTGAACCGGACAAACCTTGGTACATTCCCCACAGCTGGTACATTTACCAAGATCAATGAACCGGGGCTTTTGCCTTACCTTCGCAGTGAAATTGCCCGGATCTCCTTTAAGATCAATGAGTTCCGTATTGGTTAAAAGCTCGATGTTCAAATGCCGGCCGACCTCGACCAGTTTCGGGGAGATCACTCACATGGCACAGTCATTGGTCGGAAAAGTTTTGTCCAGCTGGGACATCATCCCGCCAATGGCTGAAGAACTCTCAACCAGATAAACATAATACCCTGAACCGGCCAGGTCCAAAGCGGATTGCATGCCCGCAATACCGCCTCCGACCACCATTACGGCTCCGACCATTTTCGGCACTGAACCGCCTAACGCCAATGCTCCTGCTCCCTGGTTATTTTCAATTGTTATGTTGGCAGTCACGATTAGATGCCCTCCAATACATCAGATAACTTGTGTTCCCATCCTATGGGAGAAATGTTGACCCCGCTAAACCCTTGTTCCTTTATTTTACAAACCATTTCTCCGGCGATTTTCACGCATTCGCCGGGCTTGTCAGGTGCCTTTTGAAGCCGTGTGATCAGGTCCTGAGGAAGCTGAATATGTTTCATGTTTTGTTGAATGTAACGGGCCATGCCCATGGATTTTAACAAAAGTACCGTTGGAATGATTCTGGCTTTGCTTTTTGCCGCCTTTTCCAAAAATGGTTCGATGGCCGAAAGGTCAAAAACAGGGGTGGTTATCAAAAATCGAACTCCAGCATCCACTTTTCGATTTACCTCTTCGATCTCCCTTTCAAGCTCAACTCCATCAAGCCCCGCATTGACAGTGCTCCCCACTAGAAATGTTGGACTTCCGGAAAGGTCAATTCCTGCCATGTCCCGCCCGTTTTGAAGACTCTGGATTGCTCCGAGAAGTCCTGTCAGATCGATATCATAAACCGGTTTTGTCTGATGATGATCTCCGAAAGTGGGATCATCTCCGGTAACCGCCATCACATTGAACACACCGCAGGCATAGGCGGACAGAAGATCGGCCTGCAGGGCCAGGCGGTTGCGGTCCCGGCAACAAACCTGCATGACCGTGTTCATCCCGTTTTTCTGCAATACCATGGCGCCGCCAAGAGCACTCATCCGCATCACCGCGCTGCTCATCTCCGGTACAATGAATGCATCCACCTTGTGTTTCACCTTGGCGGCGCCTGCCACCATCGATGAAACATCAACCCCCTTGGGCGGTTCCATTTCAGCCAGGATTGCAAATTCCCCCGTATCAAATTTACGCTTGAGGTGCATGGGCTTTTACCTCCGATATGTGTCTGAGTTATCTGATCACCGATGGATATGAAGTGATTCCCCCTTTGAAAAAGGGGACACTCTGCTTTCCTCACCTTTGCAAAATCATAGGAGCAACGTATGTGCCAAAACCAATGTAAAGCGACAAACAATTTCAGTTTTTACATTATATTTCAAATAGTTAAGTACTGTCTTTTTATACCATAACCATCAGATTCAACAGTAAGACCCATTATTGGTTGCATATCCCATAATGGCATAGTATGGTAGAATCAACGTGTTTATTGAGGTGGTTATATAGGCTATAGGCCATTTTAGCCTAGGTCGTTTTGGCACATACGATCAAAGGGGATTTTTCCATGCAAACCCGAATTATTGTGGTCGATGATGATAGGGATTACCTGGACATTTTATCCAGAAATCTGAAACAATCCGGTTATTTCAACGTTTTCACCGAGGATAGTCCGCAAAAAGCTGCCACACGCTTTGAGGAGGGTCAAATTTTCGATGTCGCTATTATTGACATGACCATGCCGGAGATGGACGGCATCGCGCTTTTAGAAATTATCAAGAGTTTCAGCCCTGAAACCGAGTGTATCATGGTCACGGCTGTCAACGAAGCAAGGGTGGTGGTCAGTTGTCTGAAGATCGGCGCTTATGATTATCTGGTCAAACCCATTTCAAAAGATGAACTCAACCTGACCATCAGGCGGGCATTAGAACGAAAGCGACTGCTGGATATTCTTGAGTTTGACAATAGGGCTTCACCTCCCGGACTGACTCATGAGGGACCCTTTAAACATATAATTACCGCATCACGCAATATGCTGAAGGTGATGAAAACCGCAGAACTTCATGCAGCCGGAGATGCTCCGGTGTTGATTACCGGTGAGAGCGGAACCGGCAAGGAGCTTCTAGCCCGTGCTATTCACAACTGCAGCCCCAGAAGCGGAAAGCCGTTTACTGCTGTCAACATGGCTTCATTGGGAGCCGGGCTTTTTGACGCTGAATTTTTCGGACACACCAGAGGTGCCTTCACCGGAGCTGAAAAATACCGCGAAGGCTACCTGGAATATACTCGTGGCGGAACCCTTTTTCTGGATGAAATCGGAATATTGCCGGTAGAACTTCAGGGAAAACTTCTTCGCGTGCTTCAAGGCGGAGAATACCTCAAAATTGGCGCAAGCGATCAGCACAAAGCCGATGTCCGGTTTATTGCCGCCACCAATGAGGACCTGGACAGGCTCATCGAAAAAAAACGGTTCAGAAAGGATCTCTATTACCGGCTGAGAGGCGGGTGGCTTCATATTCCGCCTTTAAGAGAACGCAAAGATGACATACCCTTGCTGATTAATTATTTTGTACAAAAATTTTGCGGTGATAAACATAAATGTACCATTGAGGAAAGAGCCCTCGATTTGATGATTGCTTATGATTACCCCGGCAATGTCCGGGAATTGATGGCCATCATTCAGTCTGCAGTTAGTCTGGCTCAAGGACAGGCCATAACCCCGGGGCTTCTTCCTGATGAATTGCGGACTTGCAGGACCGTTCCTCGGATCTACCATCATCAAGAAAAAAGTCCTGAAAACATGATGCAACCGTTGGCCGAGGTTGAAAAAAACCATATTCTCAGGGTGTATGACAGTACAGGCTGTAACAAATCAGAGACTGCCCGCCGCCTGGAAATCGGTTTGAATACCCTGAGAAGAAAACTTAAATCCTACGGGGTCGTTTGAATTAATGGAATTGATCCATTTGATCTTTTTAGGTTCAATCTTGAGCATCTTAAGTTCGCATAAGCAGGTGGAATCAATTATTATCGATTTTTTTATATGGTCATTCCTGCATTGGCCTATTGGGATCAAGTTAAGGAATTAACAAGGTATTAAAAATTGTCATTCTGAGGAGGCCGACATCGCACACGGTTATATGACACGCGCCCAGTGGCCGACGAAGAATCTTTCCTCCCTGCCGGCACGGTCATTCTTTTTTCAACTCCAGGTCGGACCTGATCACCTGTCCGGCTTCGAAAAAAGAGATTCTTCGGTCACCGTGGTTTCAATCAATTGAATGGGAAATATTTTTTCAAAACATCAAGCCGTTGCGAGTCGCTCCCTCAGAATGATATGCAAGAGACTGCTTTCAGGCCAGGATACCGATATCAGGTAGGACTTTAACGTGATGCCAATGGGCGAAGCTTGTCCCGGGCTTGAACCGGGAGTCGGGCACAAACAAAAGTGTTGCGATTTCCTACTGGATTCAGGAAACTGGTTTTTCTGAATGCCGGATCAAGTCCGGTATACCGTAGAACTTTGTACTTTCAAGTATCTAAATTTTTTAGGGAAATTTCTATCAAAATTGAGGAAATTCCTGATTGACTACCCAAAAGAAATTTAATACAGACCAGCAAATATCTCCGGAATATACACTTTCATCGTTAACAAAATAACAAAATTTCTAACCTCCGTGGAAAGATATTGATCCCCAGATAAATTTGTTAAGGTTTGAATTATAAGCACTCCTAACGGGTTCGCCAGGCTCAAACCGTCAAAAAATAGTTTCCGGTGTACAAGTACAGGTTTCAGTAATGTTCCCGAATTATAGGATCGGCTCTCTGAACACTGACAACTGAAACCTGAAAACTTTTTACTCAGAAGCATGCCACTCAGCATGCTGACCCAAACCGTCAAATAACTGTTCCACCCTCCAAAGGAGATAATATGGGAAAGTATGGTTTTGAGTATGAGATGGATTACGTCACCTCTTGTATCGCAAAATTGTCCGAGCCTGAGGTGATCGGACCTGTTGCTGAAGGCCTAAGGATCAACGTTTATATCACCGGCGGCACTGTTGACGGACCGAAGATGAAAGGAATAATCCTTCCTGTCGGAGCCGATTGGCTGACCGTTCGCACCGACGGTGTCGGCGTTCTGGATGTGCGGGCAACTATCCTGACCGACGACGGCGCCCTGGTTTACATTTATTACAAAGGCATTACAGATCTTGGTCCTGATGGGTACAAAAATTTTCTTGAAGGCGTACCTCCTCCCCCGGAGGGTATTGTTCTTCGTACAAATCCGTGGTTTCAATCCGTTCATCCCAATTATCTGTGGATGACCCGGGGGCTGTTTGTGGAAGTCGGCAAGGCTTATCTGGACAGAGGGGAAGTCTGTTATGACATTTATCACGTGAGATAGATTGAATTGAAAAATTGTGGAGGACAAAATGAATAAACCCCGCATGACATCCGTCAGGAAAAAAAAGATCAAAACCGTTTTGTCTATGATGAACAAGCAGGGCAAAAGGCTGCTTCCCGTTACCCCTCCCCTGGTCGAAATGATGAATCTCGTCACCACTGATGATGAACTGGATTACCTTATAAAAATGGGAACGGGATTGTATTCTTATCAACAGGCCTCAAAAATCGTCGATATGAATGATGCGCAGTTTCAATCCTTTTTTGAAACCATGAAACGAAAGGGACTATTGCTGATTGAATTCGATAAAAAAGGAAATGAATATTGCCGCTTAAACTCAATTGCTGTCGGCTGGTATGAAATCATGATGCTTTACAACATGGGCAAACCCCAGGAAAAAATGTTTTCTGAAAAATGGGATGAATATTTCAAATTTTTCAAAAAATTTAATTTTTTCCCCATTCGGAATGTTCAAAATACCGTTATGCGTCATGTTTTAAAACCCACCCAGCGAACCGGGTTGATGGATCCCTCAATTCAAGGCAAATCCAGAAGAAAAACAATCCCCATCAACACGGCCTTGTCTCCTTCAGGGGCCAAAGTGTATCCTGCTTTTCATGTCAACGATATTATCGAAAAATTTGGAGACCTGAATGAAATCTATGCTTTTCCATGTATTTGCCGACACGGAAAGACTCTGTCGGAATCTTCCTGCTCTTTTAATATGCCGAGGGAATCCTGCCTCGGCTTCGGCAAAACCGTCAAGGCCTATGCTGAAATGGGGTATGGTAGGAACATATCCAAAGTAGAAGCCTTGGAGATCCTGAAAGAAGTTCGTGACAAAGGGGCGGTTCATTCCGTACTCCATGAAAAAGACGATATTGGTCTTCCGGTTTCTTTTATTTGCAATTGCTGCTGGGACTGCTGTGGCATTTTAAAACCCTACAATATGGGCGCCACCACATTGAGCTATAACGCTACATATGCCGCCCGAATCAAAGAGGATGGCGACTGCAAAGAGTGCGGCACGTGCGCAAAATACTGCCCAACTGCCGCAATAGCATTAAAAGACGGCAAGGTGGCTCTAAACAGCGGAAAATGCATCGGGTGCGGGCAATGCGCATACCAGTGCAAACAAAACAATATCGAATTGTACCCCG
Organism: uncultured Desulfobacteraceae bacterium; assembly: GCA_964478625.1. Lineage (GTDB taxonomy): Bacteria > Desulfobacterota > Desulfobacteria > Desulfobacterales > SKZT01 > SKZT01. The sequence continues at coordinate 49,539 of CAYZJH010000020.1, forward strand.
ACGAAAGGACGGTTTATCTGCCCCTGCTTAAAAAATCGGAAGCAAGAATAACTACATGAAAAGGAGGATAACAATGCAAAGATATCTGATTATCTGGGAAGGTGACTGGAACAGGCAACCTGTGGATTTCAAGGAGCGGGGCCAGGCCTACAAGCAGGCTCTGGCCATGGTAAAAGAAGATATCGAAAGCGGCCTGCTCAAAGACTGGGGAAAAATTAACGGGCAACTCTCAGGATACTGGATCGTTGAGGGTGATGACATGCAAATAGGCCTCATGATGGAAAAATATATGCCGTTTTTCACATTTCCTGAAATATATCCCGTGGTCACATTCAAACAAGCTGTTGAATTCACCGATATCATGGTCAAATAAAAAATCATGCATTCATCTTTTCAACCGTTTCATTGACCATTCCGGGACCGGAATAAACCAATCCGGTGTAAAGCTGCACCAGCTTTGCACCGGATGTCAGTCTTTGGAGGGCATCATCTGCAGTCATGATACCTCCGGAGGCAATCAGGGTGGTATGGTTATCGAGTGTGTTTTTCAAGATTTTTAATACATGCAGGGCTCGGTTTCGAAGGGGAGCACCGCTTAAGCCTCCCTGCTCATGGGCAATGCCGGAAGTTTCAATACCTTCCCTGGAAAGGGTGGTGTTTGTGGCAATGACCCCATCGAGTCCGGATTTTTGAAAAATTTCCGTAAAGGAAAAAATCTCCGTATCGGTCAGGTCCGGGGCAATTTTGACTACCACCGGAACATGTCTATGGTACATTTGAAAAAGTTTTTTCCTCTCGGTCTGTATCAATCCCAGGAGCGCACCCAGATGATCTTTTAATTGCAGGTTTCTCAAGCCGGGAGTGTTTGGAGACGAAATATTGATGGTCACATAATCCGCATGGGGATAGGCTCTTTGAAAGCAATAGAGATAGTCTTCATGGGCATGGGTCACGTCTGTGGTCAGGTTTTTACCGATATTGACCCCGATTACGCCTGGAAAGGAACACTTTTTGATTTTTGATACCAGATAATCCACGCCCTTGTTGTTAAACCCCATCCTGTTTATGATGGCCTGGTGCTCTGGAATACGAAACAGTCTTGGAGATGGATTTCCCGGTTGAGGACGGGGGGTGACGGTTCCCAATTCAATGAAACCGAATCCCAGGGCGGCCAAAGCATCAATATAATCACCGTTTTTGTCAAATCCGGCGGCAAGTCCCACAGGGTTTTCAAATTCAAGTCCCATGGCCCTGCATGGAGCCGGAACCGGTTTTGGCAAAAATCGCGTTAACCCAAGGCGATGACTGATCTTAAGCCACTTCAGGCAAAGATCATGAGTTTTTTCCGCATCAAGGTTGAATAGAAGTTTTTTTAAAAAGGGATAAACCATAATTTTGTCGATATTTACTGAACCCCGAACACTGCGCTCTGCCCTCTAACCTCTGACTACCGACCTCTGAAACCTGGGTACTGAAGGCTGAATCCCTGTCAAACCTCAAAGACCACTTGTCCCGAGACAATCGTCATCACGGCCCTGCCTTTTAAATGCCATCCCTCAAACGGTGTGTTTCGGCTTTTGGATTGAAACTTTTTCGAATCCACAGTCTGGACATACTCCGGATCGATCAAAGTAATGTCGGCTGTTTTTCCCCAGGAAAGCCCCCGGTCGATTCTCAGAATTTTTGCAGGATTTATGGCCATTTTCTCAACCAGTTGTTCCATCGTCAGTATTTTTCTTCTGACCAGTTCAAGGCCAAGCGGCAGAGATGTTTCAAGCCCGATGATTCCGTTTGCCGCCCGGTCAAATTCCACCTCTTTTTCGATAACACTGTGGGGAGCATGATCCGTGGCGATAACATCGATGGTCCCGTCAGCAAGCCCCTGGCAAACGGCAATTCGATCCTGTTCGGACCGTAAAGGCGGATTCATTTTGGCATGGGTATCATAATCGCCGACCGCCTGATCCGTAAGGGTAAAATAATGGGGTGCGGTCTCTGCGGTGACTTTGATTCCCTTATTCTTGGCCTCCCTTATGGCTTCAACCGATTGACGGGTGCTGACATGAGCAATATGAACCGGCATTTGAGTCAATTCACTCAGCGCAATGTCCCTTGACACCATGATACTTTCAGCAGCATTCGGAATGCCGGCTAAACCCATACGGGTCGCTGTTTCTCCTTCATTCATCACTCCGTTTCCCACCAACTCCGGAACCTCACAATGAGAAATCACGAGCAAACCGAACGCCTTGGCATATTCCAGGGCCTTTCGCATCAATTGACTGTTGGTAACAGGATTGCCGTCATCGGATACGGCTATGGCTCCCGAAGCTTTCAGTTCGGCGAATTCACACAAAGAATCACCCTTAAGTCCTTTACTGATCGCAGCTACCGGATAAACACGCACTTTGGCGACTTTGGCGGCCTGCTCAAGGATAAATCGGGTCACCTGAGCATTATCATTGACCGGTTTGGTATTGGGCATGGTGCAAACCGCTGTGAATCCCCCCCAGGCAGCAGCCTTTGATCCGGATTCAATGGTTTCTTTATATTCATGACCGGGCTCCCGAAAATGCACGTGCATATCGATCAAACCGGGAAATACAAGCAGACCCTCGGCATTGACAATGCGATCCGGAATGATTTTGCCATGGGAAGTATCGATACCCTTTTGCTTCTGAACCCGTTCCTTGCTGGAAAAAATTTCTGCAATTCGATCATCCCTGATCAGGATGTCCACATGTTTACCGTTAAGAGGTGATCCTGGATCAACAGCCTTTGCTCCTTTAATCAGCATCCACATTTCTTTTTCCTCCAGATACCAGGTATAAAAGGGCCATACGTACCGCAACACCATTGGTCACCTGGTCTAAAATAACGGAATAGGGACCGTCGGCAACTTCGGGAGAAATTTCCACACCCCGGTTTATCGGACCCGGATGCATAATCAACACATCGTCTTTGGCCCTTTTAAGCCTGTTAAGATTCAGACCGTATGTGTTGGCATACTCCCTTTCACTTGGAAATAGAAAACCGGCCTGGCGCTCTTTCTGGATTCTGAGCATCATAATGACATCAGCATTTTCAATGGCCTCATCCATATAATAGGTGACCGATATCCCCAAAGATTCAATTCCCTTGGGAATCATTGTAGGGGGACCGGCCAGCGTTACCTGGGCCCCCATCTTTGTAAAACCAATACAATTGGACCTTGCCACCCGGCTGTGGGAGATATCGCCTATAATGGCTATCCGGAGCCCTTCGATCCGGCCTTTTTTTTCCCTGACCGTCATCATGTCCAAAAGGGCCTGGGTAGGGTGTTCATGGGTCCCGTCACCGGCATTAATCACAGAAAAAGGAACCCTTCTGGCCACCATATGCGGGGCTCCGGAACAGGAATGTCTGAGGACCATGATATCCGGGTTCATGGCCTCCAAATTTTTTACCGTGTCGATCAAGGTCTCGCCTTTGACCATACTGCTGGTGCTTGCGGAAATGGAAATGCTGTCGGCGCTGAGTCTCTTGGCGGCAATATCAAAAGAGGTTCGGGTTCGGGTGCTGGGTTCATAGAAAAACATCACGACCGTTTTGCCCCGAAGAGTCGGCACCTTTTTGACGGGTCGCTGGGAAATTTCTTTCAGGTTTTCAGCAGTGTCCAGAATCATGCGGATTTCTTCTACTGATAAGGAATGCATGTCCAGAATATCTTTTTTCATCAACTGCATATTCGATTTGCCCTTCATCTTCTAATGGTCATTTCAGTCTCTGAAAAATTCGATCCCATCTCACATAATCCATAAAAGAATCCTTATTTTCACTGTTCCAGGACCAATAGATCATAAACGCCTTGCCCTTAAGGTCTTTTAAATCAACGAAACCCCAGAACCGGCTGTCATAACTGTAATCCCGGTTGTCTCCCATGACAAAAATTGAGTTTTCAGGGACTGTTAAAGGGCCTAAATTGTCCCGGTTTTGTTCCGAGAACTGAAAATACGGATCCAGATAAATAGCAAAATCGCTTTCTTTCAGCACGCCATTAACATACACTTTTTTATTGCGGATCTCGATAGTGTCTCCTGCAATCCCCACCACCCGTTTGATAAAATCCTTTGATGGATCCTCGGGAAATTTAAACACGACGATATCATCATGCTTGGGTTCACTGACCGGGATTAAAACAGTTCCTGCAAAAGGGAGCCTCACTCCGTATATAAATTTGTTGACCAGGATATGATCGCCGATTAAAAGAGTGTTCAACATGGATCCGGAAGGTATTTTAAAGGCCTGTACCACGAATGTACGAATAAAAAGGGCCAGCACAATCGCCACAAGGATTGCTTCAATATTTTCTCTGAGCGCGCTTTTTTTGGGTTTTCCCGGAATGTCTTCTGAGGAATGTTTCGAGTTCAAGCCGGTACCTTTCATATTTTCATCGGGCTCGTTTGGGGAAACCGTTTTCAACTTTTCCAATTTTTACTCTTTTCCCTTCATTCATTTGGCCTGATTAACATTATTTTCAACAATAAGGGATGCGATTGACCAAACCGATCAGATCCCTTCAATTCTCGACAGATATTGCATCATAATTCCGGCATGATCACGGAATCCAAAAAATCAGGATACTTCTTAAAATCAAATTGGCTAAAATCCCGGCAAGCACATCATCCATAACTATACCTACACCTCCGGACAAATGCTTTTCCAAATATCGAACCGGAGCTGGTTTTGAAATATCAAGAATTCTAAAGAAATAAAAGCCCAATACAGCCGTTTCCGCGGTGAATGGTATTGCCCAGAATGTAACCAATATTCCGGCCACTTCGTCAATCACGATAGGACCTGGATCTTTTTTCTGCATTTGTTTTTCAGCCTGATGAGCAATTCCGATGGCAAAACCTGTAAAAATCAGGATCACCACCAATGCCGCTTTAGCAGGGATCAAGGACAACAGAAGGCAAAGCGGAAGGCCGGCCAGGGTTCCGAAGGTACCCGGTGCAAAAGGAATGTATCCCGTATAGCATCCCGTGGCCAAAAACAGTATAGGCTCTTTTCGATTTTTCATGAATCGTCTCTATATTCCGGTGTGATTTTTGTCAAGGCATTGTTCTGGATAAAGGCGACTTCCATGAGGTCGGTTTAAATTTTCAGAAAATAAGAGTGCAAAGTTGCGGAGCACTGGCTCAATCAGACAGAGACATCCTTGGAATGCAACTGAATAATTTCCAACAATAATTCACCAGCCTTTACCATGTCATCGAGCAAAACCGATTCTCTCACACTATGCATATCCCGCATTCCCGTACCCAGAACGCCTGTGATAATTCCCCTGGAAAAGAAAATATTGGCATCAGCCCCTCCCCCGGACCTCTTGGTTTCCAGAGTTCGCCCAAGATTGGAAGCCGCCTTTTTTGCCAGCACCACCACAGGATCTGTGTCCGCAATATGGGTTGAAGAAAAATCAATTTCTACCAGGTGTTCAAGAAAAGGGACCGTATCCTCAATAATGGGATTATCGGATTTCGCAAGTTCCACAGCTTGTTGAAATGCGTTCACGATTTTACCTGTTACGAGTTCCAGTTTTTTCGGATCATGACTCCTCACCTCTCCTTTGACTGTAACAAGGTCCGGCACGATATTGGCTGCACGCCCGCCTTCAATAACCCCAATATTGCATGTGGTTTCATGGTCGATACGTCCCAATTCCAATCCGGCAATGGCTTTCGCAGTGATAAGGATGGCATTGATCCCTTTTTCCGGTGAAGCGCCTGCATGGGCATCCTTGCCGTGCACTTTGAACAGGAGTTTGTTGTTAGAGGGCGCCCGGGTGACGATTCCGTTGATATCACTTGCATCCAGAACATATCCGAATGTTGAATTCAACAAGCTGAAATCGAGATTTTTTGCCCCCAACAGCCCGATTTCCTCACAAACGGTAAAGACCATCTCCAGGGATCCGTGGGGCAGATTGTACTCCTGAAGCACTCGTAGAACTTCAAGAATAATGGCGATTGAGCTTTTGCAATCAGCACCCAATATGGTGGAACCGTCACTGGTAAACATACCGTTTTTAAACACCGGGCGTACTCCCCGCCCGGGTTCGACAGTATCCATATGAGCATTCAATAAAAGAGGAGGCGCAAAAGTGTTTCCCGGTATTTTGGCTATCAGATTGCCCGTATCGCTTCCCGTCTTTGCCCCAGCATGGTCCACAAAGGTTTCCGCGCCCATGGACTCAATGATTTTTTGAATTTTTAAACAGATTTCCCCTTCCTCCCTGGAAACACTGTCAATCTCAACCAAAAACTTAAATGTTTCTGCAAGCCTCTCCTTATTTATCATTGTAAAACTCCGTTTCATCCTTGAGTGTGACTGTTTTTGCCATCAAATGAGCATTCAATTTCTTATCCCGATAAATCTTAAATTCACGCATACTTTAATGGAATTTTTCCGATGACATCAAACTTTTCATTCAGATGCCAATTAAGCCAATTAAGCATTGACAAAACCATTAAAGATTATAATATACCTATTTTTAATTTTTATTTAGCATCTTGATATCAGCTTGTTATGGAAGTGCGCAGCTCACTGGTGGGGCTCCCGGACTTCAAATCCGGTGTGGGGCGCTAAAACCGTCCCGGGTGGGTTCGATTCCCATGCACTTCCGCCAGATTCCATCTGACCTTTTAGGTTCAATATGCTGCAACACTATAAGTCGGATATTCACCCCATGTCAATAAATCCGATATTCCAGTTCAAAAATCAGCGGGGTAACCCATTTTCAAATTTGTAACTGCATTCAAGGGAAAAAATATTGACAAAGTTTTTCGGTGAATGTAAAAGATTCGATTGTTGTTGATATAAAAACCAGTTCCAAGGGCCGTTAGCTCAACTAGGCAGAGCACCTGACTCTTAATCAGTAGGTTG